>CAVXRT010000001.1:0-38635 GCA_963764115.1 uncultured Alphaproteobacteria bacterium
GACCAATTCGGCACTGATGAACATGGAAAGCCCAAGAAGGAGTTCCGCCCTTGGGTATTCGATGGCAGCGGGTGGAAGCAAGGCGCTCCGAAAACGCCAAGGCCGCCTTACAATCTCTTGCAGCTGATCAATAGATCGGACTTCAGAGGTGTTGATTGTCGAAGGTGAGAAGACAGCGGAGGGGGGCCGCGAAGCGCTTCCCGGAGGTTATTGCCGGTTACCTCGATAGGCGGGGCAGAGGGGGCCAATGCGACCGATTGGAGTCTGTTCAGGGGCCGCCGCGTTCTTATCTGGCGGGACAGCGACCTGCAGGGCTGAAATACGTAAAGAGGGTGGAGAAGCTCGCACGCGAAGCCGGCGCGATCTCCTGCTCAGCAGTCGAGGTTCCACCTGACCTTCCCGGCAAAGTGGGATCTGGGCGATGATCTGCCGCCAGGCGTTAGCGAAGCCGATTTGCGTGGTAGCTACTTAACAAGGCCCGGCAAAGAGCGCGTGCGCTGACGTTCCGCCGACGCCAAGACGATTATGTGGGGCGAAGCGTTGCCCATCGAGGCTCCTTTGTTGCCGGTCCCGGCTTTCGATGCGGAGGTGCTGCTTCCGCCTGCACTCAAAGATTGGGTTCTCGACATCGCCGACCGGATGCCATGCGCCGTGGAATATGTGGCTGCTGCGGCCCTTGTCAGCGTGGGGACCGTTATCGGCGCGCGGTGTGCGATCAAACCGAAAAGGTGCGACGATTGGGCGGTGGTGGCGAACCTTGTGGGGCGGCATTGTTGGACCGCCGTCGACCAAGAAAACGCCCTCAGTCAGCGCGGCTATGAAGCCGTTGGACCGGCTTATCGCGCACGCGCGCGAGGGCAGCACGAACATAACCTCAATGAGTTCGAGGCGGACGCACTCATCCACCAGTCTCGAATTGAGGCACTCGAGAAGGACATCAAGCAAGCGGTCAAAAACGAAAGAGGAGGCGCGCAGAAAAAAGCAGCGGGCCTTGACGAACTCAAAGGTCAGCTATTGAGCGCCAAAGGCGGACCAGATGAACGGCCCACTCTTCGCCGTTATCGCACAAACGACACCACCGTTGAAAAGGCTGGCGAGTTGTTGCGTGATAATCCCTTTGGCCTCCTCACCATGCGCGACGAGCTTGCAGGTCTTCTGGCGTCTTGGGAAAAGGAAGGCCGCGAAGGAGATCGTTCGTTCTACCTGGAAGCGTGGAACGGCAATTCCTCTTTCGATACCGACCGAATTGGGCGAGGGTCGATCTTCATCCCCAATTTGTGCGTCTCGATCTTCGGCGGCATCCAGCCAGATAAGCTGACAATGTATCTCGAGCAGGCGGCGAATTCGCTTGCCAATGACGGGATGCTCCAACGCTTCCAGCTTCTCGTTTACCCGGACCCTGTGCCTTGGCGATATGTGGATCAGTTTCCCAACAGGAACGCTCAGCAGCAGGTTTTTGAGCTGTTTGAAAAGTTAGATGGGTTCGACCCCGTGGGCTGGGGCGCGGCGCCGGCCGATGATTTCAATCGTTTCCCTGCATTCCGTTTCGACGACGAAGCCCAAAGCGTCTTCATCGAATGGTCGAGCGGCCTGCACGGTAGGAATGAGCGCGAGGACAACCCGCTCATTGAGCAGCACCTCGCCAAATACGACAAACTCTTTCCGGCACTGGCACTCATATTTCATTTGCTGGATTGTGCAGCGGGGAAATCGCATGGCCCCATAACCCAGGACTGTGCGTTGCGGGCCGCGGCATGGTGCGAGTTCCTGGAGGCCCACGCTCGGCGCTGCTACGGCCTGCTTGCCGATCACGGTTTGCGGGCCGCCCAAATGCTGGCATCGAAGATCGAAGCCGGAGCGGTGACTGACGGTTTTACCGTTCGTGATGTGCGGCGGCGGCAGTGGCGGTACCTCACCACAGATGAGCCCATCAACGCCGCCCTCGAATGGCTGGAGGATAGCGGCTGGGTGCAGTCCGAGGAAATCGGCGGAACGGGACCCGGAGCTGGCCGGCGCACAACCCGCTATCGTATCAACCCTGCAATGCGAGCTACAATACGGAGTGCTGCGTAATGGGGACCTGGTTGGAGCGTGCCCGTGCGGAAATCTCAAAGGCCCCTGACCAGAGCGACAGCACTACCGCTGTTCGAAAATCTAACGGCACTATTGGCAGTACCACACCTCCTCATTTTTTGAAAATTAGGGCTGAATCCGGTCTGATTTTTCCAAATACGGCTGGTCAGGGTACTGCCGTTACAGCCGATAGAAATCCAGAACATGGCACTTGGCGGCAGCGCCTCCACGGTTTCACGCCGCAGACGACTGTCGGCGTCAAGCTGCGCGCGGCTGCGCTCGCTTTCCTGGATAGCGTGATAGCGGTTCAAGCGGTGAAACTGGGTTGGACCGAGCCAGAACTGTTTGGGGTCTTCGATCATGAAGATGCTGAGGTAATCAAGCTCCGCGGCGATGCGAAAGGTGTGGTGCCGTATGTGGCGCTCGCGGTGTGGCCGGGAACTCGTCTGGAGAGCTTTGCGGTGACCCACGCGGTCATCGTGACCGGGAGCGGCGCAATCCTGCAGCGGCTCAAGTGGGCTGCTGCGAATACGGTGCCATTCTGGAACTGCAAGGCGCTTTAGCCGGAGGGGCTTCGCCGGCAATAAACGGCTTCGTCTCAAGGCCGAAAGCGGCCGTTTTGGAGATCCGCTGGACTTTCTAATGGTGGATGCAAAGCGGGAGTGGAGGCCTTTTCACATCAACAGGGTTTCTTCGGGCGCGGGGAGCAGATCGCTTTCGGCAGTGTCCGGTTAGGTGCCTTGCCAAGCTTTCCGCGGGATCGCATCGCTAATCTTTGCCGAGGCGTCAAAATGCGCCATGCCAGGAATTCCGTAGGATGATAATACTGCCATATGTAACCATTTGATATTAATGGCTAGTTGGAGAATTTAACCACATGTTTCAGGATCTTAATCAATTTCTAGCTTTCGTTATGATGGTTGTTTCGGTTGGGATCTTTTTTGCTCGTCTCGTCTGGCCTCGCTTGCCATCTCAAAAAAGAAAATTGGTCACGCTTCTAGCTGCTCCAAGTACCGTGATCTGCGGGCAATCTTCAGCTGGTAAGACTGCTTTGGTCGAGCACCTCAGTAATCACCCACTCCCACCAAATTGGGAAGCATCAGCGGAGATTGAGCATAGAGTTATTATATACTACCAGATTCCGGGTTATAAGGAAATAACACTTAAAAACATATGGGTCCCTCCAGGAAACTATGCAGATGAAAGGCTTGCAAAATTTATTTTAGAAAAAGATCCAAAAATATTAATTGTCTTTCTTAATGGAAAGCTCGTCCGCAGGCACGGTTTGGACTACACGTCAAGCCCCGGACAGGATGGGGTGGATGAGGAGAATTACATAGCCTTCCCAGGTTCTGTGAATGGCATATTTAATCAAATCGATAAAGCCCTCGCAGATAGCCTAATTGAAAAGAAAAAGCCCTTAAGATTGAGTGTGATCGGGGTTTTTATAAATAAGGCGGACATCTGGTTCGACGAGGAAGAGATTCAAACGTTGAATAAGAATAATTTTGATACATTAGTTCAAGAAAATATCTCTAACATAAATAGGGATATTCTTTTTGCTCTGGCAGCTAGGCCTTATATAAAGAAAGCAACAAAATGCATACCACCAATTTCTATTTTTGTTAAATCTACCTCACTAAGAAAATCTGACAGGTTCGAGACTCCCGAGGCGCTAGAACTGCTAGCCAGGCACAGCACTATGCTTGCAGATGAGAATTTGAAAAATTTAAAAGGCTCAATTAACAATATAATAAAACAGATACGAGAAATTCCATTAGAAAGCAAAAGAGCAATAATCGATAATGTCCGACCAAAGGCGATTAGCTCTATTGAGCTATCGATCTCTTGTCTGGAAAAGTTAATCTTGAAGATAAAAAGGTAGGCCGATTAAAACTATTCGGAGCCAAGAGGAAACCAATATGATATCTCCAGATTTATCAGATAAGTTCGACGAATGGCAAAAAGGTGCACACTCCAAGCAGGGTTGGGTTCGCTTCTATATAGCCATTGTAATCGTCTTTCTAGCGATTGAGATTTTATTTTGGAGGTGGTTCTTTCTAAGCGCGATTATTACAGCTGTAGCTGTTTTGACCGGTACACTAGCATATATATATGCAGGCAACGCATCCGAAAAAATTAGATCTGAATTTAATAAAATGCTTCTACGAGATAGGGCCGAAAATGAGTACGGCGGCAAAATCGATCAATATTTTGTAATGAACTCTAGATCCCACCCTCATCTCATTCCATTTGTATCACTCCAGAGAAGTAGTCGATTAATTCTCTCACTGATTACAATAAGTATATTTATATTCATGATACCACTATTGGTTCCAAAACTAATACCTCGGTCATATGACAGAGATTGTTCACACTCTATTCAAAACGGTAATTATGATGATGCGATTGAGCAATGTAGCGAGGCGATTAAGCTAGACCCGAATCTTGCAAGCAGCTATTACAACCGCGGCTTGGCTTATAGGAGAGAAGGTAACATTGATAGGGCCATCGCCGATTACAGCCGCGTCATCGATTTGAACCCAAAAGACGCCGAGGCTTACATGGATCGCGGTCATGCCTATTTTATTGCTGGAAAATTTGCAAATGCCGGTGCAGATTTTCTTCAAGCAGTTGACCTAAAACAAGATCCATATTCGATGATCTTCCGATTTCTTGCCCGTGAACGCCACGGCGAGAAAGCGGCCTCGGAGCTTGAGGCGAACGCATTGCGACTCAAATCCAAAGAATGGCCCTACGCAGTTTTTGAGCTTTATCTTAACAAGCAGCAGCCTAATTCGGCGCTTGCGGCGGCAGCCAATTCAGATGAGCAGTGCCAAGCTTATTTCTATGTGGGCGAATGGTATATTTCACAAAATAGACAGGCGGATGCCCAATCAATGCTTCGCAAGGCTGCTGAAGTTTGCCCAAAGAGTGTGATCGAGCGTGCCGTCGCTCAGGCTGAACTGAACAGGTTACAGTCCTAGGCGAACAATGGCAGGCTCCAAAGCGGAGGCGTCTTACCAGTAGGTGCCTCCCGCTCAGATTATTGCCCAATTCTTCTGACCACTCAGAGCCTTTCACGGCCCGCAGTTCGACGACGCCGGAAACACCGCCCTTCGAGCAACGATTCTGCGGTCGGCTCCCGATGCGCTTCTTAGTAGCTACTTTACCCTGCCCATGTCACTCTGAAACGTGTAAGGGTTCATACAATAACACGCCGACCCGACGGGTTGGTGACCAGACGGACAACTACCGAGGTAAGTCTGACATGTAGTGCCGTATTGGGTCTTAGGGGCCGAGGTCAATATAGCTGCCATACATATTATTACAAAGACAAATCCTAAACTGGTCAACGCAGCAACGGCCGCCACTCTATTGATCGAAAGTCCATATATTTTTGAAAGCAGCATGTAATATAGACCGGTACTTGCGTAGGACCCGTACGACACCGGTATTTCACTTCGATAAATATTGAAGTAAACAGCTCCAAAAACGGTCACGATTGGCGCAGCTAACGCCGATGCATATATTGCACCAATCACCGCCTGACGAAATTGTCCTTTACCTCCTGCCCAAATCAATGGCTTGTAAATCAAGGAAGCAGCAATGATACTACCAATCATTGCAAACACGATATAAATCAACTCATCAATAATTGGTAGACCAGTGAACTCAGCACCCCCACTTCCGTATGCGGTTAGCTTTGAAATAATAGTAGAAATAATACCTGCCGCAACAATAAGTTCTATTATTTCTCTCGATTTTATATTTAATGAAAGCAGATGCGCTGTATAATCCTCTTTCCAAAATCCCTTCCATGCCGAAAAATAAGCGGTAAGGGGTTGTGTCACAACTGCAAGTATGCTTCCGCTTTCTTTGGCATTGGGGTTTGCTTCACCCATGTGAAAATCTCCCCGAAACAGGTGAATTCGAATACGTGCTCCATTCAGTCCAATACCGAGTGGCCAGCCACTTAGTTGATGGAATCTAACATTTGTTGCCCTTTTTTAACGGCAGCGATGATTATGATGGGGTGTAATAGAAAAAGCGTCATCCTGAAATATCAAAGTGAGTAACTTTGCCGCTGGGCTCCTATTCAACGTCGCGTTTGCAGTCACTCTGCGTTGAATTTTATGACGTTGAATTTTATGACGCCCCTCTCGTTAGAATGGGCGCTCCCACAAGCAGCGCTTGCCTTAGCTTTTTTCAAAACGCGCATAGCGGCAGACGCCAAGGTGCTTCTGCAGGCAGCGGCGAGTGTGTCCGCTTCCAGAGGTCTAACGGCCCGCTTATGCTCATTTTGAGCCTTTCAGCTTCCGACCCAAAAAACCAATTCGCAGAGGCACTATTTGCCCCGCTGCTTCAACGGCGATGCGCTCCGGGCGCAGGTGCACGGCTTTCCTGCGCGAACCATGTGGACGGGACGCCGCCGAGGCTCGCGCCGGGCGCAAAGCTTGTATAGGTTCTCGCCATGATGCTGGAAGAGATCACGTCGGCGCTGAGATCGGCGGACCCGCCGTCCGGGGACGCCCTTCGGGCGGGCGTCGCCAAATCAGATCAGCTTGCTCCGATCATCTTCGGTCTTGTCGACAAGCTTTGTGATGGCGTCTTCTTGCTGCCGGAGGAAAACGCGCTGCTCCGCTGCGGGCTCGCCGTTCTCGGGGCGTCCAAGCATCCTGGCCTTTACGCCTATGTGCTGAAGCTTACCGGTCTTGAGCAGGAGGAACTGGAGCCGGTATTTCCTTTGCATATATCCCTCAGCCTGACGCGCTTGCTATTGAGCGTGTGGGATGAAGACGTCGATGCCCTCTTCGCCGCAATCGAGAACCACGAGCTTATTTCCGAGGTCCGATGGGCGTGGTTCGACGTTCTCGCCCGCGGCGTCTTCGACAGCGTCGTTCCACGAGAGCGCGCCCTTGACTTCCTCGCGCGTCTTGAGCGCGAGGGCACCTTCGAAGACGGCGATTGCGTCTGGTGGAGCTGGGAAGAGGCGGTCATCAGGCTTGGCGCGGTCGAGTTGGAGCCAGCCCTTCGGCGCGTTTGGTCGAAGACCGTCTTCGGTGAGCGCACGCCCGAGGAACACGAAGAGTCTCTCGCCGAACTTCATCACGCAGCATCCAATCTGGGCGATCCCGCACTTTTCGACGAGGACGAGATTTGCGCCATCGCCGATCCCGCCGAGGCGCTGGCTTGGATCGGCAGGCGCGAGAAGGCGATGGAAGCCTGGCGGGCGGAAAGCGATGAGCCCGATGACGACCCCGCTCGATCCATCCGCCTGGCAGACGATGAGATCGACTGGCTATCGGGCTTCCTCGCAAGCCGGCAGGCACCGGACACCGCCATGCCGTTCGAGACGCTCGACGGATTTTTGACCGCGCTCGTCATCGGCCCTGAAATGGTGATGCCTTCGAGATATCTCCCTGAAATTTGGGGGACCAAGGACGGCTCGGGGCCTGTATGGGACAGCATGGAGCAGCTCCAATACTTTATGGACCTGCTCGGCAAACATTGGAATGCGCTTGCGGCGCGCCGGAGCGCCGATGCCCCGCATCGACCGCAGATCGATCATTTCGGCGATGATCCGCTAGGCAAAGGCTGGGCGCAGGGCTTTGTCGCGGGCATGAACCTTTGCGCAGAGGCTTGGGACCCCTCATCGAAAACAACGACGAGGGCGATGTCGCCTTGCAAATTCTGGCGCTCGCGATGGAGAGCGACACGATGTTGCCGGATGACACGCGCGCCGCGATCGTTGAGGAACTTCCAAACATCGTAAGGATGATCGCTGCTTATTGGCGAAACCCGCCCGCCGCTGCCGTTCGAAAAGCGCCGTTGCGGTCGTCGAAAGTCGGCCGGAATGAACCCTGTCCATGTGGATCAGGCAAGAAATACAAGAAATGCTGTGGAGCCGGCACCCCACCAACCATCCACTGATCCTGGGCGCTTTCGTTTGGGTCGGAGCCAACCGCTTCTGCGGTGCGTGCTATCCAGGCGGCATTTGCGTCCATCATCCTGGAATCTCCCCCGATGTAAATGGAGAGAAACTGTGGATACTGTTCAAAACATAAATGCCTCGCCCGGCGCTCGCAGGCCCTGGAATAAGGGCAAGCTTGTTGGCCCGAAACCGCCGTTGCAGCCCAAGCACGTCTGGGCGATCCGCACCAGGTTGCAGATGCAGCGCAAGGTGCGCGACCTTGCTTTGTTCAATCTCGCCATCGACAGCAAGCTTCGCGGTTGCGACGTGGTGAGTTTGAAGGTTGAGGACGTTGCGCCCCATGGCTATGCCATGGAGCGAGCCACGGTTCGACAGAAGAAAACCGGCCGCCCGGTTCGCTTTGAGATCACTGAACAATCTCGCCAATCCGTCGATGAGTATCTTCGCCTCACGAAAAGGCATCCCGGAAGCTTTCTCTTCGGTGGGCGCCGGGGTAAGGAAAAGAGCCTTACGACACGTCAATATGCAAGGCTCGTCTCCACTTGGACGGCGATGATCGGTTTGGACGCGAGTCTGTTCGGGACGCACTCGTTACGCCGCACGAAGGCGACGCTGATCTACCGAAAGACGGGCAACCTTAGAGCGGTCCAGCTTTTGCTTGGACACTCGAAAGTGGAGAGCACGGTGCGGTACCTCGGCATCGAGGTCGACGACGCGCTTATGATCGCCGAGCAGGTGGACATCTGAAAATTGGGATGGGGCGGAAACGCTCCATCCGGTTGGAAAAGCCGGGTCAGGCCGGATTCGGACATCAGGCTTGTTGGCCGACACTTCCGTTTCTGAGGGTGAGGCAGGAGTGTGGGGCGTTAGAAACGACAAGGGAGTTTGGCGCATGGCACCGAAGGGAGACAGGTGCAGCCTTGACTTCGATTTTCACGATGAGCAAAAGATACTAGGACCTAATCGACTAAATTATCAATGGAACAAGACGCATCATGGACAAGAATGAATTTTTGGTACGTTTTGAGGGTATCAGTGCTGCCAAGGCGGGTGAGAAAGCTAACCTCTTGTTAGAAGTGCTGCGTAACGCAGATCCGGACGTTCAGGCTGATCTCAAAAAAGTTGACACCGAAACAATGGACCTCGGCACAACCGTGGTTCTGGTGTTCGGCGCACCCGCAATCGTCGCCATTGCAAAAGGCATCGCGAATTTTGTGGGGCGCGAGCGACCGGGCAAGCTGTACATTGAGACCAAGGACGGCAAAGTGATCTTCTCTGGTGACTCGGGTGACGCTGCCAGGATCGCTACCGCCTTTGCTAAGAACCAGCGTTGAGGCTAACCATGTCTCGTCTTCAGACCGAGCCGAAAACTACTCTGGTTATCGTGATTGGGGCTAGCGACTTTCCAGGGGCCCGCGAATTGTCTAACCCGCGGTTTGCTCAATCGGCTCTGGAAATATATAACTATTTCTGTGATCCGTCAGGCTTTTCTCTGCCACCGGGCAACTGCCTTTGGTTGTTCGACACTGATGAGCCACCCACGTCAGTCTACCAGCGGATCGAAAAATTTCTGGATCAAACGACAACTCGACCAGAGCCCGAGCGACCCCGCGACATCATTGTATATTATGTCGGCCACGGCTTTTTCAGAGACGATGACCGAGCATATTTCCTGGCAGCCAAATCTCTCAAAAAAGACGCGCCCGAATTCTCCTATCGTTTCCGCGACTTGCAACGCACCGTCAAGCAGAAAACGCGTGCGCTTCGGAAGTTTTATGTAATCGATGCCTGCTTTTCAGGTGCCGCAATGAAAGATCTTATGGGTATCAATGCGGTGAGCGAGAAGCTCATCGCAGAAGCAAAGCAAGGCGCTGTCGATGACCTGCCGGATACCGGCACGGCGTTGCTATGCGCGGCGTCCGCTGATGATACTGCATGCGCGCCGAAGCCTGAAAATTATACGATGTTCACCGGCGCGCTGATCGACGTGCTTAACACCGCACCAGTATTTCCCCGTCTGACATTAGAACAGCTGCATAGGCGCTGCGCATCTTTGATTTTCGACAGGTTTGGAGATAGCGGTGTTCGGCCCCAGATTTATAAGCCGGATCAAAATTCGGGTGACATCGCGAACATACCGTTGTTCCCGGGGCGCTTGGCGTCGGCGAGAACTTCTATACAGAAACCAAGCTCCGGAAAGCATCACCTTGCGACCGAGGAAGCGCATTCTGATCCCACTAACAAGACCGATGGGGGGATAGGTTTGTTGGACGCTGAGTCGCAACAATGGCTGAGCATAAAGGGTGAGCTTGACCCGAATGTCTTCGAGAGTTTTCTGACAAAACATCCCCAGGGTAATTTCGCGGCACAAGCCGCTGAGCGAGTGTCCAAGTACATAGGAGCGTGCAACGATACGCTTCCCCTGGCTCGGCTCGTGGCTGATTTCCCGCAAAGCCCTCGAAGGGCGCAGGTCGAATCGCAGCTCTTGTTTCTACTCTCACGAAATTTGCCGAAACCCAATAAGGAGCAGGATACGGAAGCAGAGGAGGAGCCCCGGGCGATCATGGATGCCCTCAGATATGATGTGGCTTGGGGCAGGATATTGGGAATGGCGATACTCGCTGCCTTGGGTATGCTTTCCTATTTTGCCTTGGGCCTCTTGGGCATCGTGATTTTCGTAGTTCTCTTCACACTGGTCCTCTTCCTACCACGGACTTATCAAATCTCTGAATTGCTGACGCTTGCGGAGCGAGACTTAAACAGCTGCTTACGCGCCTGGGGAGGTGGAATGTCGGCTGACGCGCGGAAAGCCGTTGCCGAGGAGCGCATCCGGTTGGCTCAATTGGTGGGAACGCCCGAAGCGATGCAACAAGCTCATTTGATGAATACGAGTGATCGTATTACGGGAGGGCCGCAGGGCACAGCCATGGGGAGCGCGCGTTTCACCGCCTTTTTGCTCCGCGAGCTGTATGAAGGAAAAGTAAGGAACGCACAGCTTAAGGTGTACAACGACGTGAAAAATGGCGGTAAACCTTACATCGCGCCCGGTATCTGGCAGATTATTGGATACGATGTGTTCGATCCTCATGACGTTAGAAATGAAGGTTTTCCGGAATGGGCCGGCGTCGACCGGTTCCCTCTCTGGTTAGCCGTGAAGCTGCACCGACATCCGCGCAATATCATAATGGTTAAGCCCGACAAAACCGTTGTCGAGAATGCGGCTGTGATCGATGAGTTGAACCGGCAGCTAAGGCCCGCAGCGATGTGAACTTTGTTGACGCCCGGTCTTCGATCTTCAGCGGAATTTAGTTCGAATATCTCGAAGGTCGGTTCGCGACCCACTGCACGCATACGTGTCGGTTCGGAAGAGACCGCAAAACACAGAGGCATTCGTTGACGAAAGCAAGACCGTTTGCTTCTGATCTGCCTTTAATCGGAATCGATTGAAGGCGGAAAACGTGTCCAAATAGACGCGGGCCGCTCCAGGCCCGCGATAACGCGCGAGGCCCGTCTCGGAGGTCACCTTACTATTCGAACCGAAATAAGGTAACGGCGCCTTTGCTCTTTGCCGTTCGCGGTTATAGATCTGCCTGCAACCCCCATAAGCCGCAGGTTGTGGATTATGCGTTTACACTTTTATGGTAAACGGCGGCGCGCCGGATTTATTTCCGGCCTGAATTTTGGTCAAAATACACGAGAACATCGGCGCGGTCGGCCTCCGGCCGATCAGATTTGCGCGCTATCCCATTGAAAGAGAATGGATTTCCGCCGTCAACGATAGGGTTAATCGAATGTATTTTTGGACGAAAGTGGACGCGCAAAAGTCCGGTAATCATAGTCAGGCCGCGCCTGTTAACCATGCCTGCGCTGTTCGCAGCCGCTGCGGTTCAAGCGCGACGCATAAGTTTCTCTTGTAAATCAATGGATTGATGGCGTTAACCTGTCAATAAGGCGCTTTCTCCTAACATTCGTGCTCAAGCAATGGCTCGGAAAACTCTGGTTATGATCGTGGTCCAATGCTCTGGCGGTCGGCATGACAGACCCCTCTCCGGTCAGATCGATGCAGCAGATCTTTCGCGCCTAAATCGTCCGGCCGCCATCCACTTCGAGAACCACGCCGGTCACGAACTCCGCTTCGTCGGATGCGAGATAGAGGCAGGCGTTCGCAATGTCCCGCGGCTCCGAGAGCCGCCCCAGCGGCACGCTTGCGATAAACTTCGCGCGGTTTTCCGGCGTGTCCGGCAGCCCCATGAATTGCTCTAGAAGGCCCGTCGCGCCCATCACGGGAGCCACGCAATTCACGCGGATTTTCTGCGGCGCGAGTTCTACGGCCATCGAGCGCGACATCAGGTTCACCGCGCCCTTCGAGCCATTGTACCAGGTCAGGCCGGGCCGCGGCCGGATGCCCGCCGTAGAGCCGATGTTGATGATCACGCCGCCGCCCCGTTCCGCCATCACCGGCACGACGGCATGCGCCATGTGGAAGATCGACTTCACATTCACGGCGTAAACGCGGTCGAACTCCTCCTCGCTCACTTCGAGCATGGGCCGGTTCTTGTGGCTCCAGCCCGCGTTGTTCACCACGATGTCGATGCAGCCGAAAGCATCCAGGGTTTTGCTCACAGCCGTGTCGATGTCGGCGCGTTTCGTGACATCAGCGGTGATGGCGATTGCGGCCGGCCCGATCTCGCGAGCGACCGCCGCCGCTCCGCCGCCATTGATGTCGAGCACGGCGACTTTCGCGCCCTCGCGTGCGAAAACCCTGGCGATTTCAGCGCCGAAGCCTGACGCGGCTCCCGTCACGATGGCTGCCTTGTTTGCGAGGCGCATCTCCCCTCCCTTTGGATTGTCTCGACGCTTATGTGGCGCGCAGCGCACCGAGAACCAGCGCGGCCGTGAACCGTTCCTTCGCCGATTTCGGAGGTTCCAGCGCCAGACGGCGGAGCAGGGCGCGTTCCTGGGCGGTTGGCGAAGACCAGGGCGCGCCGCGAGCCGCGATCCGCGCCAGCTCGAGAACCGAAGATTGCGCGTTCTTCAGCACAGTCATCGCTGGAACAAGCGCAATCTCTTCCGCGGTCAGGTCCGTCCCGAAAGGATAGGCAGGCAGCGTGCCATCCGTGCGTGCGGGGCTCAATGTTTTCTCGATCCATTCCGGCGTGTTGTTCCGGAATGCGCCCGGGATCTCATAAGTGCTCTCGATCTTCCCCGGCGCTTTTGCGCGGCTGAGAAGCTGCTCCTGGAAGCGGCTGTCGGCGATGTTGAGCATGGCCGCGATGGTGTCCCGGTCCGAAAGCCCGCGCAGGTCTGCGGCTCCATATTCGGTTACGGTGATGTCGCGCAAATGCCGGGGGATGGTTGTGTGGCCATAGTTCCAGCGGATGTTCGACTGGGGGCGCCCGTTTTGCAGTCGCGAGGCTTGCAGTTGCAGGATCGACAATCCATCCTCAAGCTCAAGCGCCTGGGCGACAAAATTATATTGGCCGCCCACGCCGCTTACGACGCGGCCATCTTCGAGCTGATCCGAAACCGCCGCGCCAAGCAGCGTGGCCATCATCGCGCTGTTGATGAAGCGAGCGTGAAGCCTCTGAGCGCGCTTGAGCTCCTCGCCGCCATAAAGCTGGTTGGTAAAGGAGATGCGAGTCATGCGGAAGGCGCGCCGCTCGTCTTCTGTGAGGTTGCGCAATGCCTCGTAGAAGGAGCTGCAGCCGACCAGGAAGCCCGCGTGGATCAGCGCGCCTTGCTTGTATTCCTCGGGCGAAAGCTCACCGGCGTCAGCGCGCCGCTGCGTTTCGACGTCGTCAAAGGCTCGGCGCTTGAGAACCCCGTGGCGATGAAGGTGCAGATAACCTTCGACGAAAAGCTCTGTCACGCCGTACAGGCCTTTCTCGAAAGGGGCTAGTTCGGCGGGCAGGCGCGGGTGCAGCCGTCCGGCGCCAAGGGCTTGCGCAAGGTGACGGAATTTCTCGTTCCTGGTCTGCCTCAGGACAAGCGCATGCGTCAGCGCGTCGGAAAAGGCCCCGATGCCAAGCTGGATGGAGCCGCCATCCTTGATGAGCGCGGCGGTGTGGATCGCTGCGGCGTAATCCTGAAGAGAAACGGCCTCCTTCGGCGGGGCAAACAGCGGAAACTCGAAGGCTGGGCCTTCCAGGATATGGTCGAACTCCGAGGGAGGGAGTTCTGCGTCCCCGACCATGAAGGGCATAGCGGCGTTGACCTGCCCAACGAAGGCGGTGCGCGCCCCCTTCCTGCGGCGTAGATGCAATAACGGCAAAACGTCCAAGGTGGCGTCTGCATTCGACCCCAGGCTGTAGCTCGCCGAATTGCCTTCTCCTCGTTTCGCCACCAGCTGCGCGAAGACATTCACACCGACATCCAGCACAAGCCTTGCGAGGTGTGTGTAATTTACGCTGGAATAGCCCTGCTGAGCTGCAGGCGCGTTCATGAATGCGCCTGCCTGCATGAAAAACTCGCGGACTTCGACATTGGGCGGCAGAGTTCCGTGCTTTAGAGCTTCCGCGTAATCGAGATAGGGATAACGGCCAAACAGTCTTTCAAGCAAGGGACCGGCAAACCGGCGCTCCAGATCGCTCTTGAGTGAGGGCCTCACGAAACTCAGGCCGGTAAAGATTTTGAGCGATATGGATCTGTCCTGAACGGCGCGGCGGTAAAGCGCATTTATGAAATGGTTCGGCTTGCCAATGGCGATGGGCATGGCGAGCACAATTTCGCGCCCAACCTGCGACAGCAGCGCTTCGACGCAGGCTCCGGCGTCGTTATGAATGTGGGGCATGAAATGGCGGTCCGACGGGAAATGACGAACTCGGAGTGTCTGCAAGAACAGTAAAGGCCCAGTTTCGTTCCGCCTCCAAAGCCCATCTTGAACGAAACTATTTTCGACAAGGCAAGCCGCCGGCCGCACATGATTATCGGGCTGGCGCCATGGGATGGGGAAGCGGCTTGGCGCGCCGCCCCCCCAAAGTTTTTCTCAACCTACAGGCTGTCGCCGAAGTCCGCCCGGAACTTTGCGACGAGTTTTTCCTGCCAATCGGACACGGGTTTCAGGCGCCCGTAGAAGAAGCGCAAAATCTCCGGCTCCTCGACAAAGACCAGACCGCCGACCAGCCTGCGGTTCTGGTACAGCCAGTCGATGCGGTCGATGGCGTAATTGACCTGCGAGAGCGTGAACACGCGGCGCGGCATCGCCAGACGCAACAGCTCCATGGCCGAGAACACTTCGCTGCCGTCCGGATTGCGTTGCTCGGAAAGCGTACCGCGCTCCATGCCGCGAACGCCGCCCGCGATGTACATGGCCGACGCCAGCGCGCCTGCGATGTACTGCGACGGCGGGACGTGATCGAGGAAGCGCAACGCGTCGAGATGACAGCCGAGGCCGCCAGCGGGCGTAATCACGGGAACGCCGCGCTTGACCAATTCATCGATCATGTAGGCGATGAATTGCGGGCCCTGGTTGATCATGTCCTCGTCCATGGTCTCTTCGAGACCGACGGTCAGCGCCTCGATTTCGCGCACCGACATGCCGCCATAGGTGAGGAAGCCTTCATAGAGCGGAACGAGGCCGCGCATGCGCCTGTAAATCTCTTCGCTGCGCATGCACATCGCGCCGCCACGCACGCAGCCGAGCTTGCGGGCGGAGAAATAGATGATGTCGCAAAGGTCGGCGATGCGCCGCGTGATCTCGCGGATGCTGAGGTTCTTGCAGCTCTCTTCGCGGGTCTTGTTGAAGTAGAGATTGTCCGCGAGAAGGCTCGCGTCCATCACGAGAATGAGGCCGTACTTATCGCAGACCTTCCGGACATCGGCCAGGTTCTGGAGCGAGACCGGTTGGCCGCCGATGAGGTTGGTGCCGGCTTCCACCCGCACGAAGGCGATCTTGTCGGCGCCATTCTTCTTGACACAGTTCTCAAGCCTGGCGATGTCCATATCGCCTTTGAACGGAAGGTCGCTTGTGACCTCAAGCCCTTCTGTTTTCACGTACTCTTCGACCACGCCGCCATTCAGCGTGATGTGCGCCTTCGTGGTCGTGAAGTGGTAGTTCATCGGCACGATATGGCCCGGCTTTACGAAAGTTTGCGCAAGGATGTTCTCGCAGGCGCGTCCCTGGTGCGCCGGCAGGATCCAGTGCATGCCGAACAACTCGCGCAGCTTGGCCTCGAGGCGCGTATAGGTGGCGCTGCCGGCGTAGCTGTCATCCGAGACCATCATGGCGGCGAGCTGTTGATCGCTCATGGCGTTCACGCCGCTGTCGGTGAGCATGTCCATGAACACGTCGGCATTCTGCAACAGGAACGTGTTGTTGCCGGCCTCATTCACGGCCTTGAGCCGGTATTCGATGGGCGGCAAGGTAAGCTTCTGAACGATGCGCACCTTGTGCATTTCGAGCGGGAGATTGCCGCCTTTAAAGAACTTGATCGTCGCCACCGCGTGCCTCTTAGTAAAATCTTCGTTAAGCAGGCTGGAGGGTAGCAACCTTTGGCTGGGCAATCCCTGCGGAAATAGGACGCGGGGCTTGCGTCTATTTATCGCGCGACGAATGGCGGAGAGCGCGCCCTGAGTGGTGCGAGTCCCTTCGCACTTCATGAGAGAAATTCTCCGGCTTATTTCCAAGAAGCCTCCCGTCTGAACCGGAACATGATCGAGCACGCAAGGGTGGCAGGCGTGGAACCAGTCAGACGAAGCATCTTGCGTTGCTGAACAAGACACAGCTTGGCAAGCGAGCAGGGGGCACAAGTTTTTATACTCTAAATATCTACTGAAATTTACGACTTAGCCGGGAAGCGCAGAATAGTCTCTGGTAAAAATCGGGACGCACTCAGATCCATTCGATGGCGCCGCTTCAACCTGAGTGCCGTTTCGAGTTTTACCAAATTTAATGCCGCGCCATCTTGGCAAAGAAAGTCATTATCCTTTGCGTAAAAGATAATGACTTAAAATAGACATGATTCAGGAACATCAACCAGAGAGTAAATGTGGCGTTGGAGGAGGCTAGACGGCAGCTTGACCGTGGCCATTCTTGGTTTCTGAATACTGTAATGTTCTGCGTGAAGGTCAGACATGGCTACTTCGTATTCATTTTCCCCAAATGCAACTATCAGCAGTGATCTGACAATACTGGGCGATTTGTCGACCTCTGGAAGCGTTACGATAGATGGAGTCATCGAGGGCAACATCAAATGCACTTCGCTTATCGTCACGGCGAACGGGCGGGTGAATGGCGGTGTCGTCGCCGTTCACGAAGTCATTGTTCGGGGCGAGGTGACGGGCGCTATCCGCTGCCGGTGTGTGACGCTTCAATCCTCCGCCAAGGTCGAGGGCGATATTTCCTATCACAGGATCAGCATCGGAATGGGCGCCCGCTACGCTGGCAGGCTCCGTTGGATGGAGGATGAGCAGGACTCTCCAATGCTTGGCGAGCAGGAGAACTCCGGGGCCGCCTATAATGCCGGCAGGATTGGGGATCCACCGACAGAACCACAATTGCCAAAACGACCAGCCGCCAGCAACGAGGGAAGGATTGCTGCTGAGCGCCTGACTGACGGACACGTTGCTAATCAACCTGACGATGAGATGCACGAACCTCGACCCAAGGCCAGTGGCGCCAGGGGACCAAACCAGCGCTTTTCCATGCACAATCATGAACAGAAACGTTATCGTGAGGATGACCTCCGACATGAATCGGGAGCGCGTCTGCCCGCGGAATGATCCGAAAGAACCGTCAGCGGGAAGCCACCGGCGCTGATCGGAACACTGCACCGGCTCGCGATAACCAGAGAGAACGCCCCTAGCGCCGGCCGCCGGCAATAATCGGCCCTGACAGCAGCGCAATAGCCGGTGTAGTCCGGCGAGCCTGGGCCTCAACCGCCATCCCCCCCACGAGCCCGCTTCACCATTCGGTTTTCGCGCCAGACGATGAAAAGGCTTGAGCCGACGATGATGCTGGCCCCGATCCAGACAGGCGGGCCCGGCCAGTCACCCCAGATGAACCAGCCGTATCCCGTCGCCCAGACGATGCCGGTGTAATTGAAGATCGTGACCAGCGCGACCGGCGTGTATTTGAAAGCCACCGAAAGGAAGATTTGTGCGAAGGCCCCTGAAATGCCTGCGCCGATGAAGAGGGGGATTTCGTTCAGCTGCGGGATCGTTGCGACGAAGGGCATGGCGACGCCCGTCATCGCCGTGCCGATGACGAGAAAGTAGAAGGTGACGGTCTCGGGCCGCTCGGTGCGTCCGAGAACGCGCAAGATCGTGCCAAGCGACGCGTGCATCAGCGCCGCCGACAGCGCAAACGTCACGCCGGTCATATTCACAGCGCCGGTCGGGCGGACGATCACGAGCATTCCAACGAAGCCGATCAGAACCGCGCTCCACCGGTGCGCCCCAACGCGCTCCTTCAGGAACAGCCAGCCCATCACCGGCAGGAAGAGCGACGACATGAAGAACAAAGCTTGCGCGTCCGCCATCGGCAGGAAATTGAAGGCCTTGAAGGTCGCGACGAGGCTGATGGTGCCGACAACGGAACGCAGCAATGATGGCGTCCGGGCGGCTATTGATCTTGAGCAGGTCGCGCCGCCCGAGCAGGAAAATCCAGACCGCAAAGGGCAACGCCGCGATCGCATTGCGGTAGAACGCCACCTCGATGACGGAATGAGTGGGGCTCAGGAGCTTTGCGAACACATTCATCGTGTTCAGCATGAAGAACGAGGCCACGGCGGCAGCCATTCCGAGCGCGATCCGGTCGCGATGGGCGGGCGCCTCCCGGGGCGCGGCTTCGCTCACGTCCGGCTTTTCGGCTTTCAATTGCATGGCTACGCTTTACACGAATGCGGCAGGCGCGCCGTACGCAAGGTTTGCTGGGATCGTTGCGACTTGAACGCGCGCGGTAGGGCCGAGGAACGAAAGCTCTCTCGCGGTGGCCGCTGCATGGCGCAGCATTCCTTCTGCACCGTCAAGGCAAGTGGATTGCTCCGATTGAGAATGAGGCGTCAGTCTCATTCACGATAGGAGTTGCGTATGTGCGAGCTGAGCGCATGAAGCGCCACCGGCGCGGACTTCCGATTGCTGTGCTCAAATCCTCACGCTAGAAATGCGGCTATTGGATGTGTCGAGCTGTGTTTCCGTCTTCATTGTTGGCGCACGAGACACCTGAAAGCGGGTCTTCAGCCGTATTAGCGGGCGCTCGAATAAAAAGTACGACGCTGAAGCCAAAGCCACTGAAGCTATCCACCAAACTCGGCTATCGTGTAGCACCGTCCCTGATATTCCGTCACCGACATAGTGGCTCAAGAAAATCATATGCCATATGTAAAGGGAATACGAAATGAGGCCGACAAAAATTATCACACGGGAGTTTAATAGGCGAAAGAATATTGTATTTCTTTCCGACATTGATAGCGCAATGCAAAACATTATGGCAACTGCTTGCGCGGTAATAATAATTGAGGCCTCCAACCCAGGTGCTGGCGATATAATAGTAGAAAACGCCAAGAGAGCAACGATGGAGTATAGGGGAATGACTTTAACAGTTCTTGATATGCTAAAGCTGAGGTTCGCGTAAATGAATGCCCCGATACAGCCCACCGCCAATAAATCGGCGTACCTCAAGGCGGATTTCGGATTCAAAATACGAACGCACAAGAACGTGTCTGAGCTGCAGCTCGTTAGGCGAGCGGCGAAAGATACCGCTATTACGAGCAGCAGGACGATGATTGCGTATGGCCACCTCCGGTAAAGGCGCAATGTCACCAGTACAGCAGGCCAAATGAAATAAAACTGCTCCTCGACGGAAAGGCTCCATAGGTGCCCAGTGGCGGACTTGCCCTGGCCGAACATATTCCTTGTGTAAGTGAGCGAACCGAGCCAAGTTGACAGGGTATCACTGTAAAGATAGAAAACCTGAAGTGATGCTAAGACAAGAAGAAACAAGTAATATACGGGAAAAATCCTGAGCGCTCGCCTAGTATAGAAGTTACGAAGGCTAATAGTCCCGAATTTATTAGCTTCCTGTAGAAGCAAGAACATATTCCGGGACATGGGATAACGAAATTCCAGTGAGTTCCATGTCTAAATGGGTCGAAACTTACAGTCAATGCATGCCACCAGGGTCCGCACATCCGCATTCAGGGTTTCGCTCGCGAAATTCTGCTGCAGAGGATGGAGCGGGTTTGACCTAAAATCGCCCCTGAGTCCGCATTCGAAATGTGCGCTTACGCCGCCGCCACCCATTGGCAGGCCGATGATAGTCTGCCTCGCCCCCGGTCCTGTCGCGCCGTTCAAACCGCAGGCATAGGCGACAGGCGTGACGGCGGAAATCATGAACGATGCTTCAGCAGCCCCCCTCTTCCGGAACCGGGACGCCATCAAGACTTGGAGCGGCCTCGTTCCTGCACGCCTTCATCGTCCGCAATTCGGCGAACAGGCTGATGACCTGCCGCTGCAAGTTCGCCTCATAGCGGCCGATCTTCCCGCCCAGGTCCCTTGTCAGAAAGGCGTCGAACGAACGGCCCAGAGCGAGCTGAACATCTTGATCTAGCGGAGCAGCGCCGGGGTCTCCGGCAAGGCTCGGAACGGCGAGGCTATCGACGCTCTTTTTCCTCCCGCGCGCCCCGACCCAGGCGAGCGCCGCCACTTCGAAAGCGGGAATGCGCCGCAGCCGCCAGAGAATGCTGACAATCCGATGGGTCAGCTCGCTTTCGACCGCATCTTGCGGCAGAAGCTCCGCGAAGATGGCGTCGCGCATCTGGAAGAACTCATCGGGGCATTCGTGAGGGAAAAGGCCAACGCTGGCGCGAAGCCCATGCGTCATGGCGTTCCGGCTGCTTTGCGCTTTGCCTTCCTCTGTTCTGGGGCCGGTGCTGCGGCGGGCGTTGAGGCGATTTGCTGCGATCTGTTTCTCACTCGGCATAAACGCTCCTGAACGCAATCTGAAAACAAGTCTTAAGATACGCTCAAGATATTAAAATTTATTGCGTCCAATAATTATTTAAATAAATATATCGGCGCTGTTTTGCCAAACGAACCCAATTTTAGCAAATGATTTCTTAACTGGCGGCAGCGGCTCTAGCTGATGCCGAAGGTTGGCAAAGCGCCGCGATCGCCGCCCCTCGGCTTGACCAAGAGCCGCATCCGCTCACGGTTTGCAGGGGTGAGGGGAGACTTAGCTCAACCCGCCTCGGATGGCATCCCGATTAGCGACGCGGCTAAGCGCAGCAGACAGGCTGTCGACGATTCGCTGGATCTGCGCTTCCTCTATGATCAGCGGCGGCGACAGCGCTATGATGTCGCCCGCCTGGCGGACCAGAACGCCGTTCTCGAAGCAGTCCACGAGAACCTCGTAGGCGCGCTTGCCCGGCTCGTTCGGCCTCGGCTCCAACTCGATCCCGGCGACCAGTCCGAGATTGCGAACATCGATGACATAGGGGCTGTCACGCAGCGTATGCATCGCCTCCTCCCAGACCGGCGCGAGAGACGCCGCACGCTCGAACAATCCTTCGCGCTCATAGATGTCGAGCGTTGCAAGCCCGGCGGCGCAGGCCACGGGGTGGCCCGAATAGGTGTAGCCGTGGAACAGCTCGATGAGGTTTTCGGGGCCGGTCATTAGCGCATCGTGAATGCCGCGCCTCGCGATGACCGCGCCCATCGGGATCGCGCCGTTCGTGAGGCCCTTCGCGACGGTCATCATGTCGGGCGTTACGCCGAAGAACTGCGCTCCGAACGGCTTGCCCAGCCGGCCGAAACCGGTGATCACCTCATCGAAAATGAGAAGGAGCCCATGCCGGTCGCAAATGGCGCGAAGCTTTTCGAGGTAGCCCTTGGGCGGCAAGAGCACGCCCGCCGATCCGGACATGGGCTCGACGATGACGGCGGCGATAGTGTCCGCGCCGTGCAGGCCGATCAGGCGCTCGAGGGTGTCGGCAAGCTCCGCGCCGTGCTTCGGCAGCCCCTTGCTGAAGGCGTTGCGGGCGATGTCGACCGTGTGCGGCAGATGATCCACAGCGGCCAGCATGGACCCGAAGGCCCGGCGGTTGTTCACGAGGCCGCCCACCGACATGCCCCCGAAGCCCGCTCCGTGATAGGCGCGCTCGCGTCCGATAAAGCGCGTGCGCTGGCCCTCGCTTCGCGCGCGATGGTAAGCCAGCGCGATCTTCAGCGCCGTGTCCACGGCTTCCGAGCCTGAGTTCACGAAGAACACCCGATCGAGACCCTGCGGCGTCATCCGCGCAAGCCGCGCCGCCAGTTCGAACGCGCCCGCATGGCCCATCTGGAACGCTGTGGCATAGTCGAGGGTTTGAAGCTGCCGCTCGACGGCTTGCGCGATTTCCTTGCGGCCATGCCCGGCGTTGACGCACCAGAGCCCGGCCACGCCGTCGAGGATTTTGCGGCCATCCGCGCTCGTGTAGTGCATCCCCTCGGCGGAAACCAGAATGCGCGGATGGGCCTTGAACTGCCGGTTCGCCGTGAACGGCATCCAATAGGCGGAAAGGTCGAGTTCGTTCGGAAGGGCGGTCTTGGTGTTGCTCATGGTCAACCTCTCCGGGGTAAGGGTTTGAACTTCGATCGGGTCCATCACAACATGATTGTACAGAAAGGAAAGTTGGCATGAAGGCGAATCACGCGAAGGTTGCGATTATCACCGGCGCGGGTCATGGCATCGGCAAGGCTTGCGCCGCGGAGCTTGCGTCGCGCGGGTGGACCTCTGTGTGCGCGGACGTGGACCCGGCTCGCGCCAATGAAGCGGCGGCGGAGACTGGAGGCCACGCCATCGCCTGCGATGTCTCGAAAGAAGCGAACGTGAAGCGCTTGATCGACGAGACGGCAAGCGCGTTCGGCAGGATCGATGCTATTGTCTCCAACGCAGGCATCATGCACCGCAAGCCGCTTTCCGAAACAACGCTGGAAGACTGGAACACGGTTATCGCCACGAACCTGACGGCTGCCTTCCTCCTCGCGAAGTTCGGCGAGCAGCATTTGCGGCGCAGCAAGGGCGGCATGGCGCTTATCGCGTCGACGCGGGCGCATATGTCCGAGCCTAACACCTTCGCGTACTCGGCCAGCAAGGGCGGTCTCGTCGCGCTCACGCATTCGCTGGCGATCACGCTCGGGCCGGATGTGCGCGTGAACTGCATCTCGCCGGGATGGATCAACGTGGATGAGAAGGCGAAACTCTCGGGCGAGGATCGTGCGCAGCATCCCGCAGGCCGGGTCGGGACGCCGTCCGACATTGCCGCAGCCGTCGCCTTTCTCCTTTCGGACGCAGCAGGTTTCATGACAGGCGCCGAGCTTATCATCGATGGCGGCATGACCCGGAAGATGATTTACGCGGAATAGGAGAGCTTGTGCACATCGATCTCAACGCAGACATGGGCGAAGGCTTCGGCGCTTATCGCATCGGGCGCGACGAAGAGCTGCTCCACATCGTGACCTCGGCCAATGTCGCATGCGGCTTTCATGGCGGCGACCCCACGATCATGCACAAGCTCGCGGCTCTGGCCAAAAAGCATGGCGTCGGCCTCGGCGCGCATCCAGGCTTCGATGATCTGTGGGGCTTCGGGCGGCGAGCCGTCCACATGAACGCGCGCGACCTGGAATACATGGTCGCCTACCAGATCGGGGCGCTGCAGGCTCTCGCGGCTTATTCCGGCGAGCAACTCCGCCATGTGAAGCCGCATGGCGCGCTCTACACCATGGCCGCCAAGGATGAGGGCTATGCCCGCGCCATCGCCCGAGCGGCGAAAACCATCGACGCGAGGCTGATCTATGTCGGCATGCCCGGCTCGGAAATGGAAAAAGCGGCGGACAATGCGGGCCTCGCCTTTGCGCGCGAAGGATTTTGCGACCGCCTCTATCGGGACGACGGATCTCTGACGCCGCGCTCAGAACAAGGGGCCGTGATTGACGACCCCGAGGCCGCGGCAAAGCAGGCGCTTCACCTTGCCGGCGAAGGCGAGGTTTTGACGGGAACAGGCGCGAGGATCAAGCTTCAGGTCGATACGCTGTGCATTCACGGCGACGAACCCGGAGCCGTCGCCGTTGCCGCCGCAGTCCGCCGCGCCCTTGAAGGGGCCAGGATTGAACTGCGCCCCTTGAGCGCTCCATGCCAACGTTAGCGCCTGCGCATTCACGGCCGGCACGCGCTGAGGCGCTGGGCGTCAAACCAGTCCAAGCCTGCTACTCATGCTTGTTTGAGGCGCCAAGCCGGTCCGCGATGGCGAGCATGAGCATAGCAAGGGCGAAGGCAAGAAGGATTCCCACGACCCAACCCAGCTTGGCGTTGTCGACGGTTCGGTCGATATCCATGAACCATTCCAGCACGTTTACGGCTGCAATCGCGATAATGGAGCCGAGCAGCTTCTGTTTCAGGTCTGAAAACCCAATCCCGATAAGACCAGGGGGCCAGTTCGGGTGCTCGGCGGGATCGACGCGGGAAACGTAGTTCATGTAACTCGCGCCAATCACGATCAGCAGCAGATTGGCGGTGAGCGAGAGATCGACGAGCTTCAGAACTCCAACAATCACTTCATCTTCCGGGGCCGTCGCAATCGAGCTCAGAAAGGCAGCGAGCTTCAAAACGAACGCGTAGGCAAGTGCGCCAAGGCCAACCACCATCCCGATCAGGAACGGCAGGATAAGCCAGCGGCTTTCCGAGATGATCAGCTCGATCGCATGCCCCAACCAATTCATGAGCTTCTCCTCGTTGCCTGGTGTGTTTATGGACGCGGCTGGGCTTTCGTGAAGGGCCGCAAAACCAAAGTGATTTGGCATCGGCTGCGCACAACCTGCCAGCGAAAGCCGACGCAGTCTAGACGGGAAGCTCGGTCCTGGCGTTAAATTGTTCGCGGTGTTCGGCGACGGCTCGTCCGCCATGGGGGCTTGAGCTCCGCTCGTTCCGCGTCATTGCGTTTGTCGTCTCTGCGGGCGCAAGATTTGCACAGCACTTGCAACACGTGAAACGTAGACACAACATGTGACAATGCGGCAGGATAGACACGGCAACGCTGCAGGTAGGCAGCGATGGGAGGAGAGATATGGCCGACGCTAAGCAAATCGAAATTCCGCAGGAAACCCGCGAGTTTGTCGTCAAGAACATCGATCAGGCTCGCGACGCATTCAAGCAGCTCATGGATGCGGCGTCCAAAGTGCAGGACATGATGAAAACGATGTTGCCAGCCAATCCGGCGCTGACTGGACTAAGCGACGTTCAGGAGCGGGCGATGAGGTTCACCCAACAAAACCTGGATGCCGGTTTCACACTGGCTCATGAGCTTGCAAAGGCAAAGGATTTGACGGACGCGCTGCAAATCCAAAGCAGGCATGCGCAATTGCAGGTGCATGCCTTTGCCCTGCAGGCGCAGGAGCTCGGAACGCTGGTTAACGCCGCTATCCAGAAGGGGAAGCCGGGGGCCTAGAGCGCGTTGCAATTAGCTGGAGCCGATATCACGGCCGGGCTTGACCACTGGTCCGGCCCGGCTTGACCCGGCCATCCAGTCCCAAGATGGAGTTTGCTCTGGAGGCCCGCCTCGGAGGGCGGCCATGACAATAAGGGGATGCCGAACAATTGCGACACGCTCTAATGCCTAAAATTGGGGCAAGATGCGTAGCCACCTGGGCTGCATTCGTTTGAGACAACCCGCGGCGCATTGGTTCGGTCAAAGCTTCAGCCCGTAAAGCGCGCCATATTTCTGTTTGAGATACCGCATGTATGGCTCAAGGGCGATCTTTGCCCCTGATGCGCGTTCAGCCACGACGGGACCGGTATAGAGGCGTCCATGCCGGTGCAAATTGCTGGCGAGCCAGCTCCGCAGTTCGCCGAACTCGCCTTTGCCGATGCCGGACAGGATGCCAGGGTTCGCGGACACGGCCGCCTCGTAGAACTGCGCCGAAAGAATATTGCCGATCGTGTACCCCTGGAACGCGCCTCCGATGCCGCCGCCATACCAGTGAACGTCCTGCATCACGCCGTTTTTGTCATTGGGCGGGGTGAGGCCGAGATCGGTCTCATACCGGGCATTCCAGGCATCCCGGAGGTCGCGAACCGCGAGCTTTCCCTCCAGCATGGCGCGCTCGAGGTCGAAACGGATCATCACATGCAGATTGTAGGTGACCTCGTCCGCGTCGGTGCGAATTGGTGTGCGCTCGACCTTGTTGATGGCGCGATGGAAGGTATCGAGGG
Source organism: uncultured Alphaproteobacteria bacterium (assembly GCA_963764115.1). GTDB lineage: Bacteria > Pseudomonadota > Alphaproteobacteria > Rhizobiales > Rhodomicrobiaceae > Rhodomicrobium. The sequence goes on from CAVXRT010000001.1 coordinate 26,193, forward strand.
GGATGTGAGTCAGTTGATCGGGAAATGCCTCTTGGAGCAAAGGATAATAATGCCGCCAAAACGGTTGGCTCCGCCCAACGATGTTCTCCCAGAGCCTGGACTGGCTTTCATGCACGCCAGCGGAAGCGCCGTGGCCAATTGGCGTGCCTTCGAGTTCAGGCGCGATTCCCATTTCATAGAGAGCATGCCCGGTCTCGTGCAGCACGCTGAACAGCGCATCTGAAAGGTCGTTCTCGTTGACGCGCGTCGTGATCCGCACGTCATCGCGCGCAAAGACCGTGCAAAAGGGATGCGGAGAGAGATCGATGCGCCCGCGTTTCAAGTCGTAGCCGAAATCCACCGCAACCTTGGTGGCGAAGGCCAGTTGCGGGGCGGCTGGGAAAGTCTGATGCAGGCAGCGATCGGGGACAACAGGCTTTTCGGCAATGGCTTCGACGAGAGGCCGCAACTCAGCCCGCAATTCGGCAAAAAGCATCGCGATCTCAGAAGTCGTGAACCCTTCATCCGGGCCGATCAACGGATCCATCACGTGTTCGTATCCGGGGAAGAACCCGGCGAACTCGCGTGACAGGTCGAGCGTGGTCTCAAGAAAGGGGATGGTGGCGGCAAAGTCGTTTGCTGGGCGCGCCGCGACCCAAGCATTATAGGATGCTGAGCCGTGCTCATTTGCCCGGGCGACATAATCGGCTGGCACCCGGGTCGCGAGATGGAAGTCCCTCCTTGCAACCCGGATGAGGGCGGCGTCCGGCGAGTTTTCAGGAAGCGAGTTGGCAAGGGGCGCCAGTCTATCGAGCAGCCGTCCAAGATCGGGGTCGGTCGCCTTCTTGTGGGTCAGGACGGCAAGCCGGGCCCTTTGCCGTCCGCGCGCGGGAGCACCCGCCGGGGGCATGAAGACAGCCTCGTCCCAACCAAGCACGCTTCCCGCAGAGCCAAGGTCCTCAATCTCGGAGAGACGGGCCTTGAGTTGCGTCAATAACGCCGTCTCGCTCACTTTTTTGCGTTCCTTCGGCTTCTTGTGTGAGGCGTTCAAAGCCATTGCTTGTTCTCCAAGGCCTGCACGACCTTTGCTGCCGCCTCTCTTGTAGCGCAGAAAACAGTCTGGGGAACCGGAACAGCGTGTGCGGAGGAGTCGCTCTTCATCCGGATACCTTCGGCAGCAAGTTCAGGATCAAGGGAGCGAGCGCCCAGAGTGCGTCCGGAAAGTGCGAAGCGGTTTTCCGATAAAGACGCACGACAAAACAAAAACTTAGAGCCCGCTTTTGATTCCATCAAAAGCGGATAGGCTCGAGGAAAAGGAAAAGACACGATGCAAACAACGGTGAGAAGGTCCGAAGAGCGCGGCAAAGCCAATTTCGGCTGGCTTCAAAGCAGGCACAGCTTTTCGTTCGGAGATTACTACGACCCCGGGTATATGGGCTTCGGGCCGCTCCGTGTCATCAACGAGGACCGGGTCGCGCCGGGCGGCGGCTTCCCCGCCCATCCGCACCGCGACATGGAGATCGTCTCCTACGTTCTCGATGGCGCGCTGGAGCACAAGGACAGCCTCGGGACGGGCTCGGTGATCCGGCCTGGCGACGTGCAGCGCATGTCGGCCGGAACGGGAGTCCGCCATAGCGAGTACAATGCCTCCAGCAAGGAGCCTGTCCATTTCTTGCAAATCTGGATCCTTCCCGAGCGCGAGGGTTTGCCCGCGAGCTACGAGCAGAAGACCTTCGGAGCGGCCGAAAAGCGCGGCAGGCTTCGCCTGATCGCCTCACGCGGCGGGCGGGACGGTTCCGTCGCAATCCATCAGGATGCCGATCTCTATGCAACGCTGCTGGAGGCGGGCGAAACGGTCTCGCATACCCTGAAAGCGAAGCGCGGCGGCTGGGTCCAAGTGGCAAGGGGCTCGATCGCCGTCAATGGGCAGAGGCTCGAGGCGGGCGACGGCATGGCAATCGAGGGCGCGGGCGATCTGCGCATGGAGGCGGAAACCAGCGCGGAAGTTCTCCTCTTCGATATGGCGATGGCCCTTTCCTGGCGCTGAACGCCGAAATCCCCCTATTGTCATGGCCGCCCTCCGAGGCGGCCATCCACGGAACAAACTTCATCTTTTTGGCCCTGCCATCCTGGACGCCGTCGTCGCGCTGGGTTTAGCATCCGGCGCCCGCGTCCGATTAAGCGCACGACGGTCTAAACCGGCATGGAACCCGCTTTGCCCGCAAGCTTGCCGGTTGCCTTCTTCGCCTGCCGCCATTCCTCGAAGCGCTTCATCACGACGTAGAAGGACGGCACGAAGAGCACGGCGAGGCACGTCGATGCAAGCATGCCGCTGAACACCGCAACGCCAATGGACTTGCGCGCCGAGGCGCCGGCGCCCGTCGCCAGCACGAGCGGCAGGACGCCGAGGATGAAGGCGAAGGACGTCATCAGAATCGGCCGGAACCGCAGCCGCGCCGCGTCGACCGCGGACTCGATCGAGTCCCGCGCCACTCGCGCGCAAATCGCGGGCGTATTCGACGATGAGAATGGCGTTCTTGCTTGAGAGCGCAATGAGGAGGATGAGGCCGATCTGCGTGTAGAGGTTGTTCGCAACGCCGAGCGCGGTGAGCGCGCCAACCGTGCCGAGCAACGCAAGCGGCACGCTGAGGATGACTGCGAGCGGCAGAGTGAGGCTCTCATACTGGCCGGCAAGCACGAGATAAACCAGCAGAATGGCAAGGGCGAAAACGTAATAGATCTGATTGCCGGTCACTTTCTCCTGGTAGGACATCGCCGTCCAGTTGTAGCTCATGCCCGGCGGCAAAGCCTTCGCGGCGATCTGTTCCATCAGCCCCATGGTCTCGCCGGAGCTGAACTGGGGGGACGATGTCCCTGCAATGGTCGCCGCCGGGTAGAGGTTATAGAGCGTGATCAGCGATGGGCCTGTCACCCTCTTGACCTGCAAGAGCGTGCCAAGGGGCGCCATCTGGCCGTCAGGGGTCTTGATTTTGAACGCCTCGATGTCGCCGGGGCTCTCCCGAAACTGCGACTCGGACTGAACATAGACCTGGAAAACCCGGCCAAACTTGTTGATTTGCCCAACATAGGTCGAGCCAATGTAGCTTCCGAGCGCCTGGAAAACCTGGCCGACGGTTACGCCGAGCGTTTCCGCCTTATTCCGGTCGATGGTGGCTTGCAGCTGCGGCGCGGAAGCGCGGAAGGGCGAAAATACGGTCTGCACTGCCGACTGGGATTTGGCATCGTTGACGATCTCGGTCGCGACGCTCTGCAGCTTGGTGAAATCCACGCTGCCGTCCCGGATCTCGACTTCCATCGTGAACCCCCCGGAGTTTCCTATGCCCTGAATGGGGGGCGGGGGAATCACGACAGTGTTCGCCTCCAGGATGCCGTCTTGAAGGGCGGCCTTCAAATTCTTGAACAGCGTGATCAGGTCCTGCCCCTTCGCCTTGTACCGTTCGTCCCAGTTTTTGAGAACGACATAAGCGACGCCGGCGTTGGGAAGCGAGGCATTGTTGTCGAGGGCCGAGATGCCGCTGATGGCGACCACCTGATCGACGCCAGGGACCCCCCTCGCAACGTTGGTCACCTTCTCCATGACCTGCTGCGTGCGCTCCAGGGAAGCGGCATCGGGGAGCTGTGCGCTGACAATGAGATACCCCTGGTCTTCAAGGGGAATAAAGGCGGTGGGCACGCGCGTCAGCCCGAAGATGGCGACGCCGATCAGCGCCAGCCCCAGCAGCGCCACGATGGCGCTATGGTGAACCATCCGCCGGACCAAGGCCGTATAGCCGCGTTCAGCGGCGTCGTAGACCCGGTTGAAGATGCGGTAGAAAAGGTTGCGCCGTTCGGAAGGTGAGTGCGGCCGCAGCCAGAGCGCGCACTGCGTCGGCTTCAAGGTCACGGCGTTGATGGCGCTGATGAGCGCGGTCGCCGCGATGACAAGGGCGAATTGCTGGTAAAGCTGGCCGGTCAGCCCCGGCAGAAAAGCCGCCGGGAGAAAAACCGACATCAAAACGAGCGTGATGCCGATAATGGGACCGAACAACTCGTCCATGGCTTTCACCGCGGCCTCGCGCTGGGGCATGCCCGCTTCAATGTGCCGGGCCACGCCCTCCACGATGACGATCGCGTCGTCAACCACGATGCCGATGACAAGAACCAGCGCGAACAGCGTCGAAAGGTTGACGGTGAAGCCAAGCGCGGCCATCGCCGCAAAAGCCCCGATGATGGTGACCGGCACCGTGGTTGCAGGCACCAGCGTGGCGCGCCAATCCTGGAGGAAGACGAGAATGACGATCAGCACCAGGACGCCCGCCTCGATGAGGGTGATGTAAACCTCCTTGATCGACGCCTGCACGAAAACCGTCGTGTCGAACGGCACCTTATAGACGAGGCCCGGCGGGAAATTTTGGGCGAGCTGATCCATCTTGGCGCGCACGCGCTGCGCGACGTCGAGGGCATTCGCGGACGGCAGCAGGTAGATGCCGATGCCCGCAGAGGGAAGATTATTCAAGTTGAAGGACTGGCTGTAGGTCTGCGCGCCTAACTCCACGCGGCCGATATCCTTGATGCGCGTGATCTGGCCGCCGTTCGCGCTGTCCACCTTCACGACGATGTTCTCGAATTGCCGGACATCATCGAATCGCCCGGCGACGTTGACGGTGTATTGAAAGTTCTGCCCCTTGGGCGCGGGCGGCATCCCAATCACGCCCGAAGTCACCTCCTGGCTCTGCTGCTGGAGCGCTTTCACGACATCGTCCGGCGTCAACCCGTAGGATTGCAGGAGGTCCGGGTTCATCCACACCCGCATCGCATATTGACCAGCGCCGAAAACGGTGACGTTGCCCACACCTGGAAGACGGGCAAGTTCGTTTTGCAGGTTGATCACGCCGTAATTGGCGAGGAAAAGATTGTCGAAGCGCTTGTCCGGTGAGGTCAGCGCGAGGAACATGAGGACGGCGGTGGACTGCTTTTGTGTCGTAACCCCCTGAACCTGCACCCCTTGAGGCAATTGCGCCAACGCGCTCGCCACCCGGTTCTGGACGAGCACCTGCGCCATGTCCGGATCGGTGCCGATCTCGAAGGTTACGATCAGCGAATAGGTGCCGTCGCTGGCGCTCGTCGACTGCATGTAGATCATGCCGGGGACGCCGTTCACCTGCTGCTCGATCGGCAGCGCAATCGTGTCCATGACGACCTTGGCGCTGGCGCCCGGGTACCGCGTCGTCACAGAAACCGTTGGCGGCGTGACATTCGGGTACTGCGCGACCGGAAGCCGAAGGAGGCAAACAGCGCCAATGAGGATCGTCACGAGCGCGATGACGTTGGAAAGAATTGGACGTTCGATGAAATAGCGCGAAAACATCAATCCACCCCGGCGTCAAGCATTGCTATCGAGGCTTCCTTCATTGCCCTGCGGCCGCCGTCATCATGGATTTCCGTTCGGGATTTACGGTCTGGCCGGGGACGGCGCGCTGAATTCCGCCGGTGATGACCCAGTCATCGGGTGCGAGCCCGGAGGCGATGACCCTTAGCCCTCCCTCCTCCTGGCCGACCTTCACCTGGCGCTGTTCGACAACATTGTCCGCGCCCAAGATGAGGACGTACTCCCCGAGCTGGTTCTGGCTGATAGCCGTTGCATCCACCCATAACGCGCCCTCCGTTTGCTGCAGAGGAACGCGTACGCGGACGAAATAGCCCGGCAGCAATCCGACATCGGTGTTATCGAAGATCGCGCGAACATCGAGAGTTCCAGTCCCGGTGTTGACCTGCGGCGCGATATAGTCGACATGACCGGTGCGCGGGTAGCCGGCCTCCGTCATCAATCCTATTTCGACCGGCAAATCATAGAGGGCCTTCACCTTTTGCCGTTCATCGGCGAGCAACTGTTTGACCCGCAGCACCACATCTTCACTCACGGTGAAGTAGACGTAGATTGGCCTGATCTGGAGGATGGTCGCGAGCTTGGTCGGACCGGAGTAGCCGACCAATGCGCCGACATCGACCAGATGTCTCGTCACGACGCCGTCGAAAGGCGCGCTCACCTGCGTGTATCCGAGATTGATCGCCGCCAGGTCCACGCTGGCTTTCGCGTTTTCTACGGAAGCCTTGGCTTGATCGAGCGCGGTCTTCGCATCATCGATCTGCCTCTGTGTGGTGGCGAGGTTGCCCTGTCGCCCCAGGGTAATCTGCCGCTGATATTGATATCGGCGTTGGTGACGCCGGCCTGTGCGGACGCCAGGCTCGCCTTAGCCTGTGCGAGTTGCGCCTCGTAGGTATCTCGCTGGATTTCGAACAGCAGCGTGCCCTGCTTGACGGTAGCGCCATCCTGGTAGTTGATTTTTTCGAGGAAGCCCTGCACGCGGGCTTCGAGATCGACGTTCTTGAGCGGCGCCGTGTTCCCCGTCGCCTCGACATATTGCACCGCGGGCTTTTGCAGCGGCTTGGCCACGACCACCTTGGGCGGAGGTGGCGCTACATAGGCGTTCGGCTGCCCGCAGCCCGCCAAAAACAGCCCGACCAGCAGAACAGGCGTGAGCTTGCGGCAAAGCTGCGCCCGCAGAAAAACGGGTGTGAGTTTGGATACATCTTTAAGCTGACGCAGGCGCGGACGACCGCCGGCTTTCCCTGGAAGCGTGTCCCCCGGGGCAAGATTCGTTTCAAGCAAAACATCGCCTCCTGCGCCAAGCCTGATTGAGCGTCAGCCTTCGCAAGAAAGCAGAAAGGTCGCGCAATGGGCAGGTGCTGAATGGTCAATTCGTTGTGAGTTCGGAAGCTTACGGAGTATCGCCCCGAACCTCAAGACAGTTTCCCACCGGGATAGGGCGATGGGGTTGCCCCTCTCATGGAGAGGCAGACCACGCGACAGGCTTTCGCGCCTGCTTACCTGGCAAACTGCCTGACATGGCGCGATGTCGGGGACAGGCACGTCGATCCGGCTTTGTTATAAGTACGGGCATCCAGGTTTCTGGCTGACTTCCGATTCCATGCGTCTGCGATCGGAAGATCAGGGGCGTGCAGACCCCTTAAGCGTCTCCCCGATCAGCGAATAGAGCTCCTGTGTCTGCACAACGAAAGTCTGCATTTGCTCTTGAACGAACTTCGTCTGAAGCGTCAAGATCTCGTTGGGATTCTGCGCCTTGGTGATCTTTTCGGCCAGCGCCAACGCCGCCTCGGCATTCATCTTCGCCATTGCCACGACACGGCTTTGTACGTCCTTGAAGGCGGTGACCAGGAAAGTTGAGGGCATCGTCCCCAGCCTAGCCTCCGTCGCGACCTGTTCTGATTTCTCGGGAACTTGCTGGAACAGGTTGTAAAACTGCTGCGTCTGAGTGAAGAAGGATTGCATGCGCTCCTGAGCGAGTTGCGACTGAAGCATCACGAATTCCATAGCCTGGTCTTGGACATTCCTGAAGCCGATCGCCATGGGGTTTGCGGGCATCGCGCCCATCCATGCGCCCATGGCCTTGGACATGAAATCCGTGAACTGCTCGTAAGCGGCCTGCGCCTGCTTCACGTTCTGCTCGGCGAGATCGCGCATAGCCTGCGGGACCTCGCGTTGGTTATCTGCCATAAATTCCTCCCTGATTTTAGCTACGCTTTTAGAATATGAAGTGTAGCCGCGTCCGGAAATCTAAAAAAGGCGACGACCGGTAGCATGGCGGGGGAAAACAGATATCTTGATATGTGCAGCGGCGATATCATTGGGATGATCCCGGGCTGTCCGATCCCGCCATCATAAAAAACAACAGCTCGGCACTGACTAAAGCGTCGTACGCGTAATCCGACGCGGGCCTCGATACGCTGTTCTGCATGCACATTGGACCTCACTTCATTGGCTTCCCGCTTGCGTTTGCGTCATGGACTTTTCTTGAGTGAGCATTGTATGAGAAAGCGCCTTGCCGGGAAGTTAACGGATAAGTAGTTGATATTATTACGGAAGTTCCAGAACGGATGGCGCTCCCGGCGCACGGGCCGGGCTGATTTCGGCGCGTCGTGGTTAACACGGGAATCTCGGATTATATTTAACGGACTTTTCAGAGCCCATTTAATGCCAAAATTCCCGCATTAAATTCTATTTAATGGGGCGATTGGCGGCAAAAAAGCTGTTCACTTTCAACGCGTTGGAACCGCCCGCCTACCGCCCTCGTAGGCCTCGTTCTGCGCCGGATAAATGCATTGTTAAGCCTAATCAAGCGTAAATTGGACCGGAAATAAATCGGCGGCGCGCGCCTTAACCAGTTTCAGATTAACCCTCAGCGCTGCGAACGAACCGTTAACCAAACGGCATAGGGCGGCGCCGCTTCTCTCAAGTTACACCGGCTGAATGCTACTCGGACGGCTTAGCCACGCCAAGGCTTTCGGTTGCTGCCGGCCATTGCGCGGCGGAAGGCTTTTCAAGCGGGAAAAGCTTGTCGTACTTGGCATTGTCGCCGGGCTTCAACTCGTAGCACTCATCGACGGCAATGGGGTCTCCTTTCGCCAGCAACTCGCCAACGGTTGCAAATTCAAAGCCGCGCTTGCGCAAATCTTCGATCAAAAGGGGCAACGCCTCGGCGGTGTGCCAGCCGCGGCCGTTGGCGTGCATCACGATGATGGAGCCGGGCTTGGCGCTTGCGGCGACGCCTTTCCGGATTGCCTCCGCGCTTTGGGCCTTTGCAGGGTCGCCTGAAGGAACATCCCATTGAATTGCAACGAGACCCGCATCGTTCACCGCCTTGAGGCTTTCGGCAGTGCAGGTGCCGAAAGGAAAGCGGAACACGGAGACCTGCTCCTTGCCTGACGCAACCGGCTGGTAGCATGCTTTCGCATGCAGGGATTGTCGAACCTTTGCGTCCGCTTTCAGATTGAGAGCCAGATCGGCCTTGACGTCGTCTTCCTTCAGGAGCCTGAAATTCCGGTGAGTCCAGCTGTGCGCGCCGACCTGGAAAAGAGGGTCGGCGATGAGCTGCTCCGCTCGCTCGGGATGATCCAGGAGCCATTTCCCGCTCGCGAAAAAAGTCGCCTTCACGCCCAGGCGCCGCAGAGTATCAATAATTTCAAAATCGTAGCCCGAGATTTCACCCGCGTTCTCGCAGAGATCGAAGGTGAGAGCCAGGATCTTCTCCCCATGCCGAAGCTTCACCCCGCGTATTGACTTGCGCATGTTCTCCGGCAATGCAGGAAGACTGACCGGCTCTCCGGGCGGCTCGATCGCGGCATCGTAGGGAGTTTTGCGAATCGCTTTTTCCCCTGGTTTTCCAGCCAATGCCTCGGGTGACCAACACGTTGCGGGCGCATCGGCCGACGGCGGATTTTGCGCCTGGCACCTGGAAAGAAACGGGACAAGGACAGCCCAACAGCAAAAGCCGGCGATTGTCAGATGCCGGGGAACGCAGATCATTTCTGCTCTCTCTTTCCGTTCACAGATTCCACTATAATTCCATGAGATTTTCGTTGCGCGATGCGCGTGTTGATCTCAAACTCTGAGGTGCGTCAACTCGATTTGGCGCGTCTTTCAGAGGTGAGACGGACTATGGCTAAGAAACCTGAAGCCAAGCCCAAGGAAGCCCCTAAACCGCAGGAAAAATCCGGCGAAAAAGCGGGCGGCAAAAAGGGCGGCAAGAAGTAGGGCTCGCATACGGAAAAGGTGGAAGACATATCTTCCCCTTTTTCCTGTTCCTCCTGTAAGCATGGCAACCACGTCATCGCTCAACCAAAGGATGAGGTTACTCATGCAACTTATTTGCAGGATTTTGCTGTTGGCGCCTTTTGCGCTTTGGTCGGGTTCGGGTTCCGCCATCACATTGACGAACCGGGACAGTTCCGATCAGACGCTTATCATCATTGAGGGCGATAGGCAAAGCGAGCAAACCATAAAGGCGGGCGAACAACTGGAGCTTTGCGAGAAAAGCTGCGTTATTCGCCTGCCGGACGGTGAAGATTACGAATTCGACGGCAAGGAAATCGTTTCCTTGGAAGAGGGCCTTCTCTTCCTCGACAACCCTGACGACCAGAACAAGACGCCGTAGCGAGTTCCGGCTTAATTCCTGTAATCCTGGACTTTCGTCGCTCGCAAACCCGGCAAGCCATGGCGATCTATAAGGCGCTGCCAGGTTAGGAACTCGTCAATCGTCAGCTTATAGCGTTTGCACGCATCCTCGAGGCTCAGGAGGCCGCCGCGTACGGCTGCCACAACCTCCGCTTTGCGGCGGATAACCCATCGTTTTGTGTTTGGGGGAGGAAGGTCGGCTATCGTTAGCGGACTGCCATCGGGGCCAAGGACATAACGCAGGCGGGGACGAAACAACTCGGTCATAGTACTCTCACACGCGATCAAAGACCTGAGATGCACTTTATTTGGGTTCGTTTAAAACGTGATTAACGGGGGAGAGATAAAAATTCCTATCATTCCTCTACTTCTGGTTGCTTAAATTATATTCGTTGGATTTAGGTTGTGCTTATCGAAACCTGAGCTTGACGCCCCATATAAAACACGCGCCCGTGAAATCAAAAAAAGCTTCATCTTATGCTGATACCGACCAAAGCGCAGGCTCGTTCGCCGGACCGCAAGGAGGGCCCCGATGTTGATCCGGACTTCTTTGGGCTTCCCGGCCCTGCGAGCGCCCATCGCATCGTGGTGGCGATGTCGGGCGGCGTCAATTCGTCGCTAGCCGCGGCTCTGGTCAAACGCGCAGGCTACGAAACGGTCGGCATAACGCTTCAGCTCTACGATTATGGCGCCGCCGTATCCCGGCAAGGCGCTTGCTGCGCGGGGCGCGACATCCAGGACGCGCGCCGCGTTGCGAGTTCTCTGGGCATCGCCCATTATGTACTGAACTACGAGGATCGCTTCCAGCAGTCGGTCATCGACGAATTCGCAGCAAGCTACATGGCGGGAGAGACGCCTCTCCCCTGCGTTCGCTGCAATCAGACGGTCAAGTTTTCGGATCTGTTGAGGACAGCCCGTGAACTCGGGGCTTCGGCTCTGGTCACCGGCCATTACATCAGAAGCCGGGCCGGCCCCGAGGGGTGGGAGATGCTGCAGGCGGCTGACGCTGAACGCGATCAAAGCTATTTCCTGTTTGCGACCACGCAAGAGCAACTCGATTTCCTGCGATTCCCTCTCGGCTCTATGACGAAAGGCGAAACGCGCGCATTGGCCGCGGCGCTCGGCTTGCCCGTGGCGTTAAAACCCGATAGCCAGGACATATGCTTTGCGCCCACCGGCGATTACGCCGCCGTCATCCGTAAGCTGAGACCCGAAAGCGATGAACCGGGCGAGGTCGTCCACGTGGACGGCCGCGTACTGGGGACGCATCGCGGGATCGTCAATTTTACGGTAGGTCAGAGGAAGGGACTGGGCATTGCAACGGGGGAGCCGCTTTTCGTGATACGCATAGAACCATCGTCAAGGCGCGTGATCGTGGGACCACGCGACATGCTTCGAGTTTCGCAGCTTCGGCTGCGCGACGTGAACTGGATCGGCGGTGGCACGCTGGACGAGGCGCTCGCCAAACGCCAAGCGATTTCTGTCAAAGTGCGCTCAACGCAGGTTCCCCGGCCCGGATTGCTTCTCAGCGCCGAGGAGAGCATTGGCGTTGAACTACCGGGCGGCGAGTTCGGCGTGGCCGCCGGCCAGGCTTGCGTCTTTTATGAAAACGGAGGCGGTGCGGCTCGCGTGCTGGGCGGCGGCTTCATCGACAGGACGGCAGCTTAAGATGGTAGAAAACCTCCAACACCCTGCTCTCGACGACCACGCGGTTCGCGAGGCCTACCGCATCTGGGCTCCGATCTATGATTACAGCTTCGGGCTGCTGGCGTGGCCTGGCTGCCGCCTTGCTGTTCGGAAATTGAACAAGATCGAAGGAAAGGTGCTTGAGATTGGCGTCGGCACCGGGCTCTCTCTGCCTCACTATAAAGCAAGTCTCGAAGTCACAGGCATCGATCTTTCTCCCGATATGTTGGCGAAAGCCGCGGAACGGGTGGAAAGCCTCAAGCTTCCCCGTAAGACGCTTATGGTCATGGACGCAAGCAGGCTCTCCTTTGCCGATGAGAGCTTTGATGCCGCCGCAGTGATGTACGTTATGACGGTGGTGCCAGATCCTGCAGCGGTGATGGCGGAGATGTGGCGCGTGTTGCGTCCCGGGGGCATGGCGATTGTCGTCAACCATTTCAGCCGCGAGCGCGGCTTGCGCGCTGCCGTCGAGCAATGGCTCGCGCGATTTTCGCGGCAACTCGGCTGGCATCCTGTTTTCCCGTTGCAGACAGTGACCGGGGCGCCGGGCTTTCGGCTCGTTGAAACGGTGAATCTTCCCCCCCTTGGGCTTTTCACCCTCCTGCGTCTTCAAAAGGTCGTTTAGAGCTTCGACGGCTTTGCTTGACGGCATCGCCGCACATTCTTATACAAATGAAGTGTGCGACTCTTGCTGCACTCACATTTGAAAATGGCGGAGTAGCTCAGCCGGTTAGAGCAGCGGAAT
>CAVXRT010000002.1:0-106013 GCA_963764115.1 uncultured Alphaproteobacteria bacterium
AGCCCTGTGGAATTTTGACCCCGGCCATGCCACTCTGTTCCCATGGAAAAAGACGAAGCGATCGCGTGCCTGAAGCAACACGAGCCGGAGCTTAAACAGCTGGGCGTCGAGCGCCTGTTCCTGTTCGGCTCGGGTGGCCGCAACGAGGTCGCGCGGATCCGGATGTCGACTTTTTCTTCGACACTCAAAAAGGCCGTCTTGATCTATTCGACCTCATGGACATAAAGGAGCGCGCAGACGCCATCCTTGTACGCCGCGCCGGTATCATGACGCGCGACAGCATCCATCGCATGCCGCGCTGCGCATCGCGCAGTCCGCTGTGCCCGTTTCTGATGCCCATTGTCTCCTTGCGCCTAACGCCATCATCAGGCAGCAAACGCGTGCGCAGCCCGCTGGTCAGATCCCGCGCGATCCGAAGCTTAAAGCGGCTGACACAGCTCAATGGCGGAAATTGCTTATATGCTTAGTTACACACCTTTTACGAAACAAAACCAATTTCAACCCTTTGGTAACCTCGAACGCTGAGGCGGCTTGGGACGCGCCAACCAGCGGGCGAACCCTCCCCCGGCTCGCGTCAATCCGTCCGGCCCATAAAGCGCAGCGCGCCGATTCCAAGTGCGCCGCCAAGGACGCAGAGAATGCCGGCCTCGACCTGCCCGGCGACGGCAATCCCCACGTCAGGAGGCAGGCGCAGGCGTTGAAGCTTTCGAAGCACTTCCGCTGAAGCAGGTTCAATAGCGTTTAAGTCTTCAAACAGTCCTCGTCATCTCGGAAGCCGCTCTCAGCTGTCGCCGCACTTCCGCGTTACCCCCATTTTGCTACGCGCACCTGATACCGGCAGGCGAATCTACCCCCCGGGCCGAAAACTGCCCAACGCCAGCGAGGGATACGTGGCCTGCTGAAGGTCTTGCTAAAGAGGAAACCTTTGCCCGGCTTTGTTTCTGAGGGCGATACCCCCGATGTTCTCAGCCTTTCAATAGGCGAAATCAATGTATCACTCGCAATAGCTATTTACACTGCTAACGCGATGCTCCCATCCTTGAGCTTTAAGATACCGTAGCTGATTATTGGTACACGCGGGAGTTAACTTTTGTGTACACAAATCTACAGGCCCTGCGCGCGGTCGCGGCCATGCTGGTCGCCTTTCGGCACTCTCTCATCCATCTGCCACCATACTTTGGTATTTCTGACACGGGATGGGGGAACGTCGGCGTCGATATATTTTTTGTTCTAAGTGGCTTCGTCATTTTCCTGAGCGCGCAGCGAGCGGCGGGCCCCACTTCCTTTTTCTTTGACCGACTAACTCGCGTGGCGCCGCTCTACTGGCTTTTTCTGTGCGTATTGTCGGCAATGTATATTGTCGCTCCAGGAGTTTTGGCGCCGACCACGGTAGCGCTCGATACATTCGTAAAGTCAGCCTTGTTTATCCCCCATTACAACAGGGATTTTCCAGGCCTTATATGGCCAGTGCTGGTGCCTGGCTGGACATTGAATTACGAAATGTTCTTCTACGTGCTCTGCGCTGTCGGACTCGTCATAGGGCGAAAGCGACTGCCAGTATATCTTGCCGGTACGCTGCTCTTCCTTTTCGTCTGTGGGCTCTATAATTCATCAGATAATGCCGTTGTGGTCACTTTCACAAGCCCCTTACTGCTCGAATTCGCGGCGGGCTTGCTTCTAGCCTGTGCGGCGACGTGGGGGATATTCGACGGACGCCCGAGGCTGGCATGGGCTGTACTAATTGGGGCAGTTTTGCTCGTCATCGAGGGAATGTCATCGATTGCGTTTGCAGGATGGAGGACGAACATTTTCATCGGCATAATATTTGTTGTTGGTGGACTTGTTGCGATGGAGCGCAATGGTTTGTCAATTACTTGGCGCCCATTACTTTTGCTTGGAGACGCCTCTTATTCCATATACCTCAGTCATCTCTTCACTCTGGGCGTGTGCCGGGTGTTGTGGAAGGCCTTTGTTCCAGTAATGAGCACATGGTTGGCGGCGCCGATCTACTTCGCCTTCCTGCTCGGCGCCTGCGGCTTGGCCGGTATAGCTGTTCACTACATAGCCGAGAAACCGCTCCTCGACTTCTCACGCGAGATGGTCAGACGGTCGATGAGATCCCGCACATTGTCCGTAGTAAAATGATTTGAGACGCAGGCAGAATTTCTCGGAGACCCCACAAAAAGCCAACTGGCGACACGACCCGCTCAGTCCGTGCGGCCCATGAAGCGCAGCGCGCCCGTGCCGAGTGCGCCGCCAAGGACGCAAGGGATTCCGGCCTCGACCTGCCCGGCGACGGCAAGGCCAAGGCACCCCATTGAGACAGCCGCTTCACCGACCGAGCCCCAGGTGAGAAGGTCGCGCGTCGAGCCCGGGCCTTTCTTCTTCAGGTCGTCGAGCGCCGCCATCGCGTCCTTGCCGAGACGCGCCGTGTCGGAGAGTTCAGCCGCCTCGATCACTTCCTTCAGCACGGGCTTGACTTCCTTCGGCTGGCTCTCCTGCAGCCCTTTCAGCACGCGGAGCAGATCGACGTCGCGCGCTGCGTTCGAGGCGAGCGTGAACCGCGCCATGCTGCCGATTGTCAGCTTTTCGACACTGTCGCGCTCCTTCGCCCATGGCAGAAGCGTGACAATCTGCGCGATCGGAGCCTCTTTCCCGGTCGCGAAATAGATGCCCCACAGCGTGTCGATGAGGTCCGCGTTCGACTCGAACGTGATCTGGCGCCTCTTCGGCTCCGTGCTCGTCTTGAAAAACATGTCGCCGCTGAAGAAGCTCTTCACCTTGTCGAACGTGCCGGGCTTTTGCGTTTCGAGCGCCACCTCGCTGAGCGCCGGCAGATCGCCCGCGAGATAGCGCTGCACCATCTCCTGGCGGTCGGGCAGCCGCATGGCGAGCACGCGCATGTGGTCCTTCCATTCCGGCAGGCCCGAATAGGCGAGGGCGCGGATCAGGATCCACTGATCCTCGAAGGGCAGCGGCAGCGTTTTCTCGATGATCTTCCACGCGTTTTTCGGGTTCGCGCCGAGCACGCCCGCGAAGAAGCCGACATAGAGGCCGGAGCTTTCCGGCTCCTTCAGAGTGCCGTGCTGGCTTAGGCCGCGGATCACCGCCGGCAGCGCCATGGGCTCGGGCTTCGCGCGGTATTTCTTGATCCAGCGCTGGGCGACCTCGGGCCAGGGGCCATTTGCGGGGGGAGGCGCGGCGGTTGCGGATTGCAAGAGCGCGACGACGATGAGGGCGGTAAGGACGCGGCGCATGAACTCCCTCTCGATGGACGAGATGCCCGGCGGCGCGTGGCCGGACGGATACACGTCAAGGAGTTAAGCGCGGGCGAATGGCCATTTTGTGAAGGGTGTATGGCGGACCGGCTTTAATGTGATCCGATTTTGCGTGGCGCACGCGCGACAACGAACCTAAACCTCGCGCCACCCGGACTTGCTGGGATCAGTCAGATGATAATGGATCGGCCCGATGCCGCTGATGGCGATGACGGCTGGTTCCTTCACGCTCCGGGGGACTCCGTCATAATGCGGTGTTTTCGCGACACGGCGTACGAAGGAGCCGGCCGACATCGGCGAGCCCAATCGAGGCCCATGCCGCAGTCGACCGCAACCCGACGCAGCGTGGAGATGGCGTCTTCAAACTCCCGGCCACGCAAAAAGGCCTTCGTTTTCCGGGCGCTTTCTTTGAGTGCGGCCGTCCCGCCGAGGCGCTCGACGGTGGCGGGCCAGTCTTGATTCAGAAGCGATGTTTGAGCCATGCCATGCTAGAATCTGACTCGATTCTAGCTGGCAAGATTTTTATTTT
The DNA here is from genome assembly GCA_963764115.1 of uncultured Alphaproteobacteria bacterium. GTDB lineage: Bacteria > Pseudomonadota > Alphaproteobacteria > Rhizobiales > Rhodomicrobiaceae > Rhodomicrobium. The sequence continues at coordinate 3,808 of CAVXRT010000002.1, forward strand.
AGCGCCTATGGGGTCAAGCCCAGGGTCAAGCCGGGCCAGACATCGGTTGCAGCAAATCGCACCGCGCTGGCTTAGCCGCCAAACGCCTCTCGTTACAAACAAAAGACCTCGCTCTGTTTGAAAGAGCGAGGTCCAGTATCTGGCTTTTGGGGAAAGCATCTTCGGGGATAGTGCGTTTCATACTCGTGATTCCCCCGAAGGAGGGCAACTCACGAATTATTACGGATCACTACAATAAGCATCGCCTTTTAACGAAAATACGAAACCGCTGCCTGGATTGAACAAATTCATGGTCGTCTGGCGCATGAGTGTCTGCAAATCCCCAAGTCGTTAACAATCGTTAATGCTTTCTTGACTGTGCAATTTTCGTCCGCTTGAATGCCCCGCAGTAAAAGATCTAGGCGCGACTTAACGCCCAGCCTGTGCCCGCAGAGGATCATAAAATACTGCATCGTGTGCGGGGGCGTTCTTATTCATGCGTCATAGGCCGCATCCTTGTTTCGAGACGGACGGAGGGGTGATTATGAAAGTAGGGTTTCGATTGTTGTGTGCTCTCGCCGCGAGCGTGACGTTCGGCGGCCATTCTGTTCATGCGGAGCCGCTATGCGATGCGCCGCCGCCGGTTGTTTGGCAATATCTGCCTGAACTGCCGAAGGGGTGCCAGAGGGAACGCATCCAGGCTTCCGGCGAACTGAGCTTCAATGTGTTCCGCAAGGCCAGCAAGATCGCCGAGGCCGCCTGGCAGCGCGAAGTTCTGACCAAATATGGCGAGCGTTTCCAGGACATCAATTTCTCTGCGTGCAAGAGCGTCCTTTGCGTGAAGGGCGCAGTGAGCGGCACGGAAAGGTGCACGATCTCAGCCTACCCCTGCGCCTCGGACATGGACGAGCGGCACAGGGCGATGGTTGACAAGCTGGCTTCGGTCGACACGCAAGCTGTCCCTGTGAAGGAGGAGATCAAAGAAGAGATCAGGGAGGACAAACAAGAAGTCAGGGAAGAGAGAAGGGAATTAAGGGATGACCGGAGGGACGCGCGGATCGAGGATAGAGACCTCAGCCCTCAGGAGGTCCGTGAGTTGCAGCACCTGTTGAACCGTGCAGGGTACGGCGTCTACGCTGATGGGGTTTTCGGCGACGCATCGAGAGATGCTTTGAGTCGCTGGGAGCGCAAGGTTGGGATGCGCGACGACGGCTATCCGACCTTCGAAGCCCTCGAGAGGCTGCGCAGGGATTTCAGATAATTCTCACTCGATGAGAGCGTCAGGCGGGGCGCAAAAAAGCGCTCCGTTTTTTTTGCCCTATCCGCTTTTCATTTGTCGTGCGTCTTTAGCGGAGAAACGCTTCGCACTTTTCCCGGCGAATATTACGGCGGCGTGCGTAAAATCGGAACCGCAGCGACGCAAGCTTAGTTAGCCGCGCGCCCGCGTCCGATTGGATGCCGGATTGCTTCTCGCCCATCTGGCCGCCGCCATCGCCGACGGCGCCCGACACCATGTCTCGCGGTTAACGGTTCGTTCGCAGCGCTGAGCGTTAATCTGAAACTGGTTAACAAGAGCGCGGCCGATTTATTTCTGGTCCAATTTACACTTGATTAGGCTTAACCATGCATTTATCCGGCGCAGAACGCGGCCCACGAGCAGCGTAGGCAGGCGGTTCCAACACGTTGAAACTGAATAGCTTTTTTATCGCCGACCGCCCCATTAAATAGAATTTAATGCCGGAATTTTGGCATTAAATGGGCGCTGAAAAGTCCGTTAAATATAATCCCGGATTCCCCTGTTAACCATGACTGCGCCGAAATCAGCCAGCCGCTGCGCCGGGAGCGCCGTCCGGATCCGAAAGTTTCGTAGCAATATCAATGACTTATTGCATTAACTTCCCGGCAAGGCGCTTTCTCATACAATTCTCACTCAAGAAAAATCCGTGACGCAACCGCAAGCGGGAAGCCAATCCGGGGATAAAAAGTGAGGTCCAATGTGCCTGCAGAAAAGCGTATCGGGGCCCGCGTCGGATTACGCGGACGAGGCTTTAGACGCGTGCGAGGGTTACGCGCAGGCCATCGCGGGGCTGCGGAATAGGCCACATGCGCCATGCGGGCCGGTAGCCGTTCTCGACAGAGACGCGAAACCGGCTGAGAAAGTGCCACGCGAAACACTTGGCCTGCATGTACGCGAAATTGAGCCCCAGGCACATATGCGCCCCGCCCCCGAATGGGACGAAAGCAAATTTGTGCCTGTCCCGGGAGGCTGCCTCGCCGAAGCGCATCGGATCGTACCGTTCCGGCTGAGGCCACACGTCCGGCATGTGATGGGTATAGAGCGGGCTGACGCTGACCGCAGTGCCGGCGGGGATGCGGAACCCTTTGAATTCGAAATCCCGAACCGCGCGCCGAGGAATGGAAGGCACCGGCGGCGAGATCCGCATCGCTTCCTTGAACGCCATCTCGGTTAGCGGAAGCCTCTCAAGGTGGTCATAGTGCAGTTGTCTGTCTGGCTTCGCATTCTGCGCAGCGAGTTCCTCGCGAAGCGCGGACTGCCAGTCCGGGGCGGCAGCAATGCGGTAGATGAAGGAGGTCAGCGCCGACGTCAGCGTGTCGTGCGCCGCCATCGTGAGAAAGCTCATATGATCCGCAATGTCCTCAGCCGTCAGGAACGACCCGTCTTCGTTGGTGGCGCGGCACAAATGCGAGAAAAGATCGTCACCCCCGCTGTCGCGGCGCCGCGCAATCTGCTGTTTGAAGTAGTCGATGATGAAGGCGCGCCCAGCCACGCCTCGGGCCATCAGCGTGCCTGGCAAGGGAACGCGGATCACGGCGACGGAGGCCGCAACCGTATCGATAAACGAACGCTTGAGCGCTTTGGCTTCTTCGCCCAACTCGACGCCAAGGAACGAGACAGCCGCCAGATCGAGCGTGAGCCTTTTGATCGCCGGATAAACGAGCATCTCGCCTGGAGCCCACGCGTTGAGCCCCGCCGCAATCCCGGCGTTCAACTGCGCGAGATAGGAGTGCATCGGCCCAGCCTTGAACGCCACCGACAAAGCTCGGCGATGCAGCCGATGCTCGTCGAAATCGAGCATTATCAGCCCGCGCGGGAAAAGCCTTTCGAGCAGCACGCTCCAGCCGAGCGCCGAGGAAAAAATTCTGTCAGGATCGCGAAGCACGAACTCGTTGGCCTCGGGACCGAGAAGTCCGATGTTCGTGTCTCCAAGCGCGCGGGTCCGGTAAACCGGGCCATACCGCCGGCCCATCTGTTCGACGAAGCCCTTCGGGTCGGCCAAGACTTCGAATGTCCTGCCAACGACAGGCCACCCGTCCTCACCGGGGATATGCCCCAGGGCGTAGCGCGGGGAGCGCGTCCTGATGGCTCGCTCCTGCCCCGCCCCCGGCTTTATTGGCGTTTCCATAACCATTTCGGGCTTCGCTTTCGCAAAACCGGTTTTTGTCTGCAAACTTTGCTCATAGCAAAACTTGGGTGCTACGAGGAAAACCGTAAAGGCCTCACATCCGGCGGTATTGCTCCAGATCCGGGCCTGGGCTAATGCTCCGACGCTGAGAAAAAGTTAAGTCGGGGCTTTTCGGGGGATAAGCGTCATGGTCTTGAGTTCCTGGTTCGGCGACATGGCCCGGCACGTCAATATCTATTGCGAGCGCAGGAGCGATGCCTGGGACGCCGAACCACTGAACGCCGTATCAAATATCGCATTCTTCATCGCGGCTTGGGCAGCGTGGCGCTTGCAGGAGCGCCATCCAAATGCGGCGTTCGGCGGCGCGATCCGGGCGCTGTGCATCATCATTGCGGTGGTCGGAGCCGGCAGCCTGACCTTCCACACCGTCGCAACCCGCTGGGCCGAATGGGCGGATGTCATTCCGATCCTTATCTTCATGATTGTCTATTGCTGGCTGATTTTGACGGCGTTCTTCCGATGGCCGTGGTGGGCCAAGGCGCTTGCGACGCTTCTTCTCTTTGCGTCCACGTTCTACCTGGAATCGGACGCGTTCGAGAAATTCCTCTGGGGCGGCGCCATGTATTTGCCGACGCTCGTCTTCCTGATGGCCGCGGGAGCGGGGATCTGGCGGACAAGCGCCAGCGCGGGCAAAGCCTTTTACGGTGCGGCAGGTCTTTTCGTCCTGTCCTTCACCGCGAGAACCCTGGATATGCCGATGTGCTTCGATGTTCCGATCGGGACGCACTACTTCTGGCATCTCTTCAACGCCGCCGTTCTCTTCCTGCTGGTGCGAACGGTCATTCTCCACGCCCCTTCTCCTGACCCCGAGGAGAGGATTTCGGGCTCATGGCACGCGGAGCAGACGGTCATTGGCGCGCCGGGTTCCTGACCAAACGCCCCCGTTCGCTCCGTTTTTCGTCATCCCGGAAAGGCAGGGCCTTATCCGGGATCGTAACATGCTGCAGCGCCCACCTTTTTGCGATCCCGGCTCGCGCTTCGCTTGGCCGGGATGACGGCGGCGGCAGTTGGCGCAGCCGCCAAACTCCACTTATGAAGGCTCGTCCGCAGGCTTGTTGCGGCGCTCGGCCATGAACTGATCGAACTCCGCCTGATCCTTTGCCCGGCGCAGGCGGTCAAGAAAGCCCGTGAACTCTTTTTGCTCGTCTTCAAGGCGCTTCAGCATCTCTGAGCGGTAGTTGTCGAAGGCGGCGTTGCCGCTGCTCGCCATCAGCCCATAACCGCCGCGCTTCACGGCCCGCCACTCTTCGCGCGCCTCGCGCCAACGCTCGCGGCGTTCCTGCCAGCTCATGTGCCCGTGATGTCCACACCCCATGCGTCCACTCCAATGTAAGAAAGCCAAGGTAGCCAAGCCAATCGGCCACCAGATGATGAAGGAAACGATCACCAGCGCGATCCACGCGGGCTTGCCGATGTCGTCAAGCCTTTCGGCCAGGTGCATTGCGTAACTCCTTATGTAAATGTAAGTTACATTAACATAGGTGCGCCGCTAGGCTGGCTTTGTCAAGAGGTGGCGATGCGCGCCGGGAAACGCCGCTATTTCGCCCGCGGGCCGCAGATGGGTCCCGCGAATTTGTGCTCGGCATGCCCCGGATTGAACATGCTGACACCTGCGTCGGATGCCCGGACTTGATCGCAAACTCAAGCACCCTCTGTATTCTGCGTGTTAGCAAGCGAGGCTGACACATTGTTGCCTTAATTATGCGCCGTTTCCGCCGGATTCTGGATGTTCCGTCTTAGCCTCAAATAGGTCGTGCTGGAATGGACATGCCATCGCCGATCTATCTAGCGAACAGAACAGAGGACTGGCAGATGAAGAGCTTTGCTATTGCAGCCGCATTGTTAGTTGCGGGCAGCATCGGCGCCCGGGCGCAAGATGCCAATCAAGCTCCTGGCTTATCCGGAGCAACCACACCGCCCACGCCTGACTGCCAGTCCACGGCAAATCAGCCTGTCCTCCTGATACGGAACTTGATAGAGGGTACGACGGTCACTGGCGTCTATGCGAAGCCATATAGCGATTACAATGAACGCACTCAGACCTTCTTGTCCGTGGGCAGCCTGATAGGGGGCCAGGTCAATCTGCTTGGCTCGAGGACTTTGAGAGGCAAGAAGCTGGAAGATATTCTGGGATCCGATGACGACAATCCTGGCCGGTGCGGGTTTCCTGTGAACTTCGGCCAATTCGGCTACCGGAAGGCTTGCAGCGCAGACAAGATCGAAAACATGTACCAGATGACGGTCTACATGGAGAGGGCCGGGCGCAAGTACAAATTGACCCTCAGCAAGAATGTCTGCGACGAAACAATGCTCGATATCGTTCCCGGCACGCCATCGGACGATTCCGATAAGATTGCGGCCGGCGAGGGCTTGTCCGGCTCCACGCCCGATTGCGAATCGACCGCGGGCGAGCCGAAGCTCCTCATGCGAAACCTGATTGAAGGGACAACCGTTACAGCAGTCCGTGTCAGGCCGGTCAGCGATTACAACCGGAACTCGAAATCGTTTATGACGGCTCCCAAGGGCGTGAATATTTCCAGTAAGCCCATTCCTGGGAAACCGCTAAATAGCGTGCTGGGAACCGCGGCTGGTCGTTGCGGCCTGCCGATAAACTTTGCCAAGTTCGATTTCCGTCCCGATTGCGCTCCAAACAAAATGCAGAATCTCTATGAGATGACCGTCAACCTGCTGCGCGGCGAGCAGAATTACACGATTACCCTGACCAAGAACGTGTGCGACGAGACAATGCTCGACTTGCTTCCAGGCATCCCCGCCGAGAAGGCTCCGGTTGCGGTCGCGAAACAATGAAGGCAGGGCTTCGGCCCTGCCTGTTGCTGCTCGCTGCCTGCCGATGACCTTGGGACGGCGGTCGACCGGCTCACCGCTGACCCCGGCCGGCAGTTCCTCAATCAGAAATGCTGGACGTATCGAAGGGTGAAGCGCTCGCCCTCGGGCCGGTTCTCGGCCGCGAACTCCTGATAGGCGTTGAAGAAGAGAGTGTGCTCCGGCCCCCAGCTGTACATGAAGCCCGGACCGAGGGCCGCCACTCTTTCCTTCCGGCCCGGCACCGGTATGTCATTGACGAGGGTGTCGGTCGTCTGTTGCAGAAAATACCCGTTGAGGCCGATCCTAAGTTCCTTGGTCACGGCATACTCGGTGGCGAAATTCATATGAAAAGCCTGACCAGCCTGGCTCGAGTAGGCCGTAGGGCCGAGCGCCACGTTCGGATCGTCATTTACACCGTTCCAGAGATAGTGAATACGGGCCGACGCCGTCCAATCGGGCGTTATGAAATAAGTGCCTGACCAGTAAGGATCGAACGACCAGAAATTGGCGCCCGGCTGCACGGCTGCCGTCCGGTCGTAATCCCCTGTCGGGGCCAGAATTTGAAATTCGATCCGTTGCACGAAGAGTGGGCCATTCGCTCCCATGATGGGATCGAATTGAATGAGCGGGCCGATAAGCAAGTCGCCGACACCGGTCGTGCCCTTGAGAACCGAATTGTTAAGGCCGTCGGCGACGTTTGCGGACGCCACCGCAGGAACGATCACATCAAGCCCGAGGCTCGCTGAGCCCACTTTCAGGCTCGATACATAGATGAGCTGAGTCAGCGACGCGAGGGCGTTGACGTCGGTCTTGGGGAAGGCCGAGCCGTTAGGCAAGGTCAAGTTGTTCCCGTTCTGATCTGTCAGCTTGTTAGCTGTATAGAATTGCAAATATTCGACGGCGTAGAACCCAGGCCCAGCCGGAAGGCCGCCATCAAGGAAGCTTGTGAACCCCAGATTGAGGTTCGGCTCATCGTAGGCGTTTGCGGTCTGGTTGAATGCCAAGAGTAAACTTAAGGCAGAAGCCATCGTGATGACGCTTCGTGCTGAAGTCCGGCGTGCGCTTGTATTCTCCACGGTCATAGGCCCCTGTCGTGCGTGCGCGTTTCGGCCGTCGCTTCAAAGCGCAGCCGCCTTTACTTCTACTTGTGGGGGTACAACTACTTGGATCGAGTGATTGCCGTGTCCACCGTTACTGGGTTCGCATGGCGCGACAATCGACTTCACGCCGCACCTGCCCACAAAAGCGGCAAGCGAAAGCTTTAGCTTTGGTCCTGTCACAAAATTGCATCAAATTGAAAGTCTAATCCTTCCGAACCTTCATCCTCTCAGGCTGACGCCGGCTTCGAAAAGCTCCTGCTTCGGCAGACTGAAGCCTCTACTCCAAGCTTGTTGCAGGAATTCCCCATAAATGAAGGACAACTCTGAAGATGGGGCCCAAGAGCCAGTCGATAAATCGGGAAAAGAAGTTCAGATCGATGCCGAGATTCTGGCCCGCCATGGGAAGGATGAAAATGAGCGCGAGGATGATGAGAAGGCCGAAAGGCTCAAGCCCAGCAAGGCGCTTGGCAATCGGCAGAGGGAGAAGCCCAACCGCAACACGGCCTCCGTCGAGCGGCGGAATCGGCAGCATATTGAAGACCGCGAGGACCACATTGATAAGAATGCTATTTATGAGGTTCTGGATCAGCCAACCCGAAACCGGCTCAGGCGCAAGCCGGGCGACATAGAAAAGCAGCACCGAAATAACCGCCAGCGCGATGTTCGTTCCCGGCCCCGCCAGCGCCACGAAGACCATGTCCCTTCGCGGATTGCGAAGCGCGCCGAAGTTGACGGGCACGGGCTTGGCATAACCGAAAAGAAAAGGCGATCGGAAGAGAAGCAGGATGCCGGGCAGGATGATGGTCCCGAACGGATCGACATGCTTGAAGGGGTTGAGCGTCACGCGGCCCATCAGCCACGCGGTGTTATCGCCGAAGCGCCGCGCCGCATAGCCGTGGGCGGCTTCATGCAGCGTAACGGCCAGCAGCACCGGAATGATCCAGGTCGACGCCGTGTAAAGAGCCGCGCTCGTATCTGCACCCATCGCCTGTCCTTCCGCGCAAGACTTCGTTTTCCGGAAGCTGTTTCCATCTATTCGATCGCGATGTCACCACCGCGTTTCGGCACAAGATAAGGGTTTAAGTTCTTTACCTTAAGATCGAAGGCCGCCGCTAGTGTGGCGTCTCGCAATTGCATACAGCATCGGCGGCTGGCTCTCATAGGCAATCGCGGGAACATAAGCCACGCGAGCTAACTGTTTTTGCGAGTGTACCTTACTCTCCGAATTGCCGTTCGAGCTCGTTTCAAACCGGGCGGCGCTTCGGAGACGGGGCACTAGCGGTCAAATTGGAATAAAAGGAGCATTCGGCAATGGATGTCGGCTTTATCGGCCTCGGCAATATGGGGCTTCCGATGGCGCGCAATCTCTTGAAGGCGGGCCATCGCGTTCGCGTTTACAATCGCACCCGGAGCCGCGCCGAGCCCCTTGAGGAGGATGGCGCCATCGTGGCAGACAGCCCGGCCGAAGCCTGCGCCGGTGATGCGGTCATCACGATGCTCGCCAACGATCTGGCGGTCGAGGAGACGGTTTTCGGCGAAAACGGCGTTCTAGGGGGGCTCAAGCAGGGCGCGGCGCATATCTCCATGAGCACGATCACGGTCGCTCTCTCCGAGCGGCTCAGCGACGCTCATGCGCAGGCGCAGCAGACCTATATTGCGGCGCCCGTTTTCGGGCGGCCTGACGCCGCCGCCGCCGCGAAGCTCTTTGTCGTCGCCGCCGGAGACAAAACTGCAGCGGAGCATTTTCAGCCCCTCTTCGACGCAATGGGCCAGCGCACCTTCTTCCTGAGCGAGCATGCGCCCGAAGCCAACCTTGTGAAGCTCGGCGGAAACTTCCTTATCGCCGCGACGATCGAGTGCCTGGGTGAAACCGTCGCACTCACGCGGAAATACGGCGTCGATCCTCGCCGCTTTCTCGAAATCATGACGGAGACCCTGTTCGCCGCGCCCGTCTACCGGACCTATGGCGCGCTCATCGCCGAGCAGAAATACGAGCCGGCCGGCTTCAAGCTGGAACTCGGGCTGAAGGATGTGCGCTCGGTGCTCGCTGCGGCGGAAGCGAAAGCCGTTCCGATGCCTGTCGGCAGCGTCGTCCGGGATCACTTCCTCAGCGCCATCGCGCGCGGCGGGGCCGACCTCGACTGGTCAGCGCTTGCGAAAGTTGCCGCTGACGACGCTGGGCTCAAATCTTGAGGCAGGCTTCTTCGATGCGCCGTTACGCGCTGGCGGCGCTTGTGCGCCTTTGCCGCGGCAGTCCCCGTTGGCACGCCGCTGGAGCATCGCGCCCTTAATCGGGCGCAGGCTGGATGCATTTTTGTATGCGTATTGCGCAATGCGGCCTCTGCTTGTCAACCTGTCCCTGACGTTTTCGTCGGCACTTCTTATTCTGAAACATCTTCGGCGATATCGCCTTGCGGGCAGGTTAACGGAGCCTGAGCCCGCTCCAACCCTTGCTAAATAAGGGGAAAATACCGAACGGGACGCCATCGCCGCCGCCTGCGCCGCAGCTTTTCGGGCTGGCGAAAGCGTTAACGCGTGAAATCGCAAACATATTTAACGGACTTTTGCGAGCCGACTTAATGCCAAAATTCCGTCATTAAATTCTATTTAATGGCGATCGAGTGAAGACAGAAAGCTATTTATTTTCAGAGTGTTAGACGAGCCCGCCTACGGCCAGCCGTAAGGCGCGGCGCTGCTCCTTTCGCGGCGGATAGACGCTTTCTTAAGCATACTCAGGCTGGAAATAAATCCGGCGCGCTCCTGTTAACCATGTTGTATTAACGCTTACGGGAGGGTGACGAACGGTTTACCTTTAGAGCGTCTGCGTCCCGATGATCGTCACCCCGGAATGCGCCTCAGCGCATATCCGGGGCCGTTACAAATCGAAGCGCCTGTTGCGATCCCGGATACGACGCAGGCGTCGTTCCGGGATGACGAGCTCTAGGCGGGCGGCGAGCGCCGTCACGGATGGCATGGCCAGATTGGCGAAGCATGCCTCAAAGCATCCCGCGTTCAATCGGATACGGGCGTCATCGTGATCGTCGCCCGGAACGCGCTTTGGCGCATTCGGCGCCCCGCAACCGCTTCCGATTTTGCGCAGGACGCGCTAATTCGGCTCTCAAAATAGTCTGCCTGAAAGTATTATTAACCGAAGAATTATATCTTGCTCTTCTTTTAGATGTCACCGGCTTGTAGAGCAAGTATTTGCGCCTCCATCCAAAGCTCTGAATGAGATAATAAGTTTTTTTGAATCGACCTCCACCCCATTTCCATGGTTTCCCTATCGTGGATTGGAACCATCAGCACACCGTGCTATTCGACAAAATGGTCGGATCGCGGTAATAATTCGCTTGCCACAATTTCTATTAGGCGGGCATCGGCGAAAGCTGGGGGCATGGCTGGACCTTTAATCCGTTCTTGGCGCGCACTCAGGCGCGCGTCGCGCGTAACAAAGGTGTCTGCCGCGTCGCAAAGCGCGCCCGCTCAGAGGAAGAAAAGGTCTATGACGGAAACCATGTCACAATCGAACCGTGCGGACGGCGCAACGAGAGCCGAGGAAGTAGCGCAGCTGCGCGAGCTCATCCTCAAGCGGCTGATTTCCACAACCGGCAAGGATCAAACATCGGCAAGCCAGCGCGACTGGTTCATCGCGACCGCGCTGGTCACCCGTGACCGGATCATCAAGGCCTGGATTGCATCCAAGAAAATCAATTACGAGCAGGACAGGCGGCGCGTCTACTATCTCTCGCTCGAATTTCTGATCGGGCGTCTGCTCATGGACGCGCTGACCAATCTCGGCCTCACGACGGAGTTCCGCGACGCGCTGGCCGGTCTCGATGTCGATCTCGACAAACTCTCCGAAATAGAGCCGGATGCCGCGCTCGGCAATGGCGGCCTCGGACGGCTTGCGGCCTGCTTCATGGAAAGCATGGCGACGCTGGAGGTTGCAGCCTATGGTTATGGCATCCGCTACGACCATGGTCTTTTCCGTCAGGCGATCAAGGACGGCTGGCAGCACGAATATCCCGAAGACTGGCTGGCTTTCACAAATCCGTGGGAATTTCCACGCCCCGAAGTGGCCTACGCCGTCGGTTTCGGCGGCTCGGTAGAATCGCTCCACCACAGCTCGATCGCACAGATCTGGCGCCCATCCGAGGTTGTCGAGGCCGTCGCCTACGACACGCCGATCCCTGGCTGGCGCGGCAGATACGTGAACACTCTTCGGCTATGGCGCTCGCGCGCGCCCGATCCCTTGCGCCTCGATGTCTTCAACGCCGGAGATTACGTGGCGGCGCAGACCGAGCAGGTTCGAGCCGAATCGATTTCCAAGGTGCTCTATCCGAGCGACTCCACACCCGCCGGCCAGGAACTTCGGCTGCGTCAGGAATATTTCTTCGCCTCCGCTTCGTTGCAGGACCTCATCCACCGCCATCTGAAACAGCACGGCGACATCACGAAGCTCGCCGACAAGGTGGCGATCCAGCTCAACGACACGCACCCGGCCATCGCGGTCGCGGAGTTGATGCGCCTCCTTGTCGACGTGTACGGCGTCGGCTGGGAGCAGGCCTGGGCCACCACGCAGGCCACGTTCTCCTACACGAACCACACGCTGCTGCCGGAGGCTTTGGAGTCCTGGCCGGTGCCGCTGATGGAGCGCCTGCTTCCACGGCACATGCAGATCATCTATCTGATCAACGCCTTCCACCTGGACGCCTTGCGCGAGAAGGGCCGCGACCAGCACTTTTTATCGAACATATCGCTCATCGACGAATACGCCGGGCGGCGCGTGCGCATGGGCCATTTGGCCTTTCTCGGGTCACACAAGATCAACGGCGTGTCGCAGCTCCACTCCGATCTCATGAAGGAGACGGTGTTCCACGATCTGAACAGCCTCTATCCCGATCGAATTGTCAACAAGACGAACGGCATCACCTTCCGGCGCTGGCTTTTCGAAGCCAACTCCGGCCTCACGAAGCTTCTGATCGAAACGATCGGACCGGAATTCCTGGACGATCCGGACGCCCTCAGGAGCCTTGAGACATTCGCGGGCGACTCAAGTTTCCAGGCGAAGTACGCAGCCGTTCGGCATGGCAACAAGGAAGCGCTGGCGAAAATCATAACCGACAGGCTTCTCATCAAGGTCGATCCGGACGCGCTTTTCGACGTGCAGATCAAGCGCATCCACGAGTACAAGCGCCAGCTTCTGAACGTGCTTGAGACGATTGCGTTCTACAACGAGATCCACGCCCATCCCACGCGCGATTTTGTGCCTCGCGTGAAGATCTTCGCGGGGAAGGCGGCGGCAAGCTATCATCAGGCAAAGCTCATCATCAAGCTGATCCACGATGTGGCGCGCGTCGTGAACAACGACCCCTCCGTTCGCGGCCTTTTGAAAGTGGTGTTCCTGCCGAACTTCAATGTGAGCCTCGCGCAGTCGATCATTCCTGCAGCCGACCTGTCCGAGCAGATCTCGACCGCGGGCATGGAGGCCTCGGGCACGGGCAACATGAAGTTTGCGCTCAACGGCGCGCTGACCATCGGCACGCTCGACGGCGCAAATGTGGAAATCTGCGAGCGCGTCGGCCGCGAGAACATCTTCATCTTCGGGATGACCGCCCAGGAGGTCCAGGAGCGCCGCAGGAAGGGAATTGACGCACGCGAGAGCATCGCCGCGTCTCCGCAGCTTCGTGAGGTGCTTGATTCGGTCGCATCGGGCGTGTTTTCGCACGACGAAAAAGACCGCTACCGCCAGCTCGTCGACATCCTGACCTATCACGACCACTTCATGGTCACGGCGGATTTTGAAGCTTATTGCGCCGCGCAGAGGGAAGCGGACGCGCGCTGGCGCGACCGAAGGTCCTGGTGGCGCTCAAGTATACTGAATACTGCACGAGTGGGCTGGTTTTCCTCCGACCGAACGATTAAAGAATATGCTGAGGAAATTTGGCGCGTGCCTGTGCGCCCGGCGTAAAGGATAAGCAAGTGAATGCTGGCAGTTGGCGCGCGAGCGACGAAGATGTCGCTCGCATTGTCGCCGCAACTCATGACGATCCGTTTTCCATTCTCGGGCTGCATGGCGTGCCTGAGGGAATGGTTATTCGCGCATTTGTTCCCAGCGTAGCGCACTTGCAGGCCCTGATCGAGCCCGTGGACTCGGTTCTCGTTCTCGAACGGCGCGGTGAGAGCGATTTCTTCGAGGCCCTGGTTCCCAATGTGACAGAGCGCTTCGCCTACCGCCTTCGCGCCGAGGAAAATGACCACAGGTGGGAGTTTCTCGACCCCTACGCTTTCGGCGCCGTCCTCGGCCCTCTCGACGATCACCTTCTCGTCGAAGGGACGCACAAGCATCTTTATGAACGCCTTGGCGCTCATCCGATAACACACGAGGGCGTCGACGGCATTCTGTTTGCTGTGTGGGCGCCGCAAGCACGGCGCGTCTCCGTGGTGGGCGACTTCAACCAATGGGACGGACGCCGCCATACCATGCGAAAGCGTGTCGATAGTGGCCTTTGGGAGCTTTTCGCGCCCGGCCTCGGCGAAGGAACCGTCTACAAGTACGAGATCGTCGGCGTGGGCGGAAATCTCGTGCCGCTCAAGGCGGACCCCTTCGGATTCGGCAGCGAACTGAGGCCGTCGACGGCCTCGATCGTGGCGCGGACGGACAACTTCACCTGGGACGACGAGGCCCACATGGCCTCGCGGTCAACGACGGATGCCCGTCGCAGCCCGATGTCCATCTACGAAGTGCATCTCGGTTCGTGGCGTCGCGGCTGGGATAATAGCTTTCTGAGCTACGACGAACTGGCGGAGCAGCTTATCCCCTACGCCGTAGAGATGGGATTCACGCACCTGGAGCTCTTGCCCATCTCAGAGCATCCGCTTGACGCATCCTGGGGCTATCAGCCGATCGGCCTGTTCGCCCCCACCCGGCGTCATGGCGATCCGGCAGGGTTTCAGCGCTTTGTCGACGCGGCGCACCGCGCGGGGCTCGGCGTGATCCTCGATTGGGTGCCCGCTCACTTCCCGACCGACGAGCATGGCCTTGCCTGGTTCGACGGCGCGCCGCTTTACGAGCATCCCGACCCCCGGCGAGGGTTCCACCCCGACTGGAACACCGCCATCTACGATTTCGGCAGGCGCGAGGTTTCGAGCGTCCTCATCTCGAACGCCCACTATTGGCTCGACCGTTTCCATATCGACGGCTTTCGCGTGGATGCGGTCGCATCCATGCTTTACCTCGACTATTCGAGGCGGCCGGGCGAGTGGCTGCCCAATTCAGAGGGCGGGAATGAAAACCGCGACGCAGTGCGCTTCCTGCAATCGGTCAACGCGAGCGTTTATGGCGCCTTCCCTGGAATCGCGACAGTGGCGGAGGAGTCGACATCCTGGCCGGGCGTCTCTCAGCCGACCAGCAGCGACGGGCTTGGGTTCGGCTTCAAGTGGAACATGGGGTGGATGAACGACACGCTCACCTACATGACCAAGAACCCGCTCTATCGCCAGTGGCACCATGACAAGCTGACCTTCGGCCTGCTTTACGCCTGGTCCGAGAACTTCATTCTGCCGATCTCCCACGACGAAGTCGTCCACGGCAAAGGCTCGGTCGTGAACAAGATGCCCGGCGACGAGTGGCAGCAGTTCGCCAACGCCCGCGCCTACTACGGCTTCATGTGGGGCTATCCGGGCAAGAAGCTGTTGTTCATGGGCCAGGAGTTCGGCCAACGAAACGAATGGAACTTCGATACGGGCCTCGACTGGTGGGTTCTCGACTATGCCTTCCACCGCGGTGTGCAGGAGTTGGTCCGAGATCTCAATCGCCTGCATCGCGAGAAGCCGGCGCTTCACGCCCGCGATTGCGAGCCCGAAGGCTTTCAGTGGATTGTCGTCGACGACTACCAGCACTCCGTGTTCGCGTGGGTGCGCTGGGGCGGTCCAGGGTCCAAGCCCATCGCCGTGGTCTCGAACTTCACACCGGAGCCGCGCCGCAACTATCGTATCGGGCTGCCTCACCGGGGCCGCTGGAAGGAAATCCTCAATACCGATGCGCCAGCCTACGGCGGATCGGGCATTGGCAATCTTGGAGGGGTGACAGCCTTCAGCCAGCCATCCCACGGGTTCCCTGCCTCGGCAGAAATTACGGTGCCGCCGCTCGCGACTGTTTATTTTGAGTTTGACTCAGGTTAAACCTGCAACCAACCAGTCCTGCTAGTATAAAATCTCAGCCACCATTGGGAGGAACCGATGAAGAAGCCCGGACTATCTCCCATAGCACGCGACGCCATGGCCTATGTTCTGGCCGGGGGTCGCGGCAGCCGTTTGATGGAATTGACCGCGAGGCGCGCCAAACCCGCCGTCTATTTCGGCGGGAAGTCGCGCATTGTCGATTTTGCGCTCTCGAACGCTTTCAACTCAGGCATACGGCACATCGCCGTCGCCACCCAATACAAGGCGCACAGCCTGATCCGGCATCTCCATCGAAGCTGGAATTTCATGCGCCCCATCCGCAATGAAAGCTTCGACATTTTGCCCGCGAGCCAGCGCATTTCGGAAGAACTCTGGTATCAAGGCACGGCGGACGCGGTTTATCAGAACCTCGACATCATCGAAGGCTATGACCCGAAATACCTCGTGATTCTGGCCGGCGATCATATCTACAAACAGGACTACGAGCTGATGCTCCACCAGCATGTGGAGCAGAAGGCCGACGTTACGGTTGGCTGCATCGAGGTTCCGTGCGCCGAAGCTAAAGGATTCGGGGTCATGGACGTGGATGCAAGCGATAACATCCGCTTTTTCGTGGAGAAACCGGATGATCCTCCCTCGATGCCCGGAAAGCCCGGCACTTCGCTCGCCAGCATGGGGATCTATGTTTTCGAGACAAAGTTCCTGCTCGATGAGCTGCGGCGCGACGCGGAGGATCCCAACTCGTCACACGACTTCGGAAAGGACATTATTCCCCATCTCGTGACGAATGGCCGTGCTGTTGCGCACAGCTTCCAGAATTCCTGCGTCCGGTCGGAATCGGAAAAGGGCGCATATTGGCGCGATGTCGGAACCATCGATGCGTATTGGGCTGCAAATATCGATCTGACGGACGTTGTTCCAGACCTCGATATCTACGATATGGAGTGGCCGATCTGGACCTTCAATGAAGTGACGCCGCCGGCAAAGTTCGTGCACGACGAGGACGGCCGTCGCGGGCAGGCGATTTCATCGCTCGTGTCCGGAGCCTGCATCGTGTCCGGGGCCTCGTTGCGGCGGACCTTGCTTTCCACGGGCGCCAGGGTGAATTCCTTCTCAACCGTGGAGTACGCGGTGATCCTGCCACGCGTCGATGTGGGCCGCTCTGCGCGCCTGAAAAACGTCGTCATCGACGCCGACGTGAAAATACCCGAAGGGTTGGTCGTTGGCGAAGATCCGGAACTCGACGCGAAGCGTTTTCGTCGAACGGAACGCGGCGTTTGCCTTATCACGCAACCCATGATCGACAGGCTTCTCGATCAACCTTCGCTCCACGCGGTTCCTGCGCGGGATTTCCCTCCTCTCGCCCCTGCAATCCAGCCGGATCCCGAGCAAGATATTCCTCATCCTGCATCTCCGCTCCGGCCGGATCCTGTGCGGGATACCCCTCCCGCCCCTCCCGAGCAGAAGGTTGCCTCAACCAATGAAGCCGAGGATGAACTTGCCATAAACGGGCTCGACCGCGACGCCACGAAAGACGAGCGTGAAGGCGCAGCCGCAACAGGCGGGCTTAAAGCGTGAGCCAGCTAACGATCCTTTCGGTTGCCTCGGAGATTTATCCGCTCGTCAAGACGGGCGGCCTCGCAGACGTTGCGGGAGCGCTGCCCCTCGCGTTGCGCGCCGAGGATACCCACATGGCAACGCTGATTCCGGGTTACCCGGCGGTGATGGCCGCGTTGGACGTCGCCGAGGAAATTCGCTCCATCCCGTTTCTGTTCGGGGGAAGCGCTCGCATTCTCAACGCCAAGGCCGGGAAACTCGATCTCTTCGTTCTCGATGCGCCACACCTCTTTGAACGGGCCGGAAACCCATACGTCGCACCGGGCGGGGCCGATTGGCCCGACAATGCCTTTCGCTTCGCCGCGCTGGGAAAAATTGCCGCTGCCATAGGCCGGGGTCTCATACCTGGATTTGCGCCTGATGTGGTCCATGGCCACGATTGGCAGGCCGGGCTCGCCGCAGCCTATCTCCATTACGGTGATGGCGCGAGGCCAGCCACCGTCACCACCGTTCACAACCTCGCCTACCAAGGCCAATTCCCGGTGAGCCTGCTCGGTGCGCTAGAGCTGCCGCAGGAAGCCCTTACCTTCAGCGGCATCGAGCATTACGGCGCGATCGGCTACCTGAAGGCCGCTCTTCAGCTTTCGGACAGGATCACAACCGTCTCGCCGACCTATGCGATCGAGATCCAACGTCCCGAAACCGGGATGGGGTTTGACGGCCTGCTTCGCGAGCGCGCGTCGCGGCTCAAGGGCATACTCAACGGGATCGATACCGATGTATGGAACCCCGCCGACGATCCGCGAATCGCGGTCAATTACGATGCCCGCGGGCTTTATGCGCGTGATACCAATAAAGAGGTTCTGCAGCATGCTCTGGGTCTCAACCCCGACCCGGATGTGCTCGTTGCCGGCATCATAACCCGCCTCTCCTGGCAGAAGGGCCTCGATCTTCTGCTCGACAATCTGCCTGTCCTCCTCGAAGGAAACATGCAGCTCGCCGTGCTCGGAGAAGGCAACTCCGAGATAAAGGCCCGCTTCAGGGCGGCGGCGCAAAGCTTCCCGGGCCGGGTGGGCGTCTGCTTCGGCTATGACGAAACGCTCGCGCATCGCATTCAGGCAGGCTCGGACGCGCTGCTTGTCCCATCGCGGTTCGAGCCCTGCGGCCTGACGCAGCTCTGTGCGCTGCGATATGGCGCAGTGCCGATCGTGTCGCGCGTCGGCGGGCTGGCCGACACAATCATTGACGCCAACGAAATGGCGCTCACCGCAGGTGTCGCCACGGGGATTCAATTCGCGGCCGGAACAGACGATGGCTTGGCGTTGGCCTTGCGCAAAACTGCGTCGCTCTTCCGCGACAAGGTGACCTGGCGGACCTTGCAAACGAATGGAATGCTGGCGGACGTGTCCTGGCGCAATCCCGCGCGCCGCTACGTCCAGCTTTATCGGGAGCTTGTCCCAGAGAAGGTGACAATGGAAACGGCTGCATGAACGGCCGCGTAAGCGAAGGCTCCCCGGAGCCGCTTGGCGTTACACTGGATGAGCGTGGCGCCAATGTTGCAGTCTTTTCCGCCCATGCCACGGCGATCGAGATCTGTCTCTTCGAGGCTTCGGGGCAGACCGAGATCGAGCGGGTGCGCTTGCCCTCCCGCACAGGCGATGTCTTCCACGGTCATTTCGAGGGAATGGGGGCGGGGCAGCGCTACGGCTTTCGCGCGCACGGGCCATATGCGCCCCGCGATGGACACAGGTTCAATCCGGCGAAACTTCTCGTCGATCCGTACGCCCTGGCGCTGGATCGCCCTTTCTCGCTGGCGCCTGCAATGTTCGGCTATTGGCTCGACGCTCCGGAGGAGGATCTGAGCTTCGATGCAACCGATAGCGCGCCGTCCATGCCGAAAGCGATAGCGATCAGGCCTGTCGCCGCCGAAACCGGACTGGCGAGCCGGCGGCCGTGGGCGGACACGATCATTTACGAGTTGCATGTCCGGGGTTTCACCAAAACACATCCGGGCGTGCCCGAGGCAATCCGCGGCACCTTCGCGGGTCTCGCTCATCCCGCCGCCATCGATCACCTCGTAAAACTGGGCGTGACGGCTGTCGAGGTCATGCCCTGCGCCGCGTCGATCGATGAGTTGCACCTGATGGCGTCCGGCCTCGCGAATTACTGGGGCTATAACTCCGTCGCGCTGATGGCGCCCGACCCGCGCCTGGCACCCGGCGGCTGGGATGAGATCCGCAGTTGCACAGCCGCGCTGCATAGGGCCGGCATCGAAGTCATCCTGGATGTGGTGCTCAATCACACCGGCGAGGGCGGCGAGCGAGGCCCGACCTTATCGATGCGCGGCCTCGACAACGCGTCATATTACAGGCTGGCGCATGAGAAGCGCTACTTCATCAACGACACCGGGTGCGGGAACACGCTTGCACTCGACCGGCCGCCCGTCGTCCGGCTGGCCATGGATGCGCTCCGGGCCTGGGTCAAGTTTGGCGGCATCGACGGCTTTCGCTTCGATTTGGCCACCGTTCTTGGCCGGGGCGATGACGGCTTCGACGTGTCCGCCCCGCTCATCACGGCGATCTCACAGGACCCTCTGTTGCGTGAGGTGCGGCTGATCGCCGAGCCCTGGGATATCGGACCCGGCGGATATCGCCTCGGCTCATTCCCCGGCTCCTGGCGGGAATGGAACGACCAGTTCCGTGACACGATGCGCCGGTTCTGGCGAGGCAACAGCGGCCATGTACCCGCCGCCGTGACCCGGTTCGCAGGGTCTTCCGACCTCTTTGGACCGCGCCGGCGCCCGTCTTCAAGCATCAACTTCATCGTGGCGCATGACGGCTTCACGCTCGCCGATCTGGTCTCGCACGAGCGCAAGCACAACGAAGTCAACGGCGAAGGCAACCGCGACGGCAACGACGCCAATTACTCCTGGAACAACGGCGTCGAGGGCAGGACAAGCGATCCGGCCATTCTCGCGGCGCGAAGGCGCGATCAGCGAAATCTGCTGGCTTCCCTTCTCCTGGCGCAGGGCACGCCCATGCTGGCCATGGGCTCCGAGTGCGGCCAATCGCAAAACGGCAACAACAACGCCTACGCGCAGGACAACGCCACAAGCTGGATGAACTGGGAGACGGCGGACGCTGCGCTCGCGGCTTTCACGGCAAGGCTTATAGAACTGCGGAAGGCTCATCCCACCTTCACGCGCGATTCTTTCCTGACCGGCGATGCCTCCGACGCCACCCTTATCCCGGACGTTCAGTGGCTGACGCGAAACGGCTCCCCGATGCAGAACGGGGACTGGAACGACGGCAACCTTCATACGATCATCGCCGCGCTTTACGCCCCGGCGACGGAAAACCGAAGTGCGGACCGCGTCATCTGCATCCTGCATGCCGGCCCGGAGGCCGTCGACGTGACCTTGCCCGAGGCGCAGGCAGGCTGCGTGTGGCGCTGTCGCCTGGATACTTCGCACGAGGATGGACTGGGCGAGGAACGAGTGTTCGCGGGCGGCGCGGTCATCGCTATTGCGCCGCGCTCGGTCGTCGTCCTCGATGAGGAGGCCGGAGACGCATTTCATTTCGCAGTAAAGTCAGATCAAGGCGTTGCGCCCGACCTGCTCGACAGGCTGGCGAGCGCGGCAGGCATCGCGCCCGGCTGGTACGACATCGCAGGGCAGGGGCACGTTGTGCCTCCCGAGACGAAGGCCGCGCTGCTGGCCGACATGGGACTTCCGGCCGGGAGCAGTGGCGAGGCGCGGGAGAGCCTTGTGCGCCTCGCTGACGATCAAGACCGGCGTCCGCTCCCTTGGAGCCTCGTTGTCTACGAAGGGGAACCGTTCAGAATTCGCCTTCCTTTGATCCAAGGACGTGTGCCGGCCGCGTTGCAAATCCAGCGCGAGGACGGCAGCGCCAGCGTAATCCCGTTAGGCCCGAGCGATATCGAGTTTGCGCCTTTCACGGCCCTGGATGGCCGCCTGATCGAAGCCGCCATCGCGAAGTTGCCGCCCCAACCCGCCGGGCGGCACCGCATCAGCCTGGACCACCGACCCGAAATTGAGTGCCGCCTGACCGTTTCGCCCGGGCGGTGCTATCTGCCGGACGCTCTGAGGTCTGGCGGGAAGTCGACCGGCGTCGCCGCGCAGCTCTATTCCCTGCGCCGGGCCGGGGACCAGGGCATCGGAGATTTCACGACGCTCAGCGAATTCGCAGGGATGGCGGGACGAGCAGGCTTCGCAACGGTCGGGCTGAACCCGCTGCATGCCCTCTTTCAGTCGGACCGCGAGCGCGCCAGCCCCTATTACCCCTCCGACCGCCGTTTCGTCGATCCGATCTATATCGATGTCTCAGTCCTTCCGTCTCTGTTAGGCCGAGGCTGCTGCCCCGCCGCGCTCGCAAAGCATGACTATCGCTTCGCTGCTCTGTCATCTCGATCCCATGTTGACTACGCGGCGGTCTGGGCGCTGAAGCGGGAGATTCTGGACGCGGCCTTCGCCGACTTCGAGGACCTCGAAACCCAGGCGCCGGGCGCTGACCTTTCGCGCGACTTCGATGCGTTCGTCGCAAGGGGCGGCGCGTCGCTCTTCAACTTCGCTTGCTTTCAGGCCATCAGCGAAAGCCGGCGGGGGGAACCCTGGACCGCATGGCCGGAAGGTCTTTCGAAGCGCGATCCAGCCGCGCTGCAGGCTTTCGCGCAGGAAAACGCGTGGCTCGTCCGGTTTCATCTGTTCCTGCAATGGCTCTGCGAGCGCCAACTCGACGGCGCCGATACTCGGGGGCGCGAGAGCGGCCTATCGCTCGGCTTCTATCGCGACATGGCGGTTGGGGCGGCTCCCGATGGCGCGGAGTGCTGGGCCAATGCCGATCAGTTGATGCGGTCCTGTTCTGTCGGTGCGCCGCCCGACCCTTTCTCGGAAGCTGGACAAAACTGGGGCTTGCAGCCGCCTAATCCCGTCGCCTGGCAGCGTTCCGCCTACGCCTCCTTCAACGAGCTGGCCGCCGCCAACATGCGCCATGCCGGAGCGCTGCGGATCGATCACGCCATGGTGCTGACGCGCCTGTTCGTCATCCCGAATGGAGCCAAGGCGCTGGAAGGGGCTTATCTCTCCTACCCCGTGCATGACCTCGTCGGCCAACTCGCCCTCGAAAGCCAGCGCGCGCGCTGCCTGGTGGTCGGTGAGGACCTTGGCAACGTGCCGACGGGCTTCCGGGAAACGATGGATGCCGCCGATATCCTGAGCTACCGCGTGTTCTGGTTCGAGCGGCGCGGGGAGGAATTCACATCGCCCTCGGCCTATCCGCGAAAGTCGCTCGCCTGTCTTTCGACACACGATCTGCCGACGCTGGCGGGCTGGTGGCAGGGCGAGGATATTCGCGAAAAGGAAGCGCTCGGCACACTATCTGCAGAGGAAGCGGCTGCCGCATCGGAGGCGCGCGCCGCAGACAAGCAGGCCCTGCTTCGCCTACTCGGGCGCGAGCATCTGCCGGCCATGAATGGATTGAACGGGTCCGTCGATCCCTCGGTCGCCGCCGCTGCCCATCGCCTTCTCGGCCGGGCGTCTTCGCTCATCTCGGTTGCGCAAATCGACGATCTGGTGGGCGAACTCACGGCTGTGAACCTTCCCGGCACCGATCACGAGAGACCGAATTGGCGAAGAAGGCTCGACGGCACCATCAAGGATTTGCCGGAGAAGCTGTCGGATTTTGCGCGCCATCTCGAAAGGTGAGGCTGAGCGCTATTGCGCGTCCGGGCTCGGCGGGTTCTTGGAAAGAGCGTCGTGCATGCGCCTCTCAAAGTCGCTCCCGCCGCTGGCGGCGGCCCCTGCTTGCGCCGCAGGATGTTTCTGCTCGTCGCGCTTGCGCTGAGACGGCGGCGAAGCAGGCGTCTGCTTTGTCGCCCAGGCGGAAGCGGTGGCTGGCGGCTTGTTGAGATTTTCAAGCTTTGTCATGTCGCCCTCCATTTTGCGAACAAGAATGGTGCGGGCTAAATCTTCCGCCGAAAGGGCCCTGGGCCTGCCGCCGAGCTCTCGAAGCGGTCCCGCAATCTGGACCTTCACAGGCGGCCACTTGGCGCGCCGGTCGGAACTCACGCCCGCCTGCCAGGTCGTGTCGGCCTGCATGGTGGAGAGATCGAGATAAGCTTCCATCCGGACGGCTCCATCCTTGTTGTCCCTGCTGCGGAACGACGCGCGGGGAATTTCGAGCATGCGGTCGCGGATTTTAAAAGGCGCTTTGAGATGGCGATATTTGAGGTCGGCGGACTGCAAAGCGTCAAAAACCTTCTTCTTGATCGCGTCTTCCGTTGGCGGCTGCTGCAGTGACGCCAACTCGTCGGCGCTCTTCTGCACACGCGCCGGTGAGAGCTTCGCAAGTTGCCCATCGAGAAGCGCGATCACGCCCTTTCCCTGAAGCACGGATATGATGCCCCGAGGGCTCAACCCTTGCCCGGAGGCGTGAAGCGAGAGCGATCCTTTCCCTGAAAGAATTGGCGGCGAGCCACTGTCCGCAAGGGCGGACAGGTCGGCTTTGGCGAGAGCGATTGTCGCAGTGGTGGCGACAACGGTTCCGCGCGCATCAAGGCTGAGCAGGGCTGTGAGATCGCCGCCGAGCGCTTTGCCTTCGAGCTTTTGCACTTCGAGACGGCCATCTTCCAGGGTTGCCGCCAGCTGCGCATCCGAGAGCGAAAATGTTTCGCCGAGCTTCATCGTCTTCGCGGCGAGCATAATCTTCGCCGTCGTGTCCTGGAACGCATTCAGAGCGAAAGGCCGGTTGCTCCAGATGTCGGGGGAAGACGCTTGCATCGCGGCAGGCATAGCAGCCGCGATTCGATCCGTCGGCTGCGCGAGCAGGTAGCCGAGGATTGCGGGAAGCGAGAGCTGATCCGCTTTCAGGTCCGCGTCAACCTCCGTCGCGCGATCCGCCCCGCCAATGACGAGATGACCCGTGACGACGTTTTTCAGCGACTCGGCTTTGAGCCTGGATGCATCGATGTGCCCTGGCGAGTAGGCCAGATTGGTCTCCACCCTGAGATTGGCTCGCGGTTCGCCGCCAAGCAGCGCCAAAAGGGCCGGCGGCAGAAACCGCTCTGGAGACTGGCTTGAGCCTTGCGCCTTGCCGGTGAAGGAAAACGATTGCCCCGTGAAAGCCGCCGCCCCGTCGATCTGGGCTTGCAACAGGGCGGATTTGACGGTGGCTGACGTATCGAGCCGCTCCGACGTGCCGTTGGCGCGGATCGCGATCGTGCCCTGGGAATTTGAAGCGCCAGGGCTCAATCCCGCCTGCGGGAAGAGAAGCGCGACAAGCTTGTCGCCCTCGATCGCCGAGAGCGCCATCTGCCCCGAGAAATGAGCGGCCCGCCATTCCGCAAGACTGCCTTTCAGCTGGACGCGGCCATCGAGGCGAGCCGCGCCAAGTTTTCCGCTGAGCTGCACCGATGCGCTGCCCTGTCCCTCAGCGCTCGAGTTGATCGCGAGGCTGGCTGGAGCGAGGTCTTCGGCGCGACGCCCCGCCATGCTATCGGCATCGTACCCCGCCAAGGCGGCAAGCTTCAGAACCGCTTGCGGCGAGCCCGCATCGAGGCGGCCATCGAACCGGCCCTGGCCTCCGCTCCGCAGCGGAACAACGCCCTCTCCATGCAAAGCCAGCCCCTCGGCGGCCTCGGCGCTCAATTTCGTGACCGTCAGCAAATCCGGATCGAACTTCAGCTGGATCCCGACGTTCTTTGCTTCGATGAAGCTCGTCTTTATGCTCCCGGCGGCAATATCGATATCGGCCGTGCCGATGTTCGCCGGATCGTCGCCTAGAACCGGCGCCAGCTGCGCCAGGACCGCCTGCCAGGCCGCCTTTACGCTCTCGCTCGACAAAGCGCCCGCGCTGGATCGCCCGATCTCGAGGCCGGTCAGGTCAAAACTGTCGCCCGAAAGCGAGGCTTTAAGCTTTGGAAGGGGCGCTTTTTCAAGGCGTAAGCTCGCGGTAAACGGAGTGGCGTCCACATCGCCTTTGACATCCGTAAAGGCCGTGACGCCATCGGAAAGCGTGAACAAGCCGCTCGCCGCGAAGGCTCTCGGAGGCGCCGGCCTGGCGTTGGCCGGGGCTACCGCGATCCAGCGATTGAGGCGGCTCAGGTTCTTGCCTTCGATGGCGAGGCGCGCCATGAGTTCCGGTTTCCCGCCCGCCCGTTTGAGGGCGCCTGTAAGCTTGATTCCGGTCTCGCCTGGAAGCGTCGCCCCGGCATCCTCGAACAACCATTTCTCGGCTGTCCGTGTCCCGTCGAACCTGACGCCTTCGATAGGGTCTCCCCGGAGCTGGACTTGATCGAGCGCCAGGATAAGATGCACACCGACATCCGGGACAAGCCACGCCATCTGTTCCGCCGCGGCTCGAAAGCTGCCCCATCCGGCAGGCGCGCCCGGGGATTCTCCCGACCCGCCGCCAGACATGAGCGCGTCCGCGTCGAGCGTGCGAGCTTGCACCGTGATATCCGCCATCGCGGGCGTAAAGGTCACGTTTGCGGAGCCGGTCAGGACTTGCGCCCTGTTCTCCGGGTCCATCGTCAGCGCGAGATCGGAGAGCGCGAGCCCCTCGCGGTTGAGTTTCGCGCCCGCCTTCGCCTGGATTTCAAAAGGCGCTCCGGTGAGCGCCCGAGGCGCAGAAAGCGCCAGCGTTCCTTCGAAAACCGGAGCGCCTGCCGTGTTCAGCACCCCATCGGCCTGAAACACCGCCTTTGACGCAACATTCGCCGCCGTCCCCGCGAGCTTCACGCCCTTGCCGTGCGGCGTCGCGGTGAACTTCACATCGAAGCGCTGGCTGTTTTGAAAGAAGCGCCCGGTGAAACGGTAAGCGTTGCCGGGCGGCGGCGCGAGCAGAGTTCCGTCAACGCCATCGAGGATCAGCGCCTGCGCCTGGCCGGCATCCGGATAGACCGAAATGCGGCCTCCCTCGATTTCCAGGCTCGTCAAGCCCGCCGCGAGCGCAATTGGCGCAGCCTTGGGCGCGGAGCTGCTTTTCAGCGGCTTTGACATGTCGAGGATGAGAAACGGGTTCAAGAGCTTGAGCCGGCTTGCCTCCACCTGCCCGTTGAACAGGGCTTGAAGCGACAGGGTAAGATCGACCGCTTCGGCGGTCATCTGCGCCGCTTCGGACGCGTCGCCCTCCGCCGCGACCTTTTTCGCGTGAAGGTGCGGCTCCGGCAGGAGCGCAATGTCGATGTCGCCGATGATGCTGATCTTGCGCCCGAGCAGCGCCGAGGCCGCCTTCTCGATGTCCGGCCGGTAGGCGTTCCAGTCCATGAATGCGGGCGCGGCAAAAGCCACGCCAAGCACAAGGACGAGTAACGTGCCAAATGTAACCAGCAGGCGGCCCAAATCCATCCCTCTCGGCTTCACCAGAAGAGCAGCGCATGGCCTGACGCCGCTTCTATTGACAGTTCTGCAATGCTCTGAAGCCTGTTTTATGGCGCGTTGTCATTCGCGGCCGGAAACGCACCTTGTGCAAGCTTGTATGATTCCCAATTTAAGCGCCCGTCCTCCTGCGCGGAAGTTACAAGCGGTCCACAATTCTTGACCAGCGTTCCCGCCCAAGCAAACTTCGTTGATCCGGCACAAACGCCGCTCGCCCCACACTTCGTCGTCCCGGCCAAGCGAAGCGCGAGCCGGGACCGCAAAAAGGCACGCGTTTCGGGATGGCGGCGGCGGCTCCGGCGCATCGACGCGACGCGCTCCTCGGGCGCAGGCTTGACCTTGAGCGCCGAGCCCCCTAATCCATGTATTATTTTAGTCGAATGCTTCTTGCCAAAGGAGATAATCGCCGTGGCGAAGATGACATGGGCGGATGCCGTGGCTCAACTGGCGGCCGCGCGCACCAAGGCGGAGACGAGCGTGGCGATCCTGAAGAAGTTCGGCGGCAGCAGCAATATCGCTCGCGCTCAGCTGATCTATTCCGATGCGAAGGCCGAGGCCGACGCCGTCATCGCCGGGTTGATCGTGGCCGTCTCCGCAAAGGGCCGGCCGGAAGCCCTGTCGAGCCTGCAGGAGAGAGTCGAGCGCACCGTGAGCGGCCTCGCCAAGCTTCGCAATATGGCCGAAAGCCAGCTTCCCTCATTGGAGGGCACGAAGGAGTTCAGCGAGATCTTGAAGGGCGCAATCGAGCAGTTGCAGAAACCGTTGTTGGATGCGGTGTCGGCTCTCTACAACAATTTCCGAGCGGACGGTGAGCTGACGCGCAAGACGATCCAGACGCAGCTCGAAGCCGCGCGCTGGCTGGATTTCGCCGAGGTGAAGGCGGCATAATCAGACTTCGCTAATCCAGTCAAGAGATGGCCCCCCTCGGAGCATTTCGTCATCCCGGCCAAGCGAAGCGCGAGCCGGGATCGTAAAAAAGTAAGCGCTTCAGTATGTTACGATCCCGGATAGGGCTCCGCCCTTCCGGGATGACGCCAGTGGCGATCCGTTGACGCGGTCGAAATGCTTTGCACAGGACGCTACTCATGGCTGAGGCCGCCCCCGCCGCGATGACGCCGCTCTACGACCAGCCGGTGCTGGTGGTCGATCCCGGCATGCACACCGCGCCGATCACATCGGTCGCGGTGGACGCAGCCGGGTGCCTCGCGGTGACCGGCTCCCACGACAAGACGGTTCGCGTGTGGTCGCTAGCCGATGGCAAGCTTCTGCGAACAATTCGCATGCCGGCGGGGCCGAGCCACATGGGAAAAGCCTTTGCTGTTGCAATGAGCCCCGATGGCGAAGTTGTGGCTGCTGGCGGGTGGACAAAGGGCGGTGGCCGAGCACTTGATCTACTTGTTCCAAGGAAGAACCGGCAAGATAGCCTACGTCATTTCAAACCTACCTAACGTTACTGCCAGTCTTGCTTTCTCCCCGGATGGCAGATATCTCGCGGCTGGGCTTGGCGGAGACAACGGACTCCGTATTTTCGACCGCAATGAGGAATGGGCCGAAGTCTTCCGCGACACAGATTACGGAGATGACATCTATGGCAGCGCATTCGCTGCCGATGCCCGGCTTGCTACGACAAGCCGTGACGGCATGATCAGGCTCTATAACAGCGCCTTCAGGCCTATTTGTCCTCCAAAGAATGGCGCAAGCGGGAATGAACCAATTCGGGTTGCCTTCAGCCCCGGCGGCGCGACGCTTGCCGTGGGCTACCATGATGCGAATGCTGTGGACTTATTCGATGGACAGTCGCTGGCGTCGCTGCCTGGACCAAGCCTGGAGGGCTTGGTGTCTGGTAGCCTGATGGAAGTGGGGTGGTCGGCGGATGGAAACGTACTTTTTGCTGGAGGCCGCGGACACCGATATAAGGAAAAATCGGGCTGTCCCGTTCTAGCCTGGGCTGGCGCGGGCAAGGCGGTCGGCGCGTTTTGCCGGCCGGGAATCAGACTGCGATCGCGGCCTTGCGGCCCTTCCAGATGGCGGCCATCCTGGTCGCAGCCGGGATCCGTTTCTCGCTGTCCTGGAAACTGATGGCAGCGTTCGCTGGGCGCGTTCTTCTCCCAAGGCCGACTTTCGGCATCAAGACAAAACGCTGGCCATGTCGGCTGAAGGCGCGATTGCCGATTTCGGCTTTGCATACGGCGGAGCAAGTCTCCACTACGCTTCGATCTGCCCGCACGCAAACTCGGCCAGGATCCGCCGATGCCGATGACAAAACAAGCGGGCCGAAGCAGGACGGGCTTTCTCTCGAGCATTGGAAAAACGACTATCATCCAACCCTGGATGGCCAGCCGATTGCGCTCGAACCCTACGAGCGTTCACGGAGCTTCGCCGTCCATCCAGACGGAAGCCGTTTCGTGCTTGGTACAGAGTGGTTTCTGCGAGCCTACAACGTGAAGAGTGAACTCCTGTGGCGTCGCGAATGTGCCGGAGCGCTGCCTGGGCGGTCAATATCGCCGGCGATGGCCGTTTGGTGGTTGCAGCCTATGGTGATGGAACCATCCGCTGGCATCGGATGGACGATGGCCGCGAGTTGCTCGCTCTGTACGTGCTCGCGGATAAGCAGAACTGGGTGGCCTGGACGCCCGAAGGCTTTTACGGCGCGACGCCGGGCGCCTTCGGCGTGCTGCGCTGGCATGTGAACAGCGGTTTCGATGCCGCGGCCAAAACCGTTCCTGTCTCCGACATTCCAAGAATGCGGCGGCCGGATGCGCTGCCCTATTTGTTGCAAGAGCTGGAAACGGCCCGCGCGCTCGGCATCGCCGACATGAAAGCCGCCCGGCGCGAAGTGCAGATCAGGACCGGAGCGGCGAAAGCGCCGGGCGCGCGGCTGCATGTGCTCGCCGTCGGCGTCAGCGACTACGGGGAAAAGGCAGCCGGGCTGGCGCTGAAATTTGCGCACAAGGATGCCGAAGACGTGGCGAGCGCGCTCCTGAACACGCAAGGCGGCGGCCTCTATGCCGAGGTTCTGCCGCAGTTTCTGGTCGATGGCGCGGCGACAAGGGCGGCATTTTCAGAGCGTTGGAAGACACGGAGCGCAACATGGCGCGGGGCGGCGGCCAGGACATGGCGGTTGTCATGTTCTCGGGCCATGGCGCGGTGAAGGACGAGCAATTCTATTTGGTCCCCCACGGCGTGGACACCGGCACGAAAGCGTCCTTCAAGTATTCCGCAATTCCGGCGTCTGAGTTCCAACGAGAAATCCTGAACCTCTCGCGCCATGGCCGGGTGTTGGTTCTGCTCGATGCCTGCCGCTCCGCCGGGCTGATCGATGGCGCGGCCGAGCGCGAGCCTGTTGAGCTCCGCTGTCGCCGCTGGCAACGTCACCGTCCTGACATCCTCCAAGGCGGACAAGCTCTCGCGCGAAGACGAGGCATGGCGGCATGGCGCTTTCACCAAGGTCTTGCTCGATGCGCTGTCCGACGACGACGCCGACACCGACCGGAATGGCGTGATCTCAATGTCGGACCTGACCGCCTATATGGAGAAGCGGCTCGATCTCTTGACCGGCGGCGATCAGCAGCTTGGCGTCGTGCAGAGCTTTCAGGGCGAGATTTTCGTCGTCGGCCTATAGGAGTGTCATCCGGGACGCCGCTCGTCGTTCGCTTCAATGGTAAGCCGCACCTTCGTGGCATAGCGTTAACCCAATATAGTTAATTTCGGCGCACTAGGATTTATTTCCGGTCTGAACTTGCTTAACGAAACCCCAAAAAATGGAGCAGCCCGCGTTCGCTGGTTACGGATAAACCCACTCAACACCTTGAAAAGGATCAGCTTTTCTGGTCAAAACGGCAAGGTTAACAGAGTGTATTTTTGGACGAAAGTGGACGCTGAAAAGTCCGTTAAATATGAAGTGTTAACGAGCCACACGCCTTTCGTCAGCATGGCGCGCGTCAACAACGGCATTCCTTCTCGAAATTTTCACAGCAAAATCAATATGTTGTCGCCGTTAACCTGTTAGCAAGGCGCTTTCGCCCAAGATCCCGCCAACGAAGCGCAAGCTTCTCCGAAGGGTTCGACCTGCATGCCGCTATTCGCATGGACCATGCAAAAAGCCGACTGCCCTTTGGAACAGGTCGCTTGACTCAAAGGGCCGCCCGGATTTGCTCAAGGCAGAGCATCACCGGTTGCGGCCCAGAAATTTCGCGTCGGCGGCCGGAAGGCGGCGACAAGCCGAGTTTTTCGGCGCAGCGAGGAATGCGTGCTCAGATGGTAAGAGTTCCGGCCCTTGCCGCTGCATAACGGGCGGCGACCTTCGCCCAATCGACGATACCCCACCAGGCTTGCAGGTAATCGGCGCGGCGGTTCTGGTATTTGAGGTAGTAGGCGTGTTCCCAGACGTCGTTGCCGAACAGGACGCGCGCGCCGTCCATCAACGGCGTATCCTGGTTGGGCCGCGTTGTGAGCGCCAGCTTGCCCGCCCGGTCCACGGTGACGAAAACCCAGCCCGAGCCGAAAATCTTCTGCCCGGCGGTGTTGAAGGTATTCTGCATAGCGCCAAAGCCGCCCAGATCGCGGTCGATGGCGGCAGCGACGTCGCCGCTCGGCCTTCCGCCGCGCCCGCCCATGATCTCCCAGAACATGGTGTGATTGGCATGGCCGCCGCCGTTGTTGCGGACCGTCGCGCGAACGCTTTCCGGCGCCGAGCCGAGGCTCGCGAGAATGTCCTGCAAAGGCTTCCTTGTCCAACTGCCGCCGCTGGACGCGGCCTGATTGAGGGCATTCACATAGGCTGCGTGATGCTTGTCGTGATGCAACTGCATGGTTTGCTTATCGATGGCGGGTTCGTTTTTGCTGTAGGCGTAGGGAAGGGGAGGAAGGGTGAACGGCCCGTGGGTGTTTTCCACCTTCGGCCCGAAGCCAAGCATTGCGGCGCCCGCAGCCAGCATGTGGCGCGTTGCGTAATTTGCCATTGGGGTTCTCCTGTTATTTCTTGCAATGAAGAAACAACCAGGGAATGGCCACGTTGGACGCAACGCGACTTCCGATCAAGGGCGCAGACTAAACAATTAATTAATGTGAGGAGTGATCCATGCCTTTCATACCGTGCATATCCATGGGCATCGCCTCCGCGGCGTCAGGCGCCGGCTTCTCCACTTTGACATCCACGTTGATCGTGCCCGCCTTCGCGAGCGTGATCTTGAGCGGGACCATTGCCCCCTCTTCCAGCGGCTTTTTCAGGTCGATGAGCATGATGTGATAGCCCCCCGGCTTGAACTCGAGCGAGGAGCCGGGTTTGATTTCGACGCCTTCCTTCACGGCGCGCATTTTCATCACGCCGTTTTCTTCGCGCGTTTCGTGAATCTGGGCCTTTTGCGCATCAGGGCTTTCGGCCGAGACGAACGTCTCCGCGTCTTTGCCGCCGTTCCTGATACTGAGATAAACGGCGCCGTTCTGGCCCTCGGCGGCGGGGCGCGCCCAGGGGTGAAAGATGGTCAGGTCTCCGGTGTGATAGTCATGAGCCTGCGAAGCGCCGGCCCCGAAAAGCGCGAGCGCGCCTGCGGCTAGAAATGCAAGTTTCGTCATGGTCATTGCCTTCTAGGGCGGATGCCTAAAGCACCCTTAGGGAAGTTAAGGAGCCTCCCGGTTGTTTTCACGATAAACGTCTATATCCGAGCCGGATGCGGGGTTTGGCGTCATCGCGAAAAGTTCAACGCCGAAAGTTCCTCATCCGCTTAAAAAACCTTCCGCATTGCCGCTAATCGCTGCACCTTCGCCTCTCGATCTGCAGCGAAGCCTTCAACAGAGGAACGCCATGAAACGCCTTATTTATTTTGTTGCAGCCATCGCGCTGGCTCAGTTGGCCGCGCACGCCGCATCCAGCGAGCCGACGCAAGCCCACTGGCCCGCCGGCGCCAAGGTTTATTTCGTCGAGCCCAAGAATGGCGCGGAGATTTCGGGTCCGGTTAAGGTTGTGATGGGCGTGCAGGGGATTGATATCGCTCCCGCCGGCACGGACAAGCCTCAGACGGGGCATCACCACATCCTTATCGATACCGACGTGCCCACGGGCGGAAAGGCGCTCGCGCCCCTGCCCGCCAACGATACCATCAAGCATTTTGGCAAGGGCCAGACCGAGACGACGCTCACGCTCGCGCCGGGGAAACACACGCTGCAGCTTGTGGTCGGCGACGGGAACCACATTCCCTACGATCCCGCGCTGGCCTCGGAAAAAATCACCATCACGGTGAAGTAGCGGTCTCGGGATGCATTGGGGTTTTCGTCATGCCGGAAACGCCGCAGGCCCATCCGGAATCATAACTCATTGCCTTCGCATGAGTTTTGACGGTCCCGGATAAGTGCGTTTCCTTATTCCGACAACTCGCGGGAGCGGGCGGCGGCGGCGGCGACCGTTTCCCGCAGGAGATCCGGAAGGCCTCTTTCACGCATCAGGATAGCGAGCCCGGCGGCGGTCGTGCCCCCTGGTGAGGTGACGTTCTCGCGAAGCTGAGCCGGCGAAAGGGAAGATTGCCGTAACAGTTCGCCCGCGCCTTCCACGGTAGCCCTCGCCAGTTTCCCAGCTATATCAGGCGGTAATCCTGCATCCTTGGCGGCCTGGGCGAGGCACTCCGTCAAATAGAAGACATAAGCGGGACCCGAGCCGGAAACGGCGGTCACGGCATCGAGGTAACTTTCATCCTCGATCCAGACCACCTCGCCCGATGCGCCGAGAAGCCTGCCGCAAAGGTCGCGCTGAGCGGGAGCGACATGCGGGTTCCCGAACGCCGCCGTGATGCCACGCCCGATTTCAGCAGGAAGGTTCGGCATCGCGCGCACGATAGCCTTGCTAGGCGGGAAGTGGCGGGCGATGCTGGCGACGGTGCGTCCGGCGGCGATCGAGAGCACGGCCGTTTGCGGCCCCCCATGCGCGGCAATCTCGTCCAGAACCTTCGCCATGATCTGAGGTTTCACGGCCATAACGAGAACGTCCGGCGTGGACGAAGGCCGGTCCGCGATCCCGTTCGCCTTGAGCAGCGCCGCCATGTCCGGCGACGGCTGAGGCTCCCTGACTGCGAGCGAGTCGGCGGAGAAGCCCGCCGCGAGCCAGCCCCGAAGCAAAGCGCCGCCCATGCGGCCGGCGCCGATGAGAAAGATGGAAGGGTTATCGCTGCTCTCGCTCAAGCCTGCCCCTCGGTCTCGAAAATGGTGCTCGCCAGCGCATCCTCGGCGCGCTTGCCGGCCCAAACCACGAATTGGAAAGATTGGTAATAACGCTCGCAGGTATCGAGGGCCGCCTGGAGCAGCGCCTCGCATTGCTTGGCGGTCGGTTCCGCGCCGTTCAGCATCAGTCCCTGGCGATAGAGAAGGAGCCCATCGGACGACCAGAGGTCGAAATGCCCAAGCCAGAGCTGTTCGTTGATGAGAACGAGGAGACGGTAGATCTCCGTCATGCGGTTCCGCGGCACTTTGAAGTCGAACGCACACGCCATGTGCAGGCTTTCCAAGTCATCGCGCCAATTGAACGAGATATGGTAATCGCACCACGAACCCGCCACGGAGACAGTCAACTCGTCTTCACTCGAACGCTCGAAAACCCAATCCTGCAGGCAAGCAATATGCTCCATGAGATCGACAGGGTGTGAAACACGATTGTAATCCTGTTCCTGTCCGGCAGCGGCCATCCGTAATTTCCCCTCTGATGGCGCAGCAAAAAATCCGCACAGACCTTCGGTCGCAAACGCTGCATCTGCCCGGGCTTTGCCGCATCAAGTCCCTTGAGGCTATGCTGTGATCCGCATGTCTTGCGCAATCGATCCGCAACTTTCTCCACGGGGAAAACGGCGGCGGCTAAACAATAGTGTGACCAGTGTTGCCGAGCAGTTCGCAAAGAGCGCTTTTCAACCTATGACTGTTGTGCATTTGCACCTTGCCCTCGGCCCAGAGCCGCCTCAAGCTCGGCAATCCGCTTCGCCAGCTTTTCGTTTTCTTCCCGCGCCTTCAAGGCCATGGCCTTCACGGCCTCGAACTCCTCACGCTGCGGCAGGTCCATGCTTCGGAAGAAGCGCTCAGCCTGGCTGCGCGCGGCGGTTTCCATCTCTGCGCGAACGCCTTGGGCGGCGCCGGCGGCGTCGGTCATGAGCTTCGCGATCTCGTCGAAAAAGCGGCCTGTGGTCTGTGTCATGGATCGATACCCTCGTGAGCCTTGGTTCTGCGGCAAATTAGTCAATGCGCCAGGCTCCTGCAAGCCAGTGCGGGGCTTTGTTGCATTTGACGCAGCTGAGCAAACGCCGTGAAACCAAGCGGCCGCAATCGCGCTCGCTCTATATTATGAACATAGTCTTGGCTAAAAAACAGTAACGCGCACGAACCTACTTTAGAATTGATCTAATTTAAAAAGAAAAATCTTGCGACTTGCAAGTTTGACGGCTAGCTATGAGTAAATCCTAGAGTTCTTTTTGAGGCAATAGGTATATGCGTTAAGCGGGGCGCGCGATTTCATTTTTAAACAAAGATCGTGCATTGGGAGCGATAAGGGATGGAGCTAAGAATTGCTGGCATAGTCACACTCGCCGTTTGCGGCATCGCATTCGGCGCCGCGGCCAAGGAATATCCGATCGGGCAGGCCCAGGAGAAAGAGGGCATGCGCATCGCTGCCGTCTACCTTCAGCCCATCGAGATGGACCCGCCGGGAATGATGCGCGACGCGAAGGAGTCCGACGTTCATCTTGAAGCGGACATCAAGGCGGCCAAAGGCAATCCGAACGGATTTGCGGAGGGCGATTGGATGCCCTACCTCCGCGTCGGCTTCGAACTGGTCAAGCTCGACGACAAGCAGAGCCTTAAAGGCGAATTCATGCCCATGGTGGCGAACGACGGCCCCCATTACGGCGATAACGTCAAGCTCTTCGGCCCAGGGAAATACAAGCTTATCTTGACGATACAACCGCCAAGCGAGAACCCGCACGCCCATTTCGGCAGGCACGTGGATAAGGAAACCGGCGTCGGCCCCTGGTTCAAAACCTTTACCGTCGACTATGAGTTCGTTTACGCCGGCGCCGGCAAAAAGGGCGGGTATTGATGAAGCGGGCGGCGCTTACTCTCGCCCTTTGCGTCGTGACGCCCTCAGCGGGCCGGGCAGCGGATGAGCCGGTTTTTCAGATCGAAATGAAGGACGGCGTCATCACGCCATCACGCATCGAGGTGCCGGCGAAGACAAGGTTCAAGATCATCGTGAAGAATACGGGAAAGATGCCAGCCGAATTCGAGAGCACGGAACTTCGCAAAGAGGTCATCGTACCGGCTGGCGGCGAAGCTCCGCTGATCATCCGCACGCTGGACGCCGGCGAATATAAGTTTTTCGACGATTTTCAGCCTGACGCGCCGCCTGCGCTGCTGATCGCGAAATGAGGAATGTCCTGCCGCCTTGGGCGGCAATCGGTACTGGTGCGGTGTCTGTTTCCTTGGAGTCGTCTTGCAGACACCGCGCCCTTTTTAATTACAGGGCCGCAAAACAACGCGCCTCTCGCATTACTGGATACAGGTTCGATGGTTGATCTTCTCGTCCGCGCCCGAGAGAAAGAGTATGGCGAAGACCTCTTGATCTGGCCGTCGGGCAGCCGCCTTGACCGCTGGCTTGCCGCAGCGGGCGATTGGCTTCAGCGGCATCAGCGAACGATCCTGGCCGTGCAGTGGGTTATTGTTGCGGCGTACGCCTTTGTGGTCATCGTCCCCGCATTTCTGCCGCCGCCGCAGCGCACGGCGCATATCTGGACCAACCTAACGCTTTTCGCCCAGTTTATTTTCTGGGGCGTCTGGTGGCCCTTCGTGCTCCTGAGTATGGTGCTTGTCGGGCGTCTGTGGTGCGGGCTGCTCTGTCCCGAAGGCGCAATGTCGGAGGCAGTAAGCTGGCATGGCCGCGGCCGTTCGATCCCGCATTGGATGAAGTGGAAGGGATGGCCGTTCGCCGCCTTCCTCGGCACGACGGCTTATGGCCAATTCGTCAGCGTTTATCAGTATCCGAAGCCGGCGCTCCTGATCCTGGGCGGCTCCACGCTTGCGGCGATGGCCGTGGGCTATTCCTTCGGCCGCGGAAAGCGCGTCTGGTGCCGCTATTTGTGCCCTGTGAACGGGGTGTTCGGCCTCCTCGCCAAGCTCGCTCCCCTGCATTTCCGGGTCGATCATGAGGCATGGGATCGCGCGCCGAAGCCATCGGCCGCGGCGCGGCTCAACTGCGCGCCGCTGGTTCCCATTCGCACGATGCGCGGCGGCGCCGACTGCCATATGTGCGGGCGGTGCAGCGGCTTTCGCGGAGCCGTGACGCTGGCGCGGCGCGCGCCCGGCCATGAGATCGTGCATGTGGCAGGCTCCGAACCCCGGCCCTGGGAGACCTGGCTCATAGCGTTCGGGATGATGGGCCTTGCGACGGGCGCTTTCCACTGGGCGTCAAGCCCCTGGTTCGTCGCTGCCAAGCAGGCCTCTGCCGAATGGCTCATCGATCGCGGCATCATGTGGCCCCTCACCGCGCAAGCGCCCTGGTGGCTGCTGACGAGCTATCCCGACCAGAACGACGTGATGACGCCCTTGGATGGCGCGATGCTCTTCGCCTATCTCCTCGCCGTTACGCTCGCGATCGGCGGCTCTGTGCTTCTTCTCGTGGCCGCGGCCAGCCGCGTCATGACGGCGCGGAATACGAAAGAGTTCCGCCGAGCCTCTTTTCATCACCTGGCGCAGAGCCTGATCCCGGTTGCGGCCTGCGGCGTGTTTCTCGGCCTTTTCGCGACCACGCTCAGCCAGTTGCATGTGGAAGGGATCGCGATCCCCTATATCGCGACCGTGCGGACCTTGCTCATGGCGGCGGCATGCGTATGGTGCGTCGCGCTTGCCTGGCGCATTTCCAACCTCTATGCCAAGAAGGTAGCCGCGCGCCTTGCCGCGTCTGGATTCATCGCGGCGGCGGCTTTCGTTGGGTTCGCCGCCTGGGCCGTTCCGTTCTGAGCCGATCGCCGTGGCTTGGCGAGCGCCATGCCTTCCTGCTAAGAGGGCGCAAACGGCGCGCTTTTAGAGGCTTCCATGGACCTGATGGCGATTGCATTCCCCTTCAACGACCCCGTCGCGGTCCATCTCGGCCCGCTCGCGATACGATGGTACGGCCTCGCCTACATGGCGGGCCTTCTCTTGGGCTGGCTTTATATGCGACGGCTTTGCGCCGAGGAGCGCTTGTGGGCCGGCCCGAGCCCCATGCGCCCCGAGCAGATCGACGACTTCCTGTTCTGGGCGACGCTTGGCACTGTGATTGGGGGGCGTCTCGGCTTCTTTCTCTTCTATGAGCCGGGCATGCTGTTCCGCCATCCGCTGCAATTCTTCCGGATTTGGGAAGGCGGAATGGCGTTCCACGGCGGCCTTCTGGGCGTCGGCCTCGCCATCTGGCTGTTTGCGCG
This sequence comes from uncultured Alphaproteobacteria bacterium, assembly GCA_963764115.1. Lineage (GTDB taxonomy): Bacteria > Pseudomonadota > Alphaproteobacteria > Rhizobiales > Rhodomicrobiaceae > Rhodomicrobium. The sequence goes on from CAVXRT010000002.1 coordinate 41,759, forward strand.
CCGCAACACGATTCCGGTCCGCTCGTTGATGGACCTGTCGGCGGCGGTGGCGCCCATCGGCCTGTTCTTCGGCCGCATCGCCAACTTCATCAACGGCGAAATCTACGGCCGCCTGTCCGATGCGCCGTGGGCGGTGGAGTTCCCGGCTCGCGTCCTCGCCAAGGGCGATGTCCTGGGGCCGCGCCATCCGACCCAGCTTTACGAGGCGGCTCTCGAAGGCGTCGCGATGTTCTTCCTCCTGCGCTATTTCACGCACAGCCGCCTGTCTCTTCGCTCTCCGGGGCTGACGACCGGCGTGTTCCTGATGGCTTATGGCGTGTTCCGCATCTTCGCCGAATACTTCAAGGAATGGGATATGGCGCAGTTTTTCACCACAGCCTACTTTTCGGAAGGCGTTGTCTACTCGCTGCCGATGATCGCGCTGGGCGCATATTTCGTGGCGACGGCGAAACCGCTTCGGTCTTCAAGACCAGCCGGACATGAGGCGGAGGCGAAAGCATAGAGCATCGTCTAAAAGCCAGTTTCAGGCCAACCGGCTATTTGTATGCTTGCTGCGAATGGCGCATTTCAATTCATTCCGCGGATCTGCTTGAGCGTTGATCTCAGGGATCTTTCGGAACGCGCCCTCCTCACGCGATTGGCGCCAGAGGCGCGATGCGGTAAAGAACGATGCTTAGTGAAGTCCCTCAGCCTACAGGTTTCTCCGCAGGTTCGCTTTCTGGACCAAGGTGGATCGCTAGCGGGCGGCCAACCTGCACAGCTCCTTCCATGGCCTTAACGAACGAGGGCCATTCATCCTTCCTTATCGCTACGCAGCCAGCGGAGGCGTCATGTCCGGGATGAATAAATAAGCCTGTCCGCGTGTCCTTGACGTAAGGATCATAGGCATCGCTCAATTGATAACCTGGAATCCAAGTTCCTTTCGGAGTTCTTGAAGCCGCTGAGCGGTCCAATCTTATAGGTGCCGAATGGCGCGGAGCCGCGGCCTCGTCCACCTGAAACAAAATCAAAACTTTTGTCCTTGATTTTAACTTTGCCGTGCACCTTGGCCCCGTAGCCCTGCTTTGTCTTTATTCGGGCTTTCTCGAATGTATGAGCGGGAAAGACGGTAGCGGCTAAAAAGGATTTAAAAAAATCCAGAAGTCCTTGCGGAGCGGCAGGTGTCGTGAAGGCTGTGCACAAAATGATAGCTAAAGCGATACGCAAGGCGGGGGCAACCAAAGGATAGGTTCCTTTTTCTCGAAGTTGTAGTCTTGGCATGAAGTGGACTAAATCGGCCCAAGATGAGGAGCCGAAGCCGCGTTTCACCGGTATCGTCATGGGCGCGAGGCGCGACGTTAGGACAGATAGCCCAAGTGAAGCTTTTTCGCGGTTAGCTAAACCTGCCGTTTACTCTTTGATAGTGAAATATTGTTCACTTTATGGCGTTTTATTTGAAATAACTTGCAATAAAATTTGAGATAAGTGGCTGCCGGCTCGCTTAGTGCTGTTCCACGAGCGCGAACTCCTGGTCCATGGTAAGCGGCCCCGGCTTCCGGGCCGTCACCGTTCCCTTCTCGGCCATGTATTCGAGATGCGCAAACACGGCCAGCGCGGCCGCGCCGGTGAGCGAGGGATCGAGGCCGTTATAGATGCGGGGAACCATCTCGCCGATTGTGCTCAGCCCTGCACGCAGCGACTCGACGATTTCCATCTCGCGCCAACGGCGGTGGAAGATCAGCGCCTTGACAAACCGTTGCGGCTCGTGAATGGGCGAACCGTGGGCGGGATAGTAGGCGGCCTCTTTCCTCTCTATGAGAAAATCGAGCGAACGCATGTAATCGCCCATGTTCCCCTCCGGCGGGGCGATGACGGTCGTATTCCAGCCCATGACAGTATCGCCCGAGAACAGGATGTTCTCACGTGGCATGAAGAAGCAAAGGTGATCGGGCGCGTGCCCCGGCGTGTGAATGGCCTGCAGCTCCCATCCATCGCCCTCGACGCGGCCGCCATGCTGAAGCGCGATATCAAAAGCGACGGGCACGATGTAGCTTCGCCCCGATGGCCCCTTCGCCCCGACGGAAGGAGCGCCTGCGAGGCGCGGCATGCCAAGCGTGGGCGCGCCCGTCCGTTCCTTCAGCGCATCCACGGCGCCACTGTGGTCGGCGTGGCAGTGCGTGACGAGGATGTGCGTAATCGTCTCGCCTTTCAGCGCATCGCAAAGAATATCGAGTTGATCGCCGGACGCCGGGCCCGGATCGACCACCGCCACCCTCCCTTCGCCGATCACATAAAGGTTCGTGCCCTTGAAGGTGAAAGGGCTCGGGTTGTTGCAGACGATACGCCGCAAGCCCGGGGCCGTGCGTTCGAGCACACCGTATTGAAACTCCATCTCGCGCGAGAAGGGGGGCGTCTTGTGTTTAGGATTGCTCAAGGAAACCTCGCGACAACACCGAACGCAAAAACTTTGGCCGCGCGCCCGGTTTGTCAAATACAAAGAGAGAACTCTCCCGCAAAATCACTCCGCCACCCCACACAGGACCTTCCGCATGACTGAGACCGACATCTTCTCCGCCGTTGACGGCTACATCTCAGGCTTGTTCGCCAATGAGGATGCCGCGCTGACCAGCGCGTTACAGGAAATGAGCGCCGCCGGGATGCCGGAGATCAGCGTTTCGCCGGTGCTCGGGAAATTTCTCTATATGCTCGCAAGGCTGGCTGGCGCCCGCCGCATTCTGGAGATCGGCACGCTCGGCGGATACAGCGCCATCTGGCTCGGCCGCGCGCTCCCCGAGGATGGACGCCTCGTCACGCTTGAAATCGACCCCGCCCACGCGAGGATCGCGCGGCGAAACCTCGCGCGCGCCATGCTGCTCGGCGCGGTCGAGGTTCGCGAAGGACCTGCGCTCGAGGTCCTGCCGGAACTGATTGCCGCCGGGGAGGCGCCGTTCGACCTCATCTTCATCGACGCGGACAAGGAAGCCTACCTCGAATATTTCGAGCTTTCGCTCAAGCTGTCGCGGCCTGGCACGCTGATCGCCGCGGACAACGTCATCCGCTATGGCGCAGTGATCGACCCCGACGCCGGAAAATCGGATTCGCGCGTGGCGGGCATTCAGCGCTTTCTGGACGCGCTATCGAAACACCCTGGCGTGGATGCTACGATAGTCCAAAGCGTCGGCGTCAAGGGCCATGACGGGGTGGCCCTCGCCCTCGTTAAATGAGAATTTCCCCCGGATGACTGCCGCTTAAGGACGCGGAAAGAAGACGCGCGCTTGACTTCGCTTTATGCGCTGGCTTAAGAAACAGCAGGAAATTCTTACGCGCTTGTTTATCCCCACCGCGATCGGGTTCTGATGTCTTCCACCGGCGACGGCGATCAAGATGGACGAAAGCTTTCGCCCGAGTCAAGCGATCGCTTGAGAGAGCGGCTTCGTGAGCTGGATCGAAAGCTCGAACCGGAGGATGAAAAGCGCGAGGGCATGTCCGATGCGGAGCTTGACAAGAGAAGCTCGACACTGGGCAAAGCCTTCAAGGTTTCCACCGAGCTGGTGGCTGGCGTGTTCGTCGGGGGCTTCATAGGGTGGGCGTTGGATAACCTGCTCATGCCAAAGTTGGGGTTCATTACGAATCCCTTCTTCTTGATAGTGTTTCTCTTTCTCGGCATCGCTGCCGGGTTCTTGAACGTCTTCCGCGCGGCGCGCGAGATGGGTGAAAAGTAGAAGCGGCCCGGCTTTCGGCGCCGGCAGGGATTGCAATGATAGACTGGTTCATTAGCGCAGCGCACGCTGCAGCGGCGGAAGGCGGCCATGGGGGGCATGATTTCAACCCCATGCATCAGTTCGTCATTAACCGTTTATATCCAATTTATCTGTTCGGCTACGACGCCTCGTTTACGAACTCGGCGTTGTGGATGGTCATGGCGACAACGTTTGTCACGGCCCTGTTCCTCTACAGCATGAGCGGCGCCTCCGCGGTTCCGAACCGGCTGCAATCCGTAAGCGAAATCACCTACGAGTTCGTGTCGAACATGGTTCGGCAGAACGCGGGCAGCGCGGGGATGCCCTATTTCCCGGTGATTTTCACGATCTTCATGTTCGTGCTGTCGATGAATGTGCTCGGCATGATCCCGCTCCCGGGCCTCGGCGCCTTCACGGTCACGAGTTACATCATAGTCACCTTCGCGCTTGCGGCTTTCGTCTTTATCGGCGTGACCTTGATCGGCATCTTCAAAAATGGCTTCGGCTTTTTGAAGCTGTTCGTTCCCTCGGGCGTTCCGATCTGGCTCTTGCCGCTTATCACGGTGATCGAGATCATCTCCTACTTCACGCGGCCGGTTAGCCTCTCGGTTCGTCTTTTCGCGAACATGATGGCCGGACACACCATGCTCGCCGTGTTCGGCAGCTTCGTTGTGGGGCTGGGCACCAGCATCGGCTACCTGGCTGGCGGCGTACCCTTCCTCTTCATGGTTCTGCTCATGGGCCTTGAAGTTTTGATCGCCTTCCTGCAAGCCTATGTCTTCGCGGTTCTCTCCTGCATCTATTTGCACGACGCCCTCCACGCATCCGAGCACTAACCACTTCGCAACCTCCCCACCAGTCCATCGAATAGGAGAATGTTTCATGGATCCAGCAGCAGCCAAGCTCATTGGCGCGGGCCTCGCCTGCTCGGCCCTTATCGGCGCCGGCGTCGGCATCGGCAGCATCTTCGGCAACTTCCTGCAGGGCGCGCTCCGCAATCCGACTGCGGCTCCCGGCCAGTTCCCGAACCTTCTTCTTGGATTTGCGCTCGCCGAAGCGACCGGTCTGTTCGGTCTCGTTATCGCGCTCATCCTTCTGTTCGTATTCTAATATTGAAGATTGGCGCCAGCCAAAGGGCGGCGCCATCATTCATCGCATAGGCGGCTAGACCCATGCCTCAACTGCAACCCGGTGATTGGGCCCCACAGCTAATCTGGCTGGCGATCATCTTCACGCTTTTCTATTTCGCGCTTTCGGGGCTCGCGCTTCCACGCATCGAGCGCGTCCTCAAGGACCGCAAGGCCAAAATTGGAGGCGATATTCAAGCGGCGCGCGACGCTCAGCACCATGCCGACAAGGAGGCTGAGCGCTACGAGGCCGAGCTTGCGGCTGCGAAGGCCAAGGGTCACGGCACGATCCGCGCTTCGCGGGAAAAGCTCGGCGCTGAACTCGGTGACAAGCGCCGGGATCTGGACAACCAACTCGCCGAAAAGACAGCCGAAACCGAGAAACGAGTTCAGAACCTTCTTGAGCGCGCCGCGGGCGAGATGGAGGCGATGACCGCCGGAGTTGTGAGCGACATCGTGAAAGAGCTCGCGGGGATGGAAGTCAGCGATACGGAAGTGAAGGCGGCTCTGCGTCAGAGGTCCAAGGAGTAACGAGCATGAACCCCGCCATATTCTTGGATCCTGAAACCTGGGTCGCTATCGCTTTTATCCTCTTCGTGGGCGTCGTCCTTTACTACAAGCTGCCTGGCAGAGTTGTCAAAGCGCTTGACCAGCGCTCCGCCGCGATCGCCAGAGAGTTGGAAGAAGCGCGCAAACTCCGCACTGAAGCGGAAGCGCTTCTCGCCGATTACAAGAAGCGCGCCGAGAACGCCCAGGTCGAGGCGGAGGAAATCCTGGCTCAGGCCGAACGCGAGGCCGCGGCCTACGCAAAGGAAGCGCGCACATCCTTTGATGAGATGATCGGCCGCCGCCTCAATGTGGCGGAACAGAAGATCAAGCTTGAGGAAGAGAAGGCGCGCAAGCAGATTCGGGCGCAGGCAGCGGAGCTTGCGGTTTCAGCGGCGGAGCAGTTGATCGAGCAGAAGATGTCCGGGCAGGTCGCCGAGAATTCGATCACAGCCAGCCTGGACCGCATCAAGAAGCGGTTGCATTAGAACTCAGCTGCCGACCTCGCAGGGGCGCGGGTAGTACGAGCAAATTCATTGCGGGAGGACGCTTTGGGCGCGTTGATAGCGGCAGCATGCTGGTTTTTCCTCCTGCACATGCTTCCTTCGACGCCGCTTCGGCCCCGCGCCATCGCGATCGCAGGCGAAGGCGCTTACACAGCCATTTTTTCTATCGTATCGCTGATCTCTTTTTATTGGCTGATCCATCAATTCAACGTCGCGCCTTACGGCGACAAGCTCTGGCTCGCACCTGAGTGGTGGCGCTGGGTTCAAGCCGTGCTGATCCTTTTTTCCTTCATCTTGTTGTTCGGCGGGTTACTGACGCCAAACCCGTCTACCCCCATCGGGGCACAGGCGCTGGAGAATCCTAAGATCGCGGATGGCATATTTGCGATAACGCGCCACCCCGTCATGTGGGGGGCGGCGATCTGGGGCATTACGCATTTGATTTCGCAGGCGACTTGGCGCGGTTTTCTGTTTTTTGGCGCAATTGCCGCCACCGCCCTTATCGGGAGCTGGCTGCAACAGATCCGCAAGCGCGACACGGTTCCAGGCTGGGCCGCCTTCGAAGCCAAGACCTCGTTTTTCCCCTTTGCGGCGATCCTGCAGGGCAGGGCTCGATTTAGCCTGAAGGCTATTGGCTGGTGGAAGATTGCCGCCGCTGTGATTGCGTGGGCAACAGTTCTGCATTTCCACTTCTGGCTTTTCGGGGCGCACCCCCTGTCGTTGGCGGTTTAGAAAGGATCAGAGCAAACTTCACCAGTTATCCTAGAGGCAAGGGTGGGCATACGGCTCTTCACCTGTAAAACTGCAACGCAGGAGACAGGGCCGTGTTCCCCCGGGCAAGAAGGCGCGGCTGGGATCGAAAATGGCATACGCTTCAACGTGTGGCGGTCCCGGATAAGGCTCCTCCTTTCCGGGAAGACGGGCGATCCGTTGGAGCCAAAATGGTTTAGTGCCGGAAATGACGGACGCCGGTGAACACCATGGCGAGGCCGCGCTCATCCGCAGCCGCGATGATCTCCGCGTCCCGCATCGAGCCGCCCGGTTGAATGATGGCCGTAGCGCCCGCATCCGCCGCCGCCAGCAACCCATCTGCAAACGGGAAGAAAGCGTCGGAAGCGACAGCCGTGCCCGCAAGCGCCTGATCGGGGTCTTTTTTCGCCGCGGCGGCGACCTCGCGCGCTTTCCAGACGGCGAGCCTCACGCTATCCACCCGGCTCATTTGCCCGGCGCCGACGCCGATTGTCGCTCCATCCTTCGCAAACACGATGGCGTTGGACTTTACATGCTTGGCGACGCGCATGGCGAAGATCAGTGACGCGCGCTCCTCTCCGGTCGGCTCGCGCTTCGTCACCGTACGCATGGTGTGTTCATCGAGCCCGGCCATATCGGCGTCCTGGACAAGAAATCCACCGGCGACGGACCGGAAATAGGGAGCCCGGTTCTTGCGAGGCAGAAGGCCTCCGGTTGAGAGCAAGCGCACATTCGGCTTGCTTGAGAAGGCACGCCGCGCTTCCGGCGTTACGGATGGCGCGATGACAACCTCTGTGAAGATCTTCAGGATCACGCGAGCGGCCTCTTCATCCAGCGTGCCATTCAAAGCCACGATCCCGCCGAACGCGCTCACAGGGTCACAGGCCAGAGCATTCCTGTAAGCCTCCAAAATCGAGCCGCCCACAGCCGCCCCGCACGGGTTGGCGTGCTTGATGATGGCCACGGCAGGGTGATCTGCCGCAAACTCGGAGATCAGCTCGAAAGCGGCATCGGCATCGGTGAGATTATTGTAGCTCAGTTCCTTGCCCTGGACCTTCTCGGCTCCGACGATGCCTGGATTGGAGTGATCGCCAAACTCGTAAAGACCGGCTTCCTGATGAGGGTTCTCTCCGTAGCGGAGCGCCTGCTTTAGCGTGCCCGTGATTGAAAAAGAATTGGGCGAGGCTTCCTCGGATTGCGACGCGAACCAAGCTGCAATCGCCGAGTCATACGCCGCCGTGCGCGCGAAGGCCTTGGCCGCAAGCCGGCGGCGCGTCGCCAGCGCCGTCGTCCTCGCTTCGCCCGAAAGTTCGTCCGCCACGGCGTCATAATCGGCGGGATCGCAGACGACGGTAACAATGCCGTGGTTCTTGGCCGCGGCGCGAAGCATCGCAGGGCCGCCGACATCGATCGTCTCGATCATCGTCTGGATATCGTTCGCGCTATGCTTGACCGTCTCCTCGAAGGGGTAGAGGTTGATCACAACAAGCCCGATGGGCGCAATGCCGTGCGCGGCCAGCGCATCGCGTGCGCTGCTTTGCTCCAGATTGGCGAGGATGCCGCCGTGAATGGCGGGATGGAGCGTCTTCACCCGCCCTTCCAGGATCTCCGGAAAATTCGTGACCTGCGATACCGCAAGAACCGGTATCCCGGCGTCCCGCAAGAAGGTGGCAGTGCCGCCCGTGGAGACGATCTCGATCCCAAGCAGCTCAAGCCGCTTGGCGAATTCGGCCAGATTCGTTTTGTCCGACACGGAGATGAGGGCCCGGCGGACCGGAAAATCGTGGTGTTTCAGCATGGCTCGTAAGTGTAACTGCGGTGAAAGAAATCAAGATCGAGAAAAACGACGCACCTGATCCCCGCCTATGACGGGGCGCGGCTGCTGCGCCACCTTCTCGAATTTCCACTGGACCGAAGCCGCCTTTGTGCATGGCCCCTTGAGCACGATCTGCAAGGAGCGCCGCAGGCAAATCGGGTCGGCGAAAAAAATACTTTCCTCGACGTCGAGGTCCGCGCCTTCGGCGAGAAAGCGCCAAACCTGGCCGCCAGGGGTCGTCAGCGCCACGGCATTTGTGTTGCGCGAAAGCTGCGCTGAGACGCGCGGGTGCAAGTGAAAGCGGACCGTGAAGTGCGCCTTGGAATCGATGGCGTTGTCGCCGATGGCCGAAAGCTGATCGTACCCCTCGAACTCGAGGCCGGACTTGCGAAGCGTCAGCCGCCTGCGATGGAGGAGGCCGAAGCGCTCGCGATAGCCGTCATGACCGATGCGGACGCTCAGGGCGGTCTCGGAATCGGCGCCGTCATGCTGAACCGACCTTGGCCCGGCAAGCCAAAACAGCTCGCGGCCTGCAATCCGCTCTTGCGCCTTGATGAGCCGGGCGGAGGACAAATCGTCAATGGTCAAGGTGGAATGGGCTGCGGTCGATCTCGACACCACATACCAGTCGCCGGTCTCGTCCATCGGCGCTCCGCAATTGGTGATGAGCGGCTCATGCCCGACGCTCATTTCGAGAGAGCCGCAGCCCGCATGAGCGCGCGAACTGAGGTGAAGAGGCGGCGGTCCTCCCGCGTCGGCGATGACGACCACTTCTCCCGCGGCGAGCCGCGCATAGCCCGACTGCGGCGCAACCACGCCCGGGAACAGGCTGCATGTGTCATCGTAGGCCAGCACGGTCGAGACCTGGTCGAGAAGCGTCGGCCCCATGCCATTGAAATGGGCGACGCTGCCGTCGCCGAGCCGCAGGAAGCGCAGCATGGCGTTCATGCGGTTGATGGCGGAGTAAAGAGCTGGCGGCGGATCGATCTGCCGCGCGACGAAGCACTGCTTCAGCGGAAGCAACTCCAACAGAAGCTCGACCAAGTCGCTTGGATCGCGCGAGGCATGCCCGCCATCCTCAAGGATCTGCCTTTCAAGTTCTGCCGAAAAGGCCGGCAGATACGAGGAGAGATACGTCTCCTGCTCCGCGATGCACAAGCCCGCAAGCAGGATCGCCGTCAAAGCGCGCAGCTTTCCAACGCCGGGACCATCGCTGTAGGTGACGGTGAGATCATGCAGATCGCGGCTCAGCATCCGCATTACGGAATCGTAGAACGCGGGCTCGGCGCCGTCGAGGAGAAAGGCCGCATGCGAAAGCATGGAAATCACGCGGCGCGCGGCGACGTCCCTGTCGCGAGCCAGCGCTGGCGCTCCGCTCGCAAACGAGATCCACTCCGAGGTTAGCTTGCGGGCTTTTTCGCGAGCGATCTGGTCGTCGGCGGCGTGAAGATGCCGAAGCCAGACAAACGCGTACAGGTCTCTTTGCCAAGGCGCGGTTGGCGGCTGGATGTGGAAAGGCGATTCAGAGCCGATAGGCGCGGCGGCGCCGGCAAGGCCGAAATAACCATCGTAAAGTTCGACGGCGAAGCTTGGATCGCCGGTGCGCAGATCTTGCGGAAGGATGAGAAGGTGATAGGCCGTTGGAACGCCGGCCATCCACCGCGAAAATGGCGACCTTAAAGCAAGGCTCAAAGCTGACCGTCCCGCCCTGTTGACGGCGAGCGCGGCGAGGCGCGCCTGATCTGAAATCTGTGCCTGCATCGTTTAAAGTTTTAGGCGATCCTTTGTCGCGCAGGCAAGGATTCTCTCGGCCTGAATCGAATCCGGCGATTGGTAACGCGCCGATTGTGAAACTTAACCGCGATTCGGGCAGCTTTCCTAAATAGTTTATGGTTGCCAACCGGAGTTCGCCCGTCTTAAATCCAGCCATCGATTTAGCATTCCGACTCCATTAATGTATCTTAAGGCTTGATCGAGGGCATGGCATCGGGGCATGCGGGCATGGGGCAAGAGGGAACGTCGCTCGACGGCGAAGCAGCCGCTCTGGTAAGGACCGGGGCGGCGGGCATGGTCACGACGGCCGCATCCCCGCAATGGTTGATCGATCTGAAGGCCACAGCGGAGGACCTGCGCCATCGCTGCGAGCGGCCCCTCGGCAAACCCTTCGGACGATGGCTGGGGGATTTTCTCGATCAGGATGCGGCAAGCGGTCTCCTTCCGGCTGAGGAGAGGCTCTTGTTCGCAGCGATCAATGGCGAGGCCTGCGTGCTCGAAAGCCGGGCATCGATTCTCTTCGCAGCGCTCGACGAATGGCGCGATCACATGCCGGAACCGCCTCAGGAGGAGATGGGCTTCGTCGAGGCGATGGCCAAATTTACGGAGGCTGCGCCGGAACTCGTTCAGGAATCCATCATCGAGGCGACGCGGTACGCGATCGAGAAGCTGCGGCTGCCTGCATATTGGGAGCCGAAGGACGTACACGACGTTGAAAAATTCGCACTGGCGCAGCGCGCGTACCTTTCGCGGCTGGAGGCAGAAGCGCACCCGTTGCGGACCGTAGAGCATGCGCGAAAGGATGAGCGCTTCCATCACCTCGCGGTCGAGGCCCTCATCAAGTTCTTTCACGCCAAGGCCTTATGAGCCGCTTAAGCTCCATAATGAGTGGCTCAATCCCTTGCTTCGCCGCGATCCGCTCAACCTTCCCTTGGAGATGCGGGCGAAGATCGATGCGCAGCCGCGGGTGCTCCATGGCTTCTTCGATGAACTCTTGCGCGAAGTAAAGCGGGCGGCCAGCGGGGAGGAGGATTTAGCCGGCAGGCTCAAGGCTGATCCCTCCGCACTCTGGGAGCCCTTCGAGACTGTCTTTGCGCGCTATGAGCGTGAGCACTGGCGATGGGTCGATCCCGAGGACCCGGACGTCCAGGTCCGGGCATGCTTCCTGCGGTTCTTGTCGCTCGGCGGCGACGATTTCGCGCCCGTCCATGAGAGCCGCCTGGAACTGCACGGCGCCTACGTCGGCGAGGACCTGGACCTGTCCGGCTGCACCATTCCGCAGCCGCTCCTGTTTTCACGGTGTCACTTCGCCGGACGGGTCCTTCTGCAAAACGCCGCTACAAAATCGCTCAATTTTCAGAAGAGCCGCGTTCTCGCGCTGACGGCTGAGAACTCAAATGTGAGCGGAGGCGTCTTCTGTCATTCCGGCTTTCGCTCAGACAGGGGCGTTTCATTCCTGTACGCGGCCATTGACGGCGGCCTGCGGCTGACTGGAAGCACAGTCCGATCGGACAGCAATCCTGCAATGAACTGTTCCGGCGCAAGGGTCGCCGGAGACGCTTTTTTGAACGACGGTTTCCTGGGCGAGGGCGGTGTGCTTCTCTCCGGCGCCAAAATCGGCGGAACACTGCGATGCGAGGCTGGCACGTTCCGCAACCGTAAAGAAGACGGCTCGGGCATCGCGCTTGGTTGCGACGGGAACGCGATTTCCGGCGATGCGGTGCTTTCGAATGGATTCCGTTCAGAGGGCTTGGTTTCCTTCGCGGGCGCCAGGATCGATGGCGCTCTCGACTGCAGTAAAGGCGTCTTCCTGAATCGCACCAAGGACGGGATTGGCGTGGCTTTGAACGGCGCTGATGCGGAAGTTGAAAGTGTCTCTCTTCGTGATGGGTTCAGGGCCGAAGGAAAGGTGGACCTCCACGCCGCTCACGTCAGAGGCAACCTGCTTTGCATAGATGCCCGTTTCGATAACGCTTCACCGAAGAAAGCTGACGGAAGCTCCAAGTGGATCAAGCAGTCCGCTGATGCGATCGATCTTCAGACGGCCAAAGTAGACGGAATTTTCTGGCTTGGGCCAGACGGGCGGGACGCTCTGTCGGCGCCCGAAATTCGCGGTTCCGTAAATCTGGCGGGATGTCACGCCCGCGAAATGGTCGATCATTCAAAGTCCTGGCCCAAGAGACGAGTGCGGTCGGACGAAGGCAAAAGATTATCCGCGTTCATTCACCTCGATGGCTTTACTTATGGCCGGTTCGTCGGGCGTGGCGATTATGACGCCGCTACCCGCAGGAAGTGGCTCAACCGTCAGTCTCCAAGAGACCTGGGGGTCTGTTTCAAACCGCAGCCCTTCGAGCAACTCATCAAGGTCTATCGCGAGATGGGCTATGGAGGCAGCGCGCGCAAAATCGCGAAGTTCAAAGCGCGCGGCGCCTACCGGTCGCTGTTCTTCAAGCTCTGGCATGGCTGGCGTGACCTGCCGAAGATCGCCAAATCGCGTATCCTGGCGCCGCTGAACTATATCGCCTGGCCGTTCGCCGTCGCCGCAAGAGTGCTCTACAGCGCGATAGCTTCGATGTTTCTCTTCGCGATCTGGGCTTTTGTCGGCTTCGGCGCCGCTTATTGGTACGGCTGGGGACGCATTACCCTGTTCCTGCTCGCTCTCTGGGCCGCGGGCGGCTTCTTCTATCGAGAAGTCGCCATTCAGGGAAGCTTCGCGCCGTCCAACCCGGTCATCTATCTCAACAAGGACCTTCAAGCGAAGTGCGGCAAGAACTGGACGGAATGCAAGGGTGCGCCGCCGGAGCTACCGAGCTTCAGCCCCTTCACCTACTCGCTCGACATCATGCTGCCGGTGCTCAATCTCGGCCAGAAACACGACTGGCAGCCCATCGACCGGCCCGACAAGCCCGTCGTGATGGTTTTCCCAACCCTCGTCTGGGAGCCCGGCTACGACCTTGGCAGCGACATCCCCGATCTCACGATCGAGGAGGAGCCTCTCGCCGAAGGGACCGTAGACAGGATCGTGAGAGTGCAGACGCTCCTGAGTTGGGCCACGCTGGGTTTGCTGATCGCGATGCTGTCGGGGCTGATCAAGAAGGATTAAGCGGAGTTTGCCGGACGCGCCAACGGATCGCCGCCACCGTCATTTCGGAAATGGGGAAGCCTTATCCGGGAGCGTAACAAACTGAGGCGCTTATTTTCTGATACCGGCCGCCAGAGCACTTGCCCCATATCAGCAACAGGAGCTTTTCCAGGCGTGTCGTCGTGTCAGAGTTTACGGCCGGTTAAAATTGGTTTTGTTTTGTAAAAGTGCATATAACTAAATTTATAAGTAGTTATCCATGCTTCGCAGGACTGCGATGGGCAAAAGCATCATGATTTATAACGGTTCGTATGAGATCCCGGCTCGCGCTTCGCTTGGCCGGGATGACGAAGTGCGGAGCGAGCGGCGTCCGGAATGACGATCCGATAATCAGCGGGTTTGCTTAGCCACGGCGCTTTTCACGTCGATTGAAGCGCAAGCCGGACGGCGAAGAAGCCGTCCATGCCGCCCACATGGAATGGGAGCGTGCGCAGCATTCCCTCAGCCGTGATCGCCTCGGGCGGGATGCCAAGCTCATCCGCCCGGATTGGGATCAGCGTGACCTCAGCCCGCTCGGCAAGCAGAGCGCGGATCTGCTCCTCGCCTTCTTCGGGCTCAAGCGAGCAGGTGGCGTAAACGAGCCGGCCGTCTGGTTTCAGGAGGGTCAGCGCATGCGTCAAAAGCCTTGCCTGGACGGCGCCGAGCGCGGTGATATCCGCTTCGGACTTCAGATAGGGGATGTCCGGGTTGCGGCGGATCGTGCCCGTCGCCGAGCAAGGTGCGTCGAGAAGAACCGCGTCGAACGGCTCTGGCGGCGTCCAGTCGCTGGCGTTGGCCTGCACCGTCTCGGCATTAAGGTTCAGCCGTGCGAGGTTTTCCCGAAGGCGCCGCAGGCGAGAGGCGGAGATGTCCACCGCGGTGACATGGGCTCCGCCCGCTGCAAGCTGCGCCGTCTTGCCACCGGGCGCGGCGCAAAGATCCGCGACACGCAAGCCTCTGATATCGCCCAGCAAAAGCGCGGGCAGAGCGGCAGCGGCGTCCTGTACCCACCATGCGCCTTCCGCGTATCCGTCGATGTCTTCGATGTGTCCCTTGGCCGAGACGCGAACCGTTCCCCAAGGCAAAAGCAAGCCTGAAAGGCGTTCCGCCCAGCCGGCCGCGTCCGTCTTCACGGACAAATCCAGCCGCGGTTCTTCAAGATGAGCGGCTGCGATCCTGCTTGCGGTTTCTTCGCCATAATGCCGGACCCAACGCCGCCACAGCCATTCCGGCGTGTTGAGTTTGCTCGCGTTTTGTTCGGCGGGAATTGTGACCTTGTTCGCGCTCACACGCCGCAGCACGGCGTTGATGAGGCCCGCGAAATGACCTGCAACGCGGGTGCTCTTGGCCTGTTCCACAGCAAGGCCTATCGCGGCGTGCGGCGCAACATCCATGAACGCAAGCTGTGTTGCCCCGGCAATCAGGATGAAGCGCGCCTCGAAGGCCTCCGCAGGCAACGGCCTTTCCAAAAAGCGGCCGAGCATGTCTTCGATCTGGCCCAGCCTGCGCAAGGCCGTAGCGGCGATGGCGCGGGCGAACGCGCGGTCTCGGAATTGAAGGCCGGAGAACGCGGCGTTTGCGCTCGATGCCGCAAAGGCTTCGTCGAAAGGGCGCCGGTCTCGCAACACCGCCTTCAGGAGATGCGAAGCGAGTTGGCGGGCCTGCAGCCCCGAGATTTCGGTGTGGGATGGCATCGAAGGTATTCACCGTCATCCCGGAAACACCAGCGGCGTTATCCGGGATCTCTAAGATGCTGAATAGTGGTGTTGCCCATGGTTCGACAAGCTCACCATGAGGATTTACTTGCTGAAAATACTCGACCTCATCCTGAGCCCGTCGAAGGATGAAGCCAAGATTTCATGCTTTTTTGCAGCCTAACGTAGTCGAAACCCGTTTTGACAACGATCCCGGATAGCAGCAGACGGCTTCCGGGATGACGATTAGGATAAAGGGAACGTCAGCGATAACGTCCGCCGCCTTGGCCCCAAGGCGCGGCGGGACCGGGACGCACATTCATCCGCGCCGCGCTCGGCTCCTGGGTCTGGCCCATCTGGCGGGCCTGCGCGACGAGCGCCGCGATCCGGTTCTCCGTGTTCGGGTGCGTCGAAAAAAGACTATCCATGCCGCCGCCATGAAGCGGGTTGATGATGTAAAGTGGCGCGCTTGCCGGATGCGCCTCGGCCTGCTCGTTCGGGATCTGGCGGGCCGCGTTGTCGATCTTGCGAAGCGCCGAAGCCAGCCAAAGCGGCCGCTGACAGATCTCCGCCCCATCGTGGTCGGCGCCATATTCGCGCGTGCGGCTGAGCGCCATCTGGATGATCATCGCCGCGAGCGGCGCTACGATGACCGCAAGCAACGTGCCGACCATTCCGGGGCCGCTGTTTTCACCGTCCCGGCGGCCGCCGAAGAACATGCCGAAATTCGCGAGTGTGGAAATCGCGCCCGCGATAGTCGCGGCCACCGTCATTGTGAGCGTATCGCGGTTCTTTACATGAGCGAGTTCATGGGCGAGCACACCGGCCACTTCCTCCTTGCTCATCATGCGCAGAAGCCCCTCGGAGGCAGCGACAGCGGCGTTATCCGGATTGCGGCCCGTCGCAAACGCGTTCGGCTGCTCGGAGTGGATGACATAGACGCGCGGCATGGGCAGGTTCGCATTCGCCGCGAGCTGACGCACGATCGAGTAAAGCTCGGGCGCGCTCTTCTCATCCACCTCCTGCGCATCCTGCTGGGCCAGCACCATCTTGTCCGAGTTCCAATAGGCGAAGAGGTTGGTGGCGGCTGCAATCACGAAGGCGATGGTCATGCCGGGGCCGCGCCCGATCGCATAGCCGATTGCCATGAAGAGCGCGGTAAGCGCGGCGAGCAAGAGCATGGTGCGAAAGAAATTCATGGCGCGTCCTGCCTTTAGATCCTGTTTATTGAGGACCAGTGAAAACACGAATGAATATTTGCCGCCGGGGAAGCGGTGCAAGATCCCAGCGCTTCTTCCAATCCTAACACGCAAAGAAAATCCCGCATACGGCCCATCTGACCGCATCCGGGATTTCAGTTAGGCTCGAAGCGGCTGTTCCGCTTGGAGAAATGCGGCCTTAGCCCACGTTGGCCGGGAGCGCGATAAACTGCTGGTCACCTTTCCGCTTGATGAGCGCAAGCGCGTTCTTGTGGCCGGCTTGCTTCGCCTCAGTAAGAGCATGCCGCAAATCGCCGGGGTTGTTCACAGGCTCCTCGCCAACCTTGAGGATGATGTCACCTTCAGCGAGGCCAGCCTCAGCCGCCTTTCCGCCGGGCTCCACGCCGACAACGGCGAGGCCGTTGCTCTCATCCGCGCTGACTTCGCTTGCAGGAGCAACCCGGATGCCGAGATCCGTCATCCCGGTTTTCGATGGCTCGGGACGCAGGCTCGCGTGCTGAATGGGCTTCTCGGGCAGCTCACCAATCTTGACTGTGAGGGTCTTGTTCTCGCCATTTCTGTTCAGCGTGATGTTTGCCTCCGAGCCGGGGGCCAATTCCGCAACTTTCTTGGCGAGATCCCGAGCGTCCTTCACCTCGGCGCCGTTCACCTCCGTGATCAGATCGCCTGCCTTGATGCCGGCTTTCTCAGCCGGGCTGCCGTCTTGCGGCGCGGCGACGAGTGCGCCGGTCACCGACTTCAGGCCAAGGCTGTCGGCCAACTCAGGCGTCAAGCCTTGGATCTGAACGCCAAGCCAGCCGCGCGTGACGTGCCCGTTATCTTTGAGCGCAGTGATGACACGCTCGGCTGTCTTCGACGGGATGTCGAAGGCAATTCCCACGGAGCCGCCAGACGGCGAGTAGATCGCCGTGTTGACGCCGATCACTTCGCCATCCTGGTTGAAGGTCGGACCGCCCGAGTTCCCTTTATTGATCGGCGCATCGATCTGGATGAAGTCGTCATACGGCCCCTCGCCAATGTCGCGGCCGTGGGCCGAGACGATGCCCGCCGTCACGGTGCCGCCGAGGCCGAAGGGATTGCCCATCGCCACGACCCAATCGCCGACCTCCGCCTTTGAGCGCGAGAATTTCACATACGGGAAGTCGTTTTTGCCATCAACTTTGAGGAGGGCAAGGTCCGTCCGCGGGTCTGCGCCCACAACCTTGGCTGTGTAGATCTTGCCGTCGTCGGTCACGACCTCAAGCTTGACCGCGTTGCTTGCAACGTGATTGTTCGTGACGATGTACCCGTCAGAGGAGATGAAGAAGCCCGATCCCTGGGCCATAACCATATGGTGGCCGTTTCCATGCGGCATCCTGAAATTTTTGAATGGAGAGTTCGGCTGATTGAAGAAGTGCTCGAAGGGCGTCCCCTCAAACGGGTTTTGATTTTCGCCGGATTGATCCTCATCCCCGTTCAACGCCACCTTCGCCTCGACGTCGGCCTTGACGCGGATGGAGACGACCGAGGACTTCACCTGGTTCACGAGCGGAGCGAAGCTTGGAAGCTTTTGCTGCGTCGCGCTTTGGCTTTCGGCGAACGCACGGACCGGCCGAATTTCGAAGGTAGCGATCCCAATCGCTGCTGTCAGCGCGAGCGCCAAGGCAGAGACGTAAATCGTGCCGCGCTTGCGGATCTGGGAATGGATTACAGAATTTTCAGAAAGCTTTTTTTCTGGATTTGGCGTGTAAGGGGCTGGGCTAACCGTCATCGTGACCTCTGCATGGTAATGAGTGCGGCCAAAACCTTCAATTTCGAGGTCACGCCGCGTATTGACCTGATGCAGATCTGGGTTGCGGAGCCGGGATGTGAAGTCGTGTCTTCAATTAAATATATGAAAGCTTGGGAAGATTAAATAAATGAAAGGTTCAGCCAAGCCTCAACTGAAAAACCGAAATGGCGGCCGAAGGCAATAGAAAGGCCGCTCCAACCTGTGGAGCGGCCTGTTTGATGCGCGTCGGCTTTGTGCGCGTTTATCTCAAGAAGATGCAACCGCCTCGGTCAACCAAGCCCTGAGCTGGTGCTTCGGCAGAGCGCCGATCTGCTGCCCGGCCACCTCTCCGTTTTTGAACAGAAGCAACGCCGGGATGCCGCGAATGTTGTAGGCCTGCGCAGTCCCGGGATTTGTCTCGACATCGAGCTTCACGACCTTGAGTTGGCCCGCGAACTCTTCGGAGAGCTCTTCAAGGACCGGGCCTACCATGCGGCAAGGCCCGCACCATTCGGCCCAGAAATCGACGAGCACGGGCAAGTCAGCCTTTTTGACTTCGTTTTCGAAGGATGCGTCGGACACGGCCGTTGTCGCCATGAAGCCCTCTTTTGTTGGTCGGCGCTAAGGCCGCATGATTCCTTTTTTCGCAAAGTAGGGAAGCGAAAGCACCAGCGCAAGATACGCCGAACGCTTCCGCTCGCGCTGGAACCTATTTTGCCGCGCTTCCGCTCGATCAGTTCCAGGTCTCGAACGGATTCCAAGGCCGCCCGCGCGGCTGATACCGCGGGTCGTTCCAGCGCTGCTGATAAGGATCGCGCCAGCCCTGCTGAGAGGGATCGTACGGTTGTTGTTGATAGGCTCCGTTACGCTGATACGGGTCGTTGCGTTGGGCCTGCCGACGGTCTTGGTTGTCCGCGGTGACCACAGGGTCGGAGGCGAAATGGACGGCCTGTCCTCGGAGCGCGCTCGCGATGCGGCTATCGAGCCCATACACATCGGGGAAGAAATGCACCTGCCCTTGATCGTCGACCTCGGCGGTGAAGTAGGCGACATGAACCGGAACGGCGCTGTTGAGTTTGATCTCGTTGGTGACGCCGGACTGAACCATCTCCCGGATCTTCTCCGGCGAAATTCCCTTGTCATGGCCAAGGATAACCTCTGCCAGATGCAGGGGGTTTTCTGTCCGCATGCAGCCGTGGCTGAAGGTGCGGGGAGTTTGGTTGAACAGGTGGCGATCAGGCGTATCGTGCATGTAGACGTCGTGCTTGTTGGGGAAGCGAAACTTCACGACGCCCAGCACATTTCTCTCGCCTGGCCCCTGAATAAAACTAAAGCGCCGGATATCGACGCTCGACCAATCGACGGAATCCGGATCGATCTCGCGGCCGTTATATGTGACGCGCAAGCCTCCCATTTTCTCTAAGGCCGCCTGGCTGCTTCCTCCCCTGCCGTAACCGCCGAAGAAGTCCTGGCCGCCGCCCCGTTGCAGCTTGGGCGCAATTTCATTGACCTTGATGCCTTCCGGGACGGCCCATTCGGGATTGAACGTCACGAACTGCATGTTTGCCGTGAATGTCGGTGTCGGAGTTGTCGGCCGCCCAACGACAATCCGCTCCATCAGCGCTAGTCGGCCGTGGTCGAACACGCGGGTGACCTGTTCGGGGACGCTGTCCCAGACATAGAAGCTGCCGAGATCATCCGGCATCCAGCGCCAGCGCTCCATGTTGACGAGAATGCGCAGCTTTTTTTCATCGGACGCGCCGCCCAACGATTGCCGGGGCGCCGGTTCGCGCGGCGCTGATTCATTGAGCGACGCGCGCAAGTTCCGGTCGATAATGCCTGTCGGGCGGACGCCGTGCTCTCTCTGGTACTGGTTCACAGCTTGGAGGAGCGCATTGTCGTAAACCGTGTCACGCCTGCCATCCGAGCCCGCGCCCAGACGCTTGCGGATCAGGGCGATTTGTGGATCGTTATCGCCCGGCCTGAAGTTCGGGCCAGCGGGAATCCGCAATGCGGAACCCCCACCGCTGCCTCCGCCTCTGCTCATCGAGAGAAGGGCCTGCCTCAGGCGCTTGAACTGCTCGTGCTTCGGATGAAGGTTGCGCATGTAGGCGTCCGGGGACTCCGCCGCCGCCATGGCTCTGAGCACCGACTTGGGATCGTAAAGATGGGGCCGCCTGTCGATGATCTCGCTGAGAGAGGGAGGATCGAGGCGCCCTCCGCGCGCATGGCGGGCATATTTCAAGACGACAAGGCTCAGCTTGATTTCAGCGTCGGCCAAGGCCTGCGGCGTCGCCTTCGCCCCCGGGTTCGGGGGAACTTGGAACGCGGAGGCGTCCAATCCCCATTCGTCCGCGCTGCGGATCTCCTTGATGACCTTCAAGGCATTGGGGTTAAAGCCATCCTTCGAGGTCCAGATGGGTTGGCCCTTCTGCCCATTATAGTAAGCGGCCAACCCTGCGGCGTCCTCGCGGCTCTCGGCTCTCCCGCCCACGTTCGAAAGCCGGCCAAGAATTTGCGTGGCGATCGGGTCTGGCTCAGGAACCGGGGCTTGTGCAACCTCCGCGGGCTTCTCAGCCGGCGCATCGGGCGCGGGCGTTGGCGTGCTGTCCTGTTCGGGAGGCGTCAACGGATCCGGCGCAGCTTCCTTCGCCGGCGCGGCTTCCAGCTTCATATTCGCCGGGGGGGGCGGTTTCTGCGCCTGCTGTCCCATCGCAAACGCCGGAATACCACTAAAACAGGCCGCAAGTATTACCCGAGCCGCTATCTTCAAGACCATGGTATTCCTCTACCGCCCCTTTAGAGGTTGCCCGAGCACGTCACCGATTCGCAAAGTTTTTCCTCACGTAAAAGAAATTCGTTTATCGCCTGACCAGCCATCCCACATCAAACACGTTAGGATGTAAGAAATAAAGTGGCAAGCCAGGACTTTGCGCTCCCTTTGACGCCGGATGTTGATTTTATTCACACAACCGGCGCTCGGCGCGGATGTACACATCAAGCGCGTCATAATGATGGTGAGATGGTGCGCTAAGTGAGCTGCGTTTTAATTAATTCACGCGGCTCATGAAGAAAAACCTCGTCCCCCTTTGTTTGATTGTGTTGACATTGTGCGCTTTCGGCTTCGCCAATCCGGCGTGGCCGCAAGATGCCCAAGCCAGACAGGCTGAAACCTTGCGGAAGGAGGGGCGCTTTGCCGAAGCCATTGCTGCCCTTAAAAGCGCGATCGCCATCCTGCAGGCGCAGAACAAGCTTGAGACGCCCGGCGGTGCGGTGCTCCTGAATAATCTCGGGGAACTTCACTATCAGCTCGGCAGATACCCCGACGCTATTCCATACTACGAGCGCTCGGTCTCCCTGGCGCGGGTCGGAATACCCGAACTGCAGCTTGCGATCACCTATCGCAATCTCGGCATCGTCTATCAGCTTACGGGGCGAACCGCCGACGCCATAGCGGTCTACAAGATCTCAATCGCGATTTTGAACAGACTTCCTGCCGCTCGCGTCCAACTCGCGTCGACGCTCGTCAATGTGGCGACGCTGTTTGAAGACCAGAAGCGCTATGGGGAAGCGGAGAAACTGCTGCTGCAGGCGCTGGCCATTTATCGAAATGCCTTCGGCGAGAACCATCTCTACGTCGCGACCACGTACAATGATCTCGGCACACTCTATGAGAGTGGGGGCGATCTGGCCCGCGCCGAGACGATGCTGCTGTCGGCAAATCAGGTGATGATGCAGGTGTATACCCGCGACCATCCTCGCCGTGTCACAGTGCTGAGAAATCTCGGTTCATTCTATCGCAGGAAACAGGACTGGCCGAAGGCGGTGGCCTACTTTCGCGAAGCGCTGGAGATCCTCGAGAAAGAGAGCGAGCGGAGCATTCGATCTCGGCAGGGCGAACTTGCGGCGACCGAACTCGACCCCGGTCTCCAGAAGACTGCGGCAGGGGATTTCATCAATGCGGCAATAAAACTTTTTATGGCGGACCGTAGCCAGGGTGTTCCCCTCACTCGCGAAATCTTCAAGGTCGCTCAGTGGCGCCCTTCACAAACGGCGGCTTCTCTGCTGCAAATGTCTGCGCGGGCTTCCGCCGCCGACGACGAGCTTTCGGGATTATTGCGAAGACGGCAAGACCTCGTGAGTGAATGGCAGGCGATTCAGCAGCGCCTTACACAAGCCGCTCTCACGAATGAAAATTCTGCCCAGACCGCGCAATTGAGCGTCGGCCGTCTCGATCGCATCGGTAGCGAGATATCAGCGCTCGACGCGACAATCGCGAGCCGCTTCCCCGACTACGCCGACCTCACCAATCCCGCCCCGCTCGATGTCACGGAAATCCAGGCGCTGCTTCGCGAGGATGAAGCGCTTGTTCTGTTTATCGAGACCGGCTACCCGACTTGGGTCTGGGTTGTAACGAAGAATGAGAAAAGTCTCTCGCTCATCAATTCGAGCTCGGAGGCCCTAGCGGCCGAGGTCGCCAATCTGCGATGCGGGCTCGATCAATCCAATTGGGCCGATCCGGCGGACTGGCCCGAAACGAGCCGCGCCGAACTTCAGCGGAAGCAAGTTCAAAAAGCGGTCTTCGAGAGATGTCAAAGTTTGGGGCGGAAACCGACTGCGGACGATTATTTACCCTTCGATCTCGATCGTGCGCATCGCCTATACAAGCTGTTCCTTGGGGCAGGTGCGAAGTCGATCGCAGGAAAGCATCTCCTGATCGTGCCGTCGCAGAGCCTGATGCAGCTCCCGTTTGCGACGCTCGTGACCGAACAGACGGCGCCCGGAACCAAGCTGCGCGAGGTGAAGTGGCTGGGGACTGAGGCGCCGATTTCGATTTTGCCCTCGGTCTCGAGCCTTCGCGCGCTGCGGCGTGTGTCGAGACCATCCCAGGCAAGCGAACCCTTCCTCGGGTTCGGCAATCCTTTGCTGAGCGGAGACCCCGCAGCCGAAAAGCTTGCTCGGGCGAAGCAGACATGTGCGAGTGCGAGCATTCAAACTGTCAGCGCCGCTTCGCGGTCTCTGCGCGCCGCAGTAAGCCTACGACCCTCCGAAGTCTTTCGCGGAGCCCTTGCCAATGTGAGCATTCTGAAGGCGCAGGTTGCCTTGCCGGAAACCGCTGACGAACTTTGCGAAGTCGCCAAATCCCTGAAGGCTTCACCTGACGACGTCTTTCTCGGAGAGCGGGCGACGGAAACCAATTTCAAGAAACTGAACAGAAGCGGCCGCCTCGCAGATTACCGCGTCATCCACTTCGCAACACACGGCCTCGTCTCGGGAGACCTACCCGGCGTGTCGGAGCCTGCGCTTCTGCTTACGCCGCCGGAAACGGCCACGGTCGAGGACGACGGCCTTTTGACTGCATCCGAAGTGGCGCAGACGAAGCTCGACGCAAATTGGGTCGTGCTCTCCGCGTGCAATACGGCCGCGGGAGGATCACAGGGCGCGGAAGCCTTGTCTGGTCTGGCGAGAGCCTTCTTTTACGCCGGCTCCCGCGCCCTTCTTGTAACGCACTGGGAAATCGACAGCAGCGCCGCAGTCAAGCTCACCACGGGAGCGTTCGACGCGATGGAGAACGACCCCCGCATCAGTCAGGCTGAAGCGATGCGGGCAGCGATGGCTTTCCTCGTCGCCAATGAGAGCATAGCCTTCGCCGCGCACCCTGCGACCTGGGCTGCGTTTGCGCTGGTCGGCGATGGCGGGCGAAAGTAGAAGCTTCCAATGCCCTCCTCGCCGCCAGCGTCAATCACATCCCGGTCAGCCGAATAACCGCATCCGAAAACTCTGCCACATTTGCCCGAGCGTTTTCTTGCTGGCGAGTTCTCGCGCGCGCTCGGCGACCATCTTCGAAGTTACGGAACTGGCGTAATGGCAATAGCACAAAAGGTGATGGGCCTCGCGATCGGTCAGCTCGAAGAAGCCAATGACATCCCCAAGCCTATCTCCAGAAAGCCCTTCGCGCCTGAACCCGTCATCCTCGAAGGCGATCGTCAAAGGCGAGCGGTCGGCCCGAAGATAAGGACGCTCATTCCATGGCGCATATTCCATGCGCGACAGAAGCGGCACAGTGTCGTCGTGTTGATCCAGAATTTCAGCGAGACGCTGGAGTCTCCGCTGGCGCACGGTCGGACGGATACGCGACCGCGACTCGACAAGCGGTAGAGACGAGGCGCTTTCGATTTCCACATACGTCATATTTGCTCTCCATCCCCTACCCGTCACGCCTTCTTGTGTCTCAACATCGGCGTAGCTGAACGGTTCCGATTCTATCCATTCGCCTATGCAATCCCGGCCTTTCGTTTGAAGCGGAGGATGAAGCGCCCTTGACATAGACAGCCAAATCTATGCCTTAACTACCCCTACCGAACGCGGTTGAGCATGGTTTAAAAAGTCTTTCTCGACGGCTCCTCTTTAGCTCGACTTCGCGGCGGTGACCTCGATCTCGACATGCGCGCCGCCCGGCAGAGCCGCCACCGCAACGGTGGTGCGCGCGGGGTAGGGGGCCTCGAAATAAGTCTCGTAGACCTTGTTCATGGCCGCGAAATCATTGACATCCGTCAGGTAGACGTTGGATTTGATCACGTTCGCCATGCTGAGGCCCGCCACACCCAAGACGGCGACGATCCCCTTCATCAGCTGCTCCGTCTCCGGCCCGGCTCCGCCTTCCACAAGCTTGTTCGTCGCGGGATCGATACCCAGCTGCCCCGCAAGGTAGAGGATGTCCCCCGCCCACACGGCGCGGGAATAAGGCCCAAGCGCTTTTCCAAGTCCCGGTGCATCGACAATTGCGCGGCGCGTCATGGCAATCTCCAAATAAGGCTTTCGAAAGGGGCAGCGATACACGAGGCCGCGTTGGCGGGGAAGCTTATTCCGCTGCTTCTGGTCGAGGCCGTGGGAACCCCTGGGAAGTGTCACACTATCTGTTGAATTGCCACTTGCGCGCATCCATAGACGGAATGGAATGCGCTGGGAGACAATGCAATGATCACCTTGTATTCCTATCCTGAGCTTTTCGGGGTTGCCGACAATAATCCGTACGGGCTTAAGGTCTTCGCCTTCCTCAAGCTATGCAAACTGCCGTTCAGGCATGAGCATATCCTTGACGCCAAGGACGCGCCGCGCGGCCAGCTTCCTTATATAGTGGACGATAATGCGCATATTGGCGACAGCGACGCGATCGTCGCCCATCTCATCAAGAAATACGGCCCTAAAATCGATGGCGGCCTGACCCCAGCCCAGCGGGACACGCACCTCATGATCCTGCGCATGCTCGACGATCTTTATTGGGTAATGTCTTATTCGCGCTGGAGCGATGAGCGGTTCTGGCCGCTGTTTCGCGACGCGTTTCTGAAGGCTCATCCAGCAGTTTCACCGGGCGTCCTTGAGGCCGCGCGGAAATACAATTTCCAGAGATATTATTACCAGGGGATTGGCCGCTACGAGCCCGACGCCGTCTATGAGAGAGGTGTCGCCGACATCGAAACGCTCGCGAACATCAAGCCGAACGACGGCTATTTCTTCGGACCAGATCCCACGAGCATTGACGCGGCCGTTTACGGATTTATCGCCAACATCTACTTCTATGCGATTGACACGCCGCTGAAGGCGCGCGTCCTTTCACACCCCGGCCTCGTGAAGCACTGCATCGACATGCATTCGGCTGTTTCTCGATAGCTGCCGGACTGGCGAGATTGGACTTGGCCGTCATACGCTCGCCTATACGAGTTTGCACACGCGGGAGCACGCCCTATCGCCGAAACGATATTGCACTCAGCTTATGCCCCGTCAGGAGACAATCTCGAACGTGAACCGGAACCGGTCTGCTGCTGATACTCTCACGGGCGGCATGAGCCTATTCCGCCCAGTCGAGCGAACGCGTTACGGCCTTTTGCCAAAACCGGTAAAGGCTGTCGCTTTTGGCGCGGTCCATGGCCGGATGCCAGCGCATGCTCGCGGTCCAGTTCTCGACGATGTCGTCCAGCGATTGCCAATAACCTGCGGCGAGCCCCGCTGCGTAGGCCGCGCCAAGCGCTGTTGTCTCGATCACTTGCGGGCGGACTACGGGCACGTCCAAAATGTCGGCCTGGAACTGCATCAGCGTGTCGTTGACGACCATGCCGCCATCGACGCGAAGCTCCGTGATCGCAACGCCGGAGTCCTTCACCATCGCGTCGAGCACCTCGGCCGTCTGGAACGCCGTCGCTTCGAGCGCGGCGCGCGCGATATGGCCCTTGTTCACAAAGCGCGTCAGACCGCAAATCACGCCGCGCGCGTGATCCTTCCAATGGGGCGCGTACAGGCCCGAGAAGGCGGGCACGAAGTAGACGCCGCCATTGTCGTCCACGCTGCGGGCGAGGGTTTCGATCTCGGCTGATTGCTGAATGAAACCGAGATTGTCGCGCAGCCATTGCACGAGGGCGCCGGTGATCGCGATGGACCCTTCGAGCGAGTAAACCGGCTTCCGCCCTTCAAGCTGATAACCGAGCGTAGTCAACAGCCCGCAGGTGGACGGAAACATGCGCTCTCCGGTATTCATGAGCATGAAGCAGCCGGTTCCGTAGGTGTTTTTCGCCTCGCCGGGCTTGAGGCAGGCCTGGCCGAACAGAGCCGCATGCTGATCGCCAAGGATGCCGCCGATGGGGACGCCGGGGAGAGCCGCCGTCGCTTCTCCATAGATCTGCGAGGAAGCCCGGATTTTTGGCAGGCAGGCCTGGGGCACATCGAAGAGCGAAAGCAGCTCCTGGTCCCAATCGAGTGTTTCGAGGTTCATCATCTGGGTGCGGCTGGCGTTGGTTACGTCCGTGACGTGAAGGCCGCCGCGAGGGCCGCCAGTCATGTTCCAGACGAGCCAGGAGTCGATGGTGCCGAACAGCGCGTCGCCCGAAGCCGCCCTCGCGCGCGCGCCGGGGATGTTCTCAAGGAGCCAGCGCAATTTCAGGCCGGAAAAATAAGTGGCGAGCGGAAGACCGGTCTTGCCGCGAAGCCGGTCCTGGCCGCCATCCTTGCTAAGTTCGGCGACGAACCGGTCCGTACGCGTATCCTGCCAGACGATCGCGTTGCAGAGCGGCTCCCCAGTGGCGCTGTCCCAAAGCAGCGTCGTCTCGCGCTGATTGGTGACGCCGACGCTGACAAGATCAGAGGCAGGGAGCCCCGCCGAGGCAAGCGCATCAGCCATGGTGGAGACGGTGTTGCGCCAGATTTCGGTCGGCGTTGTGCTCGACCCAGCCCGGCTTTGGATAGATCTGCTCGTGCTCCTTCTGCGCCGAGCCCACAATCGCGCCTTTCCGGTCGAAAATGAGAAAGCGTGTGGAGGTCGTGCCCTGGTCGATCGCGCCAACAAACCCGCGCATCTCATCCTCCCAAATTTTTACGCAGCATTAACCGAAATTGGGTTCGTTTGGCAAAAAGTGCACATTCTATTTATCTATATAATTCAGCGGGGACCGCCATGGGCCACGGCGACAGGACGGCGCGGGCGCGCCGTTCCGGGGTGATGAAGCATATGGGTCGCGACC
Source organism: uncultured Alphaproteobacteria bacterium (assembly GCA_963764115.1). Lineage (GTDB taxonomy): Bacteria > Pseudomonadota > Alphaproteobacteria > Rhizobiales > Rhodomicrobiaceae > Rhodomicrobium. The sequence continues at coordinate 69,293 of CAVXRT010000002.1, forward strand.
GCTGCGGCCTGGGCTTTCGACAAATGCAGGCCGAGTTTGGAGCGCCGCCAGAGCACATCATCGGCCGTTCGCGCCCATTCGTCACGCGCAAGGTAGTCGAGTTCGGCTTGGCTGAGACCGCAGCCGAAATCGCGGCCAAGGTCCGCCATAAGGCGGGCGGATCCCAAGATTTTCTCGACGCGAGTTCCATAGGCGCGCGCAAGACGCAGCGCCGCCGCCTCGTCGAGGAACGGCCAGCGCTGCCTCACACTCCGAGCGAATGCGGCAAAGTCCGCATTCTCGAAATCGCCGCCGGGTAATTTCGCTTGCGCCGTCCAGGCCGGTCCCATGTGCGAAAAAAAGGGCCGCAGCCCGGCGAGCGCCTGTTCAGCCAGGCGGCGGAACGTCGTGATCTTGCCCCCGAAGACGGAAAGCGCCGGGGCCTCGCCGTGCGGCGCATCGAGATCGAGAACATAATCCCGCGTCACCGCCGAGGGATTGCTTGCGCCATCGTCGAAAAGAGGGCGGACCCCTGCATAGCTCCAAACCACATCGCCCGGACTGACCGGCTTCCGGAAGTACCGGCTCACGCTCCGGCAGAGATATTCGATCTCGGCGCTGCTCGCGCTGGTTGAGTTCGCATCGCCCTTAAAGGGTACGTCCGTCGTGCCGATCAAAGTGAAGCGGCCCTCATAGGGGATGGCGAAGACGATGCGGCTGTCCTCGTTCTGAAGGATGAAGGCGTGGTCGCCCGGATAGAGCGCGAGCGTCACGATGTGGCTTCCCTTCACGAGACGAACGCTGCGCCGCGTCTTCGAACCGAGCACATTTTGCAAAACATCCGCCACCCAGGGACCTGCCGCGTTGATGACTGCCTTGGCCTGAATGCGCGCCGGCGCAGAGATTTCGGATCGAAGCGTCAACTCCCAGGCGCCGCCGCTTCGGGCAGCCGCCACGACCTTCGTTCGCGTTAATATGGTGGCGCCACGCTCGGCGGCGTCGAGGGCGGTCAGCACGACAAGTCTGCTGTCATCCACCCGGCAATCCGAGTAGACGAAGGCTTTCGCATAGCCATTTTTCAGGTCGCGGCCAATGGGATCGCCGTTCAGGGAGATGGCTTTCGAAGCGGGCAAAGGCCCGCGCGGCGCGAGGCGATCGTAGAACATCAGGCCGAGCCGGATCAGCCATGCGGGCCTGAGCGCCGGATCATGCGGCAGGATGAAGCTTAGCGGCCTGATGATATGCGGTGCGCTCTTAAAAAGCCGCTCGCGTTCGGCAAGCGCTTCGCGAACGAGGCGGAAATCGTAATTTTCGAGGTAGCGCAATCCGCCGTGTATGAGCTTGGTGCTGGCGGAAGACGTATGCGAAGCGAGGTCATGCTGCTCGGCAAGCAACACGGACAAGCCACGCCCCGCGGCATCTCGCGCGATGCCAGCGCCGTTGATGCCGCCCCCGATGACGGCGATATCGTAAACCGGATGGCTCAACTCGGTCCAGACCTCGGATCTCACTCAGCGGAATGTAGAGCTGGCAGGTTGCTTAAGAACGCCGAAATCGTGGCTCCATCCTTCGACAAGCTCAGGATGAGGTCGAGAGATGTCAATGTCTTGCACCTCATGGTGAGCCTGTCGAACCATGGGCCGCTTCGATTTTCAGCAACCAGCTATTGGCGCGCAGGGGCGCCTTGGGGTCTAGCAATGCTGCCGAAAAGCCAGTCCGAGACGGCTTGGAACAAGCCGGCCTTCAATCCAAGCGCAACCGCCAGGATGATCGCGATTCCAGCGCTTGTCACGATGGCATCGCCCAAAATGGAGTGATCGAAAGCCATGACAAAGAACTTGCCAGCGAAGGACAGAACGACCGTCAGTGCGAAGATCGGCAGCGACGCGGCCCCTGCAGCGCACACCCAACGGCTCAACGGAAACCGGAGCCATGCCGCTTCTTTCGGAACGAGCCGCGCCACGAGATACGCGGAAGCCAGGAGGCCAACAACGCGCCAAAGGTCCAGAGTGTGCTTATTGAGACTGAAATACATAGCTCTCAGCCGGTTGGCCCCAGCGTCGTCGAATGTCTCAAACGCAATCGCCATCAGCACGCAGGCGCTGAAGGCCACGAAAAGCACGCAGCAGATATCGAGAACGCGGCGGGAGTCCCCTGCTGCGGCCGGCGGCATGTTCGTTCGCGTCCGCCATCCGAAGGCAAGCCCGATTGCGAACAGGAACTGCCAGCAGAAAGGATTGAAGTTCCAGGCCACGTCATAGGTCATCGTCGGGATGGTCGGAAAAAAACGCGCCATGAACATCCACATAAGCCCGGATGCAGCGAGGAGCGCCAGTTCCCCTCGCACCCTGAGCCAGATCAGGAAAGGCGCGAGAAGCATCACCATGACGTACATCGGGAGAATGTCGAGAAGAGGCGCCTGGAAGGCCAATAGCGGCGTTCCGAGAAGCACGTGCACCGGATCGCTCTCGATCTTGTCGAGGAAGATCTCGTAATCGGTCTTTATGCCCGCTCCGCCGATCACGAAAGCCGCCGCCATGAGGCCCGCGACAAGCAGAAGGTGATACGTCCATATTGCCCGCGCCCTGCGCAGCGCCTTCAGCGAGAAGGCCTGCAGCCCTTGCGGAACGAGACTGTAATAAGCGAGCGCAGCGGAATATCCGGCCAGGAACATGAACACTTCCGCGGAGTCGAACAGCGCATAGGTGCGAGAGGTCAGATAACTGAACGCGTTATCCGGGATGTGATTGATAAAAATGAAGATGAGCGACAGGCCGCGAAAAAAGTCTATCCGATAATCGTAATAAGGCTTCGGCAAGGCTGCCGGCTGCTTCGGCCTCAGCGCCTCGGCGCGCGTCCTGACATGGCTGTCCGCGATCAACCCTGGACCGCCCGGCGCCCATCTGGCTCCGACCAATTTTGCCGATGCGTTTACGAGGTTCACTTAAGGTCCTGCTCCACACCCGACATCCAGAACGCGCCCGTAATATTCTGGTTGCCCATACACGCAAATTTTAAGCCAATGCGCTTTTCGACTCGCGTGATCACGTTAACCCGTGCTGCAGTCACACACGAGTGCAGGAATGCCACTTCTCTGGTCCAGACGGCAATGTGACAGATATCGTTACAGTTTTACTATTGGATAACTAGTTCACGCCGCGGCGAGATCTCTGAGCAGGGATACACCTACAGTAAGCTTGGCGAGCGTAAGAGCCCGTCCAGTGAGCATCTCGCTCAAGCTATTGGCGACGCGCGCGGCTTCGGCGGCATTGTTGCTTTTCCATAGGGCGAAATCAGGATCGCCTGGTGAACTGGCGATCACGTTTTTTGCGAGCGCCCGCTGGGCGGAAGCAACAGCCGCCAGGCTCGAGTTCACGGCCAGCCGGTTGAAATAGTCGCCGGCCGCCAGCGTGTCGCTCGCAGATGCAAGCTCATCCAGACGGAACTCATCGCGGATCGCGAAAATGATCCTGGCGGCGGTGGCGATCGAAGCTTGCGATTCTGTTGAAACGCGGACGATGTCGAGCGCCTGGGAAAGCGGCTCGAAGGCGGCGATACGCTTCGCGAGTTCCGCAGGAAGCCCCTCGGCCCTTAGCCTCGCTTCTTCCTCCTGCAGCCGCGCTCTCGCCTGCTCAGGTAACACGGCAGCCATGTTTCCGATCAGGAAATCCACGCCGTCGCGATAGCTGGCGATTTCCGGTTCAAGGCCTTCCTTGAAATGCGTGTGCCGCAGGAACCACGCGGTCTGCCGCCTTAGCAGGTCCTGAACCCGGCGATAGAGGCAGAGCTGGCTTTGCCCGTCGATTTCGCAGTCGAGCGCATCGATCCCTGCATAGAGCGCCGGGAGTTGGTGAACCGCCTGGATCGCGGCGAACGCATAGGCAATATCGGCTGGCCCGCGCCCGGTTTCCTCGATCATGCGGACAATGAAGGTTGGCCCGCCTCGATTTATGATGTCGTTGGCGAGGCTGGTGACGATGATTTCCCGGCGAAGCGGGTGTTCTTCGATTTCAGCTGCGAAGCGCTCTCGCATCATAGGCGGGAAATAATCGAACAGCGCCCGTCCGAGGTAGGGGTCGGCGGGCACCGCCGTTTTGACGAGTTCGTCTTCGAGATCGATTTTCGCATAGGCGAGGAGCACCGCAAGCTCGGGCCGGGTCAAGGGCTGACGCGCTTCCTGACGTTCCAGCAGGTCTGCGTCCGAGGGCAAAGACTCCAGGGCGCGGTCGAGGCGGCCTTGTTTCTCAAGCCTTTGCATCAGGCGCTGCTGGAAACCGAGGTCGGAAAGGCCATCCATCTCGGCAAGGCTGATGGCCAGCGGCTGCAGGTAGTTGTTGCGAAGCACGGCGCTCGCGACTTCACCTGTCATCGCGGTGAGCAGTTCGTTGCGCGACGGCGTGTCGAGCTTGCCTTCGGCGATGGCCGCGCCAAGCGCGATCTTGATATTCACCTCGACGTCGGAGGTGTTCACGCCCGCGGAGTTATCGATGGCATCGGTATTGATCCTGCCGCCGTTCAGCGCGAACTCGGTGCGGCCGCGCTGCGTCACGCCGAGATTGGCCCCCTCGCCGATGACTTTCGCCCGCACGTCCTTCGCCGCGACCCTCACCGCATCGTTGGCTTTGTCGCCCGCCTGCAGGTCGGTTTCGCTGCTGGCGCGGACATAGGCGCCGATGCCGCCGAACCAGAGCAGATCGACCGGGGCCTTGAGGATCGCTGTCAGAAGTTCGTTCGGCGTCACCATCGCCTTCAGGCCAAGGAGATTCTGGGCGGCGTCTGAAAGCGTGATGGACTTTTGCCCGCGGCTGTAGATGCCGCCGCCTTCAGAAAGCCTGGACCTGTCGTAATCCTGCCAGCTCGAACGCGGCAGATCGAAGAGGCGCTTCCGCTCCTGCCAGCTCAGCGCCGGATCAGGATCGGGATCGATGAAAATATCGCGGTGATCGAACGCGGCCACGAGCTTGATCGCCTTCGACAAGATCATTCCATTCCCGAACACATCGCCCGACATGTCGCCGATCCCGGCGACCGTGAATGGCTGCGCCTGGATGTCGACGTTCATTTCGCGGAAGTGCCGCCTCATGGCTTCCCACGCGCCGCGCGCCGTGATGCCCATCTTCTTATGGTCGTATCCCGCAGACCCGCCGCTTGCGAAAGCATCGCCGAGCCAGAAGCCGCGCCGCAGCGAAATCTCATTCGCGATGTCCGAAAACGTGGCTGTGCCTTTATCGGCGGCAACGACAAGGTAGGGGTCGTCGCCATCGCGGCGGATTGTGCTGGCTGGCGGCGCGATCTCGCCTTTGATGATATTATCCGTAAGCGAAAGCAGGCTTGAGACGAAGGCTCTGTAGCAGGCGATGCCCTCGGCCTGGATCGCTTCCCGGTTCGCGGCCGGCAATCTCTTCGGCACGAAGCCGCCTTTTGCGCCTTGGGGAACGATGACGACATTCTTCACCTGCTGCGCTTTGGCAAGGCTCAAAATCTCGGTCCGGAAATCCTGCTGGCGGTCCGACCAACGCAAGCCGCCGCGCGCCACGGGGCCGGCACGCAGGTGAATGCCTTCAAAACGCGGCGAATGGACGAAGATCTCGGCGAAGGGCTTCGGCGCAGGCAGCCACTCGATGTCCCCGCTTCTCAGCTTGAATGCGATGGTTTCCGGCTCGTCCTTATCCCTTTGGTAGAAATTGGTTCGCAGCGTGGCGCTCATCAGAGCCAGGAGGTTGCGCAGGATGCGGTCGTCATCGAGCAGCGGGATGGCGTCGAGCTCCGTGGTAATACCCGCCGTAATCCTGGCCCTTTCTGCTTCGCGTTGGTCGGCGCGCACCCCGTTCGCAGGGTTGAACAGCACATCGAAAAGCTGGAACAGACCGGCGGCGATGCCCGCGTATTTGTTCAGCACCTCCGAGACGTAAGTGGTGCTGTAGGGCGCGCCGGTCTGCCGGTAATAAGAGCTGTAGGCCCTGAGAACCGCAGCCTGACGCCAGTCAAGGCCCGCAGCAAGGATCAAGCCGTTGAAGCGGTCGTTGGGAGCTTGGTTGCTCCAGACGGCGAGAAAGCCGTCTTCAATATCGCGACGGCGGGCGAGAAGGTCTGCGCCGCAGCAGCCCGCAACCTGCAGATCACTGTCGTGCAGGTAAACGAGGCGCGCTTCACCGTCCAATTTGGGCGTGAGCTGGAACGTCCGCTCGGAGATTACGTCGAAGCCGAAATTCTCCAGGATGGGCACGCGTTTTGACAGGGTGAGCGGCTCGTCGAGCTGCTGCAAGGTTGCGCGCACGCTCCGAGGGTCGCTGAGATCATCGCGGTGAAGGTCGATTTCTGTCCGGCGGTTCGGGCCAAGTTTTTCGAAGCCCACAATATCCCGTAAGGCGCGTTCCGGGGGATTGGTTTCCTGATAGCCGGCGGGGAAAGCATCAAGATACTTCCGGACATGCTCATAGCCGGCGCTGCCATACCGTTGCATCATGTGATCGCGAAACTCGTCGCTCCAGGTCGTTATGATCTTCTCGACCTCGGTTTCAAGATAAGCTTCGGACGGGTTTTGCATTTCTCCTTGCTCGCGCCAGACCACATAGTGGACGCGCACCATCGGGCTTTCGGGGAAGAAAGGCGTCGCGGACTCAAGGTGTCCCCCGAACGCTTTCTCCAGCATCTTCTCGATTTGGAGGCGCACCTGCGTATTGTGGCGCTCGCGCGGAACGTAGACGAAAACGGTGACGAAGCGCCTGAACTCGTCGCGCCGGATGAAGGCGCGGGCCCGCGGCGTGAGATCGATTTTGAGAACTTCCTCGGAAATGCGCGCAAGCTGATCCGGCGAAATCTGGAAGAGCTCATCGCGCGGGAAAGTCTCCAGCACGTTGAGCAGCGCCCGGCCGGAATGACTGTCCAGCGGGTGGCCGGAACTGCGAAGGACCTTGCTTACCTTTTGGCGAAGAAGCGGGACTTTTTGGGTCGATTGATTGTAAGCGGTCGCGGTGAATAGCCCCGCGATGAGAACGCCGCCTGTTATGTTTCCGCCCGCGCCATAAAGCTTGATGCCGATCGTGTCCATATGGATGCGGCGGTGGACGGTCGACTTCGCGTTGGCCTTGATGACGATAACCGGCGGAGAGTTCAGAAAAAAGGCGCGCCCCTGAGGCGTGAGCCGATGCTCGTTCGGCCCCTGGCGCAGCACGGAGACGGCGTCATCACGAAGGAGCCCGAGCCCCAGTTCCGGCCTGGGGATGAGTTCTCCATGCTCCTGGTCGCCTGCGTACCCGAACTCGCGAATTCCTAGGAAAATGAAATTGTTGGCCAGAAGCCAACGGAGAAACGCGAGCGACTCTGCATTCGTCTCCGCCGTCGCCGGCGGCGGGTTCCGTTCGAGCTGCGCGACGGCCAGATCGAGGCGTGCAAACATCGCCGGGAAATCCGAGACGGCAGTCTTGACATCGCGCAGCACAAGACAAAGCGCTGCTTCGATGTCCGCTGCGGGCGGTTGATCGCCTAACTTGCGGATTTGAAGATGGATGAAGCTTTCACGCGGGACGCCGTTCGGCAGAGGAGCTGCGGGCTTGAGGGTTGTGAGTATCCCTTTCGGGTTGCGCCCCACTTCAAAAATGGGATGGGCGACAAGCTCAGGCACAAGGTCGAGGTCGCGAAGGCCCCCAAGCACAGAGTCGAGCAGAAAAGGCATGTCATCGTTGACGATGTCGACGACGAGCAACTGCGTCTCCCCTACGGCGCGTTGCCGGAGCGCTATCTTGGGCTCCCCGGCCTGGCGCTGACGGAAACTCTCGAAGGCGTCGGCGGCGAAAGCGACAAGGTCGCTTGTCTCATAGATTTCGAATTCGGCGGCGTCGACCTCGTGAAACAGCTGTTTCGCGAAACCGGCCGACAGCCCGTCCCCTGTTTGCCGGGAAAGCGATTGGGTGATCGCCGACAATCTGCTCATATTGGAGGTTTCAGCCATCAATGCCATGCTGTTGCTCTCCCTCCTGTTCGCAATTCATCAGACGAATTGTGAAGCGCTGCCAGGCCTTCTTAGATTGTCAAGGGTAACGACGCCTTAAATCCACAACTTCAACGAGAGTTATAAACGATGAGCGAGAGCGCGCCCACAACCGTACTGCAGCTTCCCGAGATCGAGCTTGATCTGGAGCTTCGCGATTATTTTCGCAACTGTGAGGAAAAGCTGGGCTTCATCCCCAACGTTCTGAAGGCCTATGCGTTCGATAATAAAAAGTTGAAAGCGTTCATCGATATGTCGGATGATCTGCTGCTCGGCGAAAGCGGCCTTTCTAGGCTCGAGCGCGAGATGATCGCGGTCGCGGTCAGCGCCGTGAACCACTGCCATTATTGCCTCACAGCTCACGGAGCCGTGGTGCGTTACCGGTCGAAAGATCCTATGCTCGGAGATACGGTGGAACACAATTACCGGGCGGCCTCGATCACGCACAAGCAGAAGGCGATGCTCGACTTTGCCGTCAAGCTGACGGAGGCTCCGGACAAGATCGAGAACGAGGACCGGGACCTCTTGCGGCAGACCGGCTTTACGGATCGCGACATCTGGGACATCGCCGCCGTCGCCGCGTTCTTCAACATGTCGAACAGAATAGCAAGCGCCGTCGAGATGCGGCCCAATGCGGAGTACTACAGCATGGCCAGAACCCAGCCGGAGAAACCGGCATAGGCCACTAAAGCGGCGGCGATGGCTGCGACACCTGTTGCGCGCGCGCAATAGCTTTTTAGTTTTCTCCACCGCTGATAGCGGCCAAAGCGAACACGGGTTATAGCCTTAGCAGGCTGCGGCTATTTTCTCGCGCTAACACGGGTGGAGCGGACATGAAGAGGACGGCGCAAGCGTTCAGCGTTGCCATCATAGGGGCCTTGGCTTTGGGGGGCGCGGCGTCGGACGCGCGGGCTGAATGCTATGTGCAGGCTCCGCTTGCTCCGGTGCATCGCAGCTATATTCGGCGAGACGTCGTGGAACCGGGCGTTTACGAGGTGGGACGCAGTCCCGCGGTTTACGGATGGACGCGTCAGGCCGTGGCCCAGCCCGGAGGCGTCATCTGGCACGAAGAGCCCTCCGTTTATCGCACAGTTCAGGTCCGCGTCCGTCAAGGCGGCGGCTCTGCCTGGCGCGAACAATGCGTCGGTGGCCAAGCCGGAGTATGCCGCGTTCACGTACCGGCAAGCTATATCACGGTCGAGAAGCGGGTTCTGGTGAAACGCGGGCGGCGCTGGGCGGAGCACACCCCGTCGACGGTCGCTTATACGGAACGGCGCATTCTTCTGAAACCCTACAAGAACTACGCGCACTTCGAGCGGCCTTATATCGCGTTTTCTCGCGAGCACCTCACAGTGCAGCCTGAGGGGTCACGCTGGGTGCGGGCCAAGCCAGATTGCTGATCACTGTCTTCGTGGTCCCGGGGGCAGCGCGAGGGGCAGCTTTTACCGGGCGCGCATATCCAAGCACTCAATGCCGCTGCTCCTGAGCTTTTTGCACGTCGATTTCGCCTGCGCTTCGTCTGCAAACCGGCTCAGTCTCGCCCGATACATCGTCACGCCGCTCGGTAACGCGACCGGCATGACGAACTCAGGGTGCGCCTTGAACTGAGAGGCGCCGAGCGCCTGTTTGACGGTTTCAAGCCTTTGCGAGGCCTGAGCCTCGTCCGGGAATGAACCCACCTGAACGTAATACGGCCCAGGCTGATCGGCGATGTCCCTGGAAACGGCAAGGGTTGCGGTCGCAAGCTTCTGGGTCTGCTTAGGTTCCTCGCGTTCCACAGCGCGTGCGGCCTGGACCTTCACAATTTGGGGCTCAACCTGCATCTTCACCATGCGAGGCTCAACCGGCGGGTCGTCTAACGAAACCGCGTCCAGCGGTTCCACTTCGACCTGGCGCACGGTCTTGTAGTGAATGGAGACGTTTCGCAACGGCACTGTCTGCGCCTGCGCCACCAGCGTTTCGTTCCGCGCTATTTCTTGAGGCTCAGGCGGGACGTAAGCAGCGCTTTGGCCCATCGCCAGTTCCGCCTTATCTTCGGGCTCATCCGTGGTCATATCGGAGTCCATGACCGGTTCCGAGCCTTTCAACGGCTGCCGGGCGATTAGGCCGTGTTCGATCGATGCAATGAGCATCCCGATCGACTGCCGGTCCGGCTTCTGCGTGGGCTGCCATACCGGCTGCGGAGCTGGGACCGTGGCGGAACCGACAACCTTCACAGGAGCGACGGTCTTCGCGGGCGGACTCCCATTCGATAAGCGCGCGACGGGTTTCGGTCTCGCGGGAGCCTCTAGCTCGACCGGTTTCGCCGCAGCGAGTTGCGTCCCGAACTTTCGCGCCGCCGTCTGGGTCATGGCCTTGCTCCACGCCGCGTCGAGGATGTTCCGCATGGTGGCGTTGCGGGCGCCCGACGAAGCGCCGCCAAGGACAACAGCCAGCAGCCTTTTGTCGCCCCGATGCGCGGAAGCCAAGAGGTTGAAGCCGGCCGCAGACGTAAAACCGGTTTTCATGCCCTCCATGCCTTCGTAGGAAAAGAGCATGGTGTTGTGATTGCGCATGATCTCGCCGCGATATTGGAAATATTTGGTCGCGAAGACCCTGCTGCGCTCGGGGTGATCGGCGAGGATGCTCTTCCCGAGTATGATCAGGTCCTGGGCGGTCGTTTTCTGCTCGGAATTGGGAAGGCCGGATGCGTTGCGGAAGGTCGTGTTCAGCATCCCGATCGTGCGGGCCTTCTGGGTCATGCGCCGCGCGAATTCCTCCTCCGACCCCGCCAAAGCTTCGGCGACCGTCGCGGCCATGTCGTTGGCCGACTTCGTGACGATGGCCCCGATGGCGTCGGCGACGGAAATCGTCTCCCCCGCCGAGAGGCCGAGCTTTGTGGGCGACTGCTCGGCCGCGTGCTCTGAAACGCGAAGCTGCGTCCTCATTGTCAGCTTGCCATCACGCAACGCATCGAACAACAGGTACAGCGTCATCACTTTTGTGACCGAGGCGGGGTACCGCGGCGCATCGGCGTTCTTGGAATAGAGAACGCGGCCCGTGTAGAGGTCAATCGCCATTGCGGCTGCAGCCGCCGGGCCTGAGGGCCGCTCGCGATAATGGCGGCGGTGCGCTTCGGCATTGGAAGCCAAAGTGAATAACGCGGTTACTAGACAAACTACAAGGACTCGCCGATTTACTGACATCGATTTTTCCGGACTGGACCCCGCGTGAAAACCCAAAAACTTTGTCGCGAGCAAGGCAGGCGGATACGCACGCACCGAAGAACCTCTACGCAAGGTTGTCCGATGACCCTTATATACCTCAGCGTGTGTTAAGAGTTTGTTACCCATCGCAGGTCCGGAAAAAGCGACCATTCGATTAAATATCAAAGAGTGTTTCAGACTTTCTAAAGTCTCGGTCGATCGGCGCTCGCAGACCTCTTCCCTGGCGCTGTGCGAACCATATATTCGGCAATGCATTTACACTTGCGGGCCTTGACAGAAGAAACCGATAAACAGGAGTATGTAGGGTGAAGGCGTCCGAGGTTGGGGGGTGCCCGCGGTGAACGAAAGCGCCCGGAACGCTAAAGCTTTTAGAAGGCTCTCTATGGTTGCGGCGATGGCAGGCAATAACGGCTTCAAAAACGGCGATGATCTGAAAACGGGCGTGGTAACTAAAACGCGTCCTAAGACGAAGCGTCCGAGCCTGTACAAAGTCCTCCTTTTGAACGACGATTATACTCCAATGGAGTTCGTCGTTTATGTGCTTGAACGGTTCTTCAATAAACCGAGAGAGGAGGCGACGCGCATAATGCTTCATGTGCATCAAAAGGGCGTCGGAGTGTGCGGCGTTTATACCTACGAAGTTGCTGAGACGAAAGTTACCCAGGTGATGAACTTTTCGCGTCAGCATCAACATCCCTTGCAGTGTACGATGGAAAAGGAGTAGGTCCGGCAGTGCCATCATTCTCAAGCAGTCTGGAAGAGTCGCTTCACCGCGCGATCGAATACGCCAACGAGCGTCATCACGAATACGCAACCCTCGAACACCTGCTTCTTTCACTTATCGATGATCGCGACGCCTCATCCGTGATGAGGGCCTGCAACGTCGACATCGAGCGCTTGCGAGCCAAGCTGACCGACTTTCTCGATAAAGAACTGACCAATCTTATCCTTGATCAGGACAGCGAAGCGCAGCCGACGGCGAGTTTTCAGCGCGTCATCCATCGCGCCGTCGTTCATGTGCAGTCGTCCGGCCGCGAGGAGGTGACCGGCGCGAATGTTCTCGTCGCCGTCTTTGCGGAGCGGGAGAGCAACGCGGCTTATTTCCTGCAGGAGCAGGATATGACGCGCTTCGACGCGGTGAACTTCATTTCGCACGGCATCTCCAAACGCGCGGGGATGTCCGAGCCCCGTGGCGTGCGCGGCGTGGATGAGGACGCTGCGACAGTGGAAGGCTCCGACGACAAGAAACGCTCGACCGATGCACTCGAAGCCTATTGCGTCAACCTCAATCAGAAGGCGAAGGACGGCCGAATCGATCCCCTGATCGGCCGGGACAAGGAAATCGAGCGGACCATCCAGGTGCTTTGCCGGCGCTCGAAGAATAATCCGCTTTATGTCGGCGACCCCGGCGTCGGCAAGACCGCCATCGCGGAGGGCTTGGCGCGCAAGATCGTGCGCGGCGAGGTGCCGCAGGTGCTGGGAAACGCAACCGTGTTCTCACTCGACATGGGCACGCTCCTTGCCGGAACGCGTTATCGCGGCGACTTCGAAGAGCGGTTGAAGGCCGTCATGAAGGAAATCGAGGCCTATCCGGGCGCGATCCTGTTCATCGACGAGATCCACACCGTGATCGGCGCGGGCGCGACTTCGGGCGGGGCGATGGATGCGTCGAACCTTCTGAAGCCGGCGCTGCAGTCGGGCGTGCTTCGCTGCATCGGCTCCACGACCTACAAGGAATACCGCCAGCACTTCGAGAAGGACCGGGCGCTGGTCCGGCGCTTCCAGAAGATCGACGTGGCTGAGCCGACGGTTGACGATGCATTCGAGATCATGAAGGGCCTCAAGCCGTACTTCGAGGACTTCCACAACATCAAATACACCAATCAGGCAATCAAGGCCGCCGTTGAGCTTTCGGCGAAATACATCCACGACCGGAAGCTGCCCGACAAGGCGATCGACGTCATTGACGAAACCGGCGCGTCGCAGATGCTGCTGCCGCCGTCGAAGCGCAAGCGCACCATCGGCGTGAAGGAGGTGGAGGCCACCGTCGCGACCATGGCGCGCATCCCACCCAAGACGGTGTCCAAGTCCGACACGGAACTGCTGCGCAATCTCGAAAACGATCTGAAGCGGGTGGTGTTCGGCCAGGAGCAGGCCATCCATGCGCTCTCGGCGGCGATAAAGTTGGCGCGCGCTGGCTTGCGCGATGCCGAGAAGCCAATCGGATGCTACCTCTTCTCCGGCCCAACCGGCGTCGGCAAGACCGAGGTGGCGCGCCAGCTCGCTAGCCTGCTCGGCGTGCAGATCCTCCGCTTCGACATGTCGGAGTATATGGAGCGGCACACCGTGTCCCGCCTGATTGGCGCGCCTCCGGGCTACGTTGGCTTCGACCAGGGCGGCCTTTTGACCGACGGCGTGGATCAGAACCCGCATTGCGTGCTTTTGCTCGACGAGATCGAAAAGGCGCACCCGGACCTGTTCAACGTGCTCTTGCAGGTCATGGACCACGGCAAGCTCACCGACCACAACGGCAAGCAGGTCGACTTCCGCAACGTGATCCTGATCATGACCACGAATGCTGGTGCGGCCGAGATGGCGAAAGCCGGCATCGGCTTTGGCAGCACCCAGCGCGTCGGCGAGGACGAGGAGGCGATCAAGCGCATGTTCTCGCCCGAGTTCCGCAACCGGCTCGACGCCGTCATCGCGTTCTCGCGGCTGTCGCGCGAGATGATATCGAGGGTCGTTGAGAAATTCATCTTCCAGCTCGAAGCGCAGCTCGCCGACCGCAACGTTATGATCGAGCTGTCGCCAGAGGCTATGGATTGGATCGCCGACCACGGCTACGACGAACTCTATGGCGCACGGCCGCTCGCCCGCGTCATCCAGGAGCACATCAAGAAGCCGCTGGCGGAAGAGCTGCTGTTCGGCAAGCTGGAAGGCGGCGGAACTGTCCGCGTGGTGGTCGAGGATAAGGACGGGAAGAAGACGCTCGCCTTCGAGGTCATTGAAAGCAAGCCTCCCGTCAAGGTCGAGGAGGTGGAGCCGGATGGGGACGGCGGAGATCGCACCCCGACTGCGCTCATCCCCAAGGTGCCCTTGAACCGTTAACGCATCCCCGATGCGGAAATTCGCCATGGCCGGGTTCGTCCCGGCCATTTTCGTTTCCGGGCGAGCGGGACCCAACGGGCACGCTGACAATTATATCTCGGCAAATTCGGATGGAGAGACGCCATGGCAGCCGAAGGCCTTGTCAACATTGCCAGCAAATCAGGCTTTCAAGAGACTCTTGCCCGGTTGAAGCAAGAGATCACATCGCGGGGCTTGACGCTGTTCACGCTTATTGACCATGCGAAGGGGGCCGAAGAAGCCGGGCTTTCGCTCCGGCCGACGACCCTCCTGATTTTCGGGAACGCCAGGGGCGGCACGCCACTGATGCAGGCCAATCAAACCATCGGCATAGACCTGCCATTAAGGGCTTTGGTCTGGCAAGATGATGCCGGCAAGACCTGGGTTTCCTATAACGACCTTGTCTTGCTCGCTCAGCGGCATGGTGTTACTCCGCAGGTGGCGCAGGTGGCGGCGAAGCTGCGCGAAGGTCTTGAAAGCATCGTGAAAAGCGCCGCGGAAAACGCTTGATCGTTGATTGATGGCGCCGAAGGCCATCTTGCCGGACAAGATGAACCCTGCTTGATAACCCCTTCAGATCGTGCCCGGAAACCAAACCATGCAGGAACACATCCCACTCGCAGCCAGCCGCCTCGCAGCCTTGCGGAGGGCGATCCGGTCTCTCGGCCTCAACGGGTTCATCGTTCCGAAGGGAGACGCCTTCCAGAACGAGTCCGTGCCCCCTCACTGGGATCGGCTCGCGTGGCTGACCGGGTTCACTGGCTCCGCAGGCTCGGCGGTCATCCTGGAAGACAAGGCCGCGCTCATCGTCGACAGCCGCTACACCCTTCAGGCCAGGGCACAGGTCGATAGCTCGCTCTACGCCGTCGAGCTTTTCCCGAAGACGAAGGTGAACTCGTATCTTGGAGCCAATGTCCCGAAAGGCGCTGCGATAGGCTACGACCCGACACTTCACACTCTGGCGGGCCTCAAGCCGCTCAAAAAGGAGGCGGAGAGCGCAGGCTTCGAGCTTCGGCCGGTCACGCCCAACCCAATCGACGCACTCTGGGAGGGCCGCCCCGCCGGCTACTATTTTCCGATTTCGCTGCATGGCGAGGAATACGCTGGAGAAGGCGCGGCATCGAAAATCGTCCGAGTTCAGAAAGCGATCGAGGAAAAGAAAGCCGCCGGTCTTTTCGTGAGCGCGCCCGACGCCGTGTCCTGGCTGTTCAACATCAGGGGCCGGGACGTAGCGCACACGCCGGCGCCGCTTGTCTGGGCCTATGTTCCCGTAAGCGGGAAGCCGGCCATGTTCACCTTTCCTGGGCACATCACGCCGGACAACCGGGGCGCTCTCGAAGCGCTGGCGAACATCCATGACCTCGCCTCGCTCTCGGAAGCGCTCACCGGTCTCGTCGGGCAAGGAGCAAAGGTCATCGCTGATCCGGCGCATACCACGCTGCATGTCGCCGATGGTCTGAAAAAGGCTGGCGCGTCGCTGATCGAAACCACCGATCCCTGCGTGCTGTTCAAAGCCCGGAAGAACACCGTCGAGCTTCAAGGCGCGCGCAACGCACATATCCGCGACGGCGCCGCGTTGTGCCGGTTTCTCGCCTGGCTCGACGCCGAAGCTCCATCCGGCGCGCTCACCGAGATCGCCGCCTCGGACCGTCTCGAAGCCTTCCGGCGCGACACAAACCAACTCGAAGACCTGAGCTTCGATACGATTTCCGGCGCAGGCTCCAATGGCGCGATCGTGCACTACCGCGCAACGCCTCACACGAACAAGACGCTCGAGCCGGGGACGCTCTATCTCATCGACTCCGGGGGACAGTATCGCGACGGCACTACGGATGTTACGCGTACGGTTGCGATCGGCACGCCGTCCGAGGAGATGCGGCAGCGCTATACGCTTGTGCTCAAGGGCCACATCGCCATTGCGACGGCTCGCTTCCCCACAGGCACGCGCGGCGTGGACATTGACGCCTTCGCACGGCGGGCGCTGTGGGAGGCTGGCCTCGATTACGGCCACGGCACCGGACACGGCGTCGGCAGTTTCCTGTCGGTGCATGAAGGGCCACAGTCGATCTCGCGCAACGGCATGGCTGAGCTTGAGGCGGGCATGATCCTCTCGAATGAGCCGGGTTATTACCGTGAAGGTCATTATGGCATCAGGCTTGAGAACCTGATTGCGGTGATGGAGGCCGCGCCGGTCGAGGGCGGCGAAATCCCCATGCTCGGCTTTGAGAACCTGACGCTGGCGCCATTTGACCGGCGGCTTATCGTCCCCGAACTTCTGACGGAAAGTGAGCGCCGCTGGCTCGATGGCTATCATGCCCGCGTCCGGCAGGAACTGTCGCCCTACCTTCAAGGAAAAGACGCGAACTGGCTGGAAATCGCCACGGCCCCGGTTTAAGGCGTCGTGCTCTTAATCGGGACGCGGGTCTCGATACGCTTCTCTGCAGGCACATTGGACCTCACTTTTGTCCCCGGATTGGCTTCCCGCTTAGCGTTTGCGTCACGGATTTTCTTTGAGTGAGGATTGTACGAGAAAGCGCCTTGTCGGGAAGTTAACGTATAAGTCATTGATATTGCTGAGAAAACTACAGAACAGAGGGCGCTCCCAGCGCACGCGCCGGGCTGACTCGGCGTGGTCATGGTTAACAGGGGAATCCGGGATTATATTTAACGGACTTTTCAGAGCCCACTTAATGCCAAAATTCCGGCATTAAATTCTATTTAATGGGGCGATCGGAGGAAAAAAATCTGTTCACTTTCAATGCGTTGGAACCGCTTGCCTACCGCCGCTCGTAGGCCTGTTTCGCGCCGGATAAATGCATGGTTAAGCCTAATGAAGCGTAAATTGGACCGGAAATAAATCGGCGGCGCTTCCGTTAACCAGTTTCAGATTAAGACTCTGCGCTGCGAACGAACCGTTAACTAAATGGCGTACGGCGGACGCCGTCGGAAATGGCGACTCGGAAAGCGCTCCTGAAAAAATTTTTGTGATGGCGGCGGTGGCCTCCGCGATCCCCTCGATGGCGCCGACCGCGAGCGTCGAGGCGCCGAGCATGCTCACCATGTAGATGGGCAGAAGCCCATGAATCATCTCCGACGAGATGTCCATCAGCATCGACACGAAGCCGAGCGTCCAGACGCCCGCAGGCATCTCCCTGAGCCGGGCCCGCGATCGAATCGGATGTCGCCATTCAAGGGCTGATCAGGAGGCCCAGGACGGCTTGCGCCTCTCGATAAAAGCTCGCATGCCCTCCTCGCCCTCTGGGCCACGCGCGGCTTTGGCGAAGACCGCCGCCGCATGCTCGACCAGCGCAGCCGGATCTTCGAAGCGCCCGCGCCGCAAAAGCTTTTTCGTTTCCGCAATCGCGCCGGGCGCGCACGCAAGGATCTGCCAAATGGTTGTGGCGATGGCCGCTTCGAGGTCCGCGTCGTTCTCGCAGACCTTGTGAACGAGCCCGATGCGATAAGCCTCGCCTGCGCCGAAGCGTGCGCCGGTGACGGACAGCCGCTTCGCCTCGGAGTAGCCGAGCCGCTCCACGAGGAACGCCGCGATCTGAGCGGGGATGACTCCTAGCGACGTCTCCGGAAGGCGGAAGTCCACCGTATGCGAAGCGATCGCCACATCGGCGGTGCAGGCAAGCCCGAACGCGCCGCCCATCACCACGCCTTCGAGCACAGCAACGACCGCGAGCGGCGAATGCGCGTAAGCCGCGCAGACATGCCCGAATTTGGCGTTGGTTTCCGCCACCGGGTCGGTCTGGTGGGCGATGGGCGCGGCCCGCGCGACGGACATGTCCTTGAGGTCCGCGCCAGCCGAGAAATGGCCGCCGCTTCCGCGCAGCACGATGATCCGGACGCCGCTCTTCTCCGCTTCGGCGAGCGTGTCCAGCAACTCGACAAGCATGGTCTGCGACATGGCGTTGCGAACCTGCGGCCGGTGCAGCCGGACATGCAGGACGCCGCCATGCCGTTCAAGCAAAAGCGCGCTCGGATTGTGCTGGGTCACGGGGTTCATCCTTCTTCTCGCGGGGCAGAGTGCCTTCCAGCTTGCAAATAATGCCGAGCATGACTTCGTCGGCGCCCCCGCCGATGGAAACGAGGCGCCCGTCCCGAAGCGCACGGCTCAGCGGATTGTCCCAGGTATAACCCATGCCGCCCCAATATTGCAGGCAGGAATCGGCAACCTCGCGGATCAGGCGCCCGCATTTCAACTTCGCCATCGAAGCGAGCTTCGTCACGTCCTTGCCCGCCACATAGTCTTCAACCGCGCGCCAGGTGAGCGAGCGCAGCGCCTCCACTTCCGTGCGCAACTCCGCCAGGCGGAAGTGCACGGCCTGATTGTCGAGCACGGACTTGCCGAAAACTTTCCGCTGCCGCGTATAGTCGATCGTCGCGTCGATCAGCCTGTCGAGCATGGTCAGCGAATTGGCCGCGCCCCAGAGGCGCTCCTCCTGGAATTGCAGCATCTGCAAGGTGAATCCCATGCCCTCGGGGCCGATCACGTTCGCTTGCGGCACGCGCACATCGTCGAAGAAAAGCTGCGCGGTGTCGGACGAGAACATGCCGACTTTCCGGATCTTCTGGCGCGTGATCCCCTTCGCGTCCATAGGGACCAGGATCAGCGACTTGTTCTGATGCGCCTTGCCCTCGGATGTGTTCGCGAGCAGACAGCACCAGTCCGCCTTCATCCCGTTCGTGATCCACATTTTCGAGCCTGAGATCACATAGTCGCCGCCGTCCTTGCGGGCGGTGGTCTTGATGGCCGCCACGTCGGAGCCGCCGCCGGGCTCGGAAATTCCGAGGCAGGCCACCACATCGCCCGCGATGGTCGGCACGAGCCAGCTGCGCTTCAGTTCTTCGCTGCCGAACCGGTGCAAAGCGGGCGTCGCCATATCGGACTGGACGCCGATAGCCATGGGAACGCCGCCGCAATTGCAGACGCCAAGCGCTTCGGCGACAACCGCCGAATAGGAGAAGTCGAGGCCGAGGCCGCCATAGGCCTCATCATATTTGACGCCGAGCACGCCGAGGCTCCCAAGCTTCTTGAAAACCTCATGCGACGGAAATTCTTCCGCTTTCTCCCATTCGTCCACGAAGGGATTGATCTCATTTTGCACAAAGCGAGCGACGGAGTCGCGGAGCTGTTCGTGCTGTTCCGTCAGCTGCATGAGATTTCCTCCAATCCGTCACGGTCCGCACCATGAAGTAGGATAGGAAAGTAGCTTTCGGAATAGGCCAGGGCCGCGTGGGCGGTAGGTTAAACCATTATTGAAGGAGCAGAGCCAACATGAACGTTTCATGAATTGGTCTGTTGACAGATAGTTCAGGTGACATCGCGTCGCATTGTTGGCAGCATTGCGGCACGAGCCGCCATGAGAGCGGCCCGTTATAGGGTTACAGGGGAGTTAACAGTTTATGAAAGCTTTGCTTTTTGCCCTGGCGGCATTTTTGGGGATTGCCGCTTTCGTATCAGACGCCAACGCCTATGTCTGCGCACACGGATGGCGTGGCGGGGCATGCGCCGGTCCCAGGGGCGCAGTGGGGGTCTATCGGCCGGGTTGGCGCGCTGGCGGCTACCGCTACGGTGGCTACCGCTATGGCTACGGCCGCAGGTGGTAACCTCTAATGGGCCGCGAACGCGCGGCCCTCTCCCATCCTCATCAGCCGAGTCCTCTCAAATTAGGTGAGCGCCGCCGGCGAATGATCGGTCTCGGCGCGCAGCGGGCGGGATAGGAGAGCCTCGATGGCCTCATCCACATTCATCTGCCCCTTCACAACGTTATGAACGGCTGCGCAGATCGGCATCTCGACACCGTGCCCCTTTGCGAGCGCCACCACTGCGCCTGCCGAATAAACCCCCTCTGTGATCGACTTCCTCGCCCCGAGGATATCCGCCAGCGCTTGCCCCTGTCCTAGCGCCACGCCAAGCGACATGTTGCGCGACTGGATGCTGGAGCATGTCAGGATCAGGTCGCCAAGGCCCGAAAGCCCTGTCAGCGTTTCGAAGCGCCCGCCGAGCTTCGTGCCGAGCCGCACCAGTTCGGCAAACCCGCGCGTGGTGACCGCAGCGTGTGCGTTCCGGCCGAATGCGCGGCCTTCCACGATGCCGGCCGCAATCGCGAGCACGTTCTTCACCGCCCCGCCGATCTGGGTCCCGGCGACGTCGCTGGACCAATAGAGGCGGAAATTGCGGTGGGCAAGAGCAGCCATAAGCGCCTTGCCAAGGTCTTCGCTTTCGCAAGCCAGCGTGAGAGCTGTGGGCAGGTTGCGCGCAACTTCGCCTGCGAAACTGGGGCCTGACAAAACCGCGACACGGGCTTGGGGCAGGACCTCTTTCACGACTGCGCTCATGAAGGTGCCGGTGTTCTCCTCAAAGCCCTTCGCGCAGATCACGACCGGCTTTCCGGCCTCGAAATGCGGCGCGATCTCCTTGGCGACCGTGCGCAGGAATTGGGCGGGGGCGACAAGCAGGATCAAATCCGCATCGGCAACCTCTCTCGCCTTCGCCGTAGCCTTGATGGCGGGATCGAGCGCGACGCCGGGGAGATAAACCCGGTTGGTGTGATGGGAATTGATCTCGGAAACCGTTTCGAATTCATAGGCCCAGAGCGTGACGTCCCGTCCGGCGCGGCGAACGGACTGAGCCAGCGCCGTTCCCCAGGCGCCGCCGCCAAGAATTCCTACGCGCCGAAACGCCCGCGTGTCACCGTCCTGCAAGGTCCCGTTCATGATTGTGGAGCCGCCTTCCAATGTTTGCGCAAATTCCGCCCTATGCTGCTCTACGCTAGCGCCGGGCGCACTGCCCGATCGAGGGTTGTGGTAGCGGCAGCGCGTCAAGGACGCAAGTGCGGTTGTCCGGCAGTCTTTGCTTGTGTATGCAATTTGCGGAAGGCGTCATTTCGGTTCTCAAATTGCGTTTACGCTTTGCATGTTCCCAGCTTGACGCATTTTACGAGAATGCGCCTCTCCAAGCGGCTCTGCCCAGTCTTCCATCTGACCAATGCCCGGGTGCGCCTAAGCTTCGAGGCCTCGCACTCTCTCACGAGTGCTGGTATTGCCAATAGCGCTTGTTATGACGCCCAGAACTCTACGACCAGATCGAGTATCAAACCCAAGATTCCTTGAAACAACTGCGCAAGAAGACGCTTAAGCAAACTCAAATATTTGATGATATTCCGTCAAATATTGGAGGGCGCTTCCTTGGTCCCTTTTTCCTTCGGCGTGCGAGTCGGCAAGCAAGGAACAGAAGGGACCATGAGCGGCGGTCGCAATATTCCTTGACATGCATCGGCCTTCGCGTTACTGTCACATTAACTTGCAGATGCTTCTTCCAAAGCAAGTGACGTTACCATATAAGTTCCTCTTAGCGAACTCTTCAACATCGCCCTTGCTTGGCGGTCATTTTGAAGTTCCGGGTTGTTCGCCGGATCGCAACGGCTGTGGATCAAATGCCACAGGCTGTGATGATGGCGTAAGTAAAAATAGAACAAATCATGAACATGTCGGGAACCAAAACGGCAGCGCGCTGAAGATCGGCGGGGATTTGCTTAAATCCTTAGACCCCAATGTTGGGAAGTCGAGCAAGTCTTCTTATTCGCCCGCGGGAAGCATCGGTTCCCTGGGGTCGGCGCCCGCCGCTGACGTTTCGGATATAGGCCAGCGCGCACGCGCGGGCGCATCGAGGCTGTCGGCATGGCCCGCGGCAAGGCGGCAGGCTCCAGCCCAGGCGATCATGGCGGCGTTGTCGGTGCAGAGGCTCGGCGGCGGCGCCTGGAACGTGTAGCCGGACGCCTCGCATTCCTTGAGCAGAGCGCCGTGCAAGGTTCGGTTCGCTGCGACGCCGCCCGCGGCGACGAGTCTTTTCGGCAAGCCTTCCGCATCGTAGAGCCTGAAGGCGGCGCGGAGCCGGTCGCGAAGCGTTTCGGCCGCCGCCGCCTGGAAGGAGGCGCACAGGTCCGCAACATCCTGGCTGCCGAGCGGCGCGTGGTTCAGCGCGGCGTGACGCACCGCCGTCTTCAACCCGGAAAAAGAAAAATCGGGGCGCTCACGGCCAACAAGCGGCCTTGGCAAAGCGAAGCGGACCGGATCGCCGCTCGCCGCCGCTTTCTCCACAGCGGGGCCGCCCGGAAATCCGAGGCGCAGCATCTTGGCGACCTTGTCGAAGGCTTCGCCGAGCGCATCGTCGATCGTGCCGCCGAGCTTTTGATAGTCGAAATGAGCCCGCACCGTCAGGAACTCGGTGTGCCCCCCCGAAACAAGGAGGAGGAGATAGGGCGGCCGCCGGCCCTCCGTCAGGCCGACCGTCAGGGCATGGCCCTCGAGGTGATTGACGGCGGCAAGCGGAAGGTTATGGACGAGCGCAATCGCCTTCGCCGTCACAAGCCCCGCAAGCACACCGCCGATAAGGCCCGGGCCAGCCGTGGCGGCTATACCGTTCAGGTCGCTGAACTTAAGGTTGGCTTCCGCGAGCGCAGCCTCGATCAACGTATCCAGCACCTGCACGTGAGCGCGCGCTGCAATCTCGGGCACGACGCCGCCATAGGGCTCGTGATCCTCGAATTGCGACCGCACAATATTCGAAAGGATTACGCCGTTGCCATGGTGGTCGCGCCTTACAATGGCTGCGGCAGTTTCGTCGCAGCTTGTCTCAATACCGAGTATGGTTAATTCGCGATTTTTCGTCGCTCCTGTCCCCGAATGCTCTTTATTGATCGCGCGTTGCTGCATGATCCTGTATTTAGACCCTTCATTCGCTTAGTGCTGTACGTCGCGACCGGGATATGCTTAGTGTCCCCATCTCGACACGCACCTTCATCTCGGCCGGTAAGCGGCGGCGCGCCCGTACAACCCAAGTGCACACAACCATGAAAAATCTCTCAGAAGCAAGGCAAATTCGCATTGGCACCAGGGGGAGCGCTCTCGCTCTCGCACAGGCACACGAGGTGCGCGACCGGCTGACAGCCATCTACGGCGAAAAGGTCTCCTTCGAGATCGTCATCATCAAGACGACCGGCGACAAGATCCTCGACCGGGCTTTGGCGGCGGTTGGCGGCAAGGGTCTCTTCACCAAGGAACTGGAAGAGCAGCTTCTCGACAACACGATCGACATTGCCGTCCATTCCATGAAGGACATGCAGGCGCTTTTGCCGGATGGGCTGGAGATCGGCTGCGTTCTGCCTCGTGAGGATGTCCGCGACGCCTTCATCTCGCCGGTGGCGAAATCCTTGGCGGAACTGCCTTCTGGCTCCATCGTCGGCACGGCATCCATTCGTCGCGAATCCTTCATCCGGCACAAGCGGCCCGACCTGAAAATGATCCTGTTCCGCGGCAACGTGCAGACGCGGCTCCGCAAGCTTGAGGAGGGCGAAGCCCATGCAACTCTTCTCGCGTCCGCCGGGCTTCGGCGCCTTGGGCTCGCCGACCGCATTACTCAGTTGATCCCGGTGGAGGAAATGCTGCCGGCCCCGGCGCAAGGCGCCATCGGCATCGAGTTGCGCACCGGCGATAGCGAAACCAAGGGGATTCTTTCCGCCATCAATGATCGCGATACGTTCATCGCGGTCGAAGCCGAGCGCGCATTCCTCAGCCAACTCGACGGGTCCTGCCGCACGCCGATTGCGGCGCTCGCCCGCGTCGATGGCGACGCAATCTCCTTCAAGGGCATCATCCTCACGCCCGGTGGGGCGCGCATCTACGAGACGGAGCGGAAAGGCCACGTGAAGGACGCCGCGGCGCTCGGCAAGGACGCCGCGCACGAGTTGTTCGAGCGTGGCGGCAAGGACGTTTTCCGCGACGTCGCCTAGCAGGCAGCGGAAGAGGTGATGTCGCCCATGGTTCGACAAGCTCGCCATGAGGGTTAAGCCGTTGGTACCGCTTGGCCTCATCCTCAGCCTGTCCAAGGATGGAGCCACGGAATCGTTTTTGTGCGGCGACCGGCTGGAACGTGCTGAACTGGAGGAACCATGCGCCTCCTCGTAACGAGACCTGAGCCGGATGCCAGCACCTTCGCGGAGGAACTTTGCGGGCTCGGGCATGAGCCCGTCCTCCAGCCGCTCCTTGAGTTCCAAGTTCTCGACTTTGATTTGGAACCCCTGCGTGCCGCTGAGGTCCTCATCATCACCAGCGGCAACAGCCTGCGCGCTCTGCAAGGGCGGGGCGTCAGCAAGGACATCCTCGGCAAGCCGCTTTACTGCGTCGGCGAACAAACGGCGAAGCGCGCGCTTGAGGCGGGTTTCGAGACAGTGCTTGAGGTTGCCGACACAGGCGAAGAACTGGCCGGCAAAATCATCGCTTCTGCAAGAAGGCACGCGCCGCTCGCTCATATTATGGGGGAGCACATGGCCTTCGACATCGTGGGCGCGCTCGCCCGCGAGGGCTTTTCCGTTCAAAGCGTGACCGTTTACAGTATGGACGCTTGCGCCCGGTTGCGGCCCCGCGTCGACACGCTGCTGACGGCAGGCGAGGTCGATGGGGTGATTTTGATGTCGCCGCGCACGGCCGAGATCTACGTTTCATTATGTCACAGGCACGGGATCCTCGATTGCGCTAAAACCCCGATATATTTTTGCATATCGCAAAACGTTGCGGCCAAGCTTGCCTCACTCAAGCCGAATCACGTGCGTGTTTCGGCGAAACCAAGTCGGAAGGCGCTCCTGGAACTTCTGCACGCGGATTGATAACTTTGCGCGGCTGAGTAAGATGACTGCAACGAGGCCGTAACAAAGGTCCTTGATAACGATGCCCGAAGAGAAACGACCAAGACCGAGGATCAAGATGACTGCCGAGCCCGACGACACTCCGGTCGAGCCAACAATTGCGCCCGCAAGCGACCAGTCGGCCCGGCCTCAGCCGCGGCCTGCATTCGAACAGTATCCGGAAGCTCAGCCGCAAGGCTTGGGGGCACTTCTTCGTCCGCTGGCGGCGGGCCTCATCGGGGGCCTTCTCGCAGCGGGCGCCCTGTATCTGATCCTCGTGGGAGGCGGGCCGAAGCCCGACCAGCAAGCGCGGGTGCTCATAAAAGAGCTGCAGGATAAGATCAAAGATCAGCAGGATAAGATCAAGGAGCAGCAAGACAAGGCGGCGCAACTCAGCGAAACGATTCGCTCGAAGCTCGCTGAGGAGCCTGTGAAGGCGGCCAGCCCCGAAGAATTAAACGAGGTGCGCGCACGTCTGGAAGAAATCTCGAAGACCGCGAAGGCTGAAGAGGACTCGGTGCAATCGCTGTCTCAGAAGCTTGAGGCCCTGGAGCAGAAGCCCGCTCCGCAACCGGATAAAGAGGCCCTCCAAGCCGAAGTCGCTTCGCAAGTGGCGCCGGTTTCAGAACGCCTGTCGGGCATCGAGAAGACTCAAAACGAGAAGGCATCCGAGGTTACGGAACGCCTGGCAGGCATCGAGCGCACCCAAAGTGAGAGGGCGGCCGATGCGCGGACCGCCACGATCACCATCGCGTTGACAAACCTGAAACGGGCTGTCGCCGAGGGCAGGCCGTTCGCCACGGAATTGACCGCGATCGAGAGTCTCTCCTCTGAAAAGCTCCCCGTTTCCGAACTCGCGCCTTACAAAGACACCGGCGTGCCATCGCTTGTTCAGCTGCAGCGCGAGTTCCTGGATACGGTTCGCAATGTCATCGTGCAACACTATCACGGCAAGGCCGAGTCCTTCATGGACGAGGTGCTTTCCCGGGCCCGCGGGGCGATCCAGGTCAAACCCATTGGCAGTGCAGGCGATACCGTCGAGGCTGTCCTGGGGCGCATGGAAAAGGCGCTCAAGGCCGGCGACCTGAAAGGGGCTTTGAGCGAAAGCGCCGCGCTCGAAGGGCCCGCGAAGGAAGAGCTGAAGACTTGGCTGGAGCATGCTCAAGCCCGCGCCGCAGCGGATGAGGCGGTAGGGAAGACCGACCAGGAATTGCTTGCCAGCCTGACGAAGGCATCCGCCACTCATTGACATGCAGTAACCGGCAACCAAGCGCGAAATCGCGAAACGCTGTGGAAGTTAAGCCATGATCCGCCTTATTGCCTACCTCGTGTTGATTGTCCTCGCCGCCTGGGGCCTCTCCTGGATCGCGGACAGGCCAGGAAGCCTGACCATCGAATGGCTCGGCTACGATATTCGCACGAGCGTTTTCATCGGGACCATTGTTCTTCTTATCACTTTCGCCGCTTTAGCGCTTCTAGGCTGGCTCGGGATCCTCACTCTCTCCGCACCGAAGCGGTTGACCCGCACCATGGACAAGCGCCGCAGGCGCGTTGGCCAGGAAGCCGTGCGCCGCGGCATCTTCGCAGCCGGGGCCGGCGACAAGCTCGGGGCGTTGAAAGCGACCGCTCTCGCCAAGAAGGCGACGCCTGAAGAGCCGCTCACTCTTCTTCTCGAAGCGCAGTCGGCCCAGCTGAACGAAGACACGATTGCGTCACGGCAGGCTTTTGAGCGCATGCTGGACAAGCCTGAAATGGCTGAACTCGGCCTCAGGGGCCTCTACATCGAGGCGAAGAAGGCTGGGCAAACGGAAGCGGCCAAACAGTTCGCTGAACGTGCCCTCACAGCCAATCCAGCATTGAGCTGGTCGTCTAGCGCCCTTTTTGAGATGCATTGCCGTGAAGGCGATTGGCGATCCGCGCTCAAGACACTCCAGATCGCCAAGCAGAACCGCCATCTTGGAAAAGGGGAATCCGACAGGCGCCGCGCTCTCCTTCTGACGCAACTCGCCATCGAGCTTGAGGATTCTCAGCAGGCCAAGGCGCTTGCCTATGCAACCGAGGCTTTCGAACTTTCTCCGTCGCTTGTTCCCGCCGCCGCCGTTGCAGGAAGAATTCTTACCGCGCAAGGCCAAACATCCAAAGCCACCAAGATTCTGACCCAGGCTTGGCGGAACACCCAGCACCCCGAAATCGCGCTGATCTTCGCCCATGCCCGCAGAGGCGATGCTCCTCGCGACCGGCTATCGAGGGTGAAGTCGCTTGTGGCGACGGGGCCCATGGGCGTGGAAGGTGCCGTCGCAATCGCTGTGGCGGCCATTGAGGCGAAAGACTGGAAGGCTGCGCGTTCGGCGCTCGAGCCTTACCTTGCTAATACACCGCCGGCCCGCGTTTGCCGCCTCATGGCGCGCATCGAGGCCGGGCAAAACGGCGATGCCGGCCGGGCCCGCGAATGGCTAGCCAAGGCTGCGCGCGGCGCCCCCGATCCGATCTGGATGGCTCCGGACGGCTCCGTCTCCGCGGAATGGCAGCCGATGTCGCCAGCAACGGGCGCTCTTGGCGTTCTCGAATGGAAAACGCCCCCAGCGGCGGCGTCTCCAGGCGCGGATGATTTCATCGCGGAGATGTCGGCACTCGATCTCCCTACGATCGAGGCGGAACCCGTGCCGAACGCCCTGAAAAAAGTGATCCCGCCGTCGTCATCGGCGCAAGAGACAACGACGGGGAGCGCAGACGCATCCGCAAAGGGTTCAACAAAGGGCGCCAACGCGACAGCGTGAGCAACGCAAAACGGTGGCGCTTGAGGGAAGCGCCGCTCAGTTTTCCCATCCTTTCAATGGTCCCTAGAAGACTTGACTTGCGCCGCGATGGAGGCCATTGCTATTCATGTCTCGCGGGAGCTTCCCGCGACGCCGCTTTAGCTCAGCCGGTAGAGCACATCATTCGTAATGATGGGGTCGCGTGTTCGAAGTCACGCAAGAGTCACGCAAGCGGCACCAGCCTTTCAATCACAGCCCGCCAGAGCATCGGGACGGTTTGAAAGCCGCAACCAAGGCCGAGGCCGACGCATCCACAGCGCACTTCGACGGCAAGACGACAGAGTGATGATCATGGTCGGCTGCCAAAGGGCTGCCGACCATGATCTGCAAGGATACGGTCCAGGGGGCTTGCCGAGCCACCGCATTTGCAGATATTTGCTCTATGTATGCGAAGTTGCTAAGCTACGATATGCAGGCCGGCGTCAACATAGATCGTGTCCCCGGTCATGCCTGACGCGCCGCCGCCGACGAGGAAGGCAACAACGCGGCCAACTTCTGCAATATCGACAAGCCGATGCTCAGGGCTGCGTGCGACCGCGGCATCCACAAGTTCGTCGAAGGCGGCGATACCGCTCGATGCGCGCGTCTTCAGCGGACCGGGCGACACAGCGTAGACGCGGATGCCCCTTTCACCGACTTCCGCGGATAGATAACGAACCGTTGCCTCAAGCGCGGCTTTGACCGGCCCCATGATGTTGTAATGATTAACCACCTTGTCGGCGCCATAATAGCTCATGGTCAAGAGCGCGCCGCCTCCCGTCATCAGCGGCTCGGCGAGACGGGCCATCTCGATGAACGAGTAACAGGATACGCGCATCGCCGTCTGAAATCCCTCGACCGAGCAGTCGATCACTCGGCCGTGCAGATCGTGCCTCGGGGCAAAGGCGATCGAGTGAATGAGAAAGTCGAGGCGTCCCCATTCGCTCTTGATGCGATCGAAGACGGCTTCAAGCTCTCCGGGCTTTTCGACGTCAAGCGGTAGAACCAAGCTGGCCTGGATGTGTTCGCCGAGCGGGCGCACATGGGGCTCCGCCTTTTCGTTGAGGTAAGTGATCGCCAGTTCCGCGCCGAAGGCCCTGAGCTTGGCCGCGCAGCCAAAGGCGATGCTGTGTTCGTTGGCGATGCCGACGACAAGACCGCGCTTTCCCTTGAGCATCTCGCTAACGCGGGCGTTCGGATCCCAGACTTTGGGCAGAGGGTCAACCGGATTAAAAATCTCTTGCATTACAGCCTCCGCCATCACGACCCGGCGCCTGTTGTCGCGTGAATATCTTGAGCTATGCTAATTTGGGCGAGTGACACCTTCGTGACGAGTATGGAAGGTTGCCTTCCGGGTGCTATAGACGTTGCTTCTCCTTCGCTTGCCGGTAATTCAATAAAATCAAAGTGTTTCTAAGATAAGATAAACCTCACAAAGTCGAAAGTAACCATATTGAACTTAATTACTCCAACAAAGTGCCTATCCTTAGTCTTCTCGACAAACGAAGATGGATCGAAAAAGCCTTTGGTATTCTTCCTCGTCAACACAAAGTGCGGTTATCCCTCTCGCGTGAGAAGATTGGACATGATGTGCAGGCCCTTCGATGATTGCCGTCGACGAAGAGTTGGCGCGCAACTCGCGTGCACGAGAGTAGGCCTGCAAGGCTTCACGACAAGTCGATCACAGGTTGCAGCCGGCACTACCAACTGAAGCTCGGCGTCATTTTCCTGTAATCTAGCAACTATAGCCTCAGCTTCGAAGCGTCATGGGCTCGTCGAGCTTCCGAAGAACCGGGCGCTTTGCCTGCGCCGAAATACTTGGCGCCATGACTTGTCGAGCCAGCAAGCAGACGCCTGTTCCCTGCGGCCAGCCCAGGGGTGAACGCGGCCTTTGCGCGAGCATCGCTAGCACAATCAGTTGAAGGTACGAGGTCCGCGATGGAGCCGACATTTAGCCCCGAAAAAGCGCAAGCGCGCATGATGCAGGATGCATCCACAAACGCGGAGTTCATCCAGCGCCTGTCCTTTTGCTATTCGCGCCGTGTCGAGAGGGTGAGCCGCGACCACGGACAACGGATGCAAGCACTTCTAAAAAACGGAGCGTCGCTCGGCTCGCTTCTGAGCGAGAGCGCGAAAAACTACAAAATATTCGACGAGGCCAACGCCTATTGGAGGGATGCGGCACGGCGTTATTTTCTTACGCTCGACGTGCTTCGTGAGCGCGGCAATAACGACATCGAGCATGAAGCGGCTGGCACCCCGCCGGTGCTCGACTACCATACCGAAGTCGTTGTGGATGGGCGCACGCTGCCTCATCCGGTCAATTATATGCTTCTCCGGATCATCCCGCCGGAAGGGGGCCAGGTTTACGACTGGAAGCGCCCCTACATGATCATAGACCCGCGCGCGGGTCACGGCGCGGGCATCGGCGGCTTCAAGCAAGACAGTCAGGTTGGCGTCGCGCTGCATGACGGACATCCGGTCTATTTCGTCGTCTTCCGCCCGCATCCGGAGCCGGGACAGACGCTCGCAGACGTCATGCGCGCCGAAGCCGAATTTGTCAGTGAGATCGTCCGCCGTCATCCCAAGGCGGCGAAGCCCATCATCGTCGGCAACTGCCAGGGCGGCTGGGCCACGATGGTCCTCGCTGCAGCCAATCCCGACATTACCGGCCCGCTTGTGATCAACGGCGCGCCGATGGCCTACTGGTCGGGCCGCATCGGTGAGAACGCGATGCGCTACAATGGCGGCCTGCTTGGCGGGATTGTGCCGGCGCTCTATTTCGCCGACCTTGGCCATGGCGAATTTGATGGCGCCCATCTCGTCTCGAACTTCGAGATGCTCAATCCGGGCCGCAATTTCTTCGGCAAATATTACGATCTCTTCGCCGATCCGGAGCGCGGCCGGGCAAGGTTTCTTGAATTCGAGCGCTGGTGGGGCGGCTTCCACTTCATGAACGAAGCCGAGATCCACTGGATCATCGAACAGCTCTTCGTGGGGAACCGCCTTTCGCGCGGCGAGGCCCGCATCGAACACGGCCGTCAACTCGATCTCAAGAAGATTCGCTCCCCGATCATCGTCTTCGCGAGCTGGGGCGACAACATCACGCCTCCGCAGCAGGCGCTCAACTGGATCGCCGATACCTATGCGGACGAGCAGGAGATCAAGATCCGGGGCCAGCGCATCATCTACATGGTGCATGAAAAGGTCGGTCACCTTGGCATTTTCGTATCCTCCTCGATCGCGAAGAAGGAACATTCCGAAGTCACCTCGACCATGAAGACGATCGAGGCTTTATCGCCGGGCCTTTATGAAATGATGATCGAGGAAGAGATCGGCGAAGGGGTCCACGCCCACTTCCGGGTCAACTTCCAGGAACGAAAGGTGTCGGACCTTGTCGTTACGATCGACGATAATGACCGTTCCGAGGAGAAGGATTTCGCTGCTGTCGCACGCCTGTCAGAGTTCGGCGCTAACGCCTATGAAATGGCCTTCAGGCCCTTTGTTCAGGCTACGATCACGCCTCAAGTCGCAAAGGCCCTCCAGGAAAACCACCCCGCGCGCGCCTCGCGCCTCATGTTTTCGGACCGCAATCCCCTGATGCGGTCGGTGTCTGAAACGGCGACGCAACTTCAAAACAAGAGCAAGCCGCTCAACGGCGGAAATCCGTTCCTTGGGATGGAGCGGCTTTGGGCTAATTCCTTGATCCAGGGCTTCGATTTTATGCGCGACATGCGCGATACGATCTACGAAATGACGTTTTTGTCGATCTATGGATCGCCATTCATGCGCTGGCTTGGCGCCCCGTATGCCTTCACACGCACCATGAAGGACCCGAAAGAGCTGCGCTTCCTGCCGGAAGTTCAAGCGATCCTCCTCGGCATCGATCGCGGCGGCTTTGAAGAGGCCGTCATCCGCATGCTGATCCTGCTTGCGGAATCGCGCGGCTCCGTGCGCCGTGATCGGCTCGAACGATCGAGTAAAGTGCTGACCAGGGACGAACCTTTTGCGTCGCTCGGCGCGGAACGGCGCGCCGCTCTTATCCGCGAGCAGTCGATCATTGCCGAATTCGAGCCCGATCGCGCGATCGAGACCTTGCCAAATCTCCTGCCTGGTCTGGAAGAACGCCGCAAGGCGATCGATGTGGTCGAATTTATAGCTGGGTCCATGGAGGAGATGGAGCCGCGCACGCTCAAGATCCTGCAAAGGTTCCATGCCGCCCTCGACCTGGGCCTGATTACGTCGAGCCTGGTGACACACGATCCCCTGGCTGCATCCCGCCAAGTGGCAATGGAGGCAGCGGAGTAGCCGCTGCCATCCGACAGATTTACTGAGGCGTGAGGGTGCATCCCGCAGGAAACGAACCTTTGAAGTCTGAGAGGTTACCTTTCCAGGCCCGAATGGCTATTAATCTTCCCATTGCATCGTTGTGACGTTGGACAGGACCGCGTGAATGAGTAACGAGAATACAAAGTCTTCAGATGCCCTCCAGCGCCGCGTGAACGCCGATATGATCGACAGCTTCGACGAGGAGCTGGAGATGGAGCTCGACGACGACCGCTTGTCCGCGATGCTTGAGCCGACCCAGGACTATCAGAGCCCCGAATCCATGGATCGGCGCCTCTATTTCCGGGAGCTGTTCCGCCTTCAGCGCGAGCTGGTGAAGCTACAGGACTGGGTGCAGCACAAGAAACTGAAGCTTGTGGTCATTTTTGAAGGGCGAGACGCGGCCGGGAAGGGTGGCGTCATCAAACGCATCACGCAAAGGCTCAATCCCCGCGTTTGCCGGGTCGCGGCCTTGCCGGCGCCAAGCCCCCGCGAGCGCACGGAGTGGTACTTCCAGCGCTACGTCCAGCACCTGCCCGCGGGCGGCGAGATCGTGCTCTTCGATCGAAGCTGGTACAATCGTGCGGGCGTAGAGCGGGTCATGGGCTTCTGCACCGAGGAAGAGGTCGAGGAGTTCTTCCACAGCGTGCCCGAATTTGAAAAGATGCTGGTGCGCTCGGGCATCAAGCTTATCAAATATTGGTTCTCCATCACCGACGATGAGCAGCATTTCCGTTTCGAGATGCGCATCAACGACCCCATCAAGCAGTGGAAGCTCTCGCCAATGGACCTCCAGTCACGTGCCCGGTGGGAGCAATACACAAAGGCTAAGGAGGACATGTTCGAGCGCACCCATATCCCCGAAGCGCCCTGGTGGATTGTTGAAGCCGTCGACAAAAAGCGCGCAAGGCTGAATTGCATCCACCACCTCCTCAGCCAGATTCCCTATAAGGAGGTGCATCGCGATTCCGTGATCCTGCCGGCGCGGGTCCATAATCCCGGCTATTACCGCGACGACCTTCCGGACGAGATGTACGTGCCGGAAATTTATTGAATCGGGGTTCCGGCGCGCACCGCACGCAAATCTCGATAAGTTCAGGACCTTAGCCGCCACTCAAAAGTCGTCGCCCCAACTCCAAAGGCGATTGATCACAATCTCGAGAGCGAACTGTTACATGATTGTCATCTTCATCGCCTAAGTTTCTAATCCAGAACCTTTTTGTTGAAGTGGTGGGAGATACGAAGTGATGAACGGGCCGAACCATGACGGCAATGGCGTGCTGCATATCGAAGAGGCGAAGCACGTGACTGAAGAGCACGGTCCGGACGAGGCGGACGATGCCGGGATAACCAAGGAAGAGGCCAACGTCCTCGCCACGGTTGCGGCGGTGGGCGTCGTTGGCGTTGGCGTTGCTGTGTTCGAAGCGGCGCTTCTCCCCGGCGTTGTGCTTGGCATTGCCGCGATGGCCGCGCCCAAGCTCCTGCCTCGTGCCGGGTCCGCGCTCAACCCCTTCTTCAGGTCTACCGTGCGCGGCATATACAAGATCGGCCAGAAGACCAAGGAGATGGTCCACGAGACGCACGAGCATGTCCAGGACATCGTTGCAGAAGTGGACGCGGAAGCTAAACGCGAAGCAGCGGCAGGCGTGGCTGAACCGGCGCCGAAAGTTTGATGTCTGATCAGCACCCTTCTGATCCCGGCGCGCCGGCCAACGCTGGCGCGCCACTGAGTGATGATGCGGCTTCACGGAAGGCACGCGGCGAGCCCGCGAAGCCTAACAATTCCGCATCTCAGACAGACACGGCGCCGGCAACGCTCGATGCTGCAGCTGCCTCCGAAAATCAGACTAAGGCGAAGAAGAAAAAGGCGGCAAAGTTCAAGCTTCAGGTCGCCCATCAAACGCCCGGACGCGTCCGGATGAAGGTTCCTTCTGCGAAAGGAAACCTAGATCTCTTGCGCGAAATCGGCGAGGCGTTTGGCGTGATCCCTGGCATCGAGCGCGTGACCGTTAACGAGGTAACGGGCAGCGTCGTTCTGCACTACGACACCGATCGCCACGACACTTTCCAAGACCAGCTCTCTCAAAGATTTCTTTCACAGAATCAACCCTACCGTCCTCCGCTGACTGAAATTGACAGCCTCGCGCAGAAGATCGAGAGCGAAGCCGAGTTTCTGGCCAGCCATTCCGAAAGCGCAAAAGCCATCGTCGATTTTTTCAAGCATCTCGACCGCGAGATCAGGATTGCAAGCGGCAATGTGATCGATTTCAAGATCCTGCTCGCAGCGGGCATTATCGGCGTAACGGTCTTTGAAATCGGGGCGAGCGCGGCGACGCCGATCTGGTTGACGCTCACAATCTTCTCGCTCAATCACTTTATTGAAATGCATCAGCCGCGAGGACAGCAAACGCTTGCCCCTGCGCCCGTGGTCATCAAGACCGCGTGAGTGAAACAAAGGGTGGGCGCTCATGCAATTCGCGATCCGTCACTTTATGCGCGGGCGGGTGCGTCTGTATGTGCCGGCGCTTTGCCGCAAGAAGTCATTGGCAGAGTCTGTCCTTACGTGGCTGCGCTCCCAGGGGGGCGTGAGAAGCGCGCGCATCAATTACAATTGCTCGAGCCTCGTCATCGAATTCGACCCGGCGTACGAGAGTATTTTTCGTCTCCTTCTCGGACAATTACGGTTGATGACGCTCGACGACCTCGCATCCATGATCAACATGGGCGCGCACGACGTCGGTCGCCACGAAGCGAAAGAACTTGTTGCCAAGGAGGCAGTCACTCCACCCAGCTATCCGCTCGCGCTTCCAACCGTTTCGCTGGCGATTGCATTTGCCGCAAGTCCTTGGCTTCGCGCGGTCAATATTCCTTTGATGCTTTGGAATGCCTATCCGATTGCAGCGCGAGCCCACCGTGTCTGGCGCAAGGAAGGCCGCCTCAACGTCGACTTTCTCGACACGCTCGCGATAGGCGCATCGCTCATTCATGGGACCCACGTCGCCGGCTCCCTGATCACCTGGCTGGTCAGGCTTGGCGACTGGATTCGTGATCTGACCGCGGCGGGTTCGCGGCGTGCTGTTGGCGATCTGCTCGAATTCCGGAACAGGACTGCATGGATTGTTCGGGACGGAAGCGTTGTCTCCATTCCTTCGGAAGAGGTGCAAGTCGGTGACGAGGTTGTGGTTTTCGCCGGAGAGATGATCCCGGTTGACGGGGAGATCATCCAGGGCGAAGCGCTGATCGACCAGAAGACGATCACGGGCGAAGGCCTACCTGTCATGCGTGGCCTAGGTGAGGCGGCCTTCGCCGCGACGGTGCTTCGCGAGGGCCGCATAACCATTCGCGCGGAAAGCGTAGGCGGTCAGACGGCGGCAGGGCAAATCGTCAGCCTCATCGACAGCGCGCCGGTCGGCGACACGCGCATGCAGAACCACGCTGAGCGGCTGGCGGATCGGCTGGTGATGCCAACGCTCGGGATCGCAACCGGCGCTACTATTCTTTCGGGCGACCTCAATCGCTTCCTTTCGCTTGTCATCGTCGATTATGGCACCGGCATTCGGGTCGCGGCCCCGACAGCTGTTTTGTCATCCATGACCCATGCCGCTCGCGATGGGATCATCATCAAGAGCGGACGCCACATGGAGCGGCTCGCTGAAATCGACACCGTGGTCTTCGACAAAACAGGCACGCTAACCAAGGGCGCTCCCGAGGTCATCGACGTCATCGGCTATCAGAAACATATCGCGGGCGATCATTTGATTGGCCTCGCTGCCGCCGCCGAAAGCCGGTTGCAACATCCCGTAGCCGATGCTCTGCGGCGGAAAGCCATCGCATTGAACGTCGACGTTCCGCCCTGCGAAGATCCTCGTTTCGCCGTCGGGCTTGGCGTCGAGGGGCAGGTCAACGGCTATTATGTGCATGTCGGCAATGAGCGCTTTATGCATAGGAACGGTATCCACGTCGACCGTGCCGTCTCGGACCGTGCGAGACTCGAAGAGCAGGGTTACTCCTGCCTCTATGTCGCGACCGATGGCGCTTTGGCCGGACTAGCGCCGTACGCAGACCAGGTGCGCCACGAAAGCCGGGCCATTGTCCGGCAGCTCCACGGGCTGGGCATCAGGAACACCGTCATGATGACCGGCGATAACGGCGTCGTCGCACGCGCCGTAAGCGAGAGGTTGGGGCTTGCGCGCTATTTCTCAGATATGCTGCCCGCCGACAAGGCTGAGGTCGTTCAACTGCTTCAGAAGGAAGGCCATGTCGTCGCGATGGTCGGAGACGGCATCAACGATTCGCCAGCGTTGAGTTTCGCCGATGTCGGCGTCGCGATGAAGCACGGCGCCGAAGTGACACATGAATCGGCGGACATCGTGCTCATGGAGGATTCGCTGGAGAAGCTGGTTGAAGCGATCCAGATCTCGCGGGGCGCCGTCCAGCTCATAAAGCAGAACTACGCCATCGTCGTTGGCATGAACACGCTGGCGCTTGGCCTTGCGCTTCCGGGCGGCTTGATCAGTCCTTCGGTCACGGCGCTGCTCAGCAATGGTTCGGCGATTATCGCGAGCCTCAACGCTATGCGTCCACTCTTGCGCCAGCGATGACCCCCGC
>CAVXRT010000003.1:0-73179 GCA_963764115.1 uncultured Alphaproteobacteria bacterium
TAAAAACATACATATCTTTATAAGTAAGCAGTTATTGGTGTAACAAATGATTAAGGAGCAAACGCATAGAAGATTCAGGCGCGTTTTGAACGCGGCTGCGCCTTGACCGGCGCCGCGTTCGAGGCCGGACTCCAAAATGCAACATTGCACCTGAGAAGATCATGGCGACAGAACGGCAAATCGCGGCGAACCGCCTCAACGCCAAGCTCTGCACTGGCCCAAAAACTCCGGAAGGAAAAGCGGCGGTGAGCAGCAACGCCGTCACGCACGGATTTACATCCTCTGGCGGCCTTCTCCCCGGCGAAAGGCTTGAAGATTTTTCTTTGCTGCGCGACCGCATCTTCGCCAGGTTCGCGCCTTGCGATCCGCTCGAAGACGAGCTTGTGGAGCGGGTGGCGAGCCTCCTGTGGCGGCTGCGGCGCATTCCGGCTTTCGAGGCGGCGCTCATCGCCTGGGCGGACGCCTGCCGCGAGGAGGAGAGCCTTTTCGCTGCCGGGGAGCCGCGTCTCACCCGGCTCTTTCGCGACGACGATGCGCCCGCCCCCGGCAGCCGGAGACACATCCTCGCCTTCGGGCGCTCGCTCGATGCTTTTCTGAAGCGGGATCTAAGCGCGAAGCTCAACCGCTACGAAAGCGCGTTGCAGCGGCAGCTGTCGGCTTTGGTGCTCGACTTGCGGCGCATGCAGGGGCGCAGGAATGCGCAAGGTTCGCCGGATGTTTGCGTGGGAGCCGCTGGCGGGGAACGCGGCGGCGTCCCAAGGCTCGCATTCACATCAAAAGATGCGGCGGATGGCGAAGAAGATCCCGAGCGCCCCGCACTCTAAATACATATGGACATGGAAATCCCGTTTGCGAAATGGCCCGACTTGCGCGTGAGGAGCGCAGGCGGGGCTTAGCACTTTTCCGGACACGCTAGCGCGCCATCAGCCTGAACCCGCGCCGCGCCGCGCCTCGCCGCGCGGGCGGGCGAGCATGCCGGCCTCATAGAACCAGGCGAGCGCGTCGGCGATGCCCTCCTCGTAAGGCCTGGAGGCGTAGCCGAGATCCTTCCGCGCCTTCGCGTCGTTGAAGAACATGTACTGGCGCGCCATCCTCAGACTATCGCGCGTGGCGAAGGGCTCCTTGCCCGTGCACCAGGCGACGGCCTCGCTCGCCACCGCGAAGGGAAACACCGCCTGGACCGGCAGCTTCACGCGGGGCGGGTGGCGGCCCGTCTGCCGCGCAATTTCGCCCAGCATGTCCCGCAAGCGGATGTTCTGGCCGCCGAGAATGTACCGCTCGCCGATGACCCCGCGTCTGAGCGCGGCGAGGTGCCCCTCGGCAACGTCGTCCACATGCACAAGGTTCAGGCCCGTATCCACATAAGCGGGCATCCGGCCGGCCGCGCATTCGACGATGATGCGGCCGGTGGGCGTGGGCTTGATGTCGCGGGGGCCGACCGGGGTTGAAGGGTTGACGATCACGGCGGGCAGCCCCGCCTTGGCGATGAGGCTTCGCACCCCCTCTTCGGCCAGGATCTTGCTGCGCTTGTATGGATTGTAGGCGTCATCGCCGTTATGAGAGTGCTTCTCATCGGCCGGGTCCGCCGGTGAGGAGGGCGCGAGCGTGCAGACGCTGCTCGTATAGACGATTTTTTCGACGCCGCTCTTCAGCGCCTCTTCCATGATGGTGCGGGTGCCCAGCACATTCGCCGCCATCAGCTCCGAGGGCTTTCTGGTCCAAATCCGGTAGTCGGCAGCCGTATGGACGAGGTAGCGAACGTCTTTCAGGGCAGCGGCGATCGAGGCCTTATCTCTAAGGTCGCCCTCTGCGATTTCAACCGGCAAGCCTGCAAAGTTCGAACGTGGACTGGAAGGTCGAACGAGAACCCGGACGCTGAAACCTGCGTTCAAGAAGGTGCGGACGATGGCGGACCCAACAAAGCCGCTTGCGCCCGTGACAAGGACTCGATCGCTTCCCTCGTAAGTCACGATGTTTTTTCTCCAGTTCAGCGTCCTGTGGCTCGCGGCACGGGTTGGGACTCTACGGAACGAAGTATATAAGTGCGTACAGGCAGTCCTTCTCCTCGCCGAGGCGGGCGTTATTTTTCGAAAAGTCCGATTCAAGTGTGGCCAGACCGGGACGCGCGCTGTGCGGTTTCGCAGACAGGCAGGCCAGCACACACAATTTTTTCAACCCGTGCAACGAGGAAACGGTCGCGATTGCATCGCAGAATGCCGGCTGGGGAGATTTACTGCGCGCCGGGGCACGAATGAATTGCACAAGCGGCAAAATTGCGGGAAAGATGGCGGCCGTACGCCATCGGGCGCGGAATCGGTAGGGTTTTTCCATGGACGGGCTTGAAATCAGACGCAAGCGCGCGATTTATCGCGCCCATCATCGCGGCACGAAAGAACTGGATCTGATCTTGGGCCGTTATGCGAAGGAGCATGTCCCAGGCATGGATGAGGCGCGGCTGGACCTCTTCGAGCACCTCCTGTCTTTGCCCGACGCCGATATCGACCAGTGGATCCGCGGGCATGAAGCCCCCGACGACGTCGCCGTCGCCGTGACGGAAGTCCGCGTGTTTTATGGGCTCGGGAATTAGCGTTCGCGGGATTTTGACTGTCGTATTTTGAGCGTAGACGTAATGGTGAGCGAAACAAAAACCCTCGACAAGAAAAACGCCGCGCAGGGGGCGACGCCAACCGCACTCGATAAGCTCGCCGGCGGCGAGGGTGCGATTGTGGCGGCAGGGGTGCCCGAGGGCTATGACGCTTTTCTTTTAGCCGCCATCGCGCGAAGGCTTCCCGCCGATACCGCGTTTCAGCAGGCTGTCCTGCACATCGCGCGTGATGACCAGCGGCTTGCGGCGATCCGGAGCCAGCTCGAATTCTTCGCGCCGAACGC
Source organism: uncultured Alphaproteobacteria bacterium (assembly GCA_963764115.1). GTDB lineage: Bacteria > Pseudomonadota > Alphaproteobacteria > Rhizobiales > Rhodomicrobiaceae > Rhodomicrobium. The sequence continues at coordinate 2,890 of CAVXRT010000003.1, forward strand.
CGAGGTGATGGCCTTTCCGGCGTGGGACTGCCTTCCTTATGACCGCGTCTCGCCGGACAGCGACATCGAAGCCCGCCGCATCGCCACGCTCGCGCGTCTCGCGCATGCGAAGGGCGGCAAGCCCGCGATCATCGTGTTGACGACGGTGAACGCCACGCTTCAGCGCGTGCCTCCGCTCGACTCGATCAGGAAGGCCGCAACACGTCTGACGGCGGGCGGCCGTGTGAGCATGGATCAAGTGATCCAAAGGCTCGACGCATCCGGCTTCTATCGGACGGGCACGGTGATGGAGCCGGGAGAATACGCGGTGCGAGGCGGCATCCTGGACCTTTTCGCGCCCGGGCACGCACGCCCGGTGCGCCTCGATTTCTTCGGCGATACGCTCGAAAGCATCCGGCAGTTCGATCCCGTCACGCAGCGCACGCAGGCAGCGCGTGAACAGATCACGCTGTTGCCCATCAGCGAGGTGCCGTCGGGCGAGGCGGCGATCAAGCACTTCCGTCAGCGCTATGTGGAGTTGTTCGGCCCCGCGAAGGGCGACGACGCGCTCTATGAAGCCGTCTCCGCCGGGAGCCGCTATCCGGGCATGGAGCATTGGCTGCCGCTCTTTTACAAGCGCATGGATACGCTGTTCGACTATCTCCCCAATGCGGTCGTCACCCTCGATCACCTCGACGACGACGCCAGGACACGGCGGCTCGAAACGATCGCGGACCATTACGACGCCCGCAAGGAAGGCCTTGAGCAGAGATCGTTTGGCGCGCCGCCCTACAAGCCGCTGCCCCCGGATGCGCTCTACCTGACGGACAAGGAGTGGGGGGAGCATCTGGAGGCGCGTAAGCTCCGCAAGTTCACGCCCTTTCCGCAGCCGTCGCCTGCCAGCCTTCAGATCGATTTTAGAGGCAAGCAGGGCCGCAATTTCGCAATCGAGCGCGCGGAATCGTCCGAAAAGCTGATCCCAGCCGTCATCGAACATGTTCGCACCCTTCAGGGGCTCGGAAAACGGGCCATCGTGGCGTGCTGGACGAACGGCGCTCGCGAGCGGCTCGGCGCCATGATCTCGGCGCACGGCGGCGCCCGCATCGAGAAGGTTGCGAACATAGCCGAGGCGCGAAAGGCCGATAAATCAGCGGTCAGCTTCGCGCTGCTCGGCCTCGAAAGCGGCTTCGAGACGCCGGACCTCGCCATCATCGCCGAACAGGACATTCTCGGCGACAGGCTCATCCGCCGCCGCAAGGCGAAGAAGGCGAGCGACGTGCTGGTGGAGGCGTCGAGCCTCACGCCGGGCGATCTCATGGTGCATGCCGATCACGGCATCGGCCGCTTCATCGGCTTGAAGACCATTTCGGCCGCGGGCGCGCCGCACGATTGCGTGGAGCTCGAATATTCGGGCGGCGACAAGCTCTTCCTGCCGATCGAGAACATGGATCTTCTGACGCGCTACGGCTCCGACGAGACAGCTGCGAACCTCGACAAGCTCGGCGGCGCGTCCTGGCAGGGCCGCAAGGCCCGCATGAAGAGGCGCATCCGCGAGATGGCCGAGGAACTGATCAAGATTGCGGCTGCGCGCGAGACCAGGCCCGCGCCCGTGTTCGCTGTGCCCGAGGGCGCTTATAACGAGTTCGTCACCCGCTTCCCCTATGAGGAAACCGACGATCAGCTCGCCAGCATCAACTCGGTCGCCGAAGACCTTGCCAAGGGCAAGCCGATGGACCGGCTCATCTGCGGCGATGTCGGCTTCGGCAAGACCGAGGTTGCTCTTCGCGCGGCCTTCCTTGCGGTGATGGAAGGAAAGCAGGTCGCGGTCGTCGTGCCGACGACGCTTCTGGCCCGGCAGCATTTCCAGACTTTCACCGAGCGCTTTCACGGCTTCCCCGTAAAGGTCGCTCAGGCATCGCGCCTCGTCGCAGCCAAAGATCTGGCTCAGGTCCGCGAGGGCCTTAAGAACGGGCAGATCGACATCGTTGTCGGCACGCACGCGCTGCTCGCGAAAACGATAGGCTTCAAGGATCTGGGCCTTCTCATCATCGACGAGGAGCAGCACTTCGGCGTCGGTCACAAGGAGCGGCTGAAAGCGCTTCGCGAAGATGTGCACGTGCTGACGCTCACCGCAACACCGATCCCACGGACGCTGCAACTTGCGCTCACGGGTGTCCGCGAGATGTCCGTGATCGCCACGCCGCCGGTGGACCGGCTGACGGTGCGCACTTTCATCACGCCGTTCGATCCCGTGACTTTGCGCGAGGCGCTGTTACGGGAACGTTATCGCGGCGGCCAGAGCTTCTACGTGGTGCCGCGCATCTCCGACCTCGATGAGGTGGCCACGTTCCTGCGCGAGCAGGTTCCCGAGGTGCGCTTCATGCAGGCGCATGGGCAGATCGGGGCGACGCAGCTCGAAGACATCATGTCGGCTTTCTACGACAAGCAGTTCGACGTGCTGCTCTCCACGACCATCGTGGAATCCGGGCTCGACATTCCGAACGCGAACACGCTCATCGTGCATCGCGCCGACATGTTCGGGCTTGCGCAGCTCTACCAGCTTCGCGGGCGTGTCGGACGCTCCAAGACCCGCGCCTATGCCATGTTCACCATCCCGCCGAACGGCAAGATCACGGCGCAGGCGGAGAAGCGGCTCAAGGTGCTGCACTCTCTCGACAGCCTCGGCGCGGGCTTTACGCTGGCGAGCCACGACCTCGACCTGCGCGGCGCGGGCAACCTCCTCGGCGAGGAACAGTCCGGCCACATCAAGGAGGTCGGCTACGAGCTTTATCAGTCCATGCTCGAAGAGGCGGTGCACGCGCTGAAAGAGCAGGGGGGCGCGCGTGAAGAGGAGGAGCAGTGGTCGCCGACGATCAATGTCGGCCTGCCGGTGCTGATCCCCGAAGTCTTACGTTTCGGACCTGCAGGTGCGGCTCGGCCTTTACCGGCGCTTGTCAGGCCTGCATGAGAGCGCCGATCTTGAGAATTTCTCAGCCGAGCTTGCCGACCGCTTCGGGCCTCCGCCCGACGAGGTGAAGCATCTTCTGACCGTGGTGCAGATCAAGAACTATTGCCGCCGGGCCGGTATCGCCCAGGTGGACGCGGGGCCGAAAGGCGCGGTGGTTTCTTTCCGGCATAAGAAGTTCGCCAATCCGCAAGGTCTGGTGAAGTTCATGCACGACAATGGCGCAGCGGTGAAGCTGCAGCCGGACCACAAGCTTGTCTTCAAGGCCGACTGGGACGATGGCGTCGAGCAGCTTCGAGGCACGCGCGCACTCGTTCGCGAACTTGCCGATATTGCCCACGGTAAGGAGCCTGCCTTGCCGCAAACGGCGACCGGCGAGGCGATGCCGCGGCTCAACATCGGCGAGGTGAAATCGCAACCGCCCGCACCCTCGAAGCAGCCGCCAAAATCGCCGCCGAAGTTGCCCGCGGCGAAGATTACGCCGAAGCCGTTCCCGAAGGGCAAGCCGCGCTTCCATTGATGTCTCTTATGGCGCGTGATCCTGTGAAAAATTACGGCCGGTTAACTGAATTGGTTTTGTTTTGTAAAAACGGCTATAGCTAGATACATAAGTAATATATAGAACAATGTTCATGGGAAGACGTCATTTTGTAACAACCGGTCATTACACATTAGAATTTCCACAAAGATTCGCTTTGCTCACCCAGGGCCTCAAAACTCCAGGCGCACACGGCAGAAACGCTTCCTTAATAGAATGTGCAAGGTCGGTTAACCCTAAGTTCCTGGTCAGCTTGTCGCCGGCTAACACAAATAACTAGCGTTTTGCGGGGGTCTATGTGTCCACCATCAGGCGGCTGGCTCCGAGCCGCCGCTGAAGCCCTTCCTCAAAGGCAAGCCAAGGGACTCCATTGAGCTTCTGAGAGGATGAGCAAAAAGGCAGTTATCTGTCAATCTTCCTTCCCGAAATAGAATAAGTTTTCGTCCACCAAAATCTTCCAAGCCCTAGCTATTTCACTAGTTATGGGTCTAATATGTCCTACACGACTAATAAACTTAAACGCGCTTATCTCTTGCTCTGCTGGACGCATTTCGCGCCACCTCACATAGAATAAGAAAGCTGGCTCGATCATATATAGCATTTTTTCCTTTGGTATCCATTCAAGCAACTCCATCTTATTTCTATTCTGGAAGCTCTTTAACGCGCTTAAGGTTGAAGTTATGGATCCAGCTGGCGGTTTGTCTCCCATCTTAGTGAGTCTTTGTTCAATTTCGGTTCGACTTAATTCGAAGCTCAACGGATCCTGGGCAAAGCACAACATTACCATCTCATATGTATTATACTTCCTGGCACGCTGTCGTGGGCCCTTCGTAATCATCTTATAATTATGGTCTAGCTGTTTGTAGTTGTGACTTGCCACCTCGTGTAAAGCGTTTTCTGCGTCATCTCTAGAAAAATTCAAATTTTTATCTACTTGCACAGTTAAAGAGATGTTCTTGTCACGAAATAGCTGTAAGCATGCCTGCTGAGTGATGATTGGCAAACCAACAAACTCACGCGCTATAAATTGAGCCGTTGTTCTATCCGGTGCAAGCCCCAGATAATCAAAACCTTTTTCTAGAATCTTTGATAAATCAAACTCGTCCCAACTTGAAATGTCGATTTGACATATGCGCCCGAGTAAATCTCTATTCGAGTTCGCTATGTCCACCGCGCGATGAGTGGTACCCAACACCACAACGGAAAACCTCGTTATCAACAAAAGTCTTCCATTGCTGGAATATAACCGCCTTAACTTCATCTTGCAGATAATGAAAGTCCTCTACGACCAAGATGATGGGTAATTTCTTTAGAAGGGAAATCAGATGATCTGGAGATGGATCTGAAACGATACGTTCGCTTCTACACTCTGACTTTGCAGATTTTTTGGCACCCACCAAGGCAAGGTGTCCTGAAATTTCAGATTCCTTCTGACCCACTGTTTGAGTAACGCGCTCAGCATCGACTTGCTCTAGTGCTTTTTTCCAAAACTCATTCGATGAGAGACTCTCGTCGCATCGAATTATAACAGGTTCTTTCTTTTTTTGAGAAAGGACCCTCTTATATAAGGTTGTCTTTCCTGTTTTTGAGGCTCCGGTGATCAGGCAAAGCTGACCGTTACTATCATTGCATCTGAAAGACTTCTTTCGTAGTATCCTTCCTTGCGCTCTACATACGTAATTGTAGGCTGACCAATCGTTTTAAACACCTCCGAAATTGGAAGCCCCTTTTTCGCCATTAACGTCACTCCGAGAGAGGTAGGGTCGGCGCTCGCCAAGACCGAAGGTGCCGTCACCCCGACAAGCCGCCAGCGAGGGACGGAATCGCCAGAGGGCTGAACCCGTAGTGCTTCAGCCAGCGCAAATCGCCGCTGAAGAACGCGCGCAGATCAGGCATGCCGTATTTCAGCATGGCGATGCGGTCGATGCCCATGCCGAAGGCGAAGCCCTGCCACTCCTCGGGGTTGATGCCGCAGGCCTTCAGTACGTTCGGATGCACCATGCCGCAGCCGAGGATTTCCAGCCAGTCGTTGCCCTCGCCGATCTTCAGCTCCGGACCGGAGCGGTCGCACTGGATGTCCACCTCCGCGCTCGGCTCCGTGAAGGGGAAGTGCGACATGCGAAAGCGCATCTTCACGTCGCTGACCTCGAAGAACGCCTTGCAGAACTCTTCGAGCACCCACTTCAGGTGACCCATATGCGTGTCGCGGTCGATGACGAGGCCCTCGACCTGATGGAACATGGGCGTGTGCGTCTGGTCCGAGTCCATGCGGTAAACGCGGCCCGGCGCGATGATGCGGATCGGCGGCTTTTGAGCGAGCATGGTGCGCACCTGCACCGGGGAGGTATGCGTGCGCAGCAGAAGGCGATCGCCGTCTGCGTTCGGTGAGAAGAAGAAAGTATCGTGCGCCTCGCGCGCGGGGTGCCCCACGGGGAAGTTGAGCCGGGTGAAATTGTTGTCGTCCGTCTCGATGTCGGGGCCTTCGGCGACGGCAAAGCCCATGTCGGCGAAGATCACCATCAGTTCTTCCCACACGCGGCTGATCGGGTGGATGCGGCCCTCGGCGGCGGGGTTGGGCCGGAGGGGCAGCGTAATGTCAACGCGATCCGTCGCAAGCTTCTCCGCCAGCGCGGCCGCCTCAAGCTCCGTCTTGCGCGTTTCGAGCGCGGCTGCGACCCGGTCTTTGACGACATTGACCGCGGCGCCGAAGCTCTTGCGCGCCTCGTGGGGCATGGAGCCCAACTTCTTCATCAGCTCGGAAATTTCGCCCTTTTTGCCAAGCGCCGAGACGCGAATGGCGTCGAGCCCTGCAAGGTTTTGGGCGGCCGCTATGCTCGCAAGCAGCCGTTCCGCCAAGGCGTCAAGATCTTGAGTTTGGTCCGCGACGGCATCCATGGGCGTTCTCGAAAATGGAATGAGGAAAAAGCCGTGCCACTTTTGCTGCAATGGGTCAAGCGCTCCCGCGTGCGTTAACCACGGTGTCCTGATGTCTTGCGAGCGGGAGAGGGTTTTAGAACTTGTCAGAAGTTCTGATGCACGGTCCGGGTGTGTGGCTGACTAATTTCGAAGATGCGCGCGACGGCCCGTCCCCGCGCGGCGTCCGCGCCATTGGTAAGAGACATGATCTTAACGAAGAGCGGTTTGGCCCTTGCAACTTTATCGCGGTGACGCGGGGCGGCGGCGGCGGAGCCGCGCGTAGTGTCGAGCCAGGAAATACGGTTCCGGAAAATCACGTTCACGTGCGGGCAGGCCCATGTATGAGCCCCTGCCTGGAGAGCCGAACGGCGGGATGGCTGGTCGTCTACCGCACGATCTGCGGAAGGCAGCGCCGTGATCACAACTCGCCGAGGCCGGCTAAGGGCTGTGCAAAGACCGCGGAGAGCCCGCTAGTGGAGCGGCGCCGCGGAGGGCTCGGTCTTGCCCTCCTTCTCCGTAATCAGCTTCAGCACATAGGCGATTTCGTCCCTCGCATCCCTTGTGGCCCGGCGATCCTCCTTTGGGATCTCATCGGCGATCCTCAAAAGAACATTCGCCAGGGCAAGCAATTCAGGAACGGTAAGCTCTACCAGTCTCATGCAGGACGCAGCTCCGCGGGCAGGGCGTCGCGTGCCTTACCGACAAGCGCGGCAAATCCGCCCGGATCAGTAATGGCGAGGTCCGACATGACCTTGCGGTCGATCAGAATGCCCGCCTTGTTGAGACCGTCGATAAAACGGCCATAGGTAAGGCCATGCTCGCGCACGGCGGCGTTGATGCGCTGAATCCAAAGAGAGCGGAAATTGCGCTTCTTGGTGCGGCGATCGCGGTAAGCGTATTGTCCCGCCTTTTCAACGGCCTGACGGGCGATGCGAATGGTATTCTTGCGGCGTCCATAAAAGCCTTTGGCCTGTTCCAGGACTGCCTTATGACGGGCGTGGGAGGTTACCCCCCGCTTTACACGTGCCATTTGTTATCTCCAAGCTCGAGCGTTACGATTTTTGCGCGATCAGTCAAGCCCATAGGGCGAAAATTTCTTGATGATGCGCGCGTCGCCGTCCTGGAGCACCACGCCGCCGCGCGCGCTCCTGATGAACTTGGGGGTTCGCTTGATCATGCCGTGGCGCTTCCCGGCCTGCCCGGCGACGACTTTGCCGGTGCCGGTAATTTTGAAGCGCTTTTTCACGCCGCTTTTTGTTTTCATCTTGGGCATTTTGCTTCCTTTCGTTTGTATCTCTCTGGCGACATGGCGCGAAATCGCAGCTTGTAAAGCCGCTACGCCATCCGCTTTCATGGAGAAGCTTCGAAGCCGCCACGGCATGCCCTTAATGCGCCGGGCGGCTCACGAGGCGCGACAATAAGCTGAGCTTTCGAAAGACGCAACTGTTTCGCGAAGCAAAGCCATGACGGTTTTTTTTATCCGCAGCCGGGTCATGACCGCACTTGATGCGGCCATCCAGGAAAGCGCCGCTTTGAACCGTCACCCCGGAATGTGCCTCTCGGTTTGAGGCGATTGATTCCGGAGAGCCGCAAGCGGCTTTCGGGATGACGGCAAACTTTGCCGAGCATAACCTTCCCTGCATCTTCCGGTATCTGTTTTTGTATTTCCTGGAAATATCGCGGGGAGGGCGAACCGTCTCCACGCGCCCCGATTGCGGCGGCGCGTGGAGACGCAAGGTGTTACGCCTTCAAGATTTTGGGCACAATATTGGGGCGCAGGCGGGCGACGTCCGGCATGTCCGAACCGAGAAGCGGCCGCAGATATGCCTCCCACTTGTCCGTCACGTCGTGACCGTTCTCATGGATGAACTCGTCCGCCATGACCTTGGTTTTTCCGGCAATCGCCTCGAGCAGGCTCAGCTGGTACTCGACCGCATAGTCACCGATGCGGTGGATGGTCACCGACCCGCTTGTGTTGCCTTTGCCGTCGCCGAAATGCGCGAACTGCACGGCCTTCTCGCCAACGTCGCGGGCCTCGCGGGCATCGACGTCGGAGACGCAGCCGAGGAACGAGCGCTGCAGATAGCCGAAGGTGTCGCCGCGGATGCGGGTGATCTTCGTCGCGGTCTTCACATAATCGGTGAGAAGATCGGCGAGCGCGCCCGTGCCCGACAACTGCACATTGCCGTGGGCGTCGCGTTCGACGCTCTTGGCGAGCTTGGTGGCGATCGGCGCGCCGCTGGCGTCATGGACGCCCTCGGAAACGGCGACCATGCAACGGCCGAGCTTGTCGTACACGGCTTTGACGTCTTTCGCGAACGCTTCGAGGTCGAACGTGCGCTCCGGTACATAGATGAGGTGCGGCCCGTCATCGTGGTACTTGCGGGCAAGCGCGGAGGCGGCGGTGAGGAAGCCCGCGTGACGGCCCATGACAACGGCCACGTAGACGCCCGGCAATGCGCGGTTGTCGAGGTTCGCGCCCGCGAAGGCCTGCGTGACGAAACGAGCCGCCGACGGGTAGCCCGGCGTGTGGTCGTTGATCATCAGGTCGTTGTCGATGGTCTTCGGGATATGGACGCACTGTAGCGGATAGTTCGCGGCCTTCGCCTGATCGCGCAAAATGCGGAGCGTATCCGACGAGTCATTGCCGCCTGTGTAGAAGAAGGTTCCGATTTCGTGGGCGCGCAGAACCTTCAGGATTTCCTCGCAGTACTTGGCGTCCGGCTTGTCGCGCGTCGACCCGAGCGCTGCCGCTGGCGTATTGCCGACCGCTTCGAGGTTGTTGCTCGTCTCGAGGGTGAGGTCGATAAAGTCCTCGCGGAGGATGCCGCGGACCCCGTGAACGGCGCCGTAGATACGGTCTACCGAGGGGACCTTCCCCGCTTCGATGACCGCGCCGATCAACGACTGATTGATGACCGCCGTGGGACCCCCGCCCTGAGCGATCAGTAGTTTGCCTTTCAACATCAGCTAACCTTCCTTTTTTGGCTTCCATTCGTGTGAGGAGGGGAGGCAAACATGCGCCCGTGCAGCACCATGTGCGGCGCTTCCTTCACGCCTCTTTCGCCCCCCTCCGGAACAACGGTCTTCCCAACAAGCTACTTGATTGAGCCCTCGTAAATGCCCATCACGGTCCCGAGGAACTTCAAGGCGTCCTCCTTCTTGCGCTGGAACGAGTTGCGCCCGATGATCGACCCGAATCCGCCGCCGTCGCGAATGGCGCGCGCCTCGTCGAACACATGCTCGTCGCTTGCCGCCGCGCCGCCGGAGAAGATCACGATCCGCTGCCCGTTGAAGGCGCTCTGCACGACATGGTGGACGCGTTCCGAAAGAGTGGAAATCGGGATTTGTTGCTTGTCGTAGACCTTCTTGGCGTCGGCAAGCTCGATCTTAGCGCTGGGAAGCTTCACTTTTATGATATTCGCGCCGAGCTGGGCCGCGATCTGCGCGGCATAGGTGACGACGTCGATCGCTGTCTCTCCGTCCCTGGAAAGGCTGCTGCCGCGCGGGTAGGACCACACCACGACGGCAAGGCCCGCGGCCTTCGCCTCGGCCGAAAGCTCGCGAAGCTGCTCATACATGGTCGAGGCATGGCTCGATCCGGGGTAGATGGTGAAGCCGATGGCGACACATCCAAGATGCAGCGCATCGTCCACGCCCGCTGTCACGGCCGACAGGGGATCCTGCTCGTCGTGGAGCACATCGTGGTTGTTGCATTTGAGGATCAGCGGGATGTCGCCGGTGTAATCGGAGACGGCGGCCTCGATGAAGCCCAGCGGCGCGGCGTAGCCGTTGCAGCCTGCCTCGATGGCGAGCTGGAAATGGTAGTGGGGATCGTAGCCGGCGGGATTGGCTGCAAAGCTGCGCGCCGGGCCGTGCTCGAAACCCTGGTCGACAGGCAGGATGACGAGCTTGCCGGTTCCGCCAAGACGCCCGTGATTGAGCAGCCTGGCGATATTTGTCCGAACTCCGGGATTGTCCCCGGCATACCAGCGTAGAAGTTCGCGAATGCGATCATTCATGGTAGCGCTCCTCCGTTTATCGAAATCTGCAGCCTCCGGTGGAAGCCTTCTTCCTCCTGCTCGCGCGGGCCTCTTACCGCAGGCATATGACACTTCAGCATCGAAAATCACGATGCCTTCGCGAATATTAGCATTTTTGACGGCGCGGAGGGAATCGGGGGCTGATGGTGAAAACCAAAAAGGAAACGATGCCGGAATGAAAGTCGAGAAGAACTATCGCGGACCCTGCCCCTGCGGCAGTCTCAAGACCTACGAGAGATGCTGCCAGAGATGTCATCGGGGGGAAATGCCGCCGGATGCCGAAGAGCTCATGCGCTCGCGCTACACGGCTTACGTCTTGAAACTTGGGGATTATCTTCTTGCAACGTGGCATCCCCGCACGCGCCCGGCCGGGCTCGATCTCGCGGCCTCGCCTCGCCGCTGGACCGGCCTCAAGGTGGTGCGGCATGACGTCCTGGCCTCGGACGAGGCCATCGTCGAGTTCATAGCGCGTTACAAGGCGAGCGGCCGCACCCATGAAATGCGCGAAGCGAGCCGCTTCATCCGGGAAAGCGGGCGTTGGCTGTATTTGGAAGGCGACATTGCCGAGTCGAAAGAGGGAGGAGCCGCATGACTCGCCAAAAGTGTAATGGAAGCATAACTGCAACTAAAAATAGTAATAGCGTGTATTTCAGCCCCCACAACTGTTGCCCCTTTACATCGGTGTAGTAGCCCGAATCAGCTATGTTTCCCATTACATAGCACGAGGCAGTGAAATTTCGTTCCGCGGGCATTGCGCATCGGCTTCGTCACGCTTTCCAGGGGAGATTTCACGTGAGGAAAATTGTTGCCTGCGCCGCCGTCTTAGCTGGCTTAACGGCCACGGCTTACGCAGAGGACTTAAGCGTCGACAGTATTAAAGATCCCCTTCCCGATACGCTGAGCGCGCATGGCGTCACGTTCTACGGAACGATTGACGTCGGCTATGCCTATCAGACCAATGGCCGCCCGCTTGGATATATCGTGTCGGACCTTGAATACATGCCATTCGGGTTGGTGACGAGGAATTTAACCGGCCAGTCGATCTCAACTGTGACTGCGAACGCCTTGGAGCAATCCAAGATCGGCGTATCGATAGAAGAGAACATCGGCTACGGATTCCAGGCGATCGGCCGCCTTGACACGGGTTTTGACCCTATGTCGGGCGAACTCTCAAACGGTTGCAAATCAGTGCTCTTGAATTCCGCCATACCCTATGCGCAGCAATCGTCGAATTCCGATAGCGCGCGCTGCGGACAGGCCTTCGATAACGTGGCTTACGGCGGCCTCAGCAGCCCGTTCTACGGAACCCTGACGGTGGGGCGTCAGTTTTCGCTCCAGCTTGACACCCTCGCAGCCTATGATCCGATGGCTCTTTCCTATGCCTTTTCGGTCCTTGGCTTTTCAGGCGCGGCTGCCGGCATGGGCAGCACGGAGGCCTCGCGCTGGGACAACTCCGTGAAATACGTCTATGCATACGGCCCGTTCCATGCCGCTGGCATGTATACCAACGGCGGTGAAGACACCGGCATATTCGGCGACGCCTACGGAGCAAATGTTGGTTTCACCTATCGTGGTTTCTCTCTGGACGGGGTATGGGAACAGGAATATGGCGTTGTCAACCTGAAGAGCGCGGCAAACAATCCACTCTTAAGTCAGACGCTCGCAGCCGCCATATCTGATAACACCGGCTGGACCATCGCCGGCAAATATACTTACGAGTTCGGTCGCGACTCCTTTGGTGGCAGCCTCAAAGATGGGGGCTCATGCGGCGGTCTGAAGGACGCCGCCTGTCCGGCGCCCGCCAAGCTTACTTTCTTCGCCGGGTACACGCACACCGATCAATCAAATCCGCATGAACAGGTTTTTGTTGGCAATTCGCAAGGTGGTTATCAGCTTACCCCCCCGATCGACAACAACAACTTCACGACGGACAGGATTTATCAATTCTTCTGGACAGGCGCGAAGTATGAGCTGCCTTCTGGCTGGAGCTTCACGGCGGCCTATTACCACGTCGACCAGAATTCTTATGTGTCAGATAACGAGGTCTGCACAGGTGGGGGCGCCAGCGCAACGGAATGCGCGGGTTCGTTTGACCAGGGAGCGTTCCTGGTGGACTACGCGTTCAACAAGCACTTGGATGTCTACGCCGGTGTGACCTACGCTATTGCAAATGACGGTCTTGCCGCTGGCTACCAAGGTAATCCCGCCGTCAGGTCCACTTGCGGCGGTTCTGGCACGGCGCCTTGCGGCGTATCTGGCAACGGGACAAGCGTTGACGTTTTCGACTTTGTAACCGGCGTGCGGCTCAAGTTCTAAGCGAGCCGCTGTCTGATCGTAAGCAAGCCCCGGTGTAGCCATTAAAGCCGGTTTCCGCATGACGTTCTAAAGTTTCCAAAGCAAGCGTATCCCCCTGTTGCGTTCCAAGACGCCGTGGCAGCTGGCACCGCAGCTGTTACGGCGTCTTTATCAATGGCGTCCGGCTTGCATGATCTCTTCTGCGATCAGCCCCAAGGGAACGATTTTGCACGCGGCGCCGCGTTCGATGGCCTCTTTGGGCATGCCGAACACGACGGACGTCGCTTCGTCCTGCGCCACGGTGGCCGCTCCCGCGTTGCGCATTTCCAGGAGCCCATCCGCGCCGTCGTCCCCCATCCCGGTCATCAGGATCCCGATCGCGTTGCGTCCCGCACATTGCGCGGCCGAACGGAACAGCATGTCGACTGAAGGCCGATGCCGCGAGACCAAAGGCCCATCCGTGACGGCCACATAATACTGGCTGACCTTGCGTTGCAGCTCGGTGTGCCGGTTGCCCGGCGCGATGAGAACCCTCCCTCTCAAAACGGCGTCGCCGTCCTCCGCCTCCTTGACTTCGACCGCGCACAAGCTGTCGAGCCGCTTCGCGAACGCCGCGGTGAACTTCTCGGGCATGTGCTGCACGATGACGATCCCCGGCGAGTCTTCCGGGAGGGCTTCAAGCACCACCCGCAGGGACTCGGTTCCGCCGGTTGATGCGCCGATGCATATGACGGTATCGGCCCTGCGAAACAGTTCGTTGCGCTTCGTCAGCGTGGACGCGGCGGCCTCGGCTTTGCTATTCGGCGTTCTGGGCCTTGCGGCAGGGGAGGGCGCGGCCTTTGGAGGCAACCGCTTCAGATTGGCCCGCGCCGCGGCCTTGACCACGTCGCAAATGCGAACGCTGGACTCCAAGAGAAACTGCCGTGTATCGACGCGGGGCTTGGGGATCACGTCGACAGCGCCCGCCTCAAGGGCCTGCATCAGCGTCGCCGAGCATTCAGCCGTCAGGCTGGAGCACATCACCACCGGAACGGGGTGCTGCGCCATGAGCTTCTTCAGGAAGGTGATGCCGTCCATGCGCGGCATCTCGACGTCGAGCGTGATGACGTCGGGAACCTCCTGGGCGATCCTTCGCGCCGCCGCATAGGGGTCGCAAGCCGCGCCGACGACCTCGATATCAGGATCGGCGCTGAGGATGTCTGTCAAAGTCCGCCTGACGGAAGCGGAATCGTCGATGATCAATGCTCGGATTGGATGGCTCATGGTCGACCTATAGACGCCGGAATATTGTTGCGGCGACCTGCTGAAGCGGCAGGTCAAATCCTGTCAGGGTCTCCGAGTGGCCGACAAACAGATAGCCGCCGGGTTGCAGGTGGCGGCACAGTTCGGCGGCGACTTTGCGCTGGGTGTGCTTATCGAAGTAGATAAGCGCGTTTCTGCAAAAGATCGCATGCATGCTGGTGTCTGCGCCGTAAGGCATGTCGATGAGATTGAGCCGGCCGAACCGAACAGAGCCACGCAGGCCCGGCACGATGCGGACGCTGTCCTCGGCGCTGCTCTTCGATCTGAGGAGGTAACGCTGCCGGAATTCGGCGGGTATGGCTTCGGCCATGCTGGCCGGGTAGATCCCGCGCACCGCCGTTTCCAGCACGTCGGAGCAGATGTCCGTCGCCAGGATGGTGAAGCCCCGGATAGCGGTCTTGAGTTCCGACAAGACCATGGCCAGCGTGTAGGGTTCTGCTCCGATCGAGCAGGCTGCGCTCCAGACCTTCAGCGGCGAGCGGCTCAGGTCGCCCCCCGCGGCGAGCAGCGCAGGCACCGCCTTCTCGGTCAGAAAACGGAAATGCTCCGCCTCACGGAAGAAGTCGGTCTTGTTGGTCGTGACGGCATCGATGAGGTTCGTCGCTTCCTTATCGAGGCCGCCCCTCTCGAAAAGGTAACGGCAATAGTCGGCGAATGACGCCATGCCGAGCGCCAGTACCCGGCGCCGCAGCCGCGCTTCCAGCATGATCTTCTTTCCTGCCGGCATCTTGATGCCGCTTCGGAAGTGAATGAAACGCGCGAGGCGCTCGAAGTCGGGGGCGCTCAGATGATCGGTGGATCCCGCGCTTCCACCAACCGGCCTCGCGTCGCGGCTTGTGGCGCTTTCGAAACTTTCTACTCTACGCAACGCAAAACTCATAATCCGCCTACCGAGCTCCTGATTGCCGCCGCGTCCTCCGTCGAGAACAGGCGCGGCAGATTGAAGATGATGATGAAGTTTTCGCCCCGGTGCCCGACGCCGCCTATATACTCGGAACGCCAACGCACGCCGATCTCCGGAGGCGGCTCGATCTCGCCGCTGCTCATGGCCAGCACCTCGATAACCCGGTCGGCGACGAGACCGAGAACGAGCGGACGCCCGTTCATGATCACCTCGACAACCAGGATGCGGGTGGTGTCCGTGGCGTTTTGCGCGGGCAGGCCGAGTTTGACCCGAAGATCGAGAACGGGCACGCTTCGTCCGCGCAGGTCGAGGAGGCCCAGCATATAGGGTGGGGCTTCAGGAATGCGGGAGGCGCGCCGCATGTCGAGAATTTCAAGCACGGACTCCACGGGCACGGCGAACACTTCATGTTCGATGCCGAGGGTGACATATTGCCCCTCTCCAGCGGCGGAACTTGCCGCTGGTTTAGTCATCGCCTGGCCCATCGCTCAGTACCTCTCGAATTCGGCATCGAGAACGTCGGCGCTGCCATTGCTGAGGTTGAGGGTGACGCCGCTGCCCTCACGGCTTGCATGGACGGGCCGGCCCTTGACCGCAGGCGCTGGTCTTTTCGCGACCGCCCCCTTTGGCTGTGCGTTCGCTTTTGCGATTGCGGGCGAACGCCTGCCGGCGGGTTTGGCCGCGTCTGCAGGCGTGGCCTGGACATGCCCGCCCTCTCTCCCGATGCGGAAGAACGCGATGCTCGTCTGCAGCGTCTCGGCCTGGCCGGACAGCGCCTCCGACGTCGCCGACATCTCCTCGGCGGCGCCGGCGTTCTGCTGGATCACCTTGTCGAGCTGCTGGATGGCCTGGTTCACCTGATTGGCGCCGATGTCCTGCTCGCGGCAGGCGGCCGAGATCTCCTCCACGAGTTCCGCCGTCTTCTTGATGTCCGGCACGAGCTTTGCAAGCATGGCGCCCGCCTCGCGCGCCGCCGTCACCGTCTGGCCCGAGAGCGCGCTGATTTCGCCCGCCGCCGTCTGGCTCCGCTCGGCGAGCTTCCGCACCTCCGAGGCGACCACCGCGAAGCCCTTGCCGTGCTCGCCCGCGCGCGCCGCTTCCACCGCCGCGTTCAGCGCGAGAAGGTCGGTCTGGCGCGCGATCTCCTGCACGAAGGTGATCTTCTCGGCGATGGTCTGCATGGCCTCGACCGCGCGGTTCACCGCGTCGCCGCTCGCCTGCGCGTCGGCGGAGGACTGGCGCGCGATCTTCTCGGTCTCCCGCGCGTTGTCGGCGTTCTGCTTGATGTTGGCGGCCATCTGTTCCATGGACGAGGACACCTCCTCGGCTGACGCCGCCTGCTCGTTGGCGCCGGCCGAGAGCTGCTGGCAGGCCGACGACAGCTCCTCGCTGCCCGAGGAGACGTTACCCGCGGCGGAGAGCGCGTCGGAGACGACGGTGCGAAGCTTCTGGCTCATCTCTTTCAGCGCGAGGCCGAGCGTATCCTTGTCCGACAGGGGCTTCGGCTCGACGGAGAGATCGCCGTGCGCGATCGCGCCGGCCATCTCGGCCGTGACGCGCAGGTTCCCCGTCATGCGGTTCAGGGCGTCGATGAGGTCCTTGATTTCATCGTTGCTGCTTGCTGTGACGTTCTGGCTGAGATCGCCGTGAGCGACCGCGTCTGCGAGGGAGACGGCGCGCCCGAGGCCGCGGCTGATGCTGAGCGAAAGAAGGAGGCCGGAGATGACGCTGATCAGAAGCGCGGCGGCGGCGGATCCGACAAGCCAATCCCAGGCGCGGTTGTATTGATTGGCCGCATCCTCCTTGGCCTGCTTCATCGCCTGATTCTCAATTTGATTGATCTCTTCAATCTGCCGCACTATCTCATTCTTGATTTCGCGGGCTTCATGAAGCGAGAGGGCCCTCGCTTCCAGTTGGCCATTCTGGTCAAGAAGCTCGCGCATTTTGTCCTGAACTGAGGTCCAGCGCACCCATGTGGGCGTCAAGGCGGCCAGTTTCTGCCTGACATCGTCGGTTGCGATGTTCTGCAGGCTCTCGAACCGCTTGAGGAAAACGGTGCGGCGTTTCGCGAGTTCTTCCTCATAGGCCCGGATCTCGTCCGGCGAGGTCGCCATGAGCATGTTTTTCTCAAATGGAATAATATCCAGGACCGCCAGCTTGAGGTCGTCGGCGGCCTGAAGGCGCATCACGCTGCCCTGAATGAGGTCGCTGAGACTGGCGTTGAGTGATCCCAGGCTCGAGATGCCGAGCCAGGCGACAACGCCCGCCAGCGCCGTGAGGATCGTGAAGTTCGCAGCAAGTTTGAGCTTTATGGGGACGCGCATCGTCATTTGTCCTTACGTTTGGCAGGCGCATCAGGCGCAATGCCGTTCTGCGCCTTGAAATGAGCTGGAGTTCTGTTTTGTGGTCTCGCCCGAGAAGAGCCGTTCGATGTCGAGCACGATCAGGAAGTCATCGCGGCGTTTACCGAGACAGCGGATGAACTCAGGAGGCCATGCGAGTCCGATCCTGGGCGTGGCTTCGATGCAGGCTTGCGGGATGTCGGTCACCTCATGGACCTTGTCCGCGATCACCCCTACGGTAGTCAGGTCACCGTCGAGATCCGCCTCGATGACGACGATGCGCGTGTCGATGGTTGGAGTTCGCTTCGTCATCCCGAGCTTGTGCCGGAGGTCGGCGAGCGGCGTGACCTTGCCGCGAACGTTGATCAGCCCGCTTGCGAATGGACTGCTCGCCGGCACTTCTGTTACGGGAATCAGGTCCAGGATTTCCCGGACGCATGCGGCATCGATGGCGAACAGTTGGCCATCGAGAGTGAGGGACAGAACTTTGAGCGCACCGCCCGCTCCCGCCGAAGCCTGTGTGGAATCCCAGCTGCTCATGCGGCGGTCCTCAGCTGTTCTTCGACGTTCTGGCCGAATTGCACGAGATGCGCGATGTCGAGAATAAGCGCGACGGCTCCGTCGCCAAGGATCGTCGCGCCCGAGAACATTTCGATCCCTGCATGTAGCTTGGAGAGCGACTTGATCACGGTCTGATGGTTGCCGATAACCTGATCGACGACGAGGCCGGCCTTCAGATCGCCCGCGGCCACCACCACGACCTTCTGATAGCGGTCCGGAGGCGCTTTGGCCGCGAACAGCTCCCTGAGCCTGAGGAACGGCACCAGTTCGCCGCGGATGTTGAGGAAACTGCAGCCGCGCGAACCGCCTTCATCCTCGGCCGCAAGCTCGACGCACTCCTCGACTGCGGCAAGCGGCAGCACGTAGCGCGCATCCCCCACTCGCACCAGAAGCCCGTCGATGATGGCGAGCGTCAGAGGCAACCGCAGCGTGACCTTCGAGCCGCGGTTGGGCATGCTCGAAAGCTCGATCTTGCCGCGCAAGCCCTCGATGGTTCGCTTGACCACGTCCATGCCGACGCCACGCCCCGACAGGTTCGTCACCTCGGAAACGGTCGAGAAGCCCGGCAGGAACACAACCTGAAACAGCTCGGCGTCGCTCAAAGGCGCGTCCGCGGAAACGAGACCGCGCTCGATGGCGCGCGCCCGGATGCGGTCGCGATTGAGGCCCCGTCCGTCGTCGATGATGGTGATGTGGACTTCCGTGCCGGCGTGCCGGGCCTGAAGCGTGATCTGCCCGGACGGGGCCTTTCCCGACGCGATCCGATCGGCGGGTTCCTCGATGCCATGGTCGATGGAGTTGCGAATGAGATGGACGAGCGGATCGTTCAACTGCTCGATCACAGTCTTGTCGAGTTCGGTCTCTTCGCCCACCATGACGAGTTCGACCTGCTTGCCCAGATCCCGCGACAGATCGTGCACAACCCTGCGGAACCGCCCGAACAGGGAACCGATCGGCACCATGCGAATGCCCATGGTCGTGTCCCTAAGCTCCAGGGCCAGCCGCTCGATCTCTTCTGCTACGGCCCTGACCTGCTGATCGGAGCTTGAACCCGCGATCTGCTTCAGGCGCGATTGGGTGATGACAAGCTCTCCGACGCGGTCCATCAGTTCGTCGAGCCTGTCTGCGAGGACGCGGATGCTGGCATTATTCTTCGCCGTTTCGCGGCGCGGGCGTTGCTGCTCTGCGGGAACGGTAGGCGCATCGCGCCCGGGCTTCGGGGCAGGCGCCACAGACGGCTTCGCCTCAACAAGGCTCTCTTCGAAGGCGCATAATGACGCGGGCTCCTGCGCTTCCGGTGTTTCCTCCGCTTCATCGCAGGAGGTCTGCGCAAGCGCGATCTCAAGCTCCATCTCGTCACGGACGAAGATGAAAACGTCTTCGATCTCGCTTCGCGCCTTTGAAGTCCTGAGCGCAATCTCCCAGGCCATGTAACAAGCCCCCGGGTCGATTTCCTGAAGGCGGGGGATGGCGTCAGTCAGCGGCGTGACGACCGCGGCTCCGAGCGAGCGCAGTTCGTCCAGCAGAAGAAGCGGATTGGTGCCGTTCGACATGGCGTCTCGGGGCAGCCGCATTCTGATGCGCCAAGCCCGTTCGCCCTCCGCCTCCTGCGGGACCGCAGCGGCTTCGGCGGGCTGAAGGCTGTCGTGCAGTGCGGAAAGCAAGGCTTCCTCGGCAGCCGGATCGGCCTCTTCGGGCCTTTCGATAAGAAGGCGCATGTGATCGCGCGCCCGGAGCGCCACGGCGATCAGATCGCGCGTGAGCCGTGCTTTTCCCTGGCGGATCTGGTCGAACGCCGTTTCCACGTGATGGGTAAACGCAGCCGCGGCGTCGAATCCGAACATCGCTCCTGAACCCTTGATGGTGTGCAGCGCACGGAAAGCGGCATCGATCAGATCGGGATCATCGGGGGTGCAGTCGAGATCGAGCAGCGCCGCTTCCAGTTGAGCCAGAAGTTCCTGGGCTTCCTGCTTGAAGACATCGATGGGATTTGTCGGGGTCATTCTCCGAGGACCTTCCTGGCGACGGCGACCAACTGCTCCGGCTGAAACGGCTTGGTGATCCAGGCCGTCGCGCCGGCCGCCTTGGCCTGCGATTTCTTTTCGGCATCGGATTCAGTGGTCACGAACACGATCGGAATGCCCGTGTGGGCCGGCGACTTTCTGAGTTCGCGAATAAAGACCATGCCGTCCATGACCGGCATGTTGAGGTCGGTCAGGATCATATGGACGGTCGCGCGCCGCGCCTGGGATAAACCTTCCTGCCCATCGCCGGCTTCGATCACGTCGTAACCAGCGTTGCGCAAGGTCAGCTTGATCATCTGCCGCATGCTTGCAGAATCATCCACGGCAAGAATAGTCTTGGGCATCCTCCCCCTCCTTTTTGATCCAGTAAGACGCGTTCCCGGTGAGAGGATCCGGCGAAGCCGTGAAGCCGGCTTTCGACAAGGTCTGAAGAAAAGCTCCGCTCGGCGGATGGGTAAGCGTCACCGTCTTGCCGGACAACTCGGCCGACATCCGCGCCGACATGAGGAGTTGCACAAGGCTGAGGTCGGCCTCGGTGACGCCAGAGCAATCCATGCTGGTCGCCGCATACGCGGACAGAGCTTCCAACAGGAGGGATCGAGTTCTGATCCGCAAATCGGATGGTCCGCGGGCCGCTGAGGTCCAAAGTCTCCGAACTGACCGCTTCTTGCATGGTTACCTGCCAATGCCATTCCGCTACGCCACAACCTGTGCTAGAAATAGGTGGCATATCCGGGTGAATTAAAGACTAAATTTGGGAAGACAGATCAAACTTGTCCCTGGCCCGTTTTCTGGTGATTTTTGCCAAGTAATAAAGTCTTTATGGGCTGGCTACACAGCGAGATATGGATTGCAAGTTCCTGTTAACTTCGGCGGCGGGTCATAGAATATGTATGGAAATGCGGGAAATGGTTCGGCGCACAGCCGGCCGACACAAGCAGAGATTGAGCTCTTCTTGAAGCGCTGGCTCGGATTTTCCACCGGCCAAAGCCGGACGCTGCAAGCCCTTATCGGCGAGGTGCAGATTGTCTCGGCGGACATGCAGTCCAATGTTCTCGAAATTTCCAATCGGCTGGAGGCGATCGTCGAGACAACACGCCAGCAGACGAAGACGGTTGACGAACTGGTGACGTCGATCCAGGGCGTGAACGTGGATGGCGAAATCATTCACCTGCCCCATCTGGCCGAGGACCTCGGGCAAACACTTGCCGACCTCACCCAGAAAATCTTGGATCTTTCAACGCGCGGCATCTCGATGTCGTCGTCGCTGAACGGGGTGCTGGCGGAACTCGGTTTGGTCGAAGGAAGCGTCGCCGGGATCGACAAGATCAACAAGCGGACCAGTCTTCTCGCCTTGAACGCCAAGATCGAAGCCGCACGGGCGGGCGAAGCCGGGCGCGGGTTCTCCGTGGTCGCCGATGAGGTCCGGGAACTGGCCATGGCGGTGAACCAGCTGGCCGTGCAGATCAAGCGGCAGATCGCGACCATCGGCGCGGGCCTGCGAAATACGCACGGCCTCCTCATGGAGGTCTCGACCGTTCATATGTCCGAGGACAATCTCGACGCCTATTCCCGGATCAAGACAGTCATGCGATGCCTTGTCGAGCAGAACGCGCATTATGCCGGGACGCTCCAGCAGACAGCGGCGACAACTGAACGCATTACCGCAGACGTTTCAGCAGTGATCGTCGGCATGCAGTTCGAAGACAGGGCCAAGCAATATCTGGAAAACGTTTGCAAGGCGATTGAGGCGGTCGCCGCCTCGATCGACGATCTTTCCAGTCAGTCGCCTCTTGGGAGCGCCATCGCCGCTGGAAATGCCGACAGCGACAAATGGGCGGAGGCCGTCATCGCGCACTGCACGCTTTATGAGATGCGAAAGCGCCTTACCGCGCACATCCTTCCCATGAAGGGCGGCGCGCCCGCCAATGCGTACGAAGCCGGCGGCGCTTGTGACAATGCGGCAAATTCAGGGATCGAATTCCTCTGACCTGATCCTTCGACTATAAGCTTTTCTCAACGGAAAGAACCTCATGGTGAGCCAGTCGAACCATGAGCAGGGGAGGAAGCGCCGGTTCAGGGGTTTCGAGGCGCTCTTGCTCAAAAAAGTAAAGCCGCACCATGCGGGGTGCGGCTTCGGTTTGGGGCACATTAACAATTGGGTTCCAATGTACGAGAGCAGAACGTGTAACTGCCCCGTTTTATTCCGTTGAGATATTTTCGAAGCGGTCGCCGCCGCGAGGGGGGCAAAGCTCCAATTTGTTCATATTTCGAACATTAATATCGGGGATCGTCAGCGGCGGCGAAAGTCGGTCCCTGGGTGCAGTAAAGGTAAAGTCTGTCGGATGAGATCAAGAATGAAACGCGCTCTTCCTGTCTCCTCCCTGAGAGAAAAGCCTGCCTTGAGAAGGCTCGCCTATCTTTCGATCCTGATCGCCTCGGTGGCGCTTACTGCCGAGGCTCAAGCAGAGTTGCTCATCTCGCGCTATCAGGTAAGCCTGGGCGGCGTTCCCATGGGGGAGGCCATTCTTCACGCCACCATCGACGCCAAGCATTACAAGGTGGAGATCTCCGCCGATGTCGGCACGCTGCTCAATAACACGAGGGTTGAAGCAGAGGCATCCGGCTCAAGAACGGGACAGAAGCTCACGCCGGAGCGTTACAAGCTGACTACGTCCGATGGGCAGGAGAGTTCCGTTGATTTCACAGCGACGGCGGCGGCAAGCCCGAAGACCCCGAGCCCGCTGCGGGGCGTTCTCGATCCGTTGTCGGCGTTGCTGGCGGCATCCATCAGGCCTGCTTCGGCGTCGGCCACACCTTGCGACAAGGTGCTCACGATCCTCATGAGCCGCGCGAAGATCGACGCAAGCCTGCATCCCTCGGGGGAAGAACCGCGAGACCCGAGGCTTGTAACCTGCAGGGTCCGTTTTACCCCGAACGTAAATTCCGCAGTGAATGGGGCTCAGCTTCAGAATATTCAGTGGCAAGTCGACTTCCAGAAGCTCACCAAGCCTGAGATGTGGCTCGTCGAGCAAGTTTCCCTTCCGACGGACATGGGCACTGTTACGATCAATCGCGTCGAGACCGCCATTTCCGGGTCCTGATCGGGCCCTTGTTTCCACGCTTGAAGTCGCAGGTTACAGTCCTATAGATCAATCAGGTAGGTCAATCAGGCGCGACCCGTTCGGGGCCGTGCCTCTTTGGTGAGGGTCTATTCAGGCATGACCGGCCAGACAATTTCGATACCGGCGGAATGGGAGCCGCAGAAGGCGATCTGGACCGCCTGGCCCGCCAACGTGCGCGAATGGAATGGCGATCTCGATGCCCCGCGCCGCGACGTTGCGGCCTTGGTGCATGCGCTTGGGCGTCACAATGCGGTGCGTCTTCTCGTGAATGGCGCGGAGGCTGAAGCGTCTGCACGCGCTGCGATCGGCGGCGCCGCGGAGATCATCCCGGCGCGCTACGGCGATATCTGGTTGCGCGACACCGGCCCCATTTTCGCCCGCGCGCCCGATGGCCCGGTCGCGCTGCGCTTCAAGACGAACAGCTGGGGCGGCAAGTTCGACCTGCCCGACGACGTCACTGTTGGCGACGACATCGCCCGTCTTTCGGGCACGCGAATGGTCAGGTTCGATTTCGTGCTTGAAGGCGGGGCGGTCGATCATGACGGCCAGGGCACGATCCTTACGACAAGGCAGACGCTCCTGAACCCGAACCGCAACGGCTGGGCGAAGGAAGGCGCGGAAAAAGCGCTGGCGCACGCGCTTGGCGCGAGACACGTGATCTGGATCGGCGAGGGTCTCAGGAACGACCACACGGACGGCCATATCGATAATATTGCGCGCTTCGTGGCGCCGGGACGCGTCGTGTGCCAAGCTCCGGCCGGGCCGGACGATCCCAACGCTGAAACGCTGAACGCCATTGCCGATGCGCTGAAAACAGCCTCGGATGCGGCGGGCCGCAAGCTGGACGTCATACGCATCCCCGGCGTTGGGCTCTACCTCAACGCTTCGGGAGAGGTTTCGCCGGCCTCATACATGAATTTCATTATCGCGAACGGCGTTGTGGCCGTGCCTGTTTACGGCACAGGGACCGAGGTCGCCGCCATCGAGGCCCTGCAGACGGTGTTCCCCGATCGGGATGTCATAGGGGTGCCTTCCATCGGCCTTCTTGGTTCCGGCGACGCCGGGGGAGGATCGTTCCACTGCATCACTCAGCAAGAACCGGCTTGATGACAAAGAACACGCTGACAGTCGCCGCCATCCAGACCTCCTACGGGCAGGACATGGCGGCCAACATCGCGAAGACTGAAGCTTTCATCCGCGAGGCTGCCGCCCGTGGCGCGCAGGTCATCCTGCCGTCGGAACTGTTTCAGGGCATCTATTTTTGCACGCAGCAGGATCCGCGATGGTTTGAGACGGCCTATCCCGCCTATGAGCACCCTTGCGTGCTGGCGCTCGCGAAGCTGGCGAAGGAACTGCGCGTCGTCATTCCCGTCTCATTCTTCGAGAAGGACGGGCCTCACTATTTCAACAGCGTAGCCGTGGCCGACGCCGATGGCGAAATTCTTGGCGTCTATCGCAAGAGCCATATCCCCGATGGGCCCGGCTACCAGGAGAAATATTACTTCCGTCCCGGCAACACCGGCTTCAGGGCGTGGAACACGAAGCATGGCGTGATCGGCGTCGGCATCTGCTGGGATCAGTGGTTTCCCGAAGCGGCGCGCGCCATGGTTCTCGAGGGCGCGCAGGTTCTGTTCTACCCCACGGCCATCGGCTCCGAACCTTACGACGCCGCGCTCGATACGCATGCAAGATGGCAGCGCGCCATGCAGGGCCACGCCGTCGCCAATGCGGCGCCGGTCGTCGCCGCGAACCGTATCGGGCTGGAGGAGAACGGCGCGGCAACTCAGCTCTTTTACGGCCATTCCTTCATCGCAGATCACACCGGCGCGCTTGTCGAAAGCTTCGGGCAGCAGGATGAGGGTGTGCTCATCCATTCCTTCGACCTTCGGGAGATTGAGAGCTACCGGGCTGATTGGGGCTTTTTCCGCGATCGCCGCCCGGATCTTTACGGCGGGCTCAGCGCCTGAGCGTCTGGCCGCTGGAGGGCTCGCGCTTTAGCAGCCACTTCGCGCCGCCAAGAGCAAAGGCGTCGTATCTTACAACGCTTCGTATGAGGGGAGGCGGTCGATTAGGGAAGCCGCCGCGCGGCGGCGATCACTGCCTGCCCCAGCGAAATGCCGCCGTCTCCGGCCGGGAAAAGCGAGGGGGTCAGCACATCGACGCCGTGCGCGACGAGTTTCTCGCTGACTTTTTCGAACAGAAGCTTGTTCTGGAACACGCCGCCACAGAGCACGATGCTGTTGCAGGCCTGCGACCGAGCGAGCGACGCCGCCGTTTCGGCCAGAGTTTCGGCGAGACCGAGGTGGAAGCGCCCCGCCATCAGCGGCGCATCGGTTCCCGTGGCGAGATCGTGCAGAAAGCCGTTCCACAACGGCGTCCAGTCGAGCCTTGCCGGGTCTTCTTCGACCAGCGCGCCGCGATAGCCTTCCGTCGCGGCGCTCATCGCCGGGGCGGCAAGCGCCTCGAGCTCAATCGCCGCCTGTCCCTCGTAGGAAACCGCATCGAAGCATAGGCCGAGCAGCGCTGCGACTGCATCGAACAGCCGCCCCGCAGAAGACGAAGGCGGCGCATTGACGCTGCGCTCCATGATCTGGATCGCTGTAGCGACGGGCTTTTGCTGCAGCCGCCGAATGGTCTCGATAGCGCCGTACTGGCTCGCGACGTGATCCCACCCCAGGAAGGTATGGAGATGGGCGAGCGCGTTGCGCCACGGCTCTCTCATCGCCTTTTCGCCCCCAATCAGGGGAACGGGCGTGAAGGAGGCCACCCGGCGACAAGCGCGATAATCCGCGAGCAGAAATTCACCGCCCCAGAGTTCGCCTCTCTCGCCAAGCCCGAGCCCATCGAGCGCGATGCCGATCACAGGCCCGGTCGCCAGCGGAACGCCATGCTCGGCAAGCACGGCCGCGACGTGGGCGTGATGATGGTGCACAGTTTCGATCGCGAGGCCCTGTTCCTGCGAAATCGCCCGTCCCCACTGAGTTGAATGGTATTCGGGGTGCGCATCGACCGCGATCAACTCAGGTTCGAAGCGAAAGATCTCGCGATAGAGCTTTTGATTGGCCCGGTAATCGGCGTGGGTGGCGGCGTCTTCGAGATCGCCGATATGCTGCGAGACGGTCGCGCGTCCGTCGCCGAGAAGGCAGAAGGTGGATTTAAGCTCGGCGCCCATGGCCAGGATGCGCGGCGCTCCCCTGAAGCCTTCCGGCAAAGTTTGCGGCGATGGCGCATAGCCGCGCGCGCGGCGCAGGAGACGCGGGTTTTCAGCCATGGCTCGCGCAACGCTGTCATCGAGCCGGTTCACGATGCCCCGGTCGTGCATCAGAAAAGCGTCGGCGAGACGTGCGAGTTTGGCGCGGGCCTCCTCGTTCGCGATGCATTGCGGCTCGTCGCTTCTGTTGCCGGAGGTCATGACAAGCGGATAGTCGATATCTTCTAATAGGATATGGTGAAGCGGCGTGTAGGGCAGCATGAAGCCGAGCGTCGACTGGGCAGGCGCGACGCCTGATGCGAGCGAAGCGGCGTTTTCAGCCCGGTTCAGCAGGACAATCGGCGCGGCTGCGTCCAGGAGAAGCGTGCGCTCCGTCTCAGAAAGCGTCGCATAGTGCTCGATCACGCCCGCGTCGCGCGCCATGAGCGCGAACGGCTTCTCAATGCGGCGCTTCCGATCGCGCAAGCGCGCCACGGCCGCGCCATTGCGGGCATCGCACGCGAGGTGGAAGCCGCCAAGGCCCTTGATGGCGACAATGGCGCCGGAAGCGATCAGCGCCGCAGCAGCTTCCACCGCATCGCGATAAGGGGCGCTTGGATTGGGGCGCCCCTCGGCATCCTCCAGCCAGGCCCTAGGGCCGCAGACCGGGCAGGCGTTAGGCTGAGCGTGGAAGCGGCGGTTCGAGGGGTTGCGATATTCGGCAACGCAGTCGGCGCACAACGGGAACGCCGCCATGCTTGTCGAGGCGCGATCGTAAGGGATGGCCTTGAGGATCGAAAGACGCGGCCCGCACAGAGTGCAGTTCGTAAAGGGGTATCGATAGCGCCGGTTCAATGGATCGCGAATGTCGGCGAGGCACTCCGGACAGGTTGCTGCGTCGGGGACAACGCCGGTCGCCACCGCGCCGGTGCGGCTCTGCAGGATACGAAAATCAACCGGCGGCCGCCCTGGCAGCGGCGCAGTTTCGATGCTTTCTACGCGCGCGAGGGGAGGCGCTTCCGACACGAGCGCAAATTCGAGTTTGTCGATCGCAGCAGGATATCCGAAGGCATGGATCAGCACGCCCTCGTTGTCGTTCAATACGTTTCCGGTAAGGCCAAGCCGCTTCGCGATCCTCCACACCGTGGGGCGGAAGCCCACGCCCTGAACGAGGCCGCGCACGCGGATGGCTACCCCTTTGACTCGTTTTACTGCGTCCAACCACGCCCTCCTGATGCACTAATTAAACGATGCATGAGTTGAGGGAGATCACAATAAGGCAACCCGCAATGGGCGTCGCCTCACCTTTTTTTATTGGGATGCCAACAAAGGCTTAATGCCAGCGGGCCTATTTGATGCGCTGAACGCAATTGGAATGATCGAAAACGGCGGTCGGATGCATCAAGCGCGCTTCTTCTTGGCCGGCTCGAGCGGCAGCGCCTCGATTTTCTCCAGCCCGTAGCGCTCGAGCTTGGCGCGAAGCCCGACGCGGGACAGGCCGAGTTCCTTCGCCGCCTTGCTTTTGTTCCATCGGTTCCGGATGAGGCTTTCACGCAGGATGAGGGCTTCGACGGATTCGATGCGCTCCCGCAGCGTGCCTTCGAGGCTGGCAAGCGCCAGTTCGTTCTCGGACGCGTGTCGGTCGCGGGGACAGCCTTGCAAAACGCGGCGGGACAAATGCTCAGCCCCGATCATGCCGCCGGACGGCCCCATGATGAGGATCTGCTGAATCTCGTTTTGCAGCTCGCGCACATTGCCGGGCCAATCGTAGGTCTTGATGCATTCGATTGCCTCGTTCGAGAGCCCCTTGACGGTTTTTCCGAGTTGCTTTTGCGCCTTGTCCAAAAGTGCGAGCGCGATGACCGGGATGTCCATGCGGCGCTCGCGCAAGGGCGGGACATAGATCGACACGGGCGCGAGGCGGTAATACAAATCTTCACGGAAGCGCCCCGCCTGCACCTCCGCCTCGAGGTCGCGGTTGGTGGCCGCGATCACGCGGACATTGACGTTGCCGGTCTGCCGTCCGCCAACAGGGCGAATTTCGCCATCCTGCAGAACTCTTAAGAGCTTGGCCTGGAATGCTGGCGAAACCTCGCCGATCTCGTCGAGAAAGACGGTGCCCCCATCGGCGCGCTGGAACAGTCCGACATGATCCTCGACGGCGCCGGTGAATGCGCCGCGCTTGTGGCCGAAAAGCTCGCTTTCGAGTAGCTCATCGGGCAGCGCCGCGCAGTTCTCGGCCACGAAGGGCTTGTTCCAGCGCAGGCTGTTGTCGTGGAGAGCGCAAGCGATCAGCTCCTTGCCTGTTCCGGACTCGCCCGAGATCAACACAGAGATATCGAAAGGTGCGACGCGCCGCATGCGGGCGCAGACTTCGTTCATGGGGCTTGCCGCATCGCGCACCATGCCATCATCGCCTTGGCGGGGCTCGCGCAACCGCCGGCGGGCCGCCGCCTTCTCCGGGCGGCTGGACGTGATCTTCAGCTCGATGGCGAGAAGCTCGTTCTCGCGCTGGAGCTTATAGAGGCGCGCTGCGTTTTTCAGCGTGAGCGTCAGGCTGTCCGGCTGCCAGGGTTTTGAGACGCACTGATAAATGCCTGCTTCGTCGATGCCACCGATGAGGTCCCCGGCATCGGAGCAGCCCGAGATGATCATGCGGACGATATCAGGCCAGCGCTCGCGAACGGTACTCAGAAACTCAACGCCCGACATGCCACACATCCGCTGGTCGCAGAGGACGACCTGGATCGCCTCATCGGCCAGAATCGCCTCCGCCTCCTCGATCGAGGTAGCTTTCTTCACGTCGAAATCGCCCGCAAGGATGCGCTCGATGGCTTCGAGGCTCTGCGCTTCGCTGTCGATGACGAGAACGGAGGGCAGCGCGCTCAAGCGGCGCTCGCCTGGCGGGAAGGAATTGTAGGGCGCATGCATCAACAGATCCGTGGCAAGGGGTCGCCCAGAAGCCAGTCCACCATGCGCCTTCCGCCAAACCGGGTCTGCATTTGGACGAAGGCGTGAGGATCGGCGACAATCTCGCCTATGATTGCGGCGTCACGGCCCAGCGGGTGGGAGCGCATGGCGGCGAGAAGGCGTTCGGCATCGGTCTTTTCACAGATGGCGATGAGCTTGCCTTCGTTGGCGATGTATAGGGGATCGAGGCCAAGCAGCTCGCAGGCCGCGACTACATCCGGCTTGTACGGGATCGCGCTCTCGACAAGCCGCATGCCGACGCGCGACTGTTGCGCGATTTCGTTTAGCGTGGATGCGAGGCCGCCGCGCGTCGGGTCGCGCAGGCAATGGATGCCAGGGACAGCCGCCACCATGTCCGCGACGAGGCCGTGAAGGGCGGCGCTGTCCGATACGATCTCGGTTTCGAACTCAAGGTTTTCGCGTTTCGAAAGCACCGCGATGCCGTGATCGCCAAGCGTGCCGCTGACGAGAATGGCGTCGCCGGGCTTTGCCCTGTCGCCCGAGATACGCACGCCTTCGGGAACGACTCCGATGCCGGTCGTGGTGATGAAAACGCCGTCGCCCTTGCCCTTTTCGACCACCTTCGTGTCGCCCGTAATAACGGGGACGTCAGCCTCGCGCGACGCGCGCGCCATGCTCGCGACGATGCGGTCGAGATCGGCGAGCGGAAAGCCCTCCTCCAGAATGAACGCTGCGGACAGATATAGCGGGCGCGCGCCCGCCATGGCGACGTCGTTGATGGTGCCATGCACGGCCAGGGATCCGATGTCGCCGCCGGGAAAGAACAGCGGTGCGATGACATGCGCATCCGTCGTCATGACGAGCCGGCCCGCTCGCACGTCGAAGGCAGCCTGATCGTTGCCTTGGGCGAGGAAGGGGTTGCGGAGATGGCGATGGAAGAGAGTGCGGACGAGTTCCGCCGTGGCCCGGCCGCCGCTGCCATGGATCATCTCCACCGCGCCAACAGGCGCAGCCTCCTCACCCTTTGCGAAGCGGGCCTCGATCACCGTCATGCGGCCTCCGACGGAGGCTGCCGGAATCGGCCGTAGGTCCAATAAGCCGCGCATGCCCCTTCCGAGGACACCATGCAGGAGCCGATGGGATTATCCGGGGTGCAGACCGTGCCGAAGAGCTTGCAGTCGGTCGGCCTTTTCTCGCCGCGCAGGATCGACGGGCATTCACAGCTCTTGGCGTCGCGTGACGGCTTCGTCGTGACGCCGAAGCGCTTTTCCGCGTCGAATTCCGCATATGCCTCGCGGATGCGGAGCGCGCTGTCCGGCACTTCGCCGAGACCCCGCCATTCGAAGGACGGCCGCAGTTCCAGCACCTCGGCGACAAGCTTCTGCGCCTTCACATTCCCTTCGCGGGTGACGACGCGAACATATTGGTTCTCGACCACGTGGCGGCCCTCGTTCAGCTGCCGGATCGCCAACAGCGTCGCTTGCATGACGTCAAGCGGCTCGAAGCCCGCGATTACAACCGGCCGCTTATATTGGTCCGCGAAGTATTCGTAGGGCTTGCTGCCGATCACGGAACTCACATGCGACGGGCCGAGGAAGGCGTCGATGGAGACGCTGCCGCTCTCATCTGCGTTGCCGAGGATGGCTTGCAGCGCGGCAGGGGTCAGCACGTGGTTGCAGAACACGGAGAAGTTCTTAAGGCCCTCGGCTTGCGCCTTCCGGATTGCAACAGCCGTTGGCGGCGTGGTTGTCTCGAATCCGATGGCGAAGAAGACCACCTCGCGGCCCGGGTTCTGGCGCGCGATCTTCAGCGCGTCATCCACGGAATAGACCATTCGGATGTCCGCGCCGTCCGCCTTCGCCTTCAACAGACTTCGCCGCCTGGACGCGGGCACGCGAAGCATGTCGCCATAGCTGCAAAGGATGACGCCGTGCTCTTCGGCGAGTTCCAGCGCGTTATCGATGCGGCCGATGGGCAGCACGCAGACGGGGCAGCCGGGGCCGTGCACGAAGCTGACGTTTTCCGGCATCAGATCTTGCACGCCATAGCGGAAAATCGCGTGCGTGTGGCCGCCGCAGAATTCCATCACATTGTAGCGGCGTTCGCGGTTCGCTTCGCGGCTGATTGCCTTCGCAAGGCCGAGCGCAAGCTCGCGGTCACGAAACTCGTCGACATATTTCATGGCGCGGCGCCCTCCACGAAGGCGGCCAGTTCCGGGTCCTCGCCCGCCTCGCGGATCATCGCCAGCGTGCGTTCCGCTTCCTCAGGCGAGACCTTGTGCAGCGCGTAGCCGACATGAATGAGCACATAGCCGCCCGGCGCCACGTCATCGAGGAGCGCGGTTGAAATCTCCTTTTTCACAGGTCCGAGCGCGACGACGGCGGTTTGCAGCGTCTCATCGACGGAAAGGACTTTGGCGGGCAGCGCGAGGCACATAGGTATAAACTTTCTAGACTGTGGTCCCGGCGGCGTGTCCGGTCAGCGCGAGAGATCGAGCGGCGCGGATAAAGGCCGTCCACGCGTCCATGCCTTCGCCGGTGCGGGCCGAGACTTTCACGATCTTGATGCCGGGATTGATCTTGCGGGCGTTTGCGGCAAGGGCTGCGACATCGAAATCGAGATGGGGGAGAAGATCGACCTTGGTAATCAGCATGAGGTCCGAACTGCGGACCATATCCGGGTATTTCAGCGGCTTGTCCTCGCCCTCGGTTACAGAAATCAGGACGACCCGATGGTCCTCGCCGAGGTCGAACATCGCTGGGCAGACGAGATTGCCGACATTCTCAATGAACAGCACGGACCCGGCCGCAGGCTTCAGGTGCTCCACCGCGTGGCCCGTCATATGCGCGTCGAGATGGCAGCCTTTGCCGGTGTTGATCTGGATCGCA
This sequence comes from uncultured Alphaproteobacteria bacterium, assembly GCA_963764115.1. Classification (GTDB taxonomy): domain Bacteria; phylum Pseudomonadota; class Alphaproteobacteria; order Rhizobiales; family Rhodomicrobiaceae; genus Rhodomicrobium. Next base: position 34,893 of record CAVXRT010000003.1, read on the forward strand.
GGCACGCCGGTCGCACGAATGCGCTCCGCATCCATCGAAGTTTGCTGATCGCCTTCGATCACCGCGACGGGCACATCGCCCTTGAGGTGGTTGATGGTTTCGACAAGGAGCGAGGTCTTACCGGAGCCTGGGCTCGAGACAAGATTGAGCGCGAGCACGCCCGCATTGTTGAAACTGGCGCGATTGGCGGCGGCATAAGCATCATTTTTGGCGAGCAGATCCTGCTCGATCTTTACGATGCGAGACTGACGCTCTTCGTGGTGATCGTCATCGTGACGATGGTGATGGTCATGATGGCCATCCTCGTGATGATGGTGGTCATGGTCGTGATCATGACCGTGTGCATGCAGGTGAGGCTCGCCGTTCACCTTTTTGCCATCGCCGGCCTCGATGCGCGTTTCGCCTTCTCCGCATCCGCAAACTCCGCACATCAGTCGACCTCCAGTTCCTTGATCCGCAACTCGTTGCCCCCGGTTACCTGTACCTGATAGCTGCCGCAGCTCGGGCAGACGCCGTTACGCTCCGATATTGTGACGGTTTCTCCACAAGAGAAGCACCAGGCGGTCGCAGCCGTCGTGATGATGTCGAGCTTTGCGTGCTCCGCCAGACTGCCGCGTGTGGCGGCGTCGAAGCAGAAGCGCAACGCTTCCGGTTCCACGGTGGCGAGCGGCCCGATTTCGAGGCGCACGGTTTTCACGCGGGCGTAGGCATGCGCCTTCGCCTGCTCCTCGATGATCCGCACGATGCCCTGGCAAAGCGCCATCTCGTGCATCAGCGGACCCTCACATCGACGCCGACGCAAGGATCGACGGCGGTCACGAACAGACGCGCGAGGGTGGCGCAGTCTCCTCCGCCGCTGGCGGCGATCTTGGCAAGACCGTGAGCTGCGGCTCCTTCCGGATGGAAGTTCCACTCGGTCGGCGCAAGGATACGATAGCACTTGACCGTGTCGCCGGCCATCTCGACAGCATGCACGAGCCGTCCCCGCGCCGCCTCGATTTGTGCGACGCCAATCCCACAGCCAAGCGCCGTTCGTTCATCTGGCTCATCGCTGTCATCGAGCCTATCCAGGATTGCAAGCATTTTCGCCGGGATCTGCGAAAGCTCGGCGAGGCAGGCGAGGAGCCGCGCGCCGAGGCCAAAGCCTTCCGCTGCTTTCAGGCGCTCGACCAGCGGATGGTTGTTATTTCGGGTCAGGGGCGAGGTTTCGCGAGGCTGCCCGTCCCATTCGGGCTTCGCAACGAACCGCTCCGCATCTTCCGCGAAAAGCCGGTCAGCGAGCGCGGCTGGTCGAAGTGGCGGAAGCGCAGAGACTGGCGCCGCGCCAGCGGTTGAAAGGCCGTCATCGAAAAGCTGATGGAGCAGTCGCTGTGCCGTTGTGTGGCTTGTGCGAGCCCATTCTTGCAGGCTGCTTTCTGTCTGCCAACGATCCAAATCCTCGGCGAAAATCGCCTGCTCCAGCAATGCCTTCAGCTTTGCGAGAGCTGATTTTGCATTGTCTTTCTCGATTGCTGATACACCGCCGATGCGAATGGCCCCTGCACGCTCGGCCAAAGAATGGCGCAAATCGCGGTCGATATGCATCAGTCTCTCAAGACGCGGGACTTGCGGCTCCTGGGGCTCGCGAAGAAACTGCGGCCAGTCCATCAGGATGCGCAATGCGTGCTCGCGCGCGGTTTCGGCCAGAACGAGCAGGGCTCGCGCTTTCTTTGTGCTTTCAGACAACTCAAGGCCAAAAGCATTTTCGAAGGCTTCGGCTGAAGCGATGGACTGGGCGGCCCGGCAGGTTGCGAACAGGAGTGAAACGCTGCGGAGAACCTCTCCGGGCCGATTGCCGGAAAACTGGCGCGTAATAGTAAGCGGCCGGCTGGACGCGATTTTCGCTTCGCCCGCGGCGGGGAAGATGTCAATCGTGATCCGGCCCTCGGGTGTCATGGCCGGACGGCCTTTCTGCCCAGAAAAAGAGTGCGGCGACTTACTTGCGCGGCATCCTTTTTCGGCGGAGCGGGCTGTGCCTCGGGTTCGGGAGCGTGATCGAGGTTTGCGTCGAACAGCGCCGCAATCGCAGCTTCACCCGTAGCGAGCGCCGCCTCCTGATTCTCGAATTGCAGCACGGGCGAGAACAGCGAGCACATCCGATAGGGGCCGAGCCCATCCTCGCCACAGCAAATGAACTCGAACATCCCGGCGGGAAATTCGTGGCTCACCTTTGTGCCGATGATATCGCGGTTCCAGGCTGCGGCGACCGTGGGCGTCCGAGGCAGGACCATCAGGTTGATAAACCAAGGCGTCACGAGAGCGCATGCCCATACTTCACCGAACGGCCGCATGCCAATGGCGGCAATTCGCAGGGCGTTGTTGAGGATGGGAATGTCGTGCATGCGCTCGCGTTCAATCATGCCGAACACGGCCTCCAGCTTGCGCGTAAGCTCAGAGGCCAAAGCGGAGGTCTCTCCTTCCGCGGTTGCACGAGAGACATCAGTCACGCTGCTCCTCCAGGACCATGAAGCCGTCCTTCGGCGCGTCGCAAACAGGGCAGGTCCAATGCTCGGGCAGTTGCGAAAACGGTGTCCCCGGCGGGATCTGCCAGTAATCGTCGCCCAGAGCGGGATCGTAGACGTGCCAGCAAATTCTGCATTCGAGCCGCGTCGCGTCGTTGATCTTCTCAACGTCGCCGCCGAAGGAGCCTGCAAAGAAATGCCCGCTCACCGGTAAACCTCCAGGATTTCCGCAAGCCGTTCCGCGCTGTCTTCGAGGTCTTGCACCGCCGCGCAGGCGACGCCTGGGATGCGGGTGATCTCGATGGTGTTTAGTATCAGCGACTCCCTCGAATTGAAGTAGCGGACCCACCAGGCATTTCTCACCGCCGTCGAGGAAATGCGGCAATTGCCGTAGCCGCGCGAGAGAATGGTAACCGCGCCCTGGCCGAGCCGCTTATCGAGATAGGCGAGATCGGCTTCGCTGACCGGCAGAAGGGTGAGATTGATCACGTGGGGCGCGGCATCCGGACGGAAGGTGGCAAGCTTATCGGTGAGTTCCGCTGCAAGCGCGGGCGCGTTCATCAGGTCTGTCGCCGCCGCATCCAGCGGACGAAGACCCGTCCGGGCTGCCGCTTGCGCCGCCTTCAGGACGCGCTGCGGAAACTCGCCGACCTCGATCGTGTCGCTGACCAGAGCGCCCCTGTCGTCCACCTCATGGACGCGCCATACGCCTGCGAGCACCAACTCTTGGACCTGGATGGAAGGGCCGGCGACGATGCTGACCTCGCCTTCGCCCATCGTCTGGTCGACGAAGCCCCGGTTGGCGGCATCGAGGTCGCGAAGATCGATCTCGACCGACGCGCCGGGTGCAGGCAGGGAGCGAAGCGCGTTCAAGACGGCTTCCAGCCTCTCGAGGGCGGCGCGAAAACCCGCCGAGTCTTCCGGCTCGGGCATCTCGGGGCTAGAGTAGGTGTGCATGCCCTTCGGCAGTTCCATGAAGGCAAATTCGCCGTCCTCGTCCGGCGTCGGGGTCCCGGCGCCGGTGAATGGGCTTCCCTTGTTCATTGACTCTCTCCCGGATTATGGTCCTCGGCGGCGCCGTTTTGCGGCGCGCAGCGTTCGGGAAACTTGTAGGGCGGCGGTTCGGAAGGATCGCGCGCCAGGATCGCGCGGACCTCGGAAAGATACTCCTGCCAGCCGAGCAGACGCGAAATGGCGCCAAGATAGCCCTCCTTGCGCAGGAAGACGAGGGCCGGGAAGGCGTTGAAGCGATACTGGAGCTGCAATGTGCGCTCCGCCGGCTTTTCGACAAGCGCCGGTTTAAGCTGAGGAAATTGCTTCACGATTTCCGGCAGGATGACCGCCACATCGTCGCTTTCGACGAGTCGCTCGGCATCACCGGCGAAGAAGAGAACGCAATCTTCATTGTCCCGCAGAAACGCGCCCACCGTAGCTTCGTTCACGGTGGGAAAGCCGTGCCTCGTTGTCAGCGCATCGATCAGGGGCGACGGCATGGGCTACTCCGCAGGCTTCGGCAGCAGGCTTTTGAGATGGGCCGGAAGCTCAGGCTCCCGCCCGACGAGATCGGCAAACAGGTGATCGACCGATGTCTCGCCCTGCATCACAAGCGCGAGAGCCCGGAGCGCGTCTGCGGTTTTGGCCGCCTGCTCCTTGGAAATCACCTCTCGGGCAGCGTCGAGGAAAACGAGGACCCAGGCGCCCACAGGTTGATCGCCGACAAGGATCATATCGACAGTTCGCACTTCGTCGGCGTAGCGGCAAAGCGCGTATCGCCCGCGAGGCTCGATGATTTGCATGGGGAGGCCGATGCACATCAGTTCGGGGCCTCTTCCTCGCCTCGGGACGCCGCCGCTTCAAGAAAACGGGCATCTCCGAACCGGCAGGCAACCTCCTCGGCCGGACGCTCCGCTTCATAGCGCGACATGACCATGCGCTCGCAGGCAATCGTCTCCGCTTCCGGCAAGGGCTGCGCGCGTCGCACGCTCTCGATGCCGAAACGCGCCAGATAAGCGAGCGCGTGCTCGATTGCGGCGGGCATCTGCTCTTTCACCTTGGGACGAAGGCTTCCGCCATAGTCCTCAAGCTCGACGGGCTGCACGCCGATAAGGAAGAGATGCCTGGGGGCCTTGCCGAGAAGCTCCGCTGTTGCAAGCACTTCCTGGAAGCCCGTTTGATGAAAACTCATCTTCTTCGCGCCGAGGAACTTGGGCACGTCTTCGTTCTCGACAAGCTTCAAGGAGCCGGGCGCAAGACCATAATCGACGGCGTCGAAAACGATCAGGATGTCGGCGGACGTCACGTGTTCGATCAGGTAGAGGCCCTGCGTTCCGCCGTCCATCAGGATGACGTTTGGCGGAAATTCATAGTCGCGATTGAGCGCCTCGACCGCGCGTACCCCGAAGCCTTCATCGGCCCAAAGCAAATTGCCGATGCCGAGAACTAGAACGCGCGGCATTTCTTCTCCCGACGGCGCCTTTTGCACGATGGCGGCGCTTCAGATTTGGTAAAGCAAGCATCGGGCCATAAGAGCTCAATGGCAGCCGTTTCTCTGGAAAGCTGCGCTGCAGGAGTAACAGCGAGGCGCGAAAAGCGCAAGAAGATCAGACCTGGCGCCAACCGCTCGGCTCGTATCGCCGATTGCAGCTTCCACAGGCGCGTCGTCCTTAAAGATTTTACGCGCCGTTAACTGAGATTGGGTTCGTTTGGCAAAAACGGGCATAACTAAATATATAAGTGATTTTATATAAAGCTGCCATAGATGTCAGATCAGCTGGCGCGGTCCACCTGCAGAAGCATTGCGGGACAAAGCAAATGTCGCAATCCGCACAGCGACGGCGATCCTGTTCCAAGTACGACAGCGCTCCAAAACAAAGGCGCGGACAAAGCCGCGCCTCGCATGATGCTGGTGTTGCCGTAGCACCCTATGTTCGCGGCGGGCTGCTGTCTTTGCCGCGAATTTCTTTTGGCGTGCGATAGAGGTCTTCCGGCAATCCCGGCGACTTAAATGTGCGCCAACCGGAAACGATGGTGCTCATGATGCTCTGGTTGCCCAGGAGTTCATCGCGCACCGCGCCATAGACGTGGATGATGACGAAGATCAAGATCAGCCACGCGCCAAGGTGGTGGTAGGTGTGAAGGTTCTGGCTGTTGCCGAACAGGGGGATCACCCAGCTTGAGAACACTTTGTATTGCCACGAACCCATTCCCTCACCCTCGCCGTAGAGCGAAAGGCCGGTCACACACATGAACGTGATCACCCACAGGAACAGGAAGTGAATGACAATGGTCGCGACGGGGTTATGGCCGACATATTTCCTCGCGACATTCTCAAGAAAGAGATAGCGCTTCACCTCGTGGAAGACGTCTTCCCGCCATCTCTTATCAGTAACAGGCAGGAAGAAAATCTCCCGCGCGAACCCGTTCCCGATGAACGCCCAGTAGGTGCGGTGGATGAGGCCGATGATCAGGATGTAGGCCGCGGTGAAGTGCGCGAAGCGGATATATCCCATCAGGTAGTGATCGCTCGCCTCCCCGGACAATGTGGGGAACGGGCTTCCGATGAAGTAGCCCGTCACCAAGAGCACCGCGATGGCGAAGGCATTGGTGAGATGCCAGATCCGCACCGGGAATTGGTAGACATAGATAGCGGACTGGAAGCCCTGCTCGTTGACCTGCGAAGGGGTCGACATTGCGTTTCCTGTCTCCTCAAGCCACAAGCAGGCTGATGCCGGCAAGCGCCATCGCGCCGCCGGTGGCCCAGGTCACTGCGCGCAGGTTGACGAGCCCGCGACCCAAGCCGATGCCTGCAAGATGCAAAGCCGCGGTGGTGAGCGTGAAGCCGATCATGTAGGCGACGACGGCGCCGTCTGCTTCAGCGCCGTGGGCATAGCCGTGCATGATGCCGAACGCTCCGATCAACGCCGCAGCGATTGCGACTGGAAGCTTGATGCGCGCCGCGATCAGAAGGCCCATCGCGACGACCGAGATCGCCATGCCCGCTTCAACCGCGGCGAAGGGAACCCCGGCGATTCCGGCTGCCGCGCCAGCCAGCATGGCCGCAACGAAAGCGAGGGGCGCGATGAGGACGCGGTTCGCGGGCATCGCCAGCGCCGACCAGATGCCGACGCCGATCATGGCGAGCACGTGATCGATGCCGCAGACGGGGTGCGCAACCCCGTTCAGAAACCCGTGGCTATGGCCGGGAAGCCCCGAATGAGCGAAGGCATGGTTCGCAAGCACCAGAAACGTGAACACGGCGCCGGCGATTGAGATTTTCTTCATGGACGTGTCCTCCTGCTTATCGGACGGTGACGTGGGCCAATTCCTGACCGTCTTCGCTCAGAACGTGCGTTGAGCAGGCGAGGCAAGGATCGAAGCTGTGCAAGGTCCTCAGGATTTCCACCGGCTCGCTCGCCCGCTCCACCTTGGTGTTCATCAAGGCCGCCTCGAACGCACCGATGTTTCCTTCGTTGTCGCGCGGGCTTCCGTTCCACGTCGTCGGCACAACACATTGATAGTTGTCTATCTTAGTGTCCTTGATCTTGATCCAATGGGCAAGAGCCCCGCGCGGCGCCTCCGTGAAGCCGACGCCTTTCACCTCGGCCGGCCAGGACTTCGGATCCCACTTGTCGACATTCGCCGTCGCGGTGTCGCCCGCCTTCACGTTCGCGATCAGCTTGTCCATGAAGTAGGACATCTTGTTCGCGGCCCACTGGCATTCGAGGCCGCGGGCGGCCGTGCGGCCGAGTGTCGAAAACAGCGCGGTTACGGGAACATCCAGGAGTTTCAGGACAAAGTTGATCTGCTCGGTGATCTCCTTGTCGCCCTTGGCGTAGCCGACGACATAGCGCGCAAGCGGTCCGACCTCCATGGCTTGGCCCTTCCAGCGCGGGGCCTTGATCCAGGAGTATTTCGCGCCCTCGTCGATTTCCTGGATGTTGGTGCGCGTTCCCTTCGTGTTCGGGCCGAGCTTGAAGTTGGGTTGCGTCACGCCATCCCAGGGATGCAGGCCCTTCTTCTCGTCATCGTAGGCGTACCATGAGTGAGGCACGAATTCCTGGATCTGCGAAGGATCGCGCAAATCGACGTCGTGCACTTCCTTGAGATTGCCGTTGATGATCGCGCCATGCGGCATGAGCAGGCTCGACGGCGAGTAGTCGTTGGCGCGGTCCGGTATGTCGCCATAGGACAGAACGTTCTTGCTCGACAGGCCGCCGCCATAGAGCCAGCCCTTGTAGAAGGACGCGATGGCGATGAGGTCCGGGATGTAGACGTTCTCGACGAACGTGATCGTTTCATTGATGATCGAACGGACAAAATTCAGCCGCTCCATGTTTATCGCGGCGGCCGCGCCCTCGCCGCTGATATTGATGGCGCAGGGCACGCCGCCGACGAGCCAGTTCGGGTGCGGGTCCTTGCCGCCGAAAATGGTGCGGATGCGCATGATGTGAAGCTGGAAGTCGAGCGCTTCCAGGTAATGCGTCACCGCCATCAGGTTCGCCTCGGGCGGCAAGAGATAGGCCGGGTTTGTCCAGTAGCCGTTCCTGAATGGCCCGAGCTGGCCGCTTTCCACGAACTTCTTCAGCTTGTTCTGGACGTCGCGGAAGTAGCCGGGGGAAGATTTCGGATGCTTGGACGAAATCTGTTTTTGCAGCTCGCTCGTCGCCTTTGGATCGGCCTTCAAGGCCGAGACCGGGTTCACCCAGTCGAGCGCATGCAGGTGGTAGAAGTGAACCAGATGATCCTGCGCCTGCAGCGTGAGCTGCATGATGTTGCGGATGATATTCGCGTTTTCGGGAATGTTGATCTTGAGCGCATCCTCCACGGCGCGAACCGAGGTCAGGGCGTGCGTGCCCGTGCAGACGCCGCAAATACGCTGCGTAAACGCCCAGGCGTCGCGGGGATCGCGGCCCTTCAGGATGACTTCGAGCCCGCGCCACATCGTGCCCGTGGAAACGGCGTTGCGGATGATGTTGTCGTCGTCGAGGTTCACCTCGCAGCGCATATGGCCTTCGATGCGCGTGACGGGATCGACCACGACCCGCGTGCCGCTGTTGTCGAGCGTGAAGCCGTTGGGGGTCTGGATCGTCATTATTTCTTTCCTCCGTCTTCACGCGCTTTCTTGATGGCGCTTATCGCGGCATGCCCGGCGACGGCTACGCCGACGGCGGCGGCGGCCGTTGCGCCGATGGCATCGGCGTTCGCCTCGATGCCGAATGCGTTGATGTTGGTGAGCCTGTTGTAGAACGAGCCGTTGTCCCAGAAGCCGTCTTCCGAGCAGCCGATGCAGCCGTGGCCCGACTGGATCGGGAAGGAAACGCCGCCGTTCCAGCGCGTAGTCGAACAGGCGTTGTAGGTGGTCGGCCCCTTGCAGCCCATCTTGTAAAGACAGTAGCCCTTGCGCGCGCCTTCGTCGTCCCACGCCTCGACATACTGACCGGCGTCGAAGTGCGGCCTGCGGTAGCACTTGTCGTGGATGCGCTGGCTGTAGAACATCTTCGGCCGTCCTTGCCGGTCGAGGTCGGGCAGGCGGTCGAACGTCAGGATGTAGGTGATGATGGCGGTCATGACCTCCGGGATGGGAGGGCAGCCCGGAACTTTGATGATCGGCTTGTCGTGGATCACTTTGTGGATCGGCACCGCCTGAGTCGGGTTCGGCCGCGCCGCCTGCACGCATCCCCAGGACGCGCAGGAGCCCCAGGAAATGATGGCCTTGCAGTTGCTGGCCGCGTATTTTAGCTGCTCGAGGTACGGCTTGCCCCCGATGATGCAGTACATGCCGTCTTCATTGAGCGGCGGGTTGCCTTCGCAGGCGAGGATATATTCGCCTTTGTATTTATTCACGATTTCGTCGACGATCGCCTCGGCCTGATGGCCGGCCGACGCCATGATGGTGTCGTCGTAGTCGAGAGAGATCATTGACAGGATGACATCGGACGCCAGCGGGTGGGCAGAGCGTATGAAAGCTTCCGAGCAGCAGGTGCACTCCAGTCCGTGCAGCCAGAGCACGGGCGCACGGGGCTTGGTCTCGAGCGCATACGCCATTCGGGGAGCAAACTCGGGAGCGAGACCTAGCGCCGCAGCCGTCAGGCTGCAAAACTTCATAAAGCTGCGGCGCGAGATCCCCTGCCGTCGCAGCACGTCATAAAATGTTTCCGCCATGACTGGCGCTCCTCCTGCGCAATATGCTTCTTCCGGTGGGACCGGCTGGCCGGCATGCACTTGACGTGTTTCGAAGCAAAAGCCGTGCCAGGCTTAAGCTTTGCTTATAAAGCAGCAACTTGGGTGGCGCCCTGAATGAATTCGAGCAGGTTTTGGACCGGATTCCTTCCGCGGCGGCGACCAGAGCGGAAACCGACCTTCCACTCTGCTGGAGGGAGCGCTGTGTGTTTGCTCGCTCCCGATCTCTGCGCGGAGGGTACAGTCGTTCTTAAGTGGAGATTAAGAATATTTTAACGGCGCATACTACACAAAAAATGTTAAGTTTCAGGGCCGTCCGGTTATACACATTGGCCCCTCAACATCTGAAGGCGAACTTTTGCACGGAACCATGAGCGAAGAAGATACCTGTCCGAATGGCAGTCAGGATTGCGAATTCGCCGAGAACCACGAGCTCGCGCTCGCGGGGAAAATCCTGCGCATGATTGAGGGCTATACCAAAGAGAACGAGACCTATCCCTGTCCGAAATGCTTGCGAAATTCCATGATGGCCATCGCCGCTCTCTTGCATATCGAGGCGGCAAAGATGGATGGAGAGGTTTGCGTGCAGGTCTCCCCGGATCACGGCTTCGTGGAGGGGTTCGCTGAAACAGCCCGTGAGCGGATCATGTCTGTCATGGACGCGGTGATGGATTTCGACGCCCTTCTGAGCAAGCGGCGGTTGATGTAGCCCTTGAGCTCACTCGCATGAGCGAGGGTCGCCCGTCTCACAAAATGCCATCACATCCAGTTTACTGACACCCGCCTGCTTCTTGAGGCGGGGCAACCCCTTGCGCTTCTCAGGCTTCTCGAAAGAGCGTAGTTTTCCGTTTGCGCCGGGTGTAAGCTTTAATAAGTTTTCTCACCGGGGTTTATAGGTCTCGAAACGCGATCGCGGCAGGATGACGCGGTTAGCGCGTGGGTTGCGACGTTTGCGCCCTGGCGCTCGCACGAGTAAACCGCAGCGTTAAATCCAAGGTGTAACAATGAGTAGCGCAAGTTCCGACTTGAACATCTCCCTGGACCGTGAACGGGAGGTGATCCACGATCACTGGATTCTTTTCCTGATTCAGGGGGTTATTCTAGCCGCGCTTGGCCTTCTGGCCATCGGCGCGCCATTCCTGGCGACGGTGGTCGTCGTGAAACTCGCGGGCTGGCTTTTCCTGATCGGCGGCGTCGTCGGCCTGGCCAGCCTCTTCACCGGGCGCGGGGTGCCTGGCTCTTTCTGGAGTTTCTTGAGTGCGATCGTCTCAATCATCGCGGGCGTCTACATACTTTACCAGCCGCTCGCCGGAATGTTGTCCCTTACGCTTGTGCTCGCGGCCTTCTTCTTTGCACAGGGCGTCACCCAAATCTTCGCCTCGCTCTCGCACCGGCGCGTACTGAAGTCATGGGGCTGGGTTTTGCTGAGCGGCATCGTCGACCTCATTCTCGGCGGGATCATCCTCAGCGGCTGGCCCGAGACATCGGCGTGGGTGATCGGCATCCTTGTCGGCGTCAACCTTTTCATGTTTGGCATTGCGCTGATCATGACCGCGTTCGCCAGCAGAGATGTGACGCCCGCACGCGCCTGAAGCATGCCTCCAACCTCCGGTGATCCTCGCCGGAGGTTCTCGATCCGTCGCGCCATCAGACTTCGCTCACGCAGAAAGCGCCGCTTTGCGGACGATCCTTTCGCGAAGTCGAATCCCGGAAAGATATTTCAGAATCGCGATCGGCCACGCCAAGGCGGCGATGGAAATAAAGATGATATGGCGCGCGGCAGCGGCTGCGATCAGCGATGCCGTCGTGTAAGGGAAGAAGATCTGGCCGAGGACGATAGCGGCGCCCACAAACGAAAGCACAGCGAAGCCGAAGCCCAAGGCGCGCCCAAAACGGCGTCCGCTTCCGCGCAGGCTTAGCGCTGTCATGCCGTATCCGGCGAAAATCAGCGATCCTCCAAGCCAGGGCGCAAGAGGGACAAGAGCGCCACCCGCGATGCCGATCAGCATGCCGCCCCAGAAAGCCGACCACGCGTCTGGCGAACCATCCTCGGGACGAACGGGAATGAACGGGGTTTCGTCTTCATGCTGTGAGTTGTCATCAACGTAGTCGATGAGATCACGTGGAGTTTCCGTGGCCATGCATGCCTCCTCCAAGATCGGATGCCTCTTTCGCCGGAGAACCAGAACTATCCGATTGGGTAGAATGTAGCTGTTACCGACGATACATGAAGAGCGCGATCCTTACAGCTTGCGCCAGAAGAAAAATATTTATCCAACACTTGACGGACGGCCCGCGCAGACTATCGAGGTCCAAGGCCGCCGTTCCTGCCTTGCTATCGCGCGAGTTCTTTCAGACCGAGCCGGATGAGTTCTTCGGTGCGGGCGCCCTCGCCAGCCTTCGACAGTGCCGCCGAGATCGCTGCGTTGGCCTGCAGCGGCGCATAACCAAGATTGACAAGCGCAGACACAGCCTCTGCGGCCGGGGCGGGCGTAACGCCGCCGTACTTGGCGCCGCCCCCTTGCGCGGGGGCCTGGCCTGCGGCCGGGGCGGTTGCAAGGGCGAGGGGGGGCGCTTTGTCTTTGAGTTCGGTCACGATGCGCAGCGCCACTTTCGGGCCGACGCCGGGAGCGCGCGCGACCATGCTTTTATCCTGGAGCGCGATCGCGTTGGCGAGTTGTCCCACATCGAGGGTGCTGAGGAGGGCTAGCGCGACCTTCGCGCCAACGCCTTGAACGCTTTGGAGGAGACGGAACCAGCCGCGCTCCGCTTCGCTCAGGAAGCCGTAAAGCTTGATCGCATCTTCCCGCACATGCGTCTCGATGGACAGCGTAACGGGTTCGCCCGGCGCCGGAAGCACCGACAACGTCCGCGAAGAACAGGCAACCTCATAGCCGACGCCGCCCACATCGATGATGGCGTGATCCGCGCCGACCGCGTCGACCAATCCTCGCAATTTTCCGATCATGCCGGAAATCTAGCCCGAGTCGGAGTGGTTCGGCGCCGGCTTGCGCCCGTTCTTCACAGGCCCGGCATGTTCGATGAACACGCCGTCCGAATTTCTCGCCGCTATGCGGCGCGTTGGTATCGATCTCTGGTCACTCTTCTTGCGAACTGCGGCGTCAGCCTTGTCAGCATCCACTTTGCCGCGAGGTTATGTGTGAATTCATAACCCATTGCTTTAGAAAGAGAGTCACGCGCCATGCTGTATTCACCGCGTTGAAGGTGAAGGTTAGCCCGGGCGCTGTGGATGCGCCGCAAGCTGCGGTTGATTTCGGTTTGCACCGAGCGCGGAAACGCTGTCGCCAAACGCAGCCACTTCTCATGCATCAGTTGTCTGGCGTCGAGCTGGAATTCGAGGCTGTCCCAGGCGCGGGCTCTGGCGTCCGGGTCCGTCGCGATGCAGGTCCGTTCGATTATGGCCAGTGGGGCGTTGGCGTAGCAATAGCTTGTCACAAGAGAAAGCCGGAAAAGAAAATCATGATCTTCCGCAAAGCGAATATCGCAATCGAAGCCGCCGATTTCTATTGCGAGGTCGCGGCGAACAACAAGTGTTTGAATCCAGCTGCCCCCGAACGTCTTCGCTAACTGAAGCGTCTCATCGGGGACAACTCCGATAACGTTGCCGTAGCGTCTCCCGGATAGTTCAAAGGCCGTCGTGTTCATGCCTGAAGTATCGATCAGACGGGCATCGGAATAACAGGCGCCGCATTCTTGAAACTGCTTAAGAGCCCGGACTTGCAGCTCAAGTTTTATAGGCAGCCATACATCATCGGAATCGAGAAAGGCGATCCAATCGCCTTGCGCCTCGGCGATGCCCCGGTTCCGGGCGCTGCTTTGACCCTGGTTGGCTTGGTGGATGTAACGGATTTGCTTGACTGCGCAATCCTGCGAAGAGGCGCGCGCGATCAGATGGTTGACTGTCTCGCGAGTTTCGTCAGTCGAACCATCATCGATGACCAGGATTTCCACGTGGGGATAGGTCTGAGCCAAGGCGCTCTGAATGGCCGACACTAAGAGAGCAGCCCTGTTATAGGTCGGAATTACAACTGAAATCAGGGGATCCCTATCCATCAATCAACCACCCTTTGCCTGACTCTGGAACTTAACGCTGTAGATCGCAAAACTTCGCGGCTGGATTGTACTTGAGGTCACGGTCTAGTCCAAAGGCAGATGGAGTTTCCAGTTAATAGGATGATTATCTTCTAGCGAGGCCTCGGCCGAAACCTTAGGGGAAAGCGCCTTGCCAACAGGTTAATTCAATTAAGTTATTGATTTTATGAGAAAAATGAGAGCGGCATCTGCGCCGCGGCGGCTGCGAACGGCGGAGCGCTCGTTAACACATTATATTTAACGGACTTTAGAGCGTCCACTTCTGTCCAAAAATACACTTCATCAACCCTATTTAAGGCAGAGAGAAAGCTGAAATACTTCAACCGCCTATGGTGCTTTTCTGGACCAGTTCGGACTGGGCCTGCCCCAATTTTTGCACATTTTTGCCCGCCGGTTTGGACCGGAAATAATTCCTTATCCGCCGCCGTTAAGCATAATGTGTTAAGTGCGCCACGATGTTGCCCATGGCCTCACGGTGAGCCCGCCGAACCGCGACAAGCTCACCATGAGGTTTAAGCTTATGAAAACACTCGGCCTCATCCTGAGCCTGTCGAAGGATGAAGCCCCGGATTCATGCTTTTTCAGCATCCTGCTAAATGCACGATGCGGTGATGACTCACTTCGCGTAGCAAGCGGCGAGCATACGCGCGCGCCGGTGATGCGCGTGCGTGATCGCAACCGCGAGCGCATCGGCTGCGTCGGCTGTCTCGGGAGCCGCTTTCGGCAGGAGATAGCGGATCATGGCGCGGATCTGCGCCTTCTCCGCGTGCCCGGCGCCGGTCACGGTCTTCTTGACGGTGTTGGGCGAATATTCCGCAACGCTTAAGCCGAGGCGCGCCGGCACGAGCAGCGCGATCCCTCGGGCCTGCCCGAGCTTCAGGGCTGCGCGGGCATTGCTGTTCACGAAGGTTTCCTCGACGGCGGCCTCCGCAGGCAGCCAGCGTTGCACCACCTCCTCAAGACCCGCGAAAAGAGCCGAAAGCCTCAGCCCCATTGGCTCGTCCGCGTCCGGGCTGATGGCGCCGCAGGCGACGAAAGAGAGGCGCGCGCCATCCCAATCGACGACCCCCCAGCCGAGATTGCAGAGGCCGGGGTCGAGGCCCAGGATGCGCGTAACCTTTTTCTCCATGAGGCAGCCGGTTTCCCATTCGCTGATCGCAAGGTCTTCTGCGTCGCTGTCGGCGGTCAAGGGATTTCGAAACTTTGGCGGATTACGATGCGGCCCATGGTTCGAGACGGCCTCGGCCTCCTCACCATGGGGTTGCGCCAGCCTCATCCTGAGCTTGTCGAAGGATGAAGCCAGAATTTGAGGCTTCAGGAGCCTGTCAGGTGTCAACTCACGGTCGAGACACTATCTGTGCGCAACGGTTGTCTGGACGCGCAGATCGCCGAAAAGACCTTTGCGCAACATCAGGCGCGGTTTACTCAAGCGTTCAAATTGAGGACGAAGGCATGAAAACAGACCTGCCGCGAACGATCTATCTCAAGGACTACGCGCCGCCGCCGTTCCTGATCGCCGCCACCGAGCTCGATGTCACTCTTCATCCATCTGAGACAAGGGTGAAAGCGAAGCTTTCCCTGCATCCGAACCCGAACGCGAAGGGCAAAGCGCACTCCCTCAAGCTTGACGGCGAACTCCTGCAGCTCGTCCGCGTGGCCCTCGACGGGAAAGAGCTGGCCGCGCGGGGCTATCGGGTCACGGACAAGGATTTGACCATTCACGGCGCGCCATCCGCGCCATTCACGCTCGAGATCGAAACGATTTGCGATCCCGAAGCGAACAGGGCGCTCTCCGGGCTTTACCGGTCGCAGGGCGTCTATTGCACGCAATGCGAGGCGGAGGGCTTTCGCCGCATCACCTATCATCTCGACCGGCCTGACGTGCTCTCGAAGTTCCGGGTTCGCATCGAGGCGGACCGGAAGGAAGCGCCGGTCCTTCTTTCGAACGGTAACCTCATCGAGAGCGGAGAAGCCGAAGGCAACCGCCATTTCGCAGTCTGGGAGGATCCGTTCCCGAAGCCGTCCTATCTTTTCGCGCTCGTGGCGGGCAAGCTTGCCGTGGTGCAGGACAGCTTCACGACGCGCTCGGGCCGCAAGGTGGACTTGCGCATCTATGTCGAGCCCGGCAAGGAAGACCGCTGCGGCTGGGCGATGGATTCGCTTAAGCGCTCCATGAAATGGGACGAGGATCGCTTCGGCCTCGAATACGATCTCGACACCTTCATGATCGTGGCCGTCTCCGACTTCAACATGGGCGCGATGGAGAACAAGGGCCTGAACGTTTTCAATGACGCCCTCATCCTGGCCCGGCCCGAAACCGCGACCGATAACGATTACGAGGGCATCGAGGCCGTCATCGCGCATGAGTATTTTCACAACTGGACCGGCAACCGCGTCACCTGCCGGGACTGGTTCCAGCTTTGCCTCAAGGAGGGGCTCACCGTCTTTCGCGACCAGGAGTTCAGCGCAGACGTCCGCTCGGCGGTGGTGAAGCGTATTCAGGAGGTTCGCTTCCTGAAAAGCGCCCAGTTCGCCGAGGACGCCGGGCCGCTGGCTCATCCCGTTCGCCCCGCATCCTTCATCGAGATCAACAACTTCTATACGCGGACGGTCTATAACAAGGGCGCGGAACTCTGCCGGATGCTGCAAACGGTGCTCGGCAAGGATGGTTTCCGGCGCGGCCTCGATCTCTACTTCCAGCGCCATGATGGGCAGGCGGTGACGGTGGAGGATTTCATTTCCGCGCTCGGCGACGCCAACAAGACCGATCTCACAGAGTTCATGCTCTGGTACAATCAGGCGGGGACGCCCGCCGTCGACGCGCGGATGACCTATTCACAGGCTTCGAGGTCCGCCCGTTTGACCGTGAGCCAGTCCTATCCTCCGATCACGGGCGGCGCGAAAAGAAAGCCCGTCCCGATCCCCGTCCGTCTTGGGCTCCTGGGAGCGGACGGAGAGGAGATTCCGCTCAAAGCCGGCGGCCAGCCCCTGCGCAACGGTCTCGTCATGCTTCGGAAAAAGAAGGAGATCTTCACATTTGAAGATGTCGGAGAGCGGCCGGTCCTGTCTGTCCTTCGAGACTTTTCCGCGCCCGTGAAGCTGAACGTCTCGGCGAGCGACCGCGAGATGCTGACGCTCATTCGCTCGGACAGCGACCTGTTCAACCGCTGGCAAACAGCGCAGGCCTTCGCGCTGAGGCATATCGCGGACATGTCGAAAGCGATCGCGAGCGGCGCCGAGCCGCGCGTGAATGCGCGCTTCGTGCAGGCTGCGGCCGCCGTCGCAAATGACGACAGCCTCGAACACGCCTACCGCGCCGCGTTTCTGGCTCTGCCGTCCGAGTCGGACGTTGCGCAGGCGATTGGCGAAAATGTCGACCCCGAAGCGATCCACGTCGCCCGGGAAGCCTTGCGGGCGGCATTCGGCCGGAGCCTGCGGGCTATCCTCGAAGGCCTCTATGAGCGCAGCGCTCCCGCCGAACCCTACAGCCCGGATGCAGAAAGCGCGGGCAAGCGCGCGCTTCGCCAGGCTTGCCTGAGCCTGCTCGCGGCTGGGAAGAGCCGCTTCGGCATCGCCAAGGTCAAAGAACAGGCGCGCACGGCGACGAACATGACAGAGGCCATCGGGGCGCTGGCGATCCTTTCTCAGATCGGGGGGGAAGCTTACGAGCAGGCGCTCCAGCGCTTCTACCGGCGTTGGAAGGATGAGGCCCTTGTAATGAACAAGTGGTTCGCCTTGCAGGCCACATCGCCGAGCCCGGAAACGCTGACGCGCGTGAAAGACCTGACCCAGCATCCGCTGTTCTCGGTCAAGAACCCGAACAGGGTTCGCTCCGTCTACGGCGCGTTCGCGCATGGCAATCAGGTTCGCTTCAACGATGGGAGCGGCGAGGGCTACGAGTTCGTGGCAAGCGCTGCGATCGATATCGACGGCTTCAACCCGCAAATCGCATCGCGCCTCGTCGGCGCGTTTGAGAGCTGGCGCATTTTCGAGCCCAAGCGGCGTGGGCTCGCGCTTGCGGCTCTTCAGCGCGTGCTGGCGAAGAAGACTCTCTCCTCCGATGTGTTCGAGATTGTAACGAAAATTATTGGAGAGGACGCCAGCGCGATGGCGGCTTGAGCGAAACTTATGATAAAAATCAAACTATCGGAGGTCCCCGGATAATATTACCCTTGTGGCCAGGGATGTCTTATTCGAATAGAGGCTTTGTTAACCAAACGCCTGCAGTTTAAGAACTCGGTTATCTGGGTTAATTCTGCCAGCGGGAAGTTATGGCCCTCGACGCTCTTCACGACTCTTTCTTCGATGCACGCCTGCTGGGGGAGAGGCGTCGCGAGGCTTTTTCCTTGAATCGGGAACCGAAGGTCCAGGCCTCGCCGGGATCAGAGCCTCCGGCGCAACATGTATTTGTCATGATCGGGGCCGGGTTGGCGGCGCTCCTGCTTCTCGCGCCGATCGTTCTGGGATCGGCGGCCGTGCGGCCGGAAACCGGCGCCGCACTCCTGTTCATGGCTGCGCTTTCGCTCCTTGCCACGGCTTCAGCCTTGCAGCGCGCGCTTGCCAGAGCCAAGGCTGCGGAGGACCTGCTTGCCGCCCAGAATGGCGCCATCGAATTCTGCTGGCGGCATCGGGCTCCGCTGGCAGCTGGTGAACGGGGAGCTGTCGTGGAATGGCGACGCGGCCCGTATCCTGGGAAACTCTCCACAGCTGATTCCGACCAATTTCCGCGATTTGCGCCCCTACCTCCATCCCGATGACTGCCTCTACAACTCGATCTCTCGCGTGCTGAGGGCAAGAGAAAACGGTGTAAATTGGCCGATCCGCGTCAAGGATGGGGACGGCTGGAAAGATTTCAGTCTCAGGGGAAAGATCGGCAGCGACGGCAAGAGCGGCCACCCGGTTTTCGGCGGCGTTCTCATGCCTGCGGGGGAATTTCTCGGGAGCTTGACGAGGATCGTGGAATCGCTCCCGATCGCAGTCGCGGTCTGGGACGATAAAAATCGGCTCGTGTTTTGTAATCGCCGGTTCCGGCAGCTCTATCGCATCGTGGGGACGGCAGCTATGCGGGGCAAGTCTTTCGAAGAGGTGCAGGCACAGGCGCGGGAGCCGGTCGCGCAGCGTCCGCCCGAGGTCCGAGGCGCGGCAGGCTGCTTCCAGTTGCGTGATCAGCAACTGCGTGATGGCGCGTGGTTGCAGATTGGCGAATATTGGACGGGGGACGGGACCTTGGTCAGCGTTGGCACAGATATCACGGTGTCGAAGCACCGCGAGCGCCAGGTTCTTGAACGGGAGCAGGAAATGCGGGCTAAGGTCGACGGCTTCGAACAAAGCCGCAGACAGTTGGAGATTCAAGCGCGGCAGCTTCGCGAGCTTGCGGAAAGCTACAATGAGGAAAAAATTCGCGCGGAGGCGGCGAACCAGGCCAAGTCTGAATTCCTGGCCAATGTGAGCCACGAGTTGCGCACTCCGCTGAATGCCATCATCGGTTTTTCGGAGATGATGCGCGACGGCGTGCTCGGCCCGATTGGCAATCCCAAATACGAAAGCTACGTCAAAGACATCTACGCCAGCGGCCGCTACCTTCTGGAGATGATCAACGACATCCTCGACATGTCCAAGATCGAGGCAGGCCGCATGACGCTTTCGCCCGAGTGGTTCACGCTCTCGGCCGTCGTCGAGGAATGCCTGACCGTTGTTCACCCGAGCGCCATAGAAGGCAAGGTGGAACTCCTGCAATTTGGGAACGCGAACGTCCCGGTTTTTGCCGACAAGCGCGCCCTGAAGCAGGTGCTGATCAACCTCCTCGCAAACGCCATCAAGTTTACCCCGCCGAGGGGGAAGGTTGCGCTGCGTTCCTATCGCTATCGCGGCAGCCTTCGCATCGCCATCGCCGATACAGGCGTCGGCATCGCCAAGCACGAGATCGGAAGGCTCGGCAAACCGTTCGAGCAGGTGGGAAATCAGTTGACCAAGGGGCACAAGGGCACGGGCCTGGGACTCGCCATTTCGCGCTCTCTCGTTGAAATGCATGGGGGCAAACTCGACATCAAGAGCAGGGTAGGCGAGGGCACGACAGTAACCTGCATCCTGCCTCTCAGAGACGACAAGGATGCTGGCCAAGAGGCTGCGTGACACTCAGTTCGAATCATACCGCCGCCGCTTTTGAGGAAACACGACCGGAAAAGACGTCAGTCCCTATCAGAGAGTTGGCTCAGCGGGCGCGGGGCCGGGACGTCACCATCGGTGAAATCCTCGCCGCGCTCAAGGATCGCGGTTTCGGCGTTTTCATGATCCTGTTCGCGTTGCCGAATGCGGTCATCCCCGGCATTTCCTTCATTCTGGGCGCTCCTGTGGCGCTGTTGGCGCTGCAACTCGCCTTCGGACGCGAAGAGGTCTGGCTGCCCGAGTTCATGCGCCGGCAGAAACTCCCGGCGGCGGTTTTCCAGAAAAGCGCTGCGCGTGTTGAGAGGTTTCTGGTTTGGATCGAGAAGCGCTCGATGCCTCGCTGATGCTCGGTCGTCTCAGGGTCCGGCGAGCGGTTCCTTGGTCTTTACATCGCAGTTATCGCAGGGTTCCTGATGATGCCGATCCCTTTCGGGAACGCGCTGCCTGCGTTTGGCATCGCGCTCATGGCGGTCGGCCTCATCGAGAAGGATGGCAAAGCGGCCGTTATCGGCATGATGCTCGGGTTTCTGGGGATGCTCTATATCGGCATAGCCATTGCGGCGGGCATCGGAGCTTTGAAGGTGGCTTTCGGCCTGCTCTGAGAGCGGCCGTCAGCGCCGGCGCCTGTAACTTTGGACATCAAAGAAGCCGCCCGGCTTCGAAAGCAAAGGGCGGCTATCAGCGGCGGAGCCTTCGGCGCCCGCCCTTTAGAGCCCAAGCGGGCTCTAAGTTTTTGTTTGTCGTGCGTCTTTATCGGAAAACCGCTTCGCACTTTTCCGGACGCACTTTAGTGGTTTGCGAAAATCTGGCAGGTTTTCCGGCCGTCGGCATGCGCTTTGGCAAACAGGAACACGCGCGCGCCTTCAGCGCTTTCGGGCGACGCAGCCGTATAAGGTTCGCCGTCGCACAAGCCTGCCGAGTAATACCAGGCTTCATCCTCCGCGGTTGAGACCGAACAACTTGTCCGCCATACCGAACGGCACTTGGCGACAGCGGCATCGCGTGCGTCTTCCATTGTTTCGTACCCTTCGACATAGGCGCTCCCATGAGGCCCGGCTGCAATCGCTGCATAGTAATCGCTGCTTGCCAGCGCAGGCGTTCCGGATACCGCCAAAGCCGAAACCATCGCCAAAGCAACAGATGCTAATCCACGTTTCACGCTCAAGTTTGTCATCTTAGTCTCCCACCCGGGGCTGGACTTACTTCGGCCCCTGTTAGCTTAGGCGGAGAGAACGTCCTTGCACGGACATGCGAGGAGTAAAAAAGAAATTAAAATAGCATGTCCGGATCGGCCTCGGTGATGCGCCTGAATCGAGTTCGAGCATGTGTGGAGGCTGCGTCCGTTGTGCATGGTCCATCTCCTTTCTTTCCCGGATCGGCTTCCCGCTCGCGTTTTCGTCCCGGATTTCCTGAGCCGGGATCTTACGAAAAAGCGCCTTGCCGAGAGGTTAACTCAGGCCAAGTTATTGATTATAATAGAAAAAAATGCAGATCCGGTGGCGTCCCCGGGGCGGCGCGCCGTGCTCCAGGCAGGCCGGTTTTGGTTAACGGTACAAAGTGGAAACATATTTAACGGACTTTAGAGCGTCCAGTTAATGCCAAAATTCCGGCATTAAGTTCTATTTAATGGGCGGCCGGCTGGAGACGAAAATCTTTTATTTTTCCGATGGTTAGTTCCCCCTCGTCTACGGCCTGCGGTAGGCGCGAGGCAGCTTCGTTTCGCGCCGGATAAACGATTTATTAACCATGCTCAGGCGCGAAATAAATCCGGGCGCGCGCCGTTAACCGCGTTCTATTAACGCTACTGCCGCGGCAACGAACCGTTTACCTTTAGGTGTGCGGCGAGCGCCGTCCGGGATGGCGATGGCTAAGCGGAGCTTCGCGGCATCGCCCGGCGGGGCATCGATATCCCGCAAGGGGTCGAAAGCCGCCGTGCCGGTTTTCTCGCGATCCGATGCGCGCGATGTCGGTTTGGGGATCCTAAACCTGCCTCCAACTGGAAGCCCTTGAGACGCTGAAGGCCAGCCGGCGAGCGTCCGGAAAGGCATCCACCCTTCCTACTAGCGCACCGGCGGCCATTGCATTTTGCCGCGCCCGCGCGAAACGCTGCGGCGTGGCGGGAATGCGGGCCTGTCCGGGGGCGGACATCCATTCACCCGTGGGCTCAAGCGCAGCACTTCCGGCCTGCTGCGGCCATTCGGCTTATTATCCCGCCCCTGGTGGCTTAAGCCGCAACTCGCAAGCGCCGAGCGAGCTCAACAATGCGGCGACCCGCTCCCTATCGAGAGTCTCAAGCCGGTCGGGCCGCCATCGGGGCTTGCGGTCCTTGTCGATGACCGCCGCGCGGATGCCTTCGAGAAAATCGGACATCTCCTGGCATCTGTAGGTGAAGCGGTATTCCTGAACCAGGCATTCTTCGAGGGAGGTCAAAGTCCGCGCTGTGCGTAACGCTTCGAGCGCGGCGGCGACGGACAGAGGCGAGTTGCGGCGGATCGCGGAAAGAGCCGCCTTTGCAAAGGGGGTTGACGCCGCTTCAAGCGCCTTGATGCAGGCGAGCGCGTCGGCGCCCGCGAACAGCGCATCGATTTCGCTTTGGCGCGCGGCAAGTTCGCCCTCCGGCGTCGGTTCGCAGAACGCATCGACGGACTTCGGATCGCCGCTCGCGCAAAGGGCCTTGATCGCGAGCGCTTTTTTTCCGCTTGGCATGTAAAGATCGGCAAATCCGCCGTAAATCGCGTCGCCAGGGCCAACGCGCGACGCCGTCATGGCTATGTATTCGCCGCACCTCCCAGGCATGCGCGACAAGAGAAAGGTGCCGCCCACATCGGGAATGAGGCCGATGCCGGTTTCGGGCATGGCCACGACGGAACGTTCCGTGACGATCCTGTGCGACCCGTGAGACGAGAGGCCGACGCCGCCGCCCATGGCAATGCCGTCCATGAAGGCGACATAGGGCTTCGCGTAGCGGTAAATCTTCGCGTTCAGCCTGTATTCGTCCGCCCAGAACTTGCGGCCATAGTCATAATTGCCCGCGCGCCCGTTCCGGTAGAGATCCGCGATGTCGCCGCCGGCGCAGAATGCCTTCTCGCCCGCGGCATCAACAATCACAGCCTGCACCTGGCCGTCGTCCGCCCACGCATCGAGCGCCTTTTCGATTTCGAGCGCCATCGCCCAGGTCAGCGCGTTGAGCGCCGCCGGACGATTGAGCGTGATCCGCCCGGCGCGGCCTTCCTTGCGGATAAGCACATCCTCGCTCATTGGCCGCCCTCCGAAAGGAGGGTTCGCGCGGTGATGACGCGCATGATTTCATTGGTTCCTTCGAGGATCTGATGCACGCGCAGGTCGCGCACGATTTTTTCGACGCCAAAATCCGCCAGATACCCATAGCCGCCGTGGATCTGCAGGGAAGCGTTGGCGACGTCGAATGCCGCGTCCGTTACGTAGCACTTGGCCATGGCGCAGAATTTTGCGGCGTCGGGGGCGCCCTGGTCGAGTTTCCATGCCGCCTGGCGCAGAAAAACCCGCGCCGATTGCAGCGCAATCTCCATATCCGCCAGCTTGAATTGAAGGGCCTGGAACTGGTCGAGCGGCCTGCCGAACGCCTTGCGCTCGCGGGCATAGGTCAGCGCCTTGTCGAGTGCGGTCTGCGCAGCCCCGAGAGCGCACGCGGCGATGTTCAGCCTCCCGCCATTCAGCCCCTGCATCGCGTATTTGAAGCCGTCGCCTTCTACGCCCAGCAGGTTCTCCGCGGGAACGCGGCAATCGTCGAATTGGACGAGCGCTGTCGGCTGCGCCCTCCATCCCATCTTCTTCTCATTGGCGCCGAAGCTGAGGCCCGGCGTTGACTTCTCGACCAGCACCGCGGAGATGCCGGAAGGCCCAGCCCCTCCGGTACGGCACACGACCACGTAAAGATCGGAGAGGCCGGCGCCGGAAATGAATGCCTTCGACCCATTCAAAATGAGATCGCCGCCGTCGCGGATCGCGGTTGTGCGCAGTGCGGCGGCATCGGACCCCGAACCTGGCTCAGTCAGGCAGTAGGACGCGACGGCTTCGAGGCTCGCGAGCTTTGGCGTCCAGGCGGCGCTGAGAGCCGGCCCGCCGAAGCGATCGATCATCCAGGCGCACATGTTGTGAATGGAAAGGAACGCCGCGACCGACGGGCACCCCATGGCGAGGCCTTCGAAGATCAAAGCCGCATCGAGACGGGTCAGCCCGGACCCGCCATGCTCCTCCGAGGCGTAGATCGCCGCGAGCCCAAGGCTGGCCGCCTCGCGCAACACATCCAGGGGCAAGGTTTTGTTCTCGTCCCATTGCGCGGCGCCTGGCCCCAGGCGGTTCAGGCCGAACGACCTCGCCATCTCGAATATCGCCGCCTGCTCCTCGCTCAAACCGAAATCCATGCGCCCTCCTCAAAGTCCGAACATCTCTAAGCGAACTTTGCTGATCTGCCCACCGGATCGTCATCCAGGCCTTGCGAAGCGCGAGCCGGGCTCACAAAAAGGCAGGCTCTTCAATGTGTTACGATCCCGGATAAGGCTTCGCCTCTCCGGGATGACGGTGGCGGCGATCCGTTGGCGGGTCTGGCGAACTCTGCTTGGTTCTTCATCGAGGATCATACGACCTCAAAGGCGAGAGCGGTGGCTTCGCCTCCGCCGATGCAGAGGGAGGCTACCCCCCTCTTCAGGCCATATTTGCGAAGCGCGGCGAGCAAGGTGACAACGATCCGCGCGCCCGAGGCGCCGATCGGATGGCCGAGAGCGCAGGCGCCGCCGTGAACATTGACTGTCTCACGCTTGAGACCGAGTTCCCGCATCGCAATCATGACCACCACCGCAAATGCTTCGTTGATCTCCCAGAGGTCGACGGTGTTTACGGTCCAGCCGATCTTGCCCAGCAATTTTTTGACAGCGCCAACCGGGGCCGTGGGGAAAAGGGCGGGCGTCGAGGCGTAGGTGGCGTGGCCGGCGACAAGCGCCAGCGGCTTCAGCCCGCGCCTTTCCGCCAGCGAGCGGCGCATCAGCGTCAAGGCGGCGGCGCCATCGGAAATAGACGAGGAATTGGCCGCCGTCACCGTGCCGCCTTCGCGGAAAGCGGGTTTGAGCGTGGGGATCTTTTCCGGCTGCGCCTTGGCAGGCTGCTCGTCGATGGAGACAATCGCCTCTCCCTTCCAGCTCCTGACTTTCACAGGCGTGATTTCCTCCGCGAAGGCGCCATCCCGGCTCGCCTTCAGCGCCCGCTCCAGTGAGCTGAGAGCGTAGGCATCTTGCTCTGCGCGGGAGAATTGATAGGCTTGAGCTGCATCTTCCGCGAAAGCGCCCATCAGCTTTCCACGGTCATAGGCGTCTTCCAGACCATCGACGAACATATGATCCAAAACGCGGTCATGGCCGAGGCGATAGCCTCCGCGGGCGCGGGGCAGGAGATAGGGCGCATTCGTCATGCTTTCCATGCCGCCCGCCACCATGATCTCGTTGGAGCCCGCGGCCAGCGCATCGTGAGCGAACATGATCGCCTGCATCCCCGATCCGCACATTTTGTTCACGGTCGTGCAGCCGGTGGACACGGGAAGGCCTGCGCCGAGCGCCGCCTGGCGTGCCGGCGCCTGGCCTTGCCCGGCGGTCAGAACGCACCCCATCAGCACTTCCTCGATGTCGCCGGGCGCGAGGCCGCTGCGGCGCACGGCGGCGGCTATGGCCTCCGTCCCGAGCTGCGGCGCACTGAGCGATGCAAAATCGCCGTGCAAGCCGGCCATGGCGGTGCGCGCAGCGCCGGCGACAACGATGGGATCATGCTGGCTCATGGGCGGGCTCCAAATTCAGCGGCGGGCATGCGTAAAGCGCTGTCGAGGCCGATGACTTCGCCGTTAAGCATCCAGGCTTTCGCGCAGGATTTCCTCTCGGCATCTTACCTTACACGAGGCGCTGGCGCCGGATAAACTCGATTTCCCATGCCGGAAACGGCGGCTGAATTCCCGGGCCGGATCATCTATTTTGGGGTGGCTTGCGCGGAAGACAGCTTTGGACAGCCTGTGCGGCCTGCCCGGCCGCGCCCGGAGGCGGGTTTACGGCCCGCAAGAAGCGAGCCGCAAATGCCGATCGTGGTCGCGGTTTGCCGGTTTTACAGTGCGATTTCGGCTCTGAGTTGCGCTTAGAACTTTAAGCGGACGCCGCTGATGACGCTGGTGTTGTTGTTCGCGAGGTAACCGGAAGCAAGACCGCCGTCTATCGTCGAGTAGTTCACACCGGCATAGACGTCAAAGTGCTTGTTGAACTGGTAGTCGACCACGAAAGATCCGTCATTGGCGGCGCCGGCGAGGTAGGCCTTCTGCTGATTAGGCGAGCCCGCTTGCGGATTGCTGAGGACGCTTGTCGAAGAAAAGGCTGGCTGATCCAGATAGTAATAGGCGGCCGTAAAGCTCCATCCGGAAGGAAGCTCGTACCGCGCGCCGGCCCATGGAATTTGCAACTCCCTGGTGCTTCCGTAGAAGTAGAGGCTCGATGCCTTGCTCACGCCGGTGATGGCGGGAAGATAGCCGATGAGATAACCGCCGACTGCCGACTGGCCGATATATTCCTCGTCGCGAGCCTTGGAGGAGTTGAAATAGTGGATTTCCTCGTACCCGGCGAACAGGGTCAGCTTGGAGCCCGCGACATGATCATCCTTCAGACCGCCGTCCTTATAGCCGCCATCCTTATAACCGCCATCCTTCAAGCCGCCGCCGAACTCGAAGGTGTATTTCCCCTGGACCGACCAGGAGTCGCTGTCCGTAATGAGGCCGTTCAGAGCCGTATTTGAATAGTTCGCCGGCGGCGCGAAGGCAGATTGCGTGCCAGTGGCGGGGCCTGCGGTAAGAGCGCTCAGCTGCACGCCGGCGTCCACCCTTTGATAGACGGCATCGATCGAGAACCCGCCATAAATGATGCCCGCATTTGCCCCATAGGCTGGCCCGAAGAAGCCGGTATCGGGACCGCCCTGCGAATACATGCCAGCGGCATGGAAGGGGCCGTAAGTGAAGACATATTTCACCGAGTCGTCCCAGCGGGCGGCTTCGGTAATGCCGGCGCCCATCAGCGACGATGACCAGCCCAAGAGCGAAAAGGCGTAAGAGAGCGCCTGCGGATCATAGGTGGAGGACGCATCGATTTGCAGCGATTGCTGCCGTCCCGCTGTCAGCGTTCCAAAAAACGGGTTACTCACACCCCCATAGGCCTGGCCGTTGAAGGCTTGCCCGGCACGGTTGGAGTCGCCATTCGCCGATTGGTTGGCCAGGGCAATGCCAGCATTTCGCAGCAGCGTATCCGGACCATCGGAAAGCTCTCCGCTCAGCGGGTTGAAGGCCGTGTCAAGCCGGCCCAGAGCAACCCAGCCGCCGCCGATTGATTCATCGATCTTCACACCGATTCCGTCTCTCTCAAGAGCCCCTGTCTCGATAGAAGAAATCGTCCGGTTAGCGTATTTCGAACTATAGATGTTGTAGCTGGCCACTTGAGGGAAGGTTCCATCGACCGGCGCACCATGGCTCTGATAGCCATAGCCGATGTCGAGCGTTCCGTAGAGCGTGACTCCGTTCCATGTCAGATTGTCTGGAATGGGGTCCTTCACGCTGCCCAAGTCCAAATCCGCCGCCTGCGCCGAGGCTGCGAAGCCCGCGAGCGCCAATGCGTATGCGAAGGCTTTATTCATTATCGTCCCCCAAACAAAATGAGCAGCCGGAGCTATCCGCCCTGCTTTTAGAGTTGCCCAGATATGCACAAAATCGATCGATTCTATAGATTAAGAAATATCTGC
Source organism: uncultured Alphaproteobacteria bacterium (assembly GCA_963764115.1). Taxonomy (GTDB): domain Bacteria; phylum Pseudomonadota; class Alphaproteobacteria; order Rhizobiales; family Rhodomicrobiaceae; genus Rhodomicrobium. The sequence continues at coordinate 62,642 of CAVXRT010000003.1, forward strand.
GTCGGCAACGTCCCACAATTGCAAAAGAGCCACAGCAGCACTACGAACCGCAGCCAAGCCTATGTTTTTGAACGAACTTTTTCTAGAACAGGGAATTCTCCCCAATTTTTCCCTGGAGGCCGCCCGCAAATGAGAATGATTTCTTAATAGGTCTTCCAGAATGGAATCTTATTTCGTCTTCCCAGGTGGAAATGACGAGCTGACCCGCGAACTCCAAGGAGAGATTTGCATCCTCTCGAGACAGGTCCGCGCACGCGCCCGAAGGCGCTTATTGTTGTCGCGATGAAAGGTCAGGGACCACGTCGCCCAGGCTTCGAAAAAGCGCTGCGGCGGGAAATATCAGAGCGCCGTCATGGGCGCTGCAACAAGCAGGAGAACCGCGCCCAACACCCGCCTGAGGACCTGCTCCGGCAGCTGATGAGCAAAGCGACTCGCCAGGATGATGCCGGGGATGGACCCGATGAGAAGCAAGCCGAGCAGCCCCCAATTGACATCTCCGATGAGCCAATGGCCGCTCCCTGCCAACAGGGTCAGCGGGACCGCATGTGCAATATCGGAGCCAACGAGACGGACTGCGGGAAGCTTGGGGTACAGATAACGCAGTACCACTATGCCGATCGCTCCGACGCCGACCGAGGTCAGAGATACAAGAACGCCGAGCACAAAGCCAAGCAGGATGGTGAGCGGCCAACCGGGTGGAAATGCTTCCGGCCTTTTTTCCAGGCGCTCGCTTTGGAATCCCATGCTTCCGATGAGAAGCCCGACGGCGGCAAGGATCAGGGCCACTCCGATCGCAACCGTGACCACGTGCGTAAGCTCTGGGCTGCGAGGCACCAGTGACATGGCATAAATCGTCACGAGCGCGCCCGGCACCGAGCCAAACGCCAGGAGCCGGACAAGGCGCCATTCGACATTGCCTCTGGAAGCGTGGACTTTCGCGCCTGTGGCTTTTGTGGCGGCGGCATACAGAAGGTCGGTGCCGACGGCGGAGAGCGGGTGGACGCCGAACAGGAGGATCAGCAAGGGCGTCATCACGGAGCCGCCGCCAATCCCGGTAAAGCCGACCAGACCGCCTACGAGGAATCCGCACAGGGGATAGGCGAGATCCATCATGCCCGTTCTCTCATTTGCGTCCCGGAAAGGGTGCAACCCGTTCCATACTCGACTCGGAGGTGGCCCTATCCGCCACCTAGTCAAGACCGCCGACCGAAACAGCTATCCCGGCCGACTCGAACAAGCGTACAATCTCGCGAACGCGCCGTCGATACTCGCCTGCGTCTGCTTCGCTGTCCCCAAGATCTGCGCACAGGCCTTTGACAAGCATATCGGATGTTATGTGGAAAGGCATGAGATGAGCGGCGCGGCTGTCATCCCCGCTCCTTGCCGCGACGACCGTGCCGGCGGCAAGCGTGGCCCCCGTCAATGCTTCAACGAGCAGGAACGTGCCCGTTCCCTGATGGTCGCGGAAGCGGTCGAGCGCGGCCGGCCGGCCAAATGAAATCGAGGCGGCGACAATGTCGTTGGGCGAACAGCCTTCGGCTGGCTTCGGTGAGAGCGTGTCGAGGTCGATCTGCGCGCTGATCTTGATCCCTGCCACCGGAACGACATCGGTCGCGGTTCGCAGCAAAAGGCCGTGGGCGGCGCCGAAAGCCCGATCGGCCAGCCAAACAAGGCGCGCTTCGACGCTGGTCGCCCTGACGGGTAAGGCGCCTGGCGAGGCAAGCACCGCGCCGCGCGCCACGTCGAGATCAGCATCAAGGACGAGAACGACCGCCTTGCCCTTGGCGGCCTCGGCCAGATCGCCGTCCATCGTCGCGATTCGCGCGATGCGCGCGCTCCGCCCGGTCACGGCGTCGGCGATTTCGTCGCCGACATGAATGATGCCTGAGCTGACAGTGCCGGCAAGCCCGCGGAAATCCTGCCCATCGCGCAGAACGGTTTGCACCGGCATGCGAAAAGGAGCCTCGGGCGAAGTGCGGCTCGGCATGGCTTCGAGGTGGCCCACGAGCGCAGGCCCCGAATACCAGGGCGCGTTCGCGGAAGCTTCCGTCACATTGTCTCCGTGCCGGGCCGATACCGGAACCGCCCGCGCCTCGACAAAACCGAGCGGCGCCACGGCCGCAAGGAAGGCGGCTTCGATCTCGCGGAACCGGGCCTCGCTCCAGTCGACCAGATCCATCTTGTTGACAGCGAGCACCACGCGGGGAACGCCCATCAGCGAGAGGATCGCGGCGTGGCGGCGCGTCTGCTGCTTCAAGCCGTGACGGGCATCGATCAGCATGACCGCCGCGTCGGCGTGGCTCGCGCCGCTCGCCATGTTGCGGGTATATTGGTCATGGCCGGGGCTATCGATCAGGACGAGGCGGCGCCTCGGCGTGTCGAGGTAACGCCAAGCTACGTCGATCGTGATGCCTTGCTCCCGTTCTGCTACGAGGCCGTCGAGCAGAAGGCTGTAATCGAGCTTGTCCGGATTGCCGGAGGCCCTCGCCGCGCGCCGCACCATTTCGCGCTGGTCGTCCGGAAGTTCGGATCCATCCCACAGAAGCCGGCCGATCAACGTCGATTTGCCGTCATCGACCGAGCCGCATGTGAGGATATGGACGATGCCGCGATCCTGCGGCCGAGGCGCGGAGGATCTTTTCATTCTTTCTGCGCCGCTCATCAGAAGTATCCATCCTGTTTCTTGCGCTCCATGGCGCCCGCTTCGTCGTGATCGATGAGTCTGCCCTCCCGCTCGGAAGAGCGCGATGCCAGCGTCTCGGCAACCACGCTTTCAATGTCCGTCGCGCTTGAGAGCATGGCGGCGGTCAGCGGCCAGCAGCCAAGCGTGCGGAAGCGGACCTGACGCATGCGTGGCTCCTCCCCAGCTTTCAGCGGCATGCGATCATCGTCGAGCACGAGAAGCTGCCCGTTTCGCTCAATGGTCGGGCGCTCGGCGGCAAAATAGAGCGGCACCACGTCGAGGCGCTCGCGCATGATGTAGCGCCACACATCGCCCTCGGTCCAGTTGGAGAGCGGAAAGACGCGGGCGGTTTCTCCCGTGCCGAGCCGCCCATTGAGCAGGCGCCACATCTCGGGTCGCTGTTGACGCGGATCCCAGCGATGACCCACCGCGCGGAAGGAGAACACACGTTCCTTCGCCCGGCTCGCCTCCTCGTCCCGGCGCGCGCCGCCGATGGCGCCGTCGAAGCCATGCGCGTCGAGCGCCTGTTTCAGGCCTTGCGTCTTCATCACGTCGGTATAGAGCGAGGGGGCGTGATCGATTGGATTGATATTGTCGGCACGGCCCTTCTCGTTGACATGCACGATGAGATCGAGCCCCAGTTCGCGCACTGTCCGGTCGCGGAATGCGATCATCTCGCGCGGCTTCCACCCGGTGTCGATGTGAAGCAGCGGAAACGGAGGCTTCTGCGGCCAGAAGGCCTTCCGCGCCAGATGGAGAAGAACAGTGGAATCCTTGCCGATGGAATAGAGCAGCACAGGCTTGCGGAACTGGGCCGCCGCCTCTCTGAAGATGTAAATGGCTTCGGACTCGAGGAAATCCAAATGGGAGGGATGAGCGGTCATTGCGCTGCCGCCTTCCCGTTCGGCCGGTTGTGCAAACCGCACTCTCTGCCCCAGTCGCGCTCCCACGACCATCGGCCGGCCCGGATGTCCTCGCCGGGCTGGATGGCCCGCGTGCAGGGCGCGCAGCCGATCGAGGGAAAGCCTTTCGCATGCAGACGATTTAAGGGGATGGCGTGCTCTTCGGCATAGGTTTCGAGCTTTTCAAGCGGCCAATCGGCAATCGGATTGAGCTTGACGAGCTGAAACTCCTCGTCCCATGCCGCGAACGGCGCATCCGCTCGCCCTTCCGATTGTCCGCGCCTGAGCCCCGTGAGCCAGCCCGCCGCGCCATCGAGCGCGCGCTTGAGCGGCTCGACTTTGCGCACATGGCAGCAGGCTTTGCGCGCCTCGATGGAATTGCGGAAGCCGAGCACGCCATCGCGCGCGACGAGCGCCTCAACATCGTCCGCTTCCGGCGCGAGCACGCAAATCTTGACGCCATAGCGCCGCTCGCTTTCGGCGATGGTATCGATGGTCTCGGGAAAGAGCCGCCCGGTGTCGAGCGTGAACACGTCGATGGCCGCGCCGCTCTCGGCGATCGCGTGCAAAATCGCCTGATCTTCGATGCCGAGGCTGGTGGAGAAGGCGATGCGCCCCTTTATGGCGCTGGCCAGGAGTCCGATGCGCCGTTTGAGATCGCCGGTGCTTTCGAGCTCGAGTTGGAGGAGACGCGCGATCTCCCCCCCATCTTTGAGCGCTCGCGCCGGTTGGTTCCCCCACGCCATGTTCATTGGCCTCCTGCCTTGGTCACTTGATTTCAACGGAGGTGGCCGGGAAGGTCGCCGCGATTGCGTTTATGCCACCGAGTTGTCGTAGAACTTAATGCAAAAATATCTCTCTAAACACCCATCGCGGAAGATAAGAACGTAATTTTACTTCCATATAGATGCGCAGGTAGACTGTTTCACGAAACCCTTGATATTGGCTGCGCTCATGTCCCGGTTCTCCGTTTGCTGGCAATAGCTTTGCGGTCGGAAATCGTTCAAGTAGTCGTTCAGTTAAACCGTTACTTTGTCTATAAAACTAATGTAAGATTACAAATGGCGACGGCCCTCAATGCGGTTGAGGTGGGTGTTAATGCTGCGGACAGCCGAATGCCGGCGCATCAGAAAACGCGCGAACATTCCGACCGAGACCCATTCGTAGGAAAACCGACGCTATCCGCTTCGTGGCGGCGAACACCACGAACGAAGCTGCAACGCGGAAATCACGGCGGATTTGTGCAGAGCGAGCAAGCGCGGTTGGTCAAATGCCACGCCGTCTTTCCCGCCAGGAGCCTTTTTTATGAGTGAGTACGACTTCGAACCGGCTCGGGGCCTCACGTATCGGCTTCCCGAAGACGAAAAGACCTTGTGACAGGGAACCGACACATGTCTAGATGTCTAAAAAAATACGCCGAACTTTGAAATAAGCTTAATTTGCTGCCAGGTTTGCTCGACCAGCAATATCATAAATATTCATAAGTATGCTAAACCTCCATGTCTTAAGACCAAGATGATTTGCTCTTTCTTCTTCCTCTTCCCTATCTTTTTTGAGTGCTTCATCAGTCAACTTCACATCTGCTGCAGTTTTGTCAATCAATTCCGCCTTTTTGTCGATTTGGGTTTTTACCTTGGGTGGAAGACAGTTGAAAAATTTTCCTGCAAATTCAATCTTTTTCTTCAGTAAATCGGTAATGAGCTCTTGTGTTTCGCGCGAGTAAGCTGCATCAAAATATGAGTATGACTTGTTTTCTATTTCAGGTCTATTGGCAACCTGCCTTTCCAGATCGTTAAGCTCATTCGCGAGGTTCTTATTCTTTACGAGGGTGTGGGCAATTTGTGCGCCAAGATCGGGTGTCAATAGGCTCGCACTATCAGGATAGGCGTGCTTGATTTCCTCTAAGAAAGCCTTCGCAAAGCGGACCTTATAACGCCGCGATACGAAAGAATTCCGCGTGGCCAAGGCAAACAACAGTATTAGGGAGGCAATAGCTACATAAATCATTTCTACCTCATCACCACCGAACCGTTATCGACCCTATTAACTGTCTCCTCCTTGGAGGATGTCAGGCGAATCGCACGAGACTATATGCCCTCGACATTCACCCTGAAGCGTGGTGATTAGACGCATAAACCTTGCGTAAGCTCGGGCATTCCAACAGCGGATTGCGGCGTCTGAAGACGTTAGGGAGAGTTCAGAGAGGAACTTGACAAGGAAAAAGGCGGACACTCGCCACCACGCTCTGTCGTACCAGGGCATGCAGCACCCACGCTTGTCGGGCTGGGGCGGACAAACTCAACGTTTCATTCGCCTTTCATTCGCAGAGGATTTAAGAGAAACAGCTAACCCATTGATTTTAATGGTGGACACGACAGGGATTGAACCTGTGACCCCTACGATGTCAACGTACTTCAGCCTAAGCACACCAAGCGATTTGTCCGATTTTGCGCGACAAATTCGCGATGTAAGCAAGTGGTGTGCGAAGCGTTTCGGTTCATTGAACTTGGAGCACTACCCAAAAAGAGCGCTACGTGATTTTTCAAACAGACACGCGATTTCTGACGCTTTCAGGATATTCGCGAGCACAACACCCTGCGGCGTTCGACGGCGTTCCCGCTCTTGCGAAACTGCGGCCAGAAATTCTCATCGCCGAGATCAAGCGATGCCTAAGCACTCAGGAGAGTCGCTCCGGCACGCTTCCTGGTTGATGGCTGAAGTCTCCCTTGCATTCAAGGATGTTGACAAGCCGGTTCGTTATCCCCCCCGCGGCGGATGACGCAGCGACAAGCGTTCGAACGCGCTCTTCGCTGTCGCGCAGAGCATTTTCATCGCGTTTGCGCCGCGATAAATCGACGGCGAACAGAACGCCTGTCCCTGCGTGTTCGTCGAAGCTACCGCCGCCGATAAAGATCGGAATGGGATGCCCGTCCTTATGGGTGTAGACTTTCTCGTAAGGGGTACAAAAACCTCTGACCTCAAGCTCGGCAATGGCTTCCAGATCGCGGGCGCGGCCTCCCGACGGGGTGATCTCATTCCAGCGAAATCTGCCGACTTCCAGCTCCGTGCGCGTGTAGCCGAAAAGGTCGAGAAAAGCGTGGTTCGCGTCGACGGTGGCGCCGGATTTCGTGCAGAGGGCCATCGGCACCATGTTGTTCGTGAACATGCGACGGAAACGCGCCTCGCTTTCGCCAAGCGCTGTTTGGGCCCGCTTTAACGAGGTGATATCTGCGAATGTGACGACGACGCCTGCGATACGGCCCCGATCTTCCCAATGCGGGCGGACCGCCCTCAGATAGCAACACCCGTTCATGCTTGCCACTTCCCCTCAAGCGGTTCCCCGGTCTGCAAATCCGCGTACCCCGGTTCGATTCCGGGCGTGGCCTCCATTATTTATCTGAAAAACAAAGGCTTTTCTATCCTCGCCATTCCGCTGAAGCGGAGGAGTTCGCGTTAGCCGGGTTACGTCTCGGGATACTGAGTTCTACGGTCGTTCCGCGCGCCCCGCTGCAGCTTGGAGAGGCTGTGGCATGGAATCCCTCATGATCAATGCTGCTTAACACAGCTGCGCTCCTGCGGTCAGCGCGGGCGCGGTCCCCATCGTGCGCAGGCGTCGCTCCCGCGCGGCGAGGGTTAGGTGCGGCACCCGACTTCGACATCTTGACGCGGGTGTGCTTTCGACGCGCCTGCACGGGCAGCGCGCCCTTACACGAATGAGCGAGCCAGGCCGGTTGCGGACTTGGCGCACTTCAAAAAAACACACCCTGGCAGCGCCGCTTTGGGATCATGAAGCGGGTGATCTCGCGAAGGCGCCGACTAACGCAGTGGGTGGATAGTGGCCTCTTGCTTGTTGGCAAATTCCGCAAGGCTTAAGATAGCGCAGGGTGCGATTCGGATCGAAAGGGGTGGGGGCAATGGCGATAATCCACTTTCACGACCTCCCCATCTACCGCCTCACCGAGGCGGATTACGATGAGGAGTTGCTGAAGCTTGCCCATGGCCTTATTCCTGACCAGCCGGGAACAGCATCTCCTAAATGGAAGCAGGCCGATGCGGACGCTCGGGCTGACCTTCTCGCTCACTACCAGCGTCGTTTGGGCAGGTGGCGCTTCAACGAAGTGGTAGGCTATCTGCGTCTCTCTATGAGTTATCGGAATGTTCAAGGTGCGTATTTCGGCCGCCGCGTGAGAGAAACGGGGCCGCGTCACGATGAACCGGTCGTAAGAGAGGTGCGCACCCGCACCAAGGTCTTTCGGTCGATCCGCCGATTGGTGCCCCCTCAACCTATTCCTCCTGGCACCACAAACTCCCAATGCCTGGGCATCGTCGACGCCTACGTCACTGCCTGCCGCAAAGCATTGCCGCGACGGCATTTTGACCAGGAATGGCTCCGCGAGGCCGGTCCTTACGTTAACTGGTGCGCAATGGCGGACGCGTCGGACACATAACGTTCCCGCAGCCCAGGCTTTTTTCGGACAGCTTCCGGTTTGAGATCCAGAACCAGTTGCCGCCCGGGCTGCATCCGTTGGAAACCGCCAGGACCGCTTGCGCCCCTTAACGTTGTTTCTGGTTGCGGCGGCACGCCGCCAGCAAGCCGAACGCCTCGCTTGGAAAAAGCAAGGCGCCCGGCAGTCAGGCTAGCTGCGCTTGGGGCGCTGCCAGACCAGGCTGTACTTGTCGCCTTCATCATCGGCGAAGAGCGATGCGTAGAACGGAGCAGGCAGGGCCGGATCGTCGAACTTCAGCGAGATGTAGTCTCTCCCTGCATCCGAGGTCTTTTCCCAGCCGGCGCCCACTTCGCTTCCGGCGGAGTAGAGCCGGTATTGAGGAGCGCCGTCTCCGCTGGGGTCAATCGAGACGATCTCCACTTCGGTGTTGACGGTCAGGGTGCGCACGCGCCCTTTGTAGCCGTGTTCCGTCTTGGAGAAGGCGCCGATTTTAGCCATGTGAAGTCTCCTGTCGTTAATCGGGCTTTGATGATCGCAGCCTCGATAGCGATTTTTCTGGCCGGGATGATCGCCCTGCAGCCCCGCCGGTACGGCGAAGGCCCGCAGCGCAGCGGAGGATGACAAAGGGCCTGTTTTTTGCTTCGCGATGCAAAGGGCTCCGCAGGAGCTCGGCGGAAAAAACTGGGCCACGTCATTGCGGAAAGCGATCAAGGCGCCAGCCGGGCTTGGCCCAGATTTGCTTCATCGAGGTCGCGCGTCATAGGCCGATGCAGGAGGCTATGGCCATTCGCACGTCTCTCCGGAGCACGAACAGGCAAAGTTCGCGTGCTTGACGAGCAACGCCGAGGTGGGGATCGTGGATATGAGGCGAGGATGAAGGGGCTCCACCGGCAGCTTTACCAAGGAAGCGAACTCGGCGCCGCCGCCGTGCTCGGATGCAGGGAGAGACTGCCTCCAGCTCTCCGCTCGACGATCCTTTCCGGCCGCCGGTCTCGCCGATTCCGCTGACGAAGGCGACTTCTTGCTGGTCTGGCGCTCCTGCAGAGCTGCGATCCGCAGCCTTGCTTTTCCGAGCGAGGCGTTTGGCTTCCTCGCCGCCTTCGGGCGGCGTTTTCTACGGACCCGCGTGCTGCCTCGCGCAATCGACGACGTGAGCCGCGCCTGATGCCGGAGCATGAAAAAAGCCGGGCGTCTCGCGTTGTCCGGCGTTCGTTCGGCCGCACCTCGTCTATGAAGCGGCGTTTGCTTTTTCGTCTTCCGGCTGGATGTGTGGGTGTTTTCAGTGACTCAGCGAGTTTGAGCCGTGCTTGCGCCGTGAGGCTTCGCTTTGGTTGTTCGCTTGGGAGCGAAAACTTCCAGACCATTGCCTCGTCCATCGGGATATCTTCACCGGGGTCGAGATCAACGAGAGACATCAGACGCACTCCACACATTCAAGCGCTTCTCGATCAGAGTAAGGCGAACGGCGACGTCTTTGACTGCCGTGGTTCCTTCGGCGACTTCAACGCGCAGCTTCAAAATCTCGGCTTTCGTAGCCGCCGCTTCCGCATTCACTTTTTCGAAGCGTTCGCGCATTCGGCACGCATTTCGCGAAGAGGCGCGAGCGGGTGATTTTCCGGTTCGTCGGCCATGGAGTACTCTAGCGTTTTCGTTTTTCAAAATATAGGTCCGGCCTTGCGCCCTTGGCGGCGGAGATCACCGCCGCGCGCCGTCTCGAGAACGGCAGCTCCGGAAACAGGTCCGTTATAGAACAGGATGCCGGTTTCATTTCAGCCTCACTGGGCAAAAAAGAGGACCGAGCCCTTCTAGGCGACGTTCGCCGCAGCCATGATTTTGCGCTTCGTTTCGCGCTTGGCGACTTCGACAAGGCCTTTCTCCCGCCAGTGCATCACCCAACCACGGAAGCTTGCGAGAGCGTTTCCGGAGGCGATGATGAACTTGCCCTCGGGCGTTGTCTGAACCATCGATCGCAGCGCTTCGAGGGCTTCGTCTCTGGTCATCCTGCGCTTGTTCGAGGGTAGACGGTCGGCAACCTAACGCATAAAGGCGCGCATCTCTTCGTTCGAAATGCGGGACATCTTGTTCCAGGGGATTTCCCCATAGGGGGTTACGACTTTTACATCGGAAAAGTCGCCGCCGGCCGAGACTGGCTCGATCCCGCTATGGATATCCTCTATGCCTGTGTTGCGGACGCATACGACGGCGAGCGCCAGCTGCTTTGGCATGTCTTGAGCAAGCTCGTCTTTCATGAGAGGTCCTTACGCATCATCGATGGGATCATCCCCGACGACGGTTGTTACGGCAAACCGCCGCAGCGCGATAATGCGATAAGAAAACCGCTCGATGAAAAGAAAGGCGGCCCAAAGTCGCCTTCCTGCCTGCCTTACCGCGCGGCGAGAAGCAACCCAGAGCCGGCACCGCGCAAAGAGCGCTCACCAGCCTGCGGGAGATATCGCGACACTCGCGAAGATGCCTGAGAAACTTGTCAACGGCGGGCGTCAAGGA
>CAVXRT010000004.1:0-67713 GCA_963764115.1 uncultured Alphaproteobacteria bacterium
GCTTGGAGGCGGCGATGGATTCCCACCCGACCGCCTGAATTCCAAGGATCGGGATGTAGCCTTCGTTATAAGGCGACGTCAGAGAGGGCAGAAGCGATGTAGACCGGCTGAAGGCCCAAAAGCGTCAAGTCCACAATTGCTTTCAGGCTCTGCGGCCAGCTCTCAAACGGACCTAAAGGCGTTCATGCCCAATCATGCGCACGGATACACTTGGCAATTTCACCGGTTAATGCCGGCCAATAGTGGCAGCCTCACGCCAAATCTGCTGAGCCTTGCGCCTTTCGCCAATAGCGCTTTCTTCGGCCAAATGAGGAGGTCCCTTGCTTGAACTAAATCCAGCGACCAGTCCATCGATGTTACTTTTGCAGAACTTACCATTCATTAATCGTATATAGCGCCGCGCACACCTGGAGGGATACACTTTGGGTAAGCGCCCTTCCAACCTGGATAGGATTGATGGATAGGGATTCGTGTTCTGGGCGTGGAGCGGCAGAACGCGTGGAAGCCGGTCAACGAACTCGATCACCTCATCGTCGAACGCGTGTATGAAAAGGAAGCCGCCTTATGTCCGTTACTATTCTCTACTCGATCTCCGATCAGGACTCCGCCAAAGACGGCGATGTCGCATTCCACGAAGAAGCGGTGCTGCCAGACTGGGCGGACCAGATCGGCACCGGCATAATCGCCGCGGAAATCGTCGTGCAACAGCATTTCTCAGATTTCGAAACTTGGCGCGACGAATACAGCGATGACACCAATAGCGCCTGTGTCCGCGCGGCGATCATCGAGCCGGATTGGATCGCAGGAACATACGAGGTCGATTTAGCTGTCGTTTCTGACGATCGCCTGGGGAGGCAGGTAAAGGCGATTAAAGCGCGGCGCATCAAAAAGAAAGAAACCGCATAGATGCACTCTTAGGTGGGACCCTCCGCGTCGAATTGATCATTGCTCCCCATTGCCGACTAGCACGAAAGGCGCCCAGACGCTTGGATGCGCAAAGCGCCCGCCTTTAGCGATAAGGGCCGCTTCCGCGCGCCGCAGCGCCTCGGCGCGGCCTATTCCGGGCTTTGCCTTCATCGCGTTTACTGCGCCGGTCGTAAGGGCGACGGCGGCCTCGGAATCCACGGGCCAATGCGAGACGAGCAGCGAGCGCGCTCCGGCGTAGAAAAAGGCCCGGGATAAACCGGATAGCGCCTCGGCGCCGGGCCGTTCTCCCGCGGCGGTGTTGCAGGCCGAGAGGATCACCCAGTCGGCGTCGAGCCGGAGCGTCGCAGCCTCAGATGCGGTGAGCAGACCGTCGTCCTCCTCGCTTGGGGTAGCGGGGGGCGTCAGCAGCAGGGCTGGCTCCGCCTTGCCGCCAAAGGCGCGCGTTTCGCCGGCGAGCAGGCCGTGGGTTGCGAAATGCACGATGCGCGCGCGGGCGAGGTCTCCAGAGATGGAAAGCGCCTTCACTTCACGCTCGGTGGCGCGCGCGCCCAAATAAACGCTGCTCCGGAGCGCCGAAAGGCTGTCTGCGACGGCGCAGAGTTCATCGGCGGTTTCGGGCAGAGGCGGCGCGCGCCGCAACTCATCGGTGTTGGCAAGCCCACCGCGAAAATAGCTGGCGATGGCCAGCGCGACGCTTGCCCAACGCGGTGCGGTCGGAATGGAAGGCGCGGCGCAACTCTCTCGAGTTCATGCGCTCCGGTCTTCACCTGTTTCGCCCAGCACGAGCGGATTGCCGAAAGCGATATAGGGCCGGTCCGCGCGGCTGGCAGGCGAAAGTTGACGCAGGGCGCGCAGGCTCGACGGCGAGGGGAGCACGGTGATGGCGTGGCTGCGCGCGAGCCAGGCAGCATTCGTATAACCGTCAGCGCTTGCGGGGATCGGTGTTTCCGGCGCCGCTGTAACCAGGACATGGAACGGCAAGGCGGTAAGCGCACCCGACGGCGCGATCAGCAAACGTTTACTCTGAATGAGAGCGGCGTCTGGCTCCAGCAGTATCTCATAAAGCGCATGCGCCTTCGCGATATCGAAGGGCAGCGGCTGGCCGGCCTGAGCGTCATCCTCCGTGTAGGTGCGGCCGAGCAGTGCAGAACAGGGCGACATCGGCCCGCTCCAGGCGCTTGCATCGAGCCCGCAGCGCAGCGCCTGCACTTCCTTGGCGACATCTGCGGCGGGAAGCGCCGCCTTGCGCCAGGATGCTCCGTTCCGGCTTACCGTCCAGATGAACAGATCGCTTTCCGTGAAAGTGAACAGGACGAGCGCTTCCTCGTCGCCCAAGAGGCGCCGCACTTGGTCGAGCGAGAGAGGCGCCGGCTTCATCAAGGCGAAATAATCGGGGAATTCAGCGGCCAGGCGCTCGTCTGTCTGGCGGATTTCGCGCTCCTCGTCGGAAAGACGGCTGCGCAAGGCTTTGGGGCCCTCAGCTTCGTCGGAATTGCTGGAAGCCAGGAGAGCGCCTGCAAGCTTAGCGCTGGTTTGATGCCATTGCGTGACAAGATCCTGCTGATGGCGCAACAGCTCCGCCAGTGGTCCAGCGCCCCTGGCCTGACGCGCCGCCATTTGCGACAGCGCCGCGGCGGTTGTCTTCTGGCTGGCCCATTGCGCCGCCTCGAAGGCCTCGCCCAGCAGGACGCCGCGCTGTTCCGGCTGCTGCGTCGCGAGCCCGAAATCCGCCGCGACAAGATCGAGGAAAACATAGATGCCGCCCGTATCTGGCTCGACATTCTGAGACGAGTGGCCGGCGTTCAGCGCGCGCCGCTCAATCTCCGCCGCGCGGCGGAACTGCGCCACAGCCTCCGGCCAGTTATTCTCCTCCCTCGCCAGACGGCCGAGCGCATCAAAACCGTAAGCTGCATCGCGACTGCCATCGCCATAGAACGCGAGAAAGAGCTCCGCGCCGCGGCGGAAATACTGCTCGGCTTCGTTCTTATTCCCGGCGCGCGCGGTGATCCGCGCGTGGTTGTAGAACACCCAGGCGCCATTGGGGTCCAACTTTCCGTCTCCCGTCAGCCGCACGGCGCGGGCGGAAAGTTTCAGTGCCTGCGGGAGTTGGCCCTGCACCGCATGAACATTGGCCAGTTTGCCGAGCAGGAGATCCGTCCCCGATCCCATCAGCTGATTGATGCCTCCAGCATCGTTTTCCGGCAGCTTGAGCATCAGCGCGCGCTGGTATTGCGTCTCCGCTTCGTTGTAACGGCCGGCATAGGTGAGAGCGTCGCCGTAAAGTTCGAGCGCCGTCAAAAGGCCGGCGCCGCGTCCGCCTTCAGCCATGGCGAGCAGGCGCTGCGCATCCTCTACTGCTCCAGCGGCGTCGCCTGTGTCCAACCGTTCGCGGATACGATCCTCAAGCGCGAGATGCTCGTCGAGTTCGCCGCGCACGCCGGGCAACCAGGTCACGGCGCGCTCTGGCGGCGGGCCAGGGGGGATGTCGGCGTCTCCCGTTGTTCCCACCTCCCGGTCCTCACCGGGGCAGATGCGGCGGCCATGGTCCAGGATGCAATGGTCCATGAGCCGCTCGAAAGCGGCGTCGCTCTCGCCGGTGAGGCTGCGCAAGAGCCGCTCCTTTCCGTTTTCATGCGCCACGCCATTCGTTTGCGCTTGCGCAGTGCCTGCGCCGGATAGGAGGATCGCGCCGGCGCAAATCCTGAGTGTCCACCAAAAACGTTTTTGTTTTGCCATTTGCCACCGCTATTGGCGCCGTCTTACCGCAAACTCCGGCGCTGTCAAAGCCGGAGGCTTGGCCGTCGTCGAGGACAGTTTTTCGGCGCCAAATTGCACGGAATGTGTGGCGCCGGCGGAGCTGCACATGCCAGGGTCTGCGACGGCGCCGATCCAGATTGGCGCTCGCAACCACTCCACAAATCCCATCGAACGGCTGAACGGCGAAAAAAACGGCGCACCGAGGTCGAGGGCATCTTCCCGAACGAAGCCGCCATCACCCGCCTCATTGGCGCAAAATGACGAATAGGCCGTGCAACACGCCCGCGATATGACGCTGGAAACCATCGCCCCTTTGAGAGATGATCCCATCGTTGGGCTGCCTGCTGTGGCCGGCCGCCTGACCAATCCCGGCCCTGCCGGTCATCGGCGACGCCAGCCGTCGCGACGGCCAGTTCGATAACTCCCTGCAAATCTGTGCCTCTTGCTGCCGCCGCGTTTCTTAAGCGAGCGGCAATCTCCCGCGGCATCGAGAAAGTCATTTTCGTCGACGTGTATTCGAGCCTGCCTTGGGGCTTCGTCAGATTCGATCAGGTCGACATAACGCCTGCATCGCCTCGTTGGACGACTTGCCCTCCACCGCCTTCAAAGCGTCCCGCTTCACGCGACCGACCAGAACGGTCAAGCCCGGCCACTTGGCGGCGGCGCAGAGGCAAGTTTCCTTCGGGAAAACGGCGCAGATAAACATTAAGCACTTGGATATCCTGGCTGTCTTTTGCCGAAATCCAAAGCGGTTCATCGAGAACGGTTTCGCCGCCCTCAGAAGCAGGGATGACATGCCGGATTGCCACGCGGCTTGCGTCAGAGATAAATGCCCGAGGCCGTTTGGTGAAGGCTGCCCATTGACAAAATTGGGCATAGTTCAGACGATTGTCTGTGAGACTGCCTTCTCGATGTCAGTCGACTCCTGTCCCCACTTTTTGTCCGGTAGGTTCAATGCCAGCGCACTTACGTCCGATCCGCAGCCTCCTCGTCGCCAATCGTTCCGAGATCGCCATCCGCGTGTTCCGCGCCGCGACCGAGCTCGGCATCCGCACGGTGGCGATCTACGCGGAGGAGGACAAGCTGTCGCTCCACCGCTTCAAGGCAGACGAGGCCTACGAGGTCGGCAAGGCGCAGCCGGGCGGCGATAAGCTTGGCCCTATCGCGGCCTATCTCTCGATCGAGGAGGTGATTCGGGTCGCCAAGGAGGCGCGGGTCGACGCCATCCACCCAGGCTACGGCTTTCTGTCCGAGAACCCCGACTTCGCCGAGGCGTGTGCGGACGCCGACATCATCTACATCGGGCCGGCGCCTGAGACCATGCGCACGCTGGGCAACAAGGTGGCGGCGCGCACCCTCGCCATCTCGGTCGGCGTGCCGGTGATGCCGGCCACCGGCCCGCTGCCGGACGATCCGGCCGAAATCGAGAAGCTCGCCGCCGCCATCGGCTATCCGGTGATGCTGAAGGCGTCCTGGGGCGGCGGAGGCCGCGGCATGCGGCCAATCGAAGGGCCACAGGGGCTGATCGAAACCGTCGCCACCGCGCGGCGCGAGGCCAAGGCGGCGTTCGGCAAGGACGAGGTCTATCTGGAGAAGCTGGTACGCCGCGCCCGTCACGTCGAGGTACAGCTCATAGGCGACCTTCACGGCGACCTGGTCCACCTGTTCGAGCGCGACTGCACCATCCAGCGCCGCCATCAGAAGGTGGTGGAGCGCGCGCCCGCGCCCTATCTCGACGATGCCGCCCGCGCCAGACTCGCGGAGGCGGCGCTCAAGATCGGCCGGGCCACCAATTATGTCGGCGCCGGAACGGTCGAGTTCCTGATGGATGCCGACACCGGCGCTTTCTACTTCATCGAGGTCAATCCGCGCATCCAGGTCGAGCACACCGTGACCGAGGTGGTTACCGGCCTCGACGTCGTCAAAGCGCAGATTCGCGTTGCCCAGGGCGGCCGCCTCGGCAATGTCGCCCAGACCGGCATCCCGGCCCAGGCCGACATCCGGCTCGACGGCCACGCCATGCAGTGCCGCATCACCACCGAGAACCCGGAGAACAACTTTATCCCGGACTACGGCCGCATCACCGCCTACCGCGGCGCGTTCGGCTTCGGCATCCGCGTCGACGGCGGCACCGCCTACTCCGGCGCGGTGGTGACGCCGTTCTATGATCCGTTGCTGGAGAAGGTCACCGCTTGGGCCGCCTCGCCCGGCGAGACCATCGCACGCATGGAGCGCGCGCTGCGCGAATACCGCATCCGCGGCGTCGCCACCAACCTGATATTTCTGGAGACGCTGCTCGGCCACCCGCGCTTCCGCGATGGCAGCTACACCACCCGTTTCATCGACGAGACGCCGGAGCTGTTCCAGGTTGCCCAGCCGCGTGACCGCGCCACTAAGCTGCTCGGTTACATTGCCGACGTCACCATCAATGGCCATCCGGAAGTGAAGGGCCGCGCCAAACCGCGGGCCACCGCGCGCGAGCCGGCGCCGCCGCATGTCGGCGGCGCGCGCGAAGCCCCGGCCGGGACCAAGCAGCTCTTGACGGAACTCGGCCCCAAACGCTTCGCCGAGTGGATGAAGACCGAGAAGCGGGTGCTGGTGACCGACACCACCATGCGCGACGCCCACCAGTCGCTGCTCGCGACGCGCATGCGCTCCTTCGACATCATCGCTGCGGCGGAAGCCTATGCCACCGCGCTGCCGCAGCTGTTCTCGCTGGAATGCTGGGGCGGCGCCACCTTCGATGTGGCGATGCGCTTTCTCACCGAGGACCCGTGGGAGCGCCTCGCGACTTTGCGCGAGCGCGTGCCGAACCTCCTCCTTCAAATGCTGCTGCGCGGCGCCAACGGCGTCGGCTACACCAATTACCCGGACAATGTGGTGCGCTTCTTTGTCAAGCAGGCGGCGGCCGGCGGCATCGACGTGTTCCGGGTGTTCGACTGCCTGAACTGGGTGGAGAACATGCGCGTCGCCATCGACGCGGTCGGTGAGACTGGCAGGCTCGCGGAAGGCGCGATCTGCTACACGGGCGACATCCTCGATCCCGACCGGGCCAAGTATTCGCTTCGTTACTACGTCGACCTCGCCAAAGAGCTGGAGAAGGCCGGCGCCCACATCCTTGGCATCAAGGACATGGCAGGGCTGCTCAAGCCTGCCGCCGCTCGAGTGCTGGTGAGGGCGTTGAAGGAGGAGGTGGGCCTGCCGATCCACCTCCACACTCACGACACGTCGGGCATTTCTGGCGCCTCGGTGCTGGCGGCGATCGAGGCGGGCGCCGACGCGGTGGACGCGGCGATGGACGCCATGAGCGGCCTCACCTCGCAGCCCTGCCTCGGCTCGATCGTCCAGGCGATGGAGCACACGGAGCGCGACACGGGGCTCGACCACGACGTTATCCGCCATCTCAGCTTCTATTGGGAGGCGGTGCGCGACCAGTACGCTGCGTTCGAGAGCGACCTCAAGGCCGGCGCGTCGGAAGTCTACCTGCACGAGATGCCGGGCGGCCAGTTCACCAACCTTAAGGAACAGGCCCGCTCGCTTGGCCTCGACACCCGCTGGCACGACGTCGCCAGGGCCTACCGCGACGCCAACGATCTGTTCGGGGACATCGTCAAGGTGACGCCATCGTCGAAAGTGGTCGGCGACATGGCGCTGATCATGGTGTCGCAGAATATCACGCCGTCCGACGTGCTCGACCCGGCCAAGGACATCGCGTTCCCGGCCTCGGTGATCGAGATGCTGCGGGGCGATCTGGGCCAGCCCCCCGGCGGCTGGCCGGAGGTCCTGATCAAGAAAGCGCTAAAGGGCAAGGCGCCATCCACTGCGCGTCCCGGCTCGCTGCTCGCCGACACCGATCTCGAGGCTAAGCGCGGCGAGGCCGCCAAGCTGACCGAAAACGCGCCGGACGATTTCGACCTCGCCTCCTTCCTGATGTACCCTAAGGTCTATGGCGACTTCGTGCGCGCTGTGCGCAAGTACGGCCCGGTGTCGGCGCTGCCGACGCCGGTGTATTTCTATGGCATGAAGCTCGGCGATGAGATCACCGTCGAGATCGAGCGCGGCAAGTCGCTGGTGATCTCGCTGCAGGCGATCGGTGAAACCAATGAGGACGGCCAGGTCGAGGTGTTCTTCGAGCTCAACGGGCAGCCGCGCGTCGTCAAGGTGCCGAACCGCGCCACCGCCTCGCAGCTCCCCGCCCGCCGGAAGGCCGAGGACGACAACGATGCCCACGTCGCCGCGCCTCTGCCCGGCCTGGTGTCGGCGCTGGCGGTGAAGCCCGGCGCAGTTGTGAAGGCCGGCGACATTCTGATAACCATCGAGGCGATGAAGATGGAAACCGCGCTGCACTCGCCGCGCGACGGCGTCATCAAGGAGGTGCTGGTGCATCCGGGCAGCCCGGTCGAAGCCAAGGATCTTCTGGTAGTGTTCGAGGGGTGACGGAAGAGACACCAGTGCAGCGATTGCAACTCAGGAGACCTGCTGAATTCTGAGACTTTCAGGGACAACTGTTTCGATGCACAAACCGTCAGCCAAGCAAAGCCCGACGCCAGTTTTTGCGGACTGCGTCAGTTGACAAGCGCCACCGCGGCGCAAATGAGCGCTTTCAACGCCTCTTCATTGATCTTGTCGCCCTCATGCAAATCAATGGCGCGCCTCGTGTCGCCTTCAAGGCTCGCATTGAAGAGGCCCGATGGATCCTCCAACAAAGCACGTTTGGCGAAGGTCATCTTCACGACATTCTTGTAGGTCTCAGCGGTGTAGATTATTCCGGCGTGCGACCACACCGGAACCCCTCGCCACTTCCGCTCGTCGACAACTTCGGGATTGGCCTGCTTGATAAGACTTCGGATCCGGGCGAGCGTCTCGCCCCGCCAATCATTCAGCTCCTTGATCCGAGCATCGATCAGCTGGGAGGGCGAGCCTCCTCCTATACCTTCCTCCGAGCCGCTCTTGTTCATGGCCGTTGTCGCTTTCTTCATGGCGCCGCTCGCGCGCCGCTTGAGTATGCACCACCCGAATTATCGACGGTCTCGCCTAGCGCCACCACCGCGGCTTGCAGAGAAAACATATCGCCAGACTGGCGTGTTCAGCGGATCCGACAACCACTTTGGAGGTTACTTATGAAAGGTGTCCTTGCCACGATGTTGGGCGCGATATCCGCGCTGGTTTTTGTACCATTCACTGCATCCGCTGAAATCGCTTGCAATAGCGAAGGCGATTGCCGGCATGTCACGGAGACCCATCATTTCCAGCCTGAACACCGGGTCGTTATTCATCCCGACAATTGAAGATGGGCCGAACACGAGCACGAGCTGGCGCGAGGATGAAGGCCGCGGCTACTGGCGCGAAGGCCGCTGGATCGAAATACACTAAAAACATGGTGGCGGCCGGCCTAGCTAATAGGCGCGCGTTATTTTTTGCTGGGCTGCGTCCCGTTTCCGTTGCGCGCCGAAGCAAGCGCGGCCAGCATCAAAAGCGCGGCGATGACAGATTCGTCGAACATGCTGAAAAATCCTTGAGTTCCGAAAAGGCGCGTAGGGCGTACCTTGCGCGAAGCTGAATATCGGCGATGGCTAATCGAATTGAGGGCGCGGCGCAACTGAAATAAAGAAGTTTACTTCCGCTTTTTCGGGCGTTGACCCTGCTCGCAAAGGGGTGGAGGCGGACCGGCGGGCGCACAGTCACGTCTCGCAAAGCATTCGCGGAATTCTTCGTGATCGTTGTGACGCTCAAAGACGGCGGCAAGCGGCTAGAACCGCTTGTGATGCAAGCGCGCAGTGATCGGCGGCCGAATGGCTCCGTCGCAGATGATGCGATAGGTGATGTCCCAACTCCTGGCCATCGGGTCGCTCGCAGCGGGCTCGAACTCTGGGATGTATTTTGCCGGCGGGGTCGAATGAATGAAGCGGACGACTTTCCCCGAAGCAGCTTTTATCTCCCCCGCAAACAAAGGATTTATGTTCGAACTGAACTTTATGATTGGACAGCATATTGTTTGCGGCCATCGCCGGGACGGCTGTTACGATCACAATCGCGAGAGAATGTTTAAGCATGGTGGGCCTCCTTGCATCTCGCAATCGCAGGCCTGAATTGGGGCGGAATGGCCGAAACCCCGGCCAGATTGAGGCGAGACTGGCCAGGAGTAAACAAATGGGAAGCCGTTGCAGCGCTCCAAACTTATATCTCGTGATCGGAGCGCGTTCTTCCGCCGCGGGGTTTGTCCCGCAGTCGCGCTTTATCGGCCGGCGAAGAGCTTTCCCTTATCATCTTCGACAACCGGACGCGCGGGGATAATGCGAAGCAGAGGTTGGAGCGGGATGCGGTGGAATGGTAAAAGCGGTCGGCGCCCAACGGTCATTCTGCGGCTGTGGGCGCGCTGCGATCGGGAGTGTGACCCATGAACAAAGGACTTTACGCCCTCGCTGGGGTCATCTTCGCCCTTGTCGTTTCTTCAATCATTGGACCTTTCTTTTCCGGTCTCGCGATTGGGTTGGCCATCGGCTACTCCATCGCCGACAAAGGCGAGATGCTGACAGTGGTGTGGACGCGGGTGCATCCGTACATCGACATGGCCTTCGCGCGCCTCATCCTCTTAGCCGGCCTGAAGCCTGAAGATTATCATGAGCGGGACGATGCCCGGCTTCCAAGCAAAGTCCATTCCGATGCAAAATTGATAACTTTGACGGATGCGCAGCAATCATCGCGCCGGAAGCGCGCCCGGCAAACCGTCCTTCCAAACTCTTGAGGCAGATGACGGAAACTTGCTCATCCCGCATTATATCTTTCGGTGTGTTTGTCCTCGATAGCCTCGCCTTCGATTTGCAATTCCGCCTGCGGTGCTCGCACTATAACTGCCGCAGAGCTTCTCGCATCACGATCTCCGAAGACGCGCAAGCGCCGCGACAACTCGAAGCCGCGGCTAGCGCGTGGTGGCGGGAGGCCGATATCCAAGGCCTTGTGTCGGCGTCGTCCTTGATACGTGCGGAGATAATTCGGAGGCCACGGCTGGAGCGGATAGTGGTGACCGGCTCTATTAGGGCAGCGGTTCGGTGTCCGGCCCATCTTGCCTTCAGATCTGGATTGGTCGGCGAGCGCATCTAATCGCTAACTCGGCTCGGCGCGCTCGCCTGCGCGCGCCTTTATAGAGTAAAAGAACCTTATGTGAATTGGAACAGATAGTATTGCCGCATGATCTTCTAGATTGTCGCAGGCGTGGTCGTGAGCGCAACCTTCCGGTGTGTAAGGGCTTCTGCCCGTTCGGCCTGTGAACCAAAGGCAGGCGCACATAAAAAAAGGCCGTGGAGTCGTGAGCCGCTTCTCGTGAGCCGGGAGGAGACAAAAGGGAACGCGTTTTAGATTTCATTTAAGAGAATCGGCTTAGACGCACAGCGAGAGGCTGCTAAGATTGCCATCGCGTCACGATGCCTTGGAGACAACATCGAATGGATACCGAAAGATACTTGAAGCTCGCGGTTCTGGCTGCGATCTTGATCATTGCGCTGGTGCACCCGGTTGTTGCGGCGCTTGTTCTCACCGGGGTGGCCGCGTGGCGCCTCGAAGATTTCAAGATCAGCGAGATGGCGCTCGTGCAAAAAGTGGTCCGACTGACCCCGCCGAGCATCAAAGCGATGGTAATGAGCCGTGCTGCCAGGCCCGTGGAGGCGCCGGTGAAAGCTCTGCCTGCACCGGATCCAGCGCGTGATGCGGTGCTGGTGGAGATGCGAGCTCGCGAGCCCATTACCACCTCGCGAGCCGCCTGATAGCAGGCTCTAGTCCGCGGCCGCTCTCCACATGTGCAACCCGCCAATATCCAGACCTGGGCCGCAAAGCGTGGATGGGGATTGGGGTTCTTGAGGGGAAAAAGGCGATCGGTGGTTTCGTAGAGGCGTGAGTTCCTCTTACCGCTTTTGCGGAGGGATTTCTCGAAGCCGAGGTTGGGCGGGTTGACTTGGCGGGGGAGTGAGATGTGGACGAGGTGGCGGAAGCCTTGTCCCAGCTAGTTCAGCACCGGCCGGCGCGGCTGGCGACCCCCATGACTGAAACTGTTTGGGTTGGCGGGGTGGCTATTTCGATCGCCGCCGCCCAGTTGAACAAAAAGCCAAGCGCCTGGTGGCTCAACTCGCTAAGCTTGGCTTCAAGGCCGAAATTCAACCTCTTGCGGAAGCTGCTTAAAAACCAACGCCCCGACCCGGGCGCGCCGCGGCCAGGGTAGTTTCTTCTTAGCTAAAGCGCTGCCGGAAGACCGGCAGGCCTACGCCGCCGAGGTCATCGAGCACATCGTCGCTTCCGACGGCGGCGTATTCCGCATTCCCGATGCGCACCGCGCCGGCATCCTGCAAAGCCATGAGCAAGCGCAGCGCGGCGAGTTCGTCTCCGACGACGACATGGCGGCGCTCTGGAAACAGGGCGGTCTACGAAGCTGCGATACGCGCCGGTCAAAGCCGATATCGCCGATCTTCCGATGGAGCCACACACAGCGTTACGAAGAAACGCGTACCGCCTCAAAGTTTGCCACCCGGAATAGGTGCGACAGCTACACCCACGATCCACCATCGACCGTTCTTTTCGCAGCCCCGGGCTCATATCGCAGAACTGTTCGAACCGCTGCGCAGCCGCGGAGCTTTGCCGCAATCTCCATCCTCTTTAGCCGGAGGCAGACCTGCCAGCCGTCATCCGCCCACCCTTGATGCCGCAGCGGACGAACGTCCCGGCAAGTTCAAATTCTTCGGGCTTAATCTTCCCAGCGGCTTTGCCTTCGCCGCATGATCCGAGGAAGCAGAACAGTGAACGTCTGTGACGGGCGCGCCATCAACGTGGCCAGCCGCGCTATCGAACAGCACGACAAATTTCAGCGACAGCCCGGGCGAACAACACGATGAAAAGCAGAGGCACAGTGAGCAATCCCAAGATAAGGCTGATTTTTGCAAATATGTATAAAAACGATATTTCATTCAGTGATCGCAAGACCAAAGATTGTTATTAAATCCAACGCGTTAACAACGATTTAAATACCGAATAACCACATGCCCTACATGTTGCAAGACCAAAAACAAGGACACCGCTGTACCAACCCCGAGGAACAGGTTGCTATATTCGGCCATGCGCACTCCCCTACTCAAACACCACTCTAGAGCCAACAAACTAGGTAGAACAAATCGTTGGTCGGCCATCAAGCTGATATACTCAAGCTTTCAAAAGCTCCGCCTGATGTATGCAACGAGAAGATAATATCATGCAAATGCAGACTATTGATCTTCACGTACTTAGCTTCATCAGACTAGAACTTCTTAAGAGAGCGTACCTACTTACGAGAGTTATTCAAATTAAATTTTGCGAACGACAGAAAACACCAAATATTGTAGAGCGGCAGCCAGAAAATCCCACTATATAGTAGCTAGACATAAAAAAACATCGAGCGAACGCGTCTCGGACCGCGGCAACGTCATCCCCCCTGCGACCGAAAGTCGAAGAAGGCACTTGATCAAAATCAAAACCTGTGTAGCGCGCACACGTATGATGGGCCGCTCCTGAAAGTCACCAATACGCAACGCGGGGAATATCAGAGTCCGTGCGGCGGTTTGTATAGGCATCGTGTTTCCGGGAGTTACCTTAAATGTCTTTGCATGAAGCCATTTCTGACCCACGGCCGAGCGGCGATAATGTGCTAGATCTCCTGCGTGGGTTTCTGGATACACATCGCTTGAGCTTGGAACAACTTGCCGGATTGCTTCGCATAAGCCCGCAGACTCTAACGGACTGGTTTGAGGAAGGCGTGGCGCCGCCCGCGGCTTTCCTTGCCCTTGCCGTCCTCTTCGATACCAGAAGGCAAGTATCAGGTTGGACGGGGTAATGGCCGCCTTCAGCGCCAGTCGGGCGGCACAAGTCAAGGCGTTTTTCGTATTTTCAACGAAAATGAAAAACTGTTGTCATACATTTGCAACAGGTCTAGGCTGTCCCGCTCACCCTTGTAGTACGACAGTGGCAAACCAAGCGTTCAGTGACATGATAATAGCTCTACCAATCAGGCCTTGGATCCCATCGCCCATCTTTCACCTTGTCGGCAATCGTCGCAGCAGATCCGGAAGCGGACTGCTTCAGGTCTTGCGTAATCCGTCCGAGTGGAAATGCGCCGTCACGGTAGCGCTTATCTTCTTCGTCGCTTCGCTCACTCTTGCGCCGGCGCTCACACGCGATCAGAAGAAGTCTCGCGTCAGAGATCAACACCAAAACTCTCAAGGCGGCAGCCGCTATCCAAACGTCCTCGAAGCCGCCGCTCCGCGTCCAAAACTGAACAGTTCGTTTGTCGCGATCACCGGTCGTCGCCCCTTGAGCTTTCCGGCAAATTGGGGGCGACGGAGGACTTGCCTCAGCAATCAAACACTCAATCGCGCGTTAAGGAACAGAACTCGCAGAGGTCGCCTTCCGCTCAACGAGCGCCCGCGCGCGCAGATCCTCCTGCCCGCTCAGGTCGAACGCCCAGAAGGTCAGCCCAATGCCCGGAGAAGCGATCCTGGCTGCCGGGATTTTCTTCAATGGCGCCTGGATCATCTTCGCTTTCGTTAGTTATTATACGGATCGGATCAGCCATCCGGCCGGGCGGGTAAGCATGGGGTGAGTTCGTGATGCGAGATATCAAGGGCGTTCTCATCGACCTCGATGGTGTCGTTCATGCCCGCGGAGACCCTATCCCTGGCTCGATCGAGGCCATCTCCCGGATCCGGCGGCTCAATCTCGATATCAGGTTCGTCACGAATACGACCAGGGCTCCCCTCCGCCAGGTCGCCAGCGAGCTTGAATATGCGGGCGTCGCCGCCGAGCGTTCGCATGTGTTTACGCCAGCGTTAGCAGCAAGGACCTATATCGAAAATTACGGCCTCGACCCATACTTTTTGACCAGTTCCGCCTTGAAGGAGGATTTCGCCGGCCTCAAAGCGGGACGCAGGCGCGCGGTTGTTATCGCGGATGCCCACCACGAATTCAGCTATGCCAATCTCAACGAGGCTTTCCGGCTGATCGAACAGGGCGCGGAGTTCCTTGCGCTTGCCACGAACCGCTCCTTCCGAGATGCCGATGGGCAGCTCAGCCTGGATGTCGGGGGGTTCGTGGCCTGCCTGGAATACGCGGCGAACAGGAAGGCGCATGTTCTCGGCAAGCCCTCGCCTGAGTTCTTCCGGTCAGCCGTGGCGCATATGGGCCTTGCGCCTGCGAACACAGTGATGATCGGCGACGACGCCGAGTTCGACGTCAGCGCGGCCATCAAGGCCGGTCTTCGCGGCATCCTGGTTCGAACCGGCAAATACAAGCCCGGCGCCGAAGACGGGGTTGATCCGAAGCCGGATGCCGTTACGCAAAATCTCTTGGAGGCAGTCGGTCTTATTGCAGAGACATTGGCAAAGGGCGGGCTCTGACAAAAAGAAATGAACGGGTTCTGCATCGGCGAGTGTTCCTGGCCTCGGTCGCTGAGGCGGGCAAGGCGCTGACCGGCGCAAAAATTTCATGCCTGCCCCCGCTTACTTGCGGGCAGCGCGCCGCTCTGGCCCCTTGCCGCACTGGGCCGAACAAGCGACGAACTCGTTCAGCCGAGAGAAATACGCAGCCGCAACGGCGTGCTCGATGCAGCGCGCACTGCGGCGCAGGGTGAGGTTCGGCTCGGGGGATCGCGCAGCGCTTCGCCTGTGCGCGCTCTAAGCAGCGGCGGCAGATAGGTTCTCTATCATTGTGATACCGTCGATCACGAAGACAAAGGCATGATGGGCGTGATCGAAGTTGTGGCATAGCGGCGGCTCGGCCGGGAAAGAGAAAAGCGGGACAATCCGGCCGCATGCGATCTCATCGTTTTCCGGATTGTCCCTCCGAACTCTAGCGCCTATCCGGGCTCGGGATCTGCTGCACGCGAGTGACCGGCGGCGGGTTCCACTTTCCGGTCAATGCCTCCGATCTGGGGGCGTACATCCGCATCGTGAGATTGAACGGTGTTTTCGGCGCAGGAAGCCAGTTCGTTTCCTTGCCGGTCCCTGGGCTCTCATTTTGGAAATAAAGATCGAGGGACCCATCGGCATTGTACTTCCACGGCATCCAGCTGCTGAGCGCAAACCGGTTCAAGGGATTTGCGACCTGATAGCCGTCGGTATCGTATAATGTAACCGACCAGAAGGCATTCACCGGCGGTAA
The DNA here is from genome assembly GCA_963764115.1 of uncultured Alphaproteobacteria bacterium. Taxonomy (GTDB): domain Bacteria; phylum Pseudomonadota; class Alphaproteobacteria; order Rhizobiales; family Rhodomicrobiaceae; genus Rhodomicrobium. The sequence goes on from CAVXRT010000004.1 coordinate 15,856, forward strand.
TGCAGTCTTCTCGAAGTGAAGGGTGTAATTGTTTGCCCCTTCCAGGGGTTTGCCGGATTCATCACCGATGTTCAGCGGATAAATGGCGTCTTCGGGGACATTCGCGCCAAGGCCCGCCTGAGCGACGATGGCCCGCTTCAGGTAATAGTTGCCGTAGACGCCTATCGTGTCGGTGTTCATCGACCAGCTGTTCACGACGCGCGCCAATGTTGGAAACTTCCAGATCATGAGGCGCTGGGCATCCTCGGGAGCGGTCGCTAACGCGGCGCGGATGCCAGGATCGGCTTTGTCGAGGTCGAAGCTCTTGCCGGGCTCGAGCCCGATTCTTTCCAGTTGAGCGATTATTGGCTGGTCGGTGAGGTGAGGCGGGATCACTTTGAGCAACTCCGCCGCGTAGGCAAAGAACTGCGCGGCCGACATCGTATCGACCTGCTCCTTCGGCGGCGTTTTCATGTCCACCGCCGGATCGATGGCGACTTTGGGCGGCACGGGAGCTTTGCCCCATTCCGACAAGGGCGTGATTTTGTAGCCCGCCTGGATTTTGTGGACCGCCGCGTAGTCGTCCGGCCCGTCGGTCTTTGTCCGCCCGATGATCCAGACGTAGGGCGTCGGCGCGCTGATGCGCGTCATCCTTAAGGGAACGTCGCCAGTCCAGCCGGGCGGGGTAATCAGAAAATTACCAGCTTCAGCGCCCGTGGTGCGCCAGCCGGGAGAGGCAAACACGTCGGTCCACATATCGAGCATGGGCAGCAGGTAGTAGCGGCCATGGGTGTCCGGAGCGGAAACGACCATCGGCTCTCTGGTCAGGTCGAGCCACGCACTGGAATAGAGTGTGTCGAAGTTTGGGCGCACGACTCCTTTGAAATCGGCGGGCGGATAAGCCGGCAGGTTATTGAACATGTTCATCGGACCCTTGCCGAGTGCCTTGCCGGGCTCGATGTTGATCGATTGCTTGCGCGTGACGTCCATCGTAATGAGCGGATAAAAGTAAAGATAGGCGTCGACGCCGATGGCGTGCGCCTCCTCATCGGTAATGGCGGCGTGTGTGGTCGCTGGAACGGTCGCAGCCAACATCACGGACCCGAACAGGACAGCCAGAACTTTGCCTCTCATTTGTCGATTCTCCAAGCGAGCGAAGTGAACGGCATTCGTAAAAAATTGGTTGCTTCGGCGGTCGTCTCCTTGTTTCAGCGCCCCGAATCAGGCAGGTTCGACGTCATCATGTGTTGCAATAGTCACGGTCAAGATGAATGTCTCAGATCCGCACCAAATTAAGAAACCTGTTGGCTGTCGGGCAACAATGCTTACGCATCCTCTTCGGCCATAGTAAAATGCGAAGTTCAACGAAGTGTCCAGCGAGATGATAATCAGCCTTCAGATAAGGGCTTTGATGGCGTCGCCTATCGTCCGATCAAGCGCCATTCCAGGCCGCGCCTACAAAGGGAGCCTTGGGTTGGGCCTGCTCGAGGTTTTGGGTAATCGCCAGGAGATGCAATCCGCTGCTGCTGTAGCGCTCATTTTCTTTGTGGCGTCGCTTGCACTCGCGCCCGTGCTCACGCGAGATCAGAACAAGCTGGCGGCGGAGATCAACAACAAAACGCTCAAAGCCGCAGCCACAATCAAAGCTCCTCCGAGATTTCCGCTGCGTGGCAGGAATTAGCGCGGCCTGCGCAAAATCGGAAGCGGTTGCGACGCGCCGAATGCGCCAAGGCGCGTTCCGGGCGACGATCATGATGACGCCCGTATCCGATTGAACGCGGGATGCTTTGAGGCATGCTTCGCCAATCTGGCCATGCCATCCTGGACGGCGCTCGCCGCACGCCTAGAGCACGTCATCCCGGAACGACGCCTGCGTCGTATCCGGGATCGCAACAGGCGCTTCGATTTGTAACGGCCCCGGATATGCGCTGGGGCGCATTCCGGGGTGACGATCATCGGGACGCACGACGCTCTAAAGGTAAACCGTTCGTCAACCTCCCGTAAGCGTTAATACAACATGGTTAACAGGAGCGCGCCGGATTTATTTCCGGCCTGATGTATGCTTAATAAAGCGTCTATCCGCCGCGAAAGGAGCAGCGCCGCGCCTTACGGCTGGACGTAGGCGGGCTCGTATAAGTCATTGATAAAGAGCAGCTTTCTGTCCACGCTCGATCGCCATTAAATAGAATTTAATGCCGGAATTTTGGCATTAAGTCGGCTCGCAAAAGTCCGTTAAATATGTTTGCAAGTTCACGAGTTAACCCTTTCGCCAGCCCGAAAAGCTGCGGCGCAGGGCGGCGGCGATGGCGTCCCGTTCGGTATTTTCCCCTTATTTAGCAAGGGTTGGAGCGGGTTCACGCTGCGTTAACCTATCCGCAAGGCGATTTCGCCGAAGATCTTTCAGAATAAGAAATGCGGACGAAATCGTCAGGGACAGATTGACAAGCAGAGGCCGCTTTGCGCAACTTGCATACAAAAATGCACCAAAATGCACGCATCCGATTAAAGGCGCGATGCTCTAGGCTGTCGGCGCGCCATCCGCAGCAGCCCGCCCCTCCAAATGATACGATCACCTAATGGAGCAGGCTAGCCGGCCGTAGTTTTGCTTTCGGGAAAGGGAGACCATTATCCCGAAAACTTTGGCAATATTAAGATGGCAGAGTGGTTATCCGGGCAATCAACACTTCAATAGAATGTGATTCTGGCGCACAAAGTTGCCATTTTACAATTGCCTTGTTCGCCACAGGCAGGATCGACCTCCGATGAACCAAGAGGAGACCCCTATGCCATAGAATTAAGGTTATTCTGGACCTTCACGTTCCACGCACCTGTTGTAGTTATTGTGGGATGACGAGTATGTGGTGGAAGTTCTTCTCTGGGCTGGTATTTGGGCTTCTCTCGGGCTCTCTCGTTATAGCCCCTTTATATCTCACCGCTCACCAGCGGAATGCAGCTTTTTCGATAGCCGCTTCTGATTACGCTTCCCAAAAATTCAGCCGCCTGACCGCCGAAGAGATCAACCGGCGAACGCTTAAAGCAGCAGCCGTGATCGAAGGCTCCTATCGCAGATATTGAGGCGTTCGGCATGCACAATAACTATAATCCGCTCCAACGCTTGAGTTATCGGCAGGCCGAGCGGCATGTAGGCTTGCAATGTTTCCAGGTATGTTCGGAGTGATAAGCAAATGGCATCCGTATTGTGCGATGTGAGCCTCTGGCTCGAACATGCCAAGGAAGTCCGTGCCCTTAGCGACGTAACTTCCGATCCGGAAGAGAAGAAGCAGATGCTCGTGGTGGCCGCGGGTTTCGACCGCATCGCAGAACTCGCCCGAGAGCACGCGAGCATCCAAGCGCAGCACCAGCTGTCAGACAGATCGACATCCGCGGACTTCGGTCTAGCGCGCGGATTTGCGCCGCGACAGGCGGCAGAGGTCTTCGCTACGTCACCGGATCATGATCGGCCAGCTGGCTTAACCTGGTCACCACGGTAGGATCGAGAGTCCGAGGCGCCTCGTGCATGCTGCGGTCGCGGCTCCGGGACGGCGAAGGGAAAAGGGCTAAGTGTTCGCGGGAGATACGGCGATTGAGATCGTCATTGAGGCGCGAAATGATCTTGCGCCTTCCCATTGCAAACGGTTTGCCCTTCTCAACGTGCCGTGCGACCGGTTTTACCGCTTCGCGCCAGATCGACCCGGTCGGCGGCCCGTTGCGGGCGGGAGGAGCTTTGCCCTTCCGGCGCGACCGCAAGGGTTCCCGCCTCCAGTCCAGCGATGCCGGCCCTCAGCCTTGCGAGGCTGGCCGCCACATCCATCCCGGCAGGGGATTGGAGGACCGCCGTCCGTAAACTGGTAACCATTGCAGGTGAGTCCTTCTTCTTAAGGCAGGTCTTGCGAGCGGGGAGGAACGCTCATACCGCCAACCGCGGCGCCGGTGTGTGTTTGGCATAATAAAACCGGCACTTACGCAAAGCCCTCAAGCTTTCTTCCGAAGGTGTGAGGCGCCGGTTGTGTGCATTTCCTCTATACGCACGCGCGTGTTGCTCTTCTTGAATTGCACAATTTTTAAGCGAGCAGGCGTATATTTCAGCCTTCAGCCGGAGAAGGAATGCGTCCCATGAATCCCAACAAAATTGCTATGCTTGAAGCACGCCGCCGCTGGCGCGCCAGTCTGCTTCCCGCATTTGATGAAATCGCGCAAGTTTGCCTCAGTATCGTTCGCGGTGCGGGCAAGAGCGGCAAGATCTTCGCCGAACTTCAAAGTTATCTCGATAGCGCCATCACCATTAACGGGGCATCATATCGTCGCCGCTCGGTTGTCCTGGCGATCCATGATATGACGGACGAGACAGAAGCGCCGGCGCTGTTTCAAAGCAAAACCCTCGCCCAGTTCCTGCGTTTGAAGGTCTATCCCATTCCACAATTGAAATTCTATCAGGACATCGCCACCGCGCTGCTCAGGATCGAAGTCATCATGAGACTGACAGCGAAGCAAGAAATTGAAAAGGAAGTGTCCAAGCTTGCCCTCACTCCAGCGAGAGTTCTTCATTGGCAAGAGGCGCGCCAGTGGCTCCACTCTTCCATCGAGACGATTTCAATTGAAAGCAAGAGCTTTGGGCAAACCGTCGCGCTTGGAGTTCGAGCGGGTATGCTGTCGCGCTTGGCGGCATCCTTTGTCGCGCGGGCCTCGACGGCAATTCATGCCCCGCAGTTGTCATGAGCGTGTGAGCGAAACTGAGCGCATATCCCAGCATCGCGGGGGCTATATCTGCGCCGGCTTTGTGACAGAAAGGCTCAGCCTTCCAGAGCCGGCGCCGACCCTTGCGGCCGTGTTCCGCACCTTCGGTCTCCCCTCAGCCCGATCCGGATATACCGAGGGGCGCGATGCTTTTAAACCGCAGACGGCCGGATCATCCCCTCGCGGTTAACATCCCAATGAACCTTTGCACAAGACATGGCCTGCGATGGCGTTGCAGCCCGGCCACTATCCTGCGTCCTGAGCGAGTTGGCCCCGTGAGCGACAGGGGCCGGACAAAATCTCGCCCCCATTGTGGGTGAGTGGCACGCGATAGCGTAAGCCCATCGCCTGCGCTCAAGGCGCCTGCAACCTAGGAAACGGGATGCTGTCCTACCGTCCGGAAATCGATGGCATGCGCGCCATCGCAATCATCTTGGTTATTTTATTTCATGCCTGGGGCTCGACTTTTCCCGGCGGTTATGTCGGCGTCGACATTTTCTTCGTCATTTCCGGATACTTGATAACGTCGATCATCCTGAGGGAGATCGAAGAAGGCAATTTCACCTATATGGGCTTTTATGCAAGACGCGCCCGCCGCATCCTGCCAGCCGTCATCGCGATGACTTCTGTCACGACCATCGCCGCATTCTTGCTGTTCCTGCCAGCGGAACTCATAGAGTACGGAAAGATCGTCATCTATACGATGCTTTTCGGCAGCAACTTCAGGCTGGCTGCGACACCCGGCTATTTCGACCAATCCCTGCAGGAGAATCCGCTTCTTCACATGTGGTCGCTTTCGGTCGAAGAGCAATTCTACCTGATATGGCCAACCCTGCTTGTGTTGATGCTGCGCTTTCTTCCGGACAGGAAAGTTAAACTGGCGGTGATTGGGCTTGCCGTCCTGTCCCTGACCGGAGCGGAGGCGCTCCTTCACGTCTGGCCGCGAAGCGCCTTCTTTCATCTTCCGTCTCGCGGCTGGGAGCTTCTCGCAGGCGCTTTGCTGGCCATGAATTTCATCCCTCGCATCGCCAGCAGAACATTCGCTGAGATTTTGTCCGCCGCCGGCCTCGCGCTGATGATCGCTCCGCTTTTTCTTTACGGCAAGGAAACCGCATTTCCCGGTCTCGCGGCCCTCGCGCCGGTGCTGGGCTGTGCGTTCCTGATCCATGCCACCGCCTCCAGACGGACTGGCGTCGCTGCTTTTCTTTCATGGGCGCCGGTCGCCTTCATAGGTCTGATCTCGTACTCGCTTTATCTGTGGCATTGGCCGATTTTCGCCTTTGTCAACTATGCGCTGGTGCGAGAGCTAACGGCTTTCGAAACCTCCTTATGCGTTCTCATCGCCTTTTTCGCTGCCTTCGTATCCTGGCGGTTCATCGAGCGGCCTTTCCGGAGGCGATCGGCTCGGGTCTCCGGGTTGCTCGCACAGCGCCGGTGGTTCCTGGTTCCTGTCTTCAACCGCCCGGCTCAGGCGGCATTCCTGATCACCGCAGTGCTTATCGGCTCCGGCAGTTTCTTTCAGGGGTCGAAGGGAGCGGTCTGGCGCTTTTCTCCCGAGATCCAGAGCGTGCTTGGCCTGCCTGATTGGGCGGATCCCAAATTATGCGTCCCCAAGAGCAACGGCCGGGGATGCGAGTTTGGGAACGGCTCGGCGGATCTCGTCCTGTGGGGAGATTCGCATGCGGCGCACTATCTGCCGCTTATTTCTCAAACCTATGGTGGAGGAACGGCTTACATCAACAAAGGATGCGTTCCGACCCCGAACACCCGGCTGATCACAAAATCGGGCCAGGTCTCCTTCCCTGACTGCTCTAAAAACAACCAATACGCCCTTGATGAGATCTTGAGGTCGAAGCCAGAGATTGTCGTCATGGCTTCCCGGTGGACCCAGATCGAGGAACTTCCCTACGGCCACGAGATAAGGCCAACCCTGTATCTTGTCGATGATAGCGCCGTCACGACCAGGCAGGCGAGCAGGCGGACATTCGCGCATGCCATCGAAGAGACTGTCTCAACCTTGACAGCCGCCGGCATCAAGGTTGTGTTGATGGGGCAGGTTCCTGAAATGCAATTTTCCCCAGCGCGATGCTTCGTCCTGTCAACAACAATTGGGTTGGCCGGATGCGGCTCGGTCACCCGGGAGGAGGCGGAGCGCCGTCAGTTCTTCATCAACGCAACGCTGCGTTCGCTGGCTGAACGCCATTCAAATGTACTTTTGTTCAGCCCTTTCGAGACGTTTTGCGATAACGCCAACTGCTACGCAATTAAAGATCGCGACCTGAAATACTTCAACAACGACCACCTGAATCACGCTGGCGCGATAGCGCTCGTCAATGATTTCGGGAAGGCGTTGCCCGAAGCCTTTCGGTTGCCGAGCGCGAATAAAACAAGTTCGCTGGCCTCGCATGAGAATGGCGTGGAGGCGGTTCGGCAATAATCGCCTCAATAGCGAAAGGGGCGCCCGGGATCGCTTAGCGGCTCTCAAACAGTTGAGTTTCGCACGGTTAAGAAAAGAGGCAGCAGTTGCTGCCTCTTTTCTGGATATTACCAACAGCCGTGAATCGCCAGACAGCGGCGGAAACGCGGCCCAAACGCCGGCCAACGCACGGCGCATTCACGCCGCCAGAAGCCGCAGCGGCCCCACTGTACTTGTGTGAGGAGGCCAGTTTCAGCGTTGGCGCTGATGGTGGGAGCCGGATTTTGAGGAACAGCTTGGGACGGAAGCGCACAAAATGCGAGGGGCGTGATGACGGCGGCTAGCGCCAGGAAGCGTTTCATGAGCAAAAACTCCGTGATTGATTCCTTTCCTAAGGAGCCCGCAAGGTGAGTGAATGATGATTAACACCACATGAACGCTTTAATGAATATCCACGCTAGAAGCGCGCTGAGACCATGAAGTCCGGCGCACGATCCGGCTGAGTGGTGACGATCGGCTTCGGCATCACCTCCTGATCTCCGACGAGAGCGATGCGGAACGATTGGACGAGCGCGGCGAGGACCAGCGTCGCCTCCGCAAGCGCGAACTGTGCGCCGACACAGATGCGGGGGCCGGCGCCGAACGGGAGGTAGCCGTACCGCGGCGGTTGCGGAACACCGGGCAGGAAACGCGACGGATCGAAGGCGTCAGGGTCACGCCAGATGCGGCGGTGCCGGTGCAACACCCAAGGCGCGATCATCAGCACAGCGCCGAGTGGGATCTCGAGATCGCCGACGCGGTCAGGCCCGATCGCGACCCTCATCATCGTGAAGGCAGGCGGATACAGCCGCAATGCTTCGCTCACGACGGCGCGGGTCTGCACGAGCGAGGCCAACGCGTCAGCGGCGCCCGCAGGACCGAGGTCGAGCCCGGCGGTTTCGGCGGCGATCGCGTCCTGCCAGTCGGGCGCGTGCGCGATAAGATACAGTGACCAGAACAGCGTGATCGCTGTCGTCTCATGACCGGCGACGATCATGGTAGCGATCTGGTCGCGCAACTGCTCGCGGGTGAAGGCGGCGCCAGTTTCGGGATCGCGCGCGGCCCGGAGCAGGTCGAACAGGTCGCGTGGCGCGCCGTTCTCGCCCGATGCCAGACGCGCGTCGATGATGCGGTCCATCAGGGCCATCCAGCGCCGCTGAAAGCGCCTGCGGGCGAAGTCGCGCGGAGAGGGGATCGAGGCCGGCAGCAGCATATCGAGCAGATGCGGCTGTGCGAGCCGGACGCCATAGCCGGTGAGCATGTCCCGCATCTCGGAACCGAAGGCGGTCATTTCGAGCGAGAACATCGAACGGCCTGCGATCTCCAGAGCGGTAAACTGCATCTCTTCCAGCAGGTTCAAAGGAGTGCGCTCGCGCGGGCGCAGCGCAGCAACGGACTCCTGCGCAACGGCGGCGATGTGGCGGGCGAGCAGTGGAATGATGCGCGGGGCCAGCGACGGCGCGATGGTGCGCCGCTGGTGCCGCCAACTGTCGCCCTCGCTCAACAGCACCCCGTTGCCCGTAATCGGGCGCAGGATTCGTATGGCGGCCGAGGTGCGGCGATAATTGCCGGAGTTCTCGACCAGCACCCGGTGGACCGCCTCCGGCGCGTTGATGAGCATCCGCGTCCGCCCAAGCAGACGGTTGACGAGAACATCGCGCTCATAGGCTGCATCGGGCCAGATCAAGAGCGCATTGGTCCGCGCCGCGCGAAGGAACTGGAGCAGTGTCAGCCGCTCAGGCGGGTACACAGGGTGCGGCGGCTTGTAAAACGCCTTCTGAAAGGTCGTGATGCTCATTGGGAAAGCTCCCGAAAGCTGGAAAATGTCCGCACCCGGATCAAAACGGCATAACGCTTATTTCGAGGCGCATCCCTTTATCCGGATCAGGCGTGAGCACCCAAATTTGATTGTAGACGTCTTCAAAGCGCTTAGGCGCGCTGCCGGCGCCGAGCTGGCGGGCGATTTCCGGAATTTTCTCGTGATGCCAGCAGACAAGCGAAACCCGTCCTTTCTCTTTTGCAAGGAAAGAGCTGAGCTTTTCGCAGAGTTGCTCGATGTCGTCATCGGGTACAGTGGCGTCGATGTGCAACTTTCGCGCTGCGGCCAAAGGCGCGACAGTTTCCACCGGACGATTGCTCTTTAAAGACGCGGCAGAGGCGATGATCCTATCGGGAGGCCCGAAGAGCTGAAAGTTGTCTGCAATGGACCATGCCCGTTTCCACCCTTCGCGCGAAATATGCGGGTCTTTATCATCGCCCGGTTTCTCCGCGTGCCGAATGATGACAATCTTCGATGGTGACATGCCTGCCTCCGCTGTTGCGTTCCATCCGCGTTTGCCAACGCCCGCATGGGCGAGTACGTTCCGCCTCTGCAGGTTGGCCTGGCGGCAGCAGTCCTTAACCTTTGGCTGAGTATCAGAAAGTCCAGCATAGATGAGAGTGCGCCTTGATCTTAACTTGTCCAAATCATAAATTTGTTATAGACCCTTCCAATTTTTGCATAATGAAACATTTGAGCTGGCGTAGTAAACTATAAATGACTTTAAGTCGTGTAGATAAGACATGCTGCAGGGCCATGAGTTGTTCCGCCTCATGAGCATTAGGGGATTGCATTCATGTTCGAAAAGGGCCTGTTCGAAGGTCGGCGCATTCTCATCACTGGCGGCGGCACGGGTCTTGGCCGCGCGATGGCGGCGCGCTTTCTTGGCCTCGGCGCCGAGATTTTCATCTGCGGGCGGCGCATGGGCGTTTGCGAAGAGACGGCGGCGGAACTCATGACCCGGCATGGCGGCAAGGTGACCGCATACGGCGTGGACATCAGAGACGCGAAGGCCGTGGACGCCATGGCCGATGAGATCTTCGCATCGGGGCCCCTCACCGGCCTTGTGAACAACGCGGCAGGCAATTTCATTTCACGCACCGAGGATTTGAGCGCGCGCGGCTTCGATGCGATCGCCAATACCGTCATGCACGGCACGTTCTATGTCACCCACGCGGTCGGCCGGCGATGGATCGCAGGCGGACATCGAGGCTCGATCCTCTCCATTCTCGCAACCTGGATCTGGAACGGCGGCCCCTTCACTGTCCCCTCGGCCATGAGCAAGGCCGCCGTTCATGCCATGACCATGTCGCTTGCCTCCGAATGGGGCCGATACGGCATCCGTCTCAACGCCATCGCGCCGGGCGAGATCCCGACGGATGGCATGAGCAAGCGGCTTCGGCCGACATCCGCTCCCGGCGACCGCACCGCAAAGATCAACCCGATGGGCCGCGTCGGAACCGTTGAGGAACTGCAAAATCTTGCGGTCTTTCTCATGTCGGATGGATGCGATTGGCTCACCGGCCAGACCATCAGCATGGACGGCGCCCAGGCGCTTGCGGCGGGAGGAAATCTGTACACCTTGCGCGAATGGAATGACGAAGACTGGCGGCAGGCTCGCGAGGCGATCAAGGCGCAGGACGCCAAGGATCGCACCGCTCGTGGCTGAGAGCGATGAGCGAGAGTGGAGCCGATGTATACGGGTGAACACGCGAAACTCCGGCCGCAGCAGCCCGCATTCATCATGGCGGGCTCTGGCGAGACCGTAACCTACGCGGAGTTGGAGGCGCGCAGCAATCGCCTCGCCCATCTGCTGCGCCGCCTGGGCCTTGTCCGGCTCGACCACTATGCGATCTTCATGGAAAATAACAGCCGCTACCTTGAGGCCTGTGGAGCGGGCGAGCGGTCCGGACTCTATTACACCTGCATCAATTCACACCTAACTGCGGGTGAGCTTGCCGATATCGTCAACAACAGCGAATCCCGCGTCCTCATCACCTCGCTGGCGAAGCTCGACGTCGCGCGCCTGGCGCTTGCGGCTTGCCCAAAGGTTGAATTGTGCCTTGTGGCCGATGGTTCGGGAGAGAGCGAACGTATCGTGAGCCTCGAACAGGCGGTCGCGGAGATGCCGCCGACCCCGATCGCAGACGAGAGCATCGGCGCTCCGATGCTTTACACGTCGGGAACGACGGGACGGCCAAAAGGTGTTTTCCGCCTGCTCCCCGCACGGCCTCCCGTGAAGCCCTTGCCTGTGCCCGCTTTCCTGCAGGGGCTTTACCGGCATCGCGAAGGGATGATCCATCTCTCGCCAGCGCCGCTCTATCACGCAGCGCCGCTTGGCGCGGTCAATCTCACCATCCGGACCGGCGGCGCCGCGATTATCATGGAGCGGTTCGATCCTGAGAAATTTCTGGAACTCGTTCAGGCATACCGGGTCACCCACACTCAGCTGGTTCCGACCATGTTCGCTCGCATGCTCCGGCTTCCAGAGGCGGCGCGGCTCTCTTACGACCTGTCTTCCCTGGAAGTTGTTTTCCACGCGGCCGCCCCCTGCCCCGTGCCCATCAAGGAGGCCATGATCGAATGGTGGGGACCTATCATCAACGAATATTATGGCGCCACCGAGGGACTTGGCTTCACCGCCTGCACCAGCGAAGAATGGCTGGCCCGCAAGGGCACGGTTGGGAAGGCTGCCTTGGGCGACCTTCGCATTCTCGACGATGCGTTTCAGCCCTGCGCTCCCGGCGCGCCGGGCTTGATCTGTTTCAAGCCGACATCGCCCTTTGAATATTTCAACGATCCGCAGAAAACACTCGAAAGCCGCTCACCCGACGGCGTCATGAGCACCGTGGGCGACATCGGCTATATGGACGAGGAGGGCTATCTTCATCTGACCGATCGGACGAGCTTTACGATCATCTCGGGGGGCGTCACGATCTATCCGCAGGAATGCGAGAACCTTCTCCTCACTCACCCCACGGTCGCCGATGCAGCGGTGTTCGGCGTTCCCAATGCCGATCTGGGCGAGGAGGTGAAGGCGGTCGTGCAACCGATACCGGGCGTAACTCCGGGTCCGGTTCTCGCCGAAGAGCTGATTGCGTTCTTGAGCCAGTCTCTTTCGCGCCAGAAGCTGCCCCGCTCAATCGACTTCGAGGACGAACTGCCAAGGCTGCCAACCGGCAAGCTCTATAAGCACCTGTTGCGCGACCGCTATTGGCGCAATGAGCGCACACGCATCGCCTGAGAGCGAAAGACTTTCGCGAGAAAAGGCTGGTTCCCCGACGGCAATCGCGGGTTGGAGTCGGCTTGTATTTTCGTTTTTCTCCACTTAGACTTCTTCTTACCGAGGAAGGGAGGTGACATCAACGGGAAGGAATGCCTTATGCGAAGCGTCATCTTGGCAATACTGGCCCCTGCGGCGATTGCCTTCACTGCTTCTGCTTCCGCCGCGGTCCCTGCGCCCCAGGCGGGCGTCAGAGAAAGCCGTCCTGTAACCATTGACGTGGCCTATAGGCGCGTCAGAGCGACAACTGTAAGAGGTCCTCGCGGAGGCGTCTATCACAGCCGCACAGTCGTGGGAGGACGTCGAGGCATCCATGGCGGCGTGTACGCCCGCAGAGGGGTGGCCGCGCGCGGCGGCGGGTTCTACGGGCATCGCCGCGTCTACGCGGCCAGAGGCGTCGCTGTGCGCGGAGGCGGATTTTACGGGCCTCGCCGAGTCTACGCGACCAGAGGCGTCGCCGTGCGCGGAGGCGGGTTCTACGGGCCTCGCCGCGTCTACGCAACCAGAGGCGTCGCCGTGCGCGGAGGCGGATTCTACGGGCATCGCCGCGTCTACGCGACCAGAGGCGTCGCCGTGCGCGGGGGCGGGTTTTACGGGCATCGCCGCGTCTATGCGACCAGAGGCGTCGCCGTGCGTGGCGGTGGATTTTACGGACATCGCCGCGTCTACGCGACCAGAGGCGTCGCCGTGCGCGGAGGCGGGTTTTACGGACATCGCCGCGTCTATGCGGGCAGAAGCGTTCACGTGCGCGGCGGTTCGTTTGCCGGGCCTCGTCGCGTCCACGCGACCAGAAGCGTCTCCATGCACCGGGGCGGCCGCATGTATGCAAGCCGCAACATGTCCGTTCGCCGTCGATAGTGCCTCACGGTGTGCTAAGGCGTAGAACGAGCTGAACGGCCTCATTGTCACGAACGTATGCGGAATTCATTCCGCATACGACTAGCTCCAAAATCCGGAGCGGCCGCAATCCAGGCAAATGAGCCATAAGCAAAAGCGATGCGCTGTTCACTATCGGAGCATCGGCCTGAGCAGACTTGCCTGACCCAGCCAACGGGATCGTCGTCCCGGAAGCCGTCTGCGGCTATCCGGGAACGCAGGCTTCAATTCAATACGATCCCGGATTAGGCTTCGCCTTTCCGGAATGACGGAGACGGCCATCCGTGGGCGCGTTCGGCAAACTCTGGCTAGCGCGCGGTGCGGAAAATTCGGCGCGAGTTCAACCGCGCGCCCGCCTGCTTCTCGCCCATCCGGCGGCTGCCGTCTCCGACGGCGCCCGCCTTACGCCTCGGGGTTAACGCTTCGTTCGCGGCGCGGAGCGTTAATCTAAACCTGGTTAACGGGAGCGCGGCCGATTTATTTCCGGTCCAATTAACGTTTTATAAACGTTAAGTTTGTCTCAAAACTGGGCGGCTCGCGCCTAAGGGCCGGCTAGGAGATGCGGTTCAACGCATTGAAAATGAAGGGTTTTCTTCTTCGGCCGAGGGCCATTAAATAGAATTTAATGCCGGAATTTTGGCATTAAGTGGGCTCTGAAAAGTCCGTTAAATATAATCCCGGATTCCCGTGTTAACCATGGCCCCGCCGAAGTCAGCTACGCGCTGCGCGGGGAGCGCCGTCCGTTCTGTAATTTTCTCAGTAATATCAACGATTTATCCATTAACTTCCCAGCAAGGCGCTTTCTCGTACAATTCTCACTCAAGAAAATCGGTGACAAGCGGGAAGCCAATCCGGGGATGAAGTGAGGTCCAATGTGCAGGCGGAAAAGCGTACCGAGGCCCGCGTCCCGATTAAGCGCGCGACGCTTTAAGGTGCGCCGCGGCCTCGAGGAGGTTTCCGACATGGGTCTCCGCGCCAACGCCGAGCCGCTCATCGGCTTGACGGAAGCGGTTCACATGGATGACGCGAAAGCCGAAGGCGGCGGCGCCGGCGCAATCCCAGCCATTGGCTGAAACAAAGGCAATCTCATCGCGCTGAACCCAAAACGCGTTGCACGCAAGTTTGTAGACCTCGGGGCTTGGCTTATAGATGCGCGCCGCATCGGCGGAGAGAATGCAGTCGAGGGATGCGCCGAGGTTTGCGGAGGCTACGGCCGCGGCGAGCATGGAAGGCGAACCGTTGGACAGGATGCCGGTCCGGACGCCTGCCTTCTTCAAAGCCGTGAGGCAGGGCGCGGCGTCGGGATAGGCGGCAAGCGACGTATAAAGGGTCAGGAGTTTTTCGCGCACCGGCGAGCCGGAGAGGCCGTATGCCTCAAGCACATGATCAAGGGCGTCCGCGGTGACCTGGGCGAAGTCGGCATACCGGCCCATAAGGCTTCGAAGCCAGGTATATTCGAGCTGCTTCGTGCGCCATTGCGCCGAGATGGCGCGGTCATATCCGCCAAGCTCCGCGGCAAGCGCCGCTGCCGGGGCGTGAACATCGAACAAGGTTCCATAGGCGTCGAAAACGCAGGCTTTCACCGGCCGAGGGTTGGTCATGCTTGCGTTCCCGATCAAATGTTTCAAACCTTAAGCTACAAGGATTTGAGTCTTTTCTTTTCAATTCACCCCAAGATAATGGCGCCTGATGCAGCGCGTTCCCGCGTCTCTTATTGGCGAAGCCGGACTAAGTTTCTTGTTCCGGGTCAATTGATATGCGCTGTTCTACTGGCTGCCATGCATTTTGGTACGTTCCTTATCCTAAAAACTGTCTTGCGCTCATGGCAATTATCGGTTTCGATCTTAAAGAAACGGGTAGCGTATCATGCGATGGGCGATTCGAAGGACGGTAGAGCGGCGGGCGACCCGCATGCATCAGATGATGGATCGTCTTGATGTCGACGCTCTCGTCATCATGCACCTGAGGAATGGCGAAGCCTACGCCGAGGCCCGCTGGAGGTGCCTTCGGTGCGAAGAAAGCTGCATGTGCCTGCATTGGCTCGATAAGGGCGCCCCCGACGCCGGGCCAGACTTTTGCCCCAACCTGGAATTCTTCAACGCCTGTAAAATACTCGCTTCCCGGTCCTTTTCCGCGTGGGGCGGACCGCTGCGGTCCGGGGACACAAACGAGCCTGCCCAGACGTTCGGCGGCCTCGTTGACCTTAGCGGGCGGCGGTTAGAGTTCTTCTGGCTGAGAACTTCAGCTTGCAGCGCCTGTGCAGGCTCTTCGACGCGCAGCCACGTGACGTACAGCGCGGGGAGAAAGAGAAGCGTCAGAGCCGTCGCAACGAGAAGTCCGCCCATCATCGCAAATGCCATCGGCCCCCAGAATACGGTGGGCGCGATCGGGATCAGGCCGAGAACCGTCGAGATTGCCGTCAGCATGATCGGCCGGAAGCGCGATTGGCTCGCCTCGACCACGGCGTCCCATGCGTTGAGCCCTTGCGCGCGCTCGGTCTGGATCTGCTCGATCAGAATAACGGCGTTCCGCGCAATCAAGCCGAGCAAGGCGAGCGTCCCGAGAATGGCGACGAAGCCCAGCGGCTTGCCCACGAGCAACAGCGCCACGATGATGCCGATGAGGCCCATGGGCACAACGCTGAGCACAAGCGCCAGAAGATTGAAGCTCTGCAGCTGGATCATCAGGAGCGTGATCATCAGGAACAGCATAAGCGGGATGACCGCCATAACAGAGGCTTGCGATTTCGCGCTTTCCTCAACCGTGCCCCCAACGGCGATCTGGTAGCCCTTAGGCAGGCTTGCGTTGATCTCTTTAACGGATGGGGCCAGCGCGCCGATAGCCGCCTCGGGTAGCTGGCCGGGGCGCATATCGGCCTGCACGGTCAAGGTGGGAACCCTGTTGCGCCGCCAGACCACCGGATATTCCTGCTCGGCTTCGAACGTCGCGATCTGGCTGAGGGGAACGACCCCGCCACTGGGCAGCGGAATTTTCAAGGTTCGCAGCGCTGGCAGCGAAACGCGCTGCTCATCGGTCGCCCTCGATATGACGTCGACGAGGTAGATGTCGTCGCGCAGCTGCGTCACGGGCACGCCCTTTACGACGCTGTTGAGCACCGAGGCGATCGCTTGTGAGCTCAAGCCCAGCAAACGCGCTTCATTCTGATCGATGTGGATCTTCACCTTTCGTGCGGGCTCGATCCAGTCGAAGTTTACGTCCTTGACGGAAGGATTCCCGGCGACCACCGGAGCCAGACGCAAGGCGATGCTTCTGACCTCGTTCACATCCGGGCCGCTGACCCGGTATTGAACGGGCCACCCCACGGGCGGGCCAAGCTCAAGGGGGGTAACGCGCGACACCGCGCTCGGAAACATCTCGGGCAACGCCGTTTCGAGCTTCTTCTGAAGCCGGTCCCGCGCCTGCAAATCCTTCGCGATGATGACGGCCTGCGAGAAGAAGTCGTTGGCGAGCTGAACATTGAGCGGGAGGTAGAAGCGGATCGCTCCCCGGCCCACATAGGTGCTCCAGCTCTTGACGTCGGGATTGCCCTTCAAAAGGCCGTCGAACTTTTGGGCGACATCGTCGCTGGCATAGATCGAGGCATTCTGCGGAAGCCTCAAATCGACGAGAAGCTCGGGCCGGTCCGATGGCGGAAAAAACTGGCGCGCGACGAAGGGAGACAGAAAAAGCGCTCCTACGAAGCAGGCGAGCGTAATGCCTATCGTCAGCCAGCGGGCGCGCATCGCTCCCACAAGCAAGCTTCGGAAGGCCTGCATGATCCTGCCCGGCTTGTCCGGTTTTTTCTTTTCGGGCGCTTTGAGGAGCCAGACGCCAAGCAGGGGCGTGTAGAGAACAGCCACAAACCAGGATGCGATCAGCGCGATGCTGACGACCGCAAAGATCGAAAAGGTGTATTCACCCGCCGAGCTCTTGGCGAAACCGATAGGCACGAACCCCGCCGCGGTGACGAAAGATCCGGTCAACATCGGGAAAGCGAGCGACGTGTAGGCGAAGCTCGCAGCATCCTCCTTCTTGTCCCCCGCCGCGAGCCGGGATGACATGACGTCGACCGTCGTCATGGCGTCGTCGACGAGAAGCCCCAGGGCGATGATCAACGCGCCGAGCGAGATGCGTTGTAGGTCGATGCCGCTCATGGCCATAATCGGGAAGACGAAGGCGAGCGTCAAAGGTATCGAAAGTGCGACAACCGTGCCAGCCCGCACGCCGAGCGAGATGAAGCTTACAGCCATGACGATCGCGATGGCCTGCCAGAGCGAAGTCATGAAATCGCCGATGGCGATCTTCACGGTGTGTGGCTGATCCGCGACGAGGAAGGCCTCGACGCCAAGCGGAAGATTGGCCTTGATCTCCTTCATCTCCTTTTCGATGTTCCGCCCAAGCACGAGGACATTGCCGCCTTCGCGCATCGCGATGGCAAGGCCGATCGCGGGCTCTCCATTGACACGGAACATCGGCTGTGGAGGATCGGCGAGCGCGCGGCGCACCGTGGCGATATCCCGAAGCCGGATCAGCCGTCCGTTCACGACGAAGGTCACATTCTCGAGGTCTTTCTCGGAGTTGAACGCGCCTGTTGTCCGCAGTGCGAAAGCCTCATTCCCCGTCTGGATGGTTCCGGCCGGAACGACGATGTTCTGCGCTGCAAGCGCGGCGGCCAGCGCCGCCCGGTCGACGCCTAGGCCAGCAAGTTTCTCAGTCGAAAACTCGACGAAGATTTTCTCATCCTGCGCGCCGAGGAGTTCGATCTTCGAGACGTCCGGCACTTGCAGAAGCTTGGAGCGAATGTCCTCGACGTAATCGCGAAGCTCGCGATGATTGAAACCGTCCGCGGTAAAACCGTAGATAATCCCGTACGTGTCGCCGAACTCATCGTTGAAGCCGGGGCCCACAACGCCCGCAGGAAGAGTGTGGCGCATATCGGCCACGCTCTTGCGGACGTGGTACCAGATATCGGGAACTTTCGAAGGCGGCGTCTCGCCCTTAAGCGTGACGAAAATCGTTGTGCGCCCCGCCTTGGTATAGCTCTCGACATGATCGAGACTCGGCGTCTCCTGAAGCGTCCGCTCAAGGCGCTCGGTCACCTGTTTCAGCGTCTCGTTCAGGTCCGCTCCCGGCCAGGCCGCAAACACGACCATGGTGCGGAAAGTGAAGGCCGGGTCTTCATTCCGGCCAAGGCGGAGGTAGGACATCGTGCCCGCCACCACCAGCGCGATCATGCAGTAGATCGTGAAGGACCGGTGCTTGAGCGCCCATTGCGAGAGATTGAACTGCATCAGGAAGCCGCCCCGAGCAGGCGAACCTTGCGTCCTGGGTAGAGGGCCTGAACGCCTGCGGTCACCACAATGTCTCCGTTGTCGAGCCCGCTGGAGATGACGACCGACGAGGGCTCGTGGCGCATGACCTCCACAGGCCTGATGGCAACGGTTTGGTTCGACTTGTCGACCACCCAGACCGCCGGCTTGTTATCGAATTTCGTAAGCGCGCCGGCCGGCACCGCAATCACCGGGGCGGGAGGCAGATTTGTGGTCCCGGTGACGGTTGAGCCGAGCCGCATCGCCGCGGGCGGACTTTGAAGCCCCACCTTCACCTGAAAGTTTCTTGTTACCGGGTCCGCCTGCGGAGCGACTTCACGCACCCGCCCGATCGCCTGCGTTCTCGGATCGTCAGCGAGGCTCACCGTCACTTCAGTGTCGCTTGGCGCGGCCCGCAAGATGCTGGCAGGCACGTCAAAAACGGCATCGCGTCCGCCGTCTCGCGCGATCTGCACGATGGTCCGCCCCGCCTGCACCACTTCCCCAGGCTCGGCGGCGACCGCGATAATCACACCGGGACCGTCGGCCTTGAGTTCCGTGAAACTTACCCGGTCCTGCGCGATCTGCAGCTGCGCCTGCGCGTCCTTGACTTTGGATTCGGCGGTTTGCAGTTCCTGCTGAGCCTGATCGAAACGGACACGGGTGGTGTGGCCCTGCCTCAAAAGCGTCTGCTGGCGCTCGAAGTCGTTGCGGGTGCGGGTAACAATGCCGTTCGCGCTGTTCAGATTGGCCTGCGCGGAACGCAAGGCGTTCTGCTCATCGAGAGGCTCCAATCGTGCAATCGTCTGCCCCGCCTGCACCCGGTCGCCCAGATTGACCCGGCGCTCGATCATGCGCCCGCCGATGCGGAAACCGAGCGCCGCCGCATCGCGAGCCCGCACATGTCCCGTGAAGGTGACAGTTTCGCCGAGATCCCGTTTTTCAACCGTGACGGTGCGGACCGGCCTGATGTCCGGAAGCACCGGCTCGGCCTCCCGGCTGCAGCCCGCTGCGAGAGCGGCGATAGCGATGGTCGACCAGCACGCCGCAGACCTCAGCCTCGCGCCCGGCCGGGCTTCGTGAACCCGAACAAAAGAATGCCGAGCTCTTCCGCATAACAGACGCAAAGACAACACTTGCCTCCCTCGATTCCCTGATCGATCCCGGCTGCGGATCGGGGTCCGTTCGATGTTCCTCGGCAAATAGCGATAGGCAAGACTTAGATATTATTCTATATGATCACTGGGTATTATCAAGCTTCTGCATTCGAAAAGACCTCTCATCAACCTAGTTGACCTGCCGGTAGTATTGCCATCGGAGTTATGCGTATTGGAATTGCAGGCCGGAGATAGTAAAGGTCAAGCTTGGCGGGCCGCAGCCGCTCGGGCGGTTTGGTTTATCGCTCTTTGGTTCGCGTTATCGGGCTTTCATCTTGCCGACCTTCCTGCCGTAATTATCGCAGTTGGCGCCGCGACCTGGACAAGCCTGCGTCTCCTGCCGCCGGGTCATGCACGACCTTCAGCCCTTTCCTTAGGCGAACTTGCACTGCGGTTTGCCCGGCAATCGCTCGCTGCCGGCGTGGACGTCGCGTGGCGTGCGCTCGACCCGCGGCTGCGGTTGCGGCCAGGTTTTATCACTTATGAAGCGCGGCTCCCTCAAGGCCCGGCGCGAAGCGCTTTCTTGACGCTCATGAGCCTCCTTCCGGGGTCGCTGCCAGCCTGGCAACACGAGGACGGCAAGATCACCATTCACTGTCTCGACGTTGATCAGCCTGTTGCGGCTCAGATGGCCGAGGAGGAAGCGCTCTTCGTTCGAGCGCTGGGAGTAGCTCGCAGCGATGACTGAATTCCTTCAATTCTCCTCCGGCTTCGTGTTCGTAATGGTGGCGCTCGGCATGGTTCGCATCGTTCGCGGCCCGACCAGGGCCGACCGGATGATGGCCGCGCAGTTGCTTGGCACAGGCGGCATCGCGGCGCTGCTTTTGCGGTCGAACGTGACCGAGACGCCCGCCGTTGTCGATGTCGCTCTGGTGCTGGCGCTGCTGGCGGCCTTCGCCTCGGCGGTGTTTGTCGTCAAAGGTTCGCGCGCGGCTGGCGAGGCGGAGGCCTCGAATGACTAGCGTGGCCGACCTGTTCACGGTGGTCGCCGTCACCGCTGGCGCCTTCTTCTTCATGGGGGGCACAGTCGGACTCCTGCGCTTCCCCGATGCGCTGACCCGCCTGCACGCACTGACGAAGGCCGACAATCTCGGTCTCGGGCTGGTTGTGCTCGGATTGATGCCGCGCGCGGGCAGCCTGCTCGCGGCCCTGAAGCTGGCCACCATTTGGCTGCTCGTCCTGTTCACCGGCGCGGCGGTTTCCCAGCTGATCGCAAAAGCGGCGAGAGACGGTGACAAGGATGACGATTGATGCCGTTCTCGACGGCGGGTTGGCGGCGTTGGTGCTCGCCGTGGGATGCTGGATCATCGTCGCGCGCGATTCCTTCGCGGCGGCCGTCGGCTTTGTCGCCTACGGCTTGTTGCTGACGCTCGTCTGGGTCAGGCTCGACGCCATCGACGTGGCGTTGATGGAGGGCGCCATCGGCAGCGGCCTGACCGGCGCATTGCTGCTCCGAGCTTGCTCCCGGCTGCGGCCAACCGAGGCCTCGGCCGCGGTGGAACGTCCACCTTTCATCGTGCGGGCAGGAGCGGCGCTTCTTTCCGCGATTGTCGCGGCGATGCTCGCAGTCGCCGTCCTGTATCTGCCCGACCCGGCGCCTACGCTCGCGCCGCAAGCCGCAGCGAACGCTGGCGCAACCGGCATGGGTAATGCCGTCACTAACGTGCTGATCGCCTTTCGCGCCATGGACACCATGCTGGAAAAGGTCGTCCTCTTGGTCGCCCTGGCGGGGATATGGTCGCTTGCGCGCGACCGCTTGTGGGGCGGACGTCCAGGCCCGCTTTATCGGGCCGATCCGAAAGCTCCGGTCACCTTCCTCGCTCAGGTGCTGCCGCCGATCGGCATCGTGACCGGCATCTATATGCTCTGGGTGGGCGCGGATGCTCCGGGCGGCGCCTTCCAGGGCGGAACGATTATCGCCGCCATGTGGCTGCTTGTCATGATGGCGGGGCTCACCAACGCCCCGCCGGTCAGCAACCGCCGGATGAGGCTCGCGCTGATCGCCGGCCCCCTCTTCTTCCTTATCGTCGGTCTCGGCGGCCTCTGGCTCGGCGAGGCGTTTCTCGCCTATCCCGTCGCCTACGCCAAGCCGTTGATCCTCATCATCGAGTTCGCGATGACGCTGACGGTCGCCGTGACGCTCGGCCTTCTGATTGCCGGTCCGCCTGAAAGGGAGCCCACATCATGACGACAGCGGCCCTATTCGGCGTTTGCGGCGCATTGGCGGCCGGTCTCGGCCTCTATGGCGTGATCGCGAATCCGCAGCCCTTGCGCAAAATTCTCGCCTTCAATCTGCTCAGCAGCGGCGTTTTTCTCCTGTTCGGCGTCGTTGCCCGCAGGGGGGCCGCGGCTTCGTTCAGCGGCGATCCCGTGCCCCAGGCGCTCGTCATCACAGGCATTGTCGTAGCTGCGGCGGGGACGGCGCTTGCGGTTGCACTGTTGCTGCGCCTTTTCCAGACATCCGGCTCCGCGACGCTTGACGCCGACGCCGCCGACACCGTCGAATGATGCCGATCCCGGCTCAGGCTCTGGAGGCGGCGACGGCGGGCGGCGCCCTGCTTGTGCTGTCGATCTTTGTGCCTGTCGCGAGCGTGCTGCTGGCCTTCGTGAGCGGCGGGCGAAACGTCGAACGGATCGCGCTCGCCACCCTGCCCGCCGGTCTCGCGATTGCCGTTGCGATTGCGGCGGCCAAAGGTGAGACCGCCGCCCCCATCGTCTATCTCGTCGGCGGGTGGGCTCCCCCCCTTGGCGTGGCATTGCGGGCGGATGGGCTGTCCGTGGCCATGATGGTCATCGCAGCAATGGTGATTTGCGCCGTCGGCGTTTATGCGCGCGCGGACTTCCGGACGCCTTCGGAACTGGCCGAGGCGCGTGCCCCGTTCACCTTCTGGATTTTGCTGCTCTCGATCTGGAGCGCGCTGAACCTCGTCTTCGTGGCCGGCGATCTTTTCACGCTCTACGTCGGGCTGGAACTCTTGACCTTTGCCGCCGTGCCGCTCGTCTGCCTGGACGGCCGCGCAGAGACCTATCAGGCTGCGCTTCGCTATCTGCTTTTCGCGCTCCTCGGGTCGGTCCTTTATCTGGCCGGAACGGTGCTGATCTACGGCGCCTACGGTACGCTCGACATCGCCCTTCTTTCCCAGCGCCTTCGCCCCGAACCTGTGACGATCATAGCGGCAGCGCTGATGACGGCGGGGCTTCTCGCGAAGACGGCGCTCTTCCCGCTGCATCTGTGGCTGCCGCCCGCCCATGCTTCCGCGCCAGCGGCGGCGAGCGCGGTGTTGTCGGCGCTCGTCGTGAAGGGGCCGTTCTTCATCGCGGTGCGCCTCTGGTTCGATGTCATGCCAAACTTTCCCGCTCCAGCCGCAAGGCAGCTGCTCGCGGGGCTCGGCGCGGCGGCGATCGTGTTCGGCAGCATCCTTGCGCTGCGCCAGGCGAGGCTGAAACTGCTCATCGCCTACTCGACGCTGGCGCAGATCGGCACTCTGTTTCTCATGTTTCCGCTCGCTTTCGGATCGGGATCGCCGTCCCACAACGGCATCGCCCTGTCCGGCGGCATGCTTCAGGCGATGTCGCACGCCACCGCGAAGGCTGCCATGTTCATGTCGGCGGGGCTCATCTATGCGGCGCTTGGGCACGACCGGATCGCGGGCCTTTCGGGCGCGGCGCGAGCCCTGCCCATCACCGTGCTTGCCTTTGCGCTGGGCGGCGTGGCGCTGATGGGCGTGCCTTCCAGCGGCGCTTATCTTGCGAAGGATCTGCTGCTTCAGGCTTCGGACGAGACGGGCCAATGGTGGTGGGCCGCCGTCATCCAGGCGGGCGGCGTTTTCACGGGCGCGTACCTCGTTTTCGTGCTCGCCAACGCGTTGGCGCCCGCGAGCGAGCCGGTAAAACTGCGGGCGCGCCTCCCTCGCATCCAGGAAACAGCGGCCCTGGCGCTTGCGCTGTGTTCCTTGTTTCTAGGGCTTTTTCCCTGGGAGACCTACCTTGCCATGCCGGGCGGCAATCCGCCGAACCCTTTCACGCTGAAGGCGCTGGCAACGGTCGTTTCAACGCTCCTGGCAGGAGGCCTCCTCGCGATCTTTCTCGCGCGCTGGGGACATCCGCTGGAGCGCATTCCTTGGGTTGGGAGCTTTTTCCTTTGGGCGAGCCCCGTCCGGCGGGCGGCCCTTGGCTTGAGCAAGATATTCGAGCGGATCGACGCCATCACCGGGCATTGGCTGGCGGCAGGGCTGTCTCTGCTGGCGTTGGCAGCCCTGTTCGCTGGCGCGATCGGGGCGCCTGCCGCCGGGCTTTCAGATACGCCACCGGCCGGGATTTTTCACCTGCGTGATGAGTCCAGGCTATACTGCCTGTCTTTCCGTGACGAACGTGGCGGCGCGCCGCTCTCATCTGTCCGGAGAATTCGACGGGCCTACGAGCTGCGGAGCGATGGGGAGATAAGATGAGCAGGACGGAAACCATGTCAGTGAGGCCTCAAAGGCCTGGCGTAGAGGAATCAATCAGTATCTGGCTTGCGGCGCTATTCATCGTCGCGAACGTCGCCTACTTCCTGCTCATTCCCGCGCTGGGCCTCAGGGGGCAGCCATCGCAAGGCTGGATGTGGGCGATCGTTCCGGTGATCGACATGCTCTACATCGCCATCCAAGCCTTCTGCCTCATCTTGTCGGGGTCGCGGAGCAATCAGTTCGGCTTTACGGATATAGCGGTTTCCTGGGCATCAGCCGTGGTCATGGGCGTCCTGGCCTGCTGGGCGCTCTTCTCGCCGGATGTGACCCTGTCGCCGTTCCAGACGATGGTCTTGGTTTGCAACCTGATGGCGGCTGTCGCGGAGAGCGGCCTTACCCAATTTGGCCGCATGGCTTTTTCAAAGCGAATAATCGGATTCGGCGGCTGAGCGGGAAACCCGCTTCCGGGCCTTCATGATTTCCAATAAAGGCTTGGCTCGTGCGTTTAAAGCGTCGCGCGCTTGATCCGACGCGGGCCTTGATACGCTTCTGCATGCACATTGGACCTCACTTTTTATCCCCGGATTGGCTTTCCGCTTGCGTTTGCGTCACCGGTTGTCTTGAGTGAGAATTGTATGAGAAAGCGCCTTGCCGGGAAGTTAATGGGATAAGTGGTTGATATTGCTATTAAATTTTCGGAACGGACAGCGCTCCCAGCGCACGTGCCGGGCTGGCTTCGGCGCGTCGTGGTTAACAGGGGAACTGAGATTATATTTAACGGACTTTTCAGAGCCCATTTAATGCCAAAATTCCGGCATTAAATTCTATTTAATGGGCCGCTTGTCGGTGAAAAAGCTGTTCACTTTCAAGGCGTTGTAACTGCCTGCCTACGGCCCTTGTAGGCCTCTTTCTGCGCCGGATAAATTCATTTTTAAGCCTAATCAAGTGTAAATTGGACCAGAAATAAATCGGCCGCGCTCTTGTTAACCAGTTTCAAATTAACGCTCGGCGCCGCGAACGAAGCGTTAACCGCGGGGCATAGCGCGGGCGCCATCGGAGATGGCAGCCGGCGAGAAGCGCTCCTGCATCGAGAGCGTGCCGAAATTATTCGGAATCCCTTTATTGTCATGGCCGCCCTCCGAGGCGGTCAGAATAACAATTTCCGATCTTTTGGATTTTAAGACTGGATGGCCGGGTCAAGCCCGGCCATGACATAGGTTCTAATCGCAATCGGACGCGGGCGCGCGGTTGAGCTTGCGTCGCTGCGGTCCCGATTTTGCACACGCCGCGGTAAACCCGCCGATGGCGTGTCGGCGGCTACGCCGTTTGAGGCGCTTGGCTGGATGGGAGGGACAGCGAATAGCTGATCCAGGCGAAGCCGTGGAAGATGAGGTCTATGCCGAGGCAAAGGCCCAACACCCAAAGCCCGGACTGTGGCCACTCGGAGAGGATCACGCCTCCTGCCAATGCGCCGATGATGCCCGAAAGCAGAAGAGACCAGCCCGCTTCCCGCCAAAGAACGGTGGAGAGCGCGATCCGGAACAGTCCTGAAATAATCCAGATGATGCCGATGATAAGCGTGAGCTTGATCGTTCCCGCAAGCGGATTGGTCAGAAGGATGGCTCCGGCCGCGATGTACAGCGCGCCAAGCAGGAGATCGAGAACGAAGCCTTTCCATCCCACCGCGCTGAAGGCGTGGACGATCTGGAAGCCCCCCACGAACACGAGAGCCCAGGCTATGAAAATAGTGCTGATGACCGAGGCAAGGACCACGTCGCCAAGGACGAAGACGCCGCCAATGAGAAGAACGATGCCTAGAAGCAGATAAAGCCACCAGGATTTAGGAGACGGGTCGCCGCCTGCTGTTGGCTCCGCTGTAGGGGAAATCGCCATCTGAGACCTCTTGAAAAGTATAAGGGTGGGCGCAACGATTGAACGCTGCGAGATTTTCTATGGCCTGACATTTAGGAATGCAGGGCCGGATAATAAGGGCCTTGTACTGAGCTGTCGAGATACCGGGACGAGAGAAAAAGGGTGGATCACCATTTCTTTAGGCATGGTGCGTAAGGCGCTTAGAACGAGCCGACCATCGAGCCCAAAAGGACAACCGCGACAAGGGCCAGCAAGCCCCCGGCAATGGCGACCATGACGATATCGAAGTAGCTGTCGCGATGTGTCGTGCCGCAGACGGCAAGGAGCGTAACGACTGCCCCGTTATGCGGCAGGCTGTCGAGAGTGCCGGCGCCGATCACCGCAACGCGATGCATGACGGCCGGATCGATGCCTGCCTCAGCCGCGATGCGCATATAGGTTGCGCCCAAGGCGTCAAGCGCGATGGTAAGGCCGCCCGAGGCCGAGCCTGTGAGCGCCGCAAGCACGTTCGTTGCGACCGCGAGCGAAACCAGAGGACCGCCGCCGACCGAAAGCACCCACTCGCGAACCATGCCAAAGGCTGGAAGAGCGGCGACGACAGCGCCGAAGCCGACGAGGCTCGCAACGCTGAAGGCTGGCAATACGGATGCGTTGGCGCCCGCGTCGATGCTCTTTCGCACGGATGGGAGGCGCCGATAGTTGACAGCAACGAGGACGGCAATCGCAACGGCCAGCGCAACGATCACGGCCCAGACGCCGCCAACTGCCGTCAGCGAGGTTTTGCCCCAGCGTTCCTCGGCGAGAAACGAAACATCAAGCCCCGGCAGCACCCAGAACGACATCAGAAGATTGACGGCGATGACAACGATAAGCGGCAGTGCGGCAAGTGCGATCGGCGGAGCGCTTCGAGCTGAGGCGCCGTGAGAGATCTCGGCGGGGTCGAAGCTTTGCGCGACGGTGGCGCGTTCGCGAACGAGTTCGTCCTCCGCGGCCGCAGCGGCGCTTGCTGCATCCGTTCCGAAACCCTCTCCAGCTTTACGGGCGGCTTTTTCCGCGCGTCCGAGCCACCACAGCCCGAACGCCAGCATGATCAGCGCGGCGATGAAGCCAAGGCCGGGAGCGGCAAAGGGCGTCGTGCCGAAGAAGGGCATGGGGATCGCGTTCTGGATCGCGGGCGAGCCGGGCAAGGCCGACATCGTAAAAGTTGCACTGCCGAGGAAGATCGCCGCAGGCATCAATCTCCGGGGGATATCGGCAGCCTTGAACATGGCCAGCGCCATCGGCGCGAGCACAAAGAAGGCGACGAACAGACTGACGCCGCCATAGGTGACAAGCGCGCCCGCAAGCACGACGGCCAGCGACGCCCGCTGCGGTCCCAGTTTTTCGGTCATGAAGCGCGCGATGGCCTCGACCGAGCCGCTGTCCTCCATCAACTTCCCGAACAGTGCGCCGAGCAGGAAAATCGGGAAGAACTGCATCACGAACTGCGCGGCGCTGCCCATGAAGGTCTGCGTCCAATGAGCAAGCAGCGGCTCGCGCGAAAAGGCGGCGGCAGCGAGCGCCGCGGCGGGAGCGAGCACAAGCACGCTCCATCCGCGATAGGCGAGCCAGATGAGAAGCCCGAGCGATATCAGGATGCCGAGCAGCCCCATGGCGGTCAGACCTGATCGAGAAGCACGTTCAGGTTCAAGGTCGAACGCTGGCCGAGATCGTTCCCGCTAGCTTTCAGGAACTTCTCCATGGTGCGGCGGCCTTCCTCCTTCAGCATGGTCAGGAATGCCCACTCCGCATTGAGCTTCGAGGAATAGCCGAGGCTCGTCATGATCGGGCTCGAGATGAGGTGCACCCGCATCGCCGCCCACTTCGCCCCTTCCTCATGGCCGGGATCGGACGCCTGGGCCAACAGCGCGATCATGCGCAATTCCTTCAGAAGCGTAGAGTTGAAGGAAATTTCGTTGAGGCGGTTCATGATCTCGGCGGCGGAGCGCGGGGTGCCCGGCCGCTCGACCGGATTGATGGCCACGATCAGCGTGTCCTTGGAGGCGCATTCGCGGACAAGCGGCGTCATGGTCGGGTTTCCGGAGTAGCCGCCATCCCAATAGGGCTCGCCGTTGATCTCGATCGCCTGAAACAGCGTCGGAAGGCACGCCGAGGCGAGGAGCACGTTCGGGGTCAACTCCGCGTTGCGGAACACCCGCCCGCGCCCGGTATGAACGTTGGTTGCGGTCACGAAGAGCTTGATCGAGGACTTTTTGAGTTCCTCGGCGTCGACACAGGCCGCCAGGATATCGCGGAGAGGATTGAGCCCCGCCGGGTTGAGGTCGTAGGGCGAGAACAGGCGCGCGGCCATGTCGAAAGCGATGAACGCGGGCGAGGTGTCCATGGTCCAGCGCCCCAGGAGCATATCGAGCGGCGTTCGCTTGAAGGGGCTCAAAAGGGCGCCATCCGCGACGCGGCGCCAGAACTCCTCAAGCGCTTTTCGGGCTTGCTCGGGACCGCCTTTCGTATAGCCGGAGGCCAGCACGGCGGCATTCATCGCGCCCGCCGAAGTGCCGGAAATGCCGTCGATTTTGAGCCAGGGCTCTTCGAGAAGCCGGTCGAGGACCCCCCATGTGAAAGCGCCGTGCGAGCCGCCGCCCTGAAGCGCAAGATCAACCAAAACTGTTTCGCGATTCAAACTCATGGGGCTGATCCGGATATTACGTTGCCAAAAGCGTCAAAGAGGACGGCGAAAAAATCCGAAAGGGCCGGCCGGCGCCTTCGCGTCCACCTGCCCAGGAATACGGTCAAGCGCAGTAACTTAATCTTGCCAATCGGCTCGATAGGGTAAGCACTTGTAGAGCACCAGGTCAAGAGCAGTGCGAGCCGGGGCCACCCTGCGAGACCCTTGTTTTTACGGTGCGTTACCACCCGTCTTGCGGGCGCCAAGCGGCCGTCTTCACCATGTCATGGGGGTGAGGCAAGTTGGCCGATCACACGGTCGCAAAAAGGGTAGGCGCCACCCCGGTTGAGCTTACCCGTGCCCATCGCACCATACGGCCTTGAGCATGCCTGACGATGTTTGGAGGTATGAGATGAATGACACGTCGAGACTCGACGCAATGCAAAGCGCCTACAAGGCGGCGGTCGAGAAATGGATAGCAGCAATCAGGGAAGAGGAGACCCTCGCCTCGGTGAATCATTCGGTCGCCGAGGTTGATAAATGGGAAGCAGCACACTTTAAGGAAGACGACATCCGCAACGAGGTGAAGGCTGCCAAGAAGCAATACGAGGACGCGTTGCGGGAAGAGTTTTTTGGGTTCTGAAGTCATCTCCCGCCCGCAGGATAGCCGGCTAGCTTCGTTTAAAAGCTAGCCGCCGGCGCCTCTTGCTGCAAACGGAAGGATCTAGTCGAGATAATTGAGATAGGCCGCGACGGCTGCAATCTGACCCTTGGTCAAGGTGTGCGCAATAGGCTGCATGATGGCTGATGTATCCGGGTTTGCCTGATCCTGCCCCCGCTCATTGCTCCAGTTCAGCAATTTACTCTGGATGTATTCATCGAGTTGACCTGCAAGACGGGGAAACGCCCCGTTCCCTTTCGCATCCGGACCATGACAGGAAGCGCACGGAGGAATATTGGCGTCGGGAACTCCTTCTTCGTAGACTTGCTTGCCGCCAGCCACGAGTTCCCTCGGAGCCCCGCCAACGGGCTTAGGATTGAGATCCCGAAAGTGCTCTGCGATTCCCTTTCGCATTGCCGGGCTGAGATTATGCGCAACGTTTTCCATAACAGAGTGCAGTCGGCGGTGCTCAATGAAGGCTTGCAACTGGTTCTCGAAATATTCGACCTGTTGTCCCGCAAGTCGCGGTATGGGGGCAGCTGCACGAATACCCTGCCCTGACAGCTGGTGGCAGCGTTGGCAGTATTCTATCTTGGTTTGAAGGTCTTTCGCCGAAACAGGCGTGTCCTTCTCCTCCGCGCGACCCGCTGTAGCAAAAAGAACTGCCAGGACTGCTGTGTGTAACGCCAATTGAAATCTAACAAACTTCATGATTTTCCCTCTGTTGTGACGTCGCGCCGTGAAGTTTAATTGAGGATGGGTCTTCTGTCTGCCTGGACCTGAGCCCCTGCTCGAAGACAAGCATCCTCCGGCACGGTCCAAGGGCCGGTCCTCGATGAGCGCGGCGCCGAGGGACACGATGGCTGGGCGGCGGCGGGAGCCTCGGCTTCAGGCCTGCTTCATAATTGCGCGCAAACAGACCGTCTCGCCCTCCCGGCGAAAAACCGCTTCCAGATGACGCGCAAAGTCGAGCTTGACCCGCGCTTCATCTTTACACATCATTCCGCCCATGAAGCCATCAAATTTGCCGACGCCGATCGTCCGCGGGGCGATGCATGTCACGCCGCCGTTCGTTCTGGCGCGCGCGGTTGGCGCCCTCATGCGGGGAATGCAGCGCGCCCACCCCAAGCTTTTCCAAAATCTCGCCCGGCTGAAGCCTGCTATCATCCATGTCGATCCCACCGATCTTCCGCATCGCTTCGAGCTGAAGTACGGGGGCGACGAGAAGCCGAGGGTCCGTGTTCTTGAGAAGACGGGTCAGGGAGCCGCGGACGCCACTATCAAGGGCGATCTCGACATTCTCTTGAACCTGCTCGAAGGCCGCATCGACGGCGACGCGCTGTTCTTCACGCGCGGTCTCGTCATCATGGGCGACACGTCGGCGATCGTGGCGCTTCGCAACACGCTCGACCGCGAAGAAATCGACCTGTTCGCGGACATCACCGGCCTGTTCGGGCCGTTCGCGAACCCTGTCGGGCGCGCGCTGACAGCGCTGGGCCGCGTTCGGGAGACGGCGAGAAACCGCGTCGCCGCCGTTCACGAGTCCTTCCACGAACAAGAAGCTGGCGCAGCCGACTGGAAGTCCGAGCGCGAAAACCTTCAGGCCGAGATCAAGACCCTCAAGACCCAACTCGCCAAGCTGGAAGTCCGGGAGAAGAAAAAAGCCACCGAACATGACCCAGTCTCTTGAACTCGTCTGTCCCGCCGGTTCGCCCGCAGCCCTGCGGGCCGCGATCGAGGCAGGCGCGGACACCGTTTATTGCAGCTATAACGACCGTACGAATGCCCGCAACTATCCCGGGCTGAACTTCGACGTCGAGGAGATGGCCGAGGGCGTGGCCTACGCGCACAAGAAAGGCTGCAAGGTTCTCATCGCCATCAACACGTTTCCGCCTGCCGGCCAGATGAAGGATTGGCAGGCCGCCGTCGATAACGCGGCCGCGGCCGGCGCCGACGCCGTGATCCTCGCCGATCTTGGCGTGCTTGATTATGCGATGCGAAAGCACCCGAATTTGCGCCGCCATCTCTCGGTTCAGGGGTCGGCCGCGAGTTCGCTGTCGATCAATTTCTTCCGCGACCAGTTCGACGTGAAGCGCGTGGTGCTTCCGCGCGTGCTCTCGGTCGACGAAGTGGCGAAGGTCGTCGAGGAGACCGGCCTCGAGATCGAGGTGTTCGCTTATGGCAGCGTCGGGCCGATGTCGGAGGGGCGCTGCTTCCTGTCGTCGTACATGACGGGTCTTTCGCCGACGAGCGAAGGCGCCTGCGCGCCCGCAAGCCACGTCAACTACAAGGAGGACGGCGATCACATTCTCTCCTGCCTTGGCGATGTGGTGCTGAACCGGGTGAGCAAGAACGAGCCCGCCGCTTATCCGACGCCCTGCAAGGCGCGCTATGTGACGCGCGGAAACGCCTCCTACCTGTTCGAGGAGCCGGTTGCGCTCAACGCCATCGACATTCTCCCCGAGTTGAAGAAGGCGGGCGTTGCGGCGCTCAAGATCGAGGGCCGCCAGCGCAGCCGCGCCTATGTGAGCGAAGTGGTGGGCGCTTTCCGCAAGGCGGTCGATGCGTTGGCCGAAGGGGAGCGCACGACAACCGATCTCTCCGGCCTTTCCGAAGGCAAGCGGCAAACAACGGGTGCGTATAAGAAGGGTTGGCGCTGATGGAAGCCGGAACCGCCAAAACGGCCAAGGCGCAACTGACCTTGGGGCCGCTCCTTTATCATTGGGACGCGGAGAAGCGCCGCGACTTCTACTTCAAGATCGCCGACGAAGCGCCTGTCGAGTGCGTCTATCTCGGCGAGGTCATCTGCTCGAAGCGGGAGCCGTATTTCGAGGACTATTTCTACCAGGTTGCCGACCGGCTTAAGAGCGCCGGCAAGCAGGTCGTCATTTCGACCATCGCGCTTGTCACGTCAGCGCGCGAGATGAACGACATCAAAAAGCACGCCAGCGAAGACGCGCTCGTCGAAGCGAATGACGTCGCATGTCTCCAATCGCTTCACGGCAAGCCGCACGTGATAGGCCCCTTCATCAATGTCTTCAATGAGGGCGCAAGAGAGTTCGCGCTGCGCAACGGCGCGTTCCGCATCGTGCTGCCGGTCGAGGCTCCGGCCACCTCCATCAAGGTGCTGGCCAACACGCCGGCGGAAATCGAGGTGATGGTTTTCGGACGCCAGACGCTTTCGATCGCGATGCGCTGCTATCACGCGAGAAGCCACGGACTCACCAAGGATTCCTGCAATTACGTTTGCGGCCTCGATCCCAATGGCTTGTCAGTTACGACCGTTACAGGGGAGGATTTGCTGACAATCAGCGGCACGTCGACCCAGAGCCACGGTTATGTCGTGCTGTTGAAAGAGCTCGAAGCGCTGCGAAAAATGGGCGTCACGCACTTCCGCGTATCGCCGCAGCACATGGACATGGTCGCCGTCACGTCGATCTATCGCGACACCCTCGACGGTAAATGCTCGCCCGAAGAAGCCGAGACCCGCTTGCAGAAGATCTCGGACGATATCCCGTTCGTCAACGGCTTCTACTACGCCCGCGAAGGCCTCTCCTGGATGGAGCAGCGTGCGGCAGTCTAAGCGAGCTGGCTAGTCCGGGCTTGACCCGGGCATCCAGCCCTAAAATCCAAAAGATTGGAAATTGTTATCCTGGATGGCCGCCTCAAGGGCGGCCATGACAATAATATGCGCCTCTCCTACACAAGCCCATCGAAGAGCGCGGTCGACAGATAACGCTCGGCGAACGACGGAATGATAATCACGATGTTCTTGCGCTCGGACGAAGGGCGCAAGCCGACCTCGATGGCGGCGGCGACGGCCGCTCCCGACGAGATGCCGACCGGGATACCCTCAAGCCGAGCGAGGAGCCGCGCCGTCTCAAGCGCCGTGGCGCTGTTCACCTTCACCACTTCGTCGATGACGCCGCGGTCGAGCACACCCGGCACGAAGCCCGCGCCGATGCCCTGGATCTTATGCGGCCCAGGCGCGCCGCCCGACAGCACCGGCGACTCCTCCGGCTCGACGGCGATGACCTTCAGGCTCGGCTTGCGCGGTTTCAGAACCTGCCCGATGCCGGTAACGGTGCCGCCAGTGCCCACGCCGGAAATGACGATGTCGACCGTATGCGCCGTGTCGTTCCAGATTTCCTCAGCCGTGGTGCGCCGATGGATCTCGGGGTTCGCCGGGTTCTCGAATTGCTGCGGAATGATGGCGTTCGGATACTCCGCGAGAAGCTCGTTCGCTTTTGCAATGGCCCCCTTCATACCAAGCGGCCCGGGCGTCAGCACGAGTTCGGCGCCGAGCAGCGCCAGCAACTTGCGGCGCTCGATCGACATTGTTTCCGGCATGGTCAGGATAAGGCGATAGCCCTTCTGCGCGGCCACGAAGGCGAGCGCTATGCCGGTATTGCCGGAGGTCGGCTCGATGAGGATGGTCTTGCCGGGCTCGATTTTCCCGGCCTTCTCAAGCGCGTCGATCATGGCGACGCCGATACGGTCTTTCACGCTTGCGATCGGATTGAAAAATTCGAGCTTGGCCAGAAGGTTGGCCTTCACGCCCTTTTCCTTGGCGAGCTTGTCAAGGCGCACGATGGGCGTGTCGCCGATGGTTTCGAGGATGGAACCGTAGATGCGGCCCCGGCCTGGAGCGCGATTGGTTTTTTGGTCGTTCTCAGCCATACAGCCTCCGGGTTCTTGTTGCTGGTCCGGCCGGGGCCGGAAAATCACGGGATGCGATCATACGAATCCAGCGGATATGCGATCACGCGCGTGCATTCTAAAATACTTACGCTGTCGCTGATCAACGCGCTAGGTGAGGCGGCCCATTCGGTAGCAAAAAGAATAAGCGCGTTTGCAGGCGGCCTGTCGGAAGAACCCCAACGCTAACCAGCCTCATTCGGAGAGAATATTTTCTCTTTTGAGGGCTATTTTTGGTCGATCATTCCGAGAGCCCCACAAGATTATTCGCCAAGCGAAAAACTTTACCTTCGCAATGGGAGCGCCCTGCGGACTATCCAGTCAGTGGACTGAGGCGCGCTGTCGCTTGCGCCATGGCGCAACCGAGCACCGTCGGAAGGTCCGAGGGGTCGCCGAAGCCGGATTGCAACGTGCAGCCGATCTCGGTCCCTCGGGGCGATGACGTGGGATTTAGCTTCGGCGCTCCGCGGTTAAACGCGCGCGCCGTAAAGCCAATCGTTTCGCTGGAGGAGGCTCGATCCAGACGCGTTTTTGATGGCGAGATCGCGAACAGCATCGAAAGGCTGCGGGCAGTGGTAGATCCGGCCCATGAGCGCCGACCGCTCGGCGACCTGCCACACTCGCGGGCCGCGTTTCTCCCGGAATTTCTTCAGCCCATCCTCGATCGTGGCGCCATTCAGGTATGAAGCCAGTGCAGCGCCATCCTCGATGGCCATGACGCCGCCCGAGGCCAGGAACGGCCGCATGGCGTGCCACGCATCGCCAATGGTCTGGATGCGGCCATGGCCTCCGTCCCATTTCTCGACGCCATAAAGCGGCCAGGGCTGCCATGTACTGCTCAAGCCAATGACCTTTCGCGGCAGTTCGGCCCAGTTGCTCAGCCGTTCGAGGAGTTGAGGACGCTGATCGGGCGCCGCGCCGTTGACTGCGGACTTATAGTCGTCATCAAGGGCGAGCACACAATTGAGGGCGGAGCCGCCCGAAACGGGATAATGGACGAGATGGCCGCCCGAAGCCATCCAAAGGACGACGTTGGTCCTGAATTCCGGCGGGACGGAGGTGATCGGCACGATGCCGCGCCAGACCACAGTCTGGGTCGGGAATGGCGCTGTCGTGCACCACGCCAGCTTTCGCACGGCCGAACTGATGCCGTCGGCGCCGATGAGAGCGCCCACAGTGAAGGTCCTCCCTCCGGCGGTGATCTGAAGGCCGTCGGGCTTCTTGACTGCGTCCGTCACCGGGGAGCCATACCGGATCGGGATGCCAGAGATCTCGTGCGCGGTTGAGGAGCCCCGTCTGCAAGTCCCTGCGCAGAAGGGTTACATAAGGCGCGCCATAGCGTGCGCGCGCGGTCGAGCCAAGCGGAATTGAATTGAGCACAGCGCCGCTTCGGGCATTGTAAATCTCGATCGCCTCCGGCTCGAAGGCCGTCCCGACCAGCGAAATTTTCCAGTTTTCCAGGATGCGGGTCGCGTTTGGTCCGAGCTGGATGCCCGCGCCAATAGGCTGAATAGCCTGCTCCCGCTCGAAAATCTCGACGGGAAAGCCGGCGAGCTTCAAAGCTATGGCAGCGCCCAAGCCCGCGAGGCCGGCGCCTGCAATCGCAATTATTTCTTTGGGTGCGCCGTTTTTCATCGCGCGTCGGCCTCCTGTGGCTCGAAAAGGCAATAGGGTGGATCGGTTTGGTCGGGCCGCAAATTCGCGTCGTAAATGAAGAGGGTCGAACAGTAGGGGCAAACGATCTGATCGTCGGCGCCCATGTCGAGATAGACGTGGGGGTGATCCATCGGAGGCCTTGCGCCCATACACTGAAACTCTTTGACGCCGATGTGTATCTTTTCGACCCCAATATCGTTGTGGAAATGGGGAACGCCGATTTTCGCCATACAAGTCCGCCTGTCTACTGCGCCGCGGAACGATACCCTAAAGAACGCGCCTTGCAAGTGTTGACTTGCCTGCCCCGGCAAAACGCCGCGCCCTCGCCTATCTTCTTCGAACGCAATGACCTTTTCGACATCTGGCGGATGCATCGCATCCAACCGCGCACGCACATTGGCACGCATTCACTCCCCCTCCCTAACGGCAACCTTCTTATTTTGCAGCCGAATGTTTCCGCCGACTTTGCGGCCTATAAAACCAGAGAAACCGCATGCGGTCTAGCATTGCGCGCAATCCGGCGGCGAACTCGCTGCGGTCCCGCCTCCGGTGGCGGCTGCTTAATAGAGCTTGCTGACGATTTTAAAAGCGTAGAAAGCTCCGATCGTCAGTGCGCTGCCGGTAATGAGCAAGGACACAGCGCGCACAAAGCTTCCAAATGCAAGCCAGAAATTGCCGCGCACGCGCACCTTGATTGTCTGATCCGGCAAGATCGCCACGCCTCCGGGTCCGTTCGCGTCCACCTCTCGCGCCGACATTGCAAGCTTGAGGCAGTTCGGCCCGCTGTCGCTGGGAACTACCGTCCAGGCCCAGGTTCCCGAGGCTTCTTCGCCGGGGCGGTCCAGGAGCCATTGGGTTTCAGGCGTGAGCGCTTCGACGAGGAACGCCCCTTCGGCCGCGCTCAAACGCACCGTTACGGCTCGGCAACACGCTTCGCCTCCCGCCGAGGCTTGCGGCCCTCGCCGTGCAAACCGGCCGAAGATAAGTCCCGCTTCTTCCCTGCCGAGCGAGATTTGCATCTTTTGGGGACTGCCGACGCGCGCGTTGCGCGGGATGGTCTCAAGGACCTTGGCCAACAGGGCGAGGTTCCCTGCCCTGCCGCGCGGCGCGGCCCTTCCGGGTGCGGCCCGTTTTTCCGGCCTGGGGGTCTTCTCAAGTTCGAATGCCCGAGGCGGCGGCTCTGCAAATCCGCTCATGCCAGAGGCGCCATCCTGGGAAAGCCGCTTCGGCTGCGGCGACGGTCCAATCCGCGGCTCCAGGCGCGCAGCCGCCTCCGGTGCGCGCTCGCCCGGCTTGAATGCGCCGCCATTGGGCTTTAACTGCGGCTCGGAGCGTGACGCAGGCGAGAGCCTTTGTGTCTGATCCCGCTCTTTGAGTTCCTCAGCCTCGAGGATAGTGCGGACGCTCGCAATCATGTCCTCCATAGTTCCCTCGCCGTTCGCCAGGCTGGCGGCCTGCGCCGCCATTGGCGGTTTCGACGCCTCGGCGTTCGCGGCTTTCTGCTCCTGGCCTTTGAGGTTGCGAACGGGCGCCTCCTGCGGAGCGGCTTTTACTTGCCTCGGTTTTTGCGGCGCCCCGCCGGTCTGCGGCGTTCGCTGCGGCTGCGACGATGTTCTGACCACCTCTAAAGCGGCCTCAGCGTTAAAACCGTTTGCAGCCAGGATCCCGGATGCGTTGCTTTCCGCGTCCTTTGCGACTGCGATGAGGGCGAGCGCCCCGTCGATCTCGCGGCGTCCCAGGCGTTTTGCATCCCCGGCCGCAGAGCCGAACAGCGGATCAAACCGGTAGCTGAAACTTGACGCCCGCGCGTCCGGCGCGACAAGGGAAGCCATGCGGTTGTTCACGGCGTCGGACACGGTGCTATGGATCACGGCGATATCCGCGCCCATAGTCTGCAGCAGCCTTGCCGCATCCGGATCGTCCAAGAGAGCCAGAAGCAGATGCTCGAGCGTGACATAACGATGGGACCGCTGCTCGGCTGCCGTCCTCGCGCGCCGCAATGTATGATCAAGATATGCGGTACGAGGCAGTTCCTCCTCATGCCCTGCAGACTGCTCGTTCATGGCCCCACCACCTGCGTTTTGGGCGCAAGTCACTTTGTGCCGCGAGTTTTATGCGGCGCACGATTTTCCTAAAGCTGTAGCTTAGTCAGCAACTATTACGAAAGAGCAACGCTCTTTCCTCTCTGCGCATTTTTGCCTCAAGCTGAGTTGCGCGCTTTCGCCGGCCTTTAGGTCGCCCCAGCCAAGCATCTAGCAGGATGCTGAAAAAGGGATGCTGCCCATGGTTCGACAGGCTCACCATGAGGGTCAACCCGCTGATAACACTCCACCTCATCCTGAGCGTGTCGAAGGATGAAGGCAGGTTTCACGGTTTTTCAGCAGGCTGCTAGAACGAATATTCCAGCCCGGCCGTAAATCCTTGAAAAAGCACATTTGAGCCGGAGTTAACCCCAAGCGCATGCACAGGCGCACGCGACGAAGTTGTAAGGGTTTCCTGAATCTGGCCGGGCGCCAAGGCGACGCCGTCGAGCCACAACGCTTCGTAACCGGCCTTCAGAGCGAGCCCGTCCATGAGTTGATATTTCAACTGCAGGCCGGCTTCGCTGACGAAAGCGGCGCGGTTAGCCGTGGCGCCTGCCGGGTAGACCGCCTTCTCAAGGCTTACCCCCGTCGACTGCTCCGCGTCGTTGTCGAAAAGCCCGATCTTGACCTGCCCATTGACCGAAAAGCGGCCGAGCTCGAATATCTTTCCATCCACGCCGATTTGGAAGCCATAGAGGTTGTTTGCTGTGTTTGTCGTCCAGAAAGGGGGATAAGCTCCTGCCGCCCCGCCTGGCAGGGCCTGGGCAACATCGATAAGAGTGCAGTTGGTGGCGTTACAACTTTGTTTCCAGGTCGGGGCGGTGCGATCTGCGGGGCTCAATGTACCCTGCAAAGTGTCATTCAGCTGGAACCAGCGGAAACCCGCCAGCACGGTGACCCGGCTGGAAAGAGCCAGCCGCCCGTTGGCCTCGGCGCTATAGAGATTCGTCGTGTCGCTCCACACCATCGCCTGGTATGGGAAATCTTGCGTCTGCCAGAAAATGCCAGGAGCCTTCATCACGAGCCAGTCCGCCGGTGTATCAGGACCCGTGACGTGGGTAGCGCTCTGGTTGAAGATATTGAAATAGGACAGCTCCACGCCGTAGCCGGAGTCGCCGCGGTAGATCAGGTCAACCTTCGGCCCGGCGGAAAACCCCTGTTGAAACTGGTTGCTGTTGAAGGCTTGCGCGCCTGTGTCAGTGAACGTCCTGTAAAATGGTTCCGTGCCCGGCACGCGTTCGACGAGGGTACGGTTTACACCGCCTATGCGGTCCAAAACGATTGCCTCGACTGAGACGGTCCATTTCGAGGCCCCTTCCGGTTGGTCGACAGCAGGTTTGCCGGTTGCGTTCTCCAGGTCTGCGGCCGACGCCGTCACCGGCGGGAGTAGCGTGGCAAGCAAACAGGTAGCGGCGATCCTCACTAAATCGCGTGCGGCCTTCGGGTAAGTCATGAGGGTTGTCCCCGTCTGGCGAAGCCTACGCGTGACCAGCGCTTCTGCGTATGCGAAATCTTGCGCAACCCAGGGTAGGCAAAGCCGCAGCTTCCTCGCAACAGGAATTTATCTGCCCGTGCTTGCAGAACCGCAACCAGGCAAACTTCGCCGGTCTGGCCAACGATTTGTTGTCCTGAACGCGGCTTCTTCCTCGCTCCGTCGTCCCGGCCAAGCGAAGCGCGAGCCGGGATCGTTAAAAGTACGTGCGGTTCAATGTATTACGATCCCGGATAGGGCTTTCGCCCTTCCGGGATGACGACAGCGGCGATCCGTTGACGTGTCCGAAATATAGTTCACATCCCGGAATAATTCGGGCCGCCGCCGCCCTCCGGAGGCTGCCAGTTGATGTTCTGGGCGGGATCCTTGATGTCGCAGGTCTTGCAGTGAATGCAATTCTGCGCGTTGATCTGGAAGCGCGGCTTGCCCTCCGCGTTCGTGACCACCTCATAGACCGCCGCGGGACAGTAGCGCTGCGCGGGTTCCGCGAAAGTCGGCAGATTATCCCTGATCGGGGCCTCCGGGTCGGCCAGGACCAGGTGAACCGGCTGGTCTTCCTCGTGGTTCGTGCCGGAGAGGAACAGCGAAGACGGGATGTCGAAGGTGAGCTTGCCGTCGGGCTTCGAATATTGGATCGGCTTGCAGTCCTTCGCCGGCTTCAGCATCGCGTAGTCGGGCTTGTGATGCTTGAGCGTCGGCGACAGCGAGGTCGAGATCGTGTTCAGCCACATATCGAACCCCGAGAGCAGCGTCCCCTTGACCGTCCCGAAATGCGACAGAAGCGGCTTGACGTTGCGGGCAGGCTTCAAGTCGCGCGCGATCGGCCCGCTGCGAACGCTCTCCTCATAAGTGATGAGCTCATCGCCGCTCCTGCCGGCCTGGACGGCTGCGAAGGCGCTCTCGGCGGCCGCGACGCCGGACAGGATGGCGTTGTGCGAGCCCTTGATGCGGGGAACGTTCACGAAGCCCGCGCTGCATCCGATCAGCGCGCCGCCGGGAAATGTCAGCTTCGGAATGGATTGCCAGCCGCCCTCGACGATGGCGCGTGCGCCATAGCCGATGCGCTTGCCGCCTTCCAGGACCTGCGCAATCAGCGGATGGGTCTTGAGGCGTTGAAATTCATGGAACGGGCTCGTGTAGGGATTCACATAATTGAGATGCACGACGAAGCCCAGCGCGACGAGATTCTCGCCGTAGTGATACATGAACGAGCCGCCGCCCGTGCGGTCTTCGAGCGGCCAGCCCATCGTATGCTGGACCAGTCCGGGCTTATGCTGGTCCGGCCTGACCTGCCACAGCTCCTTCAGCCCGATGCCGTATTTCTGCGGCACACAATTCGCATCCAGGCCGAAATCGCGGATGAGCTTCTTCGCAAGCGACCCGCGCGCGCCTTCCGCGATCAGTGTGTATTTGCCGTAAAGCGCCATGCCGCGCGCGAATTCATCCTTGGGCTTGCCGTCACGGCCAATGCCGAGATCGCCCGTGGCGACGCCGATCACCCGTCCTTCGGCGTCCTTCAGCACTTCCGCCGCCGGGAAACCCGGG
The DNA here is from genome assembly GCA_963764115.1 of uncultured Alphaproteobacteria bacterium. GTDB lineage: Bacteria > Pseudomonadota > Alphaproteobacteria > Rhizobiales > Rhodomicrobiaceae > Rhodomicrobium. Next base: position 56,586 of record CAVXRT010000004.1, read on the forward strand.
TAGATTTCCACGCCGAGCGCCTCGGCCTGTTCGCCCAGCCAGCGCACGACGTTGCCGAGGCTGACGATATAAGCGCCCTTGTTCGACATCATCGGCGGCATCAGGAAATGCGGGATGCCCGTCGCGCCGCGCTCGCCGAGAAAGTAGAACTTGTCCTCAGTCACGTGCTGGGTGACGGGAGCGCCTTTCTCTTTCCAGTCGGGGAACAGCGCGTTCAACCCCACCGGATCAATCACCGCGCCTGAGAGAATGTGCGCGCCGACTTCCGAGCCCTTTTCGAGGACGACCACGGAAATGTCCGCGCCTTTCGCCGCCGCAAGCTCCTTCAGCCGGATCGCAGCCGAAAGCCCGGCAGGCCCCGCGCCCACGATGACGACGTCGAATTCCATCGTCTCGCGCTCCGGAAGCTCCTGCTCCTGGGCGATCACGGCGGCGCCATTTGCTTCCATATCGTTTCCCCCCTGCTCCGGACGTTACGCGGCTGGCAAGTGGTATGTAGCTGCAAAAGCACAATTTCGCCAACTTGATTAATCCGCGCACCGTGGCATTGTGCCCGCGATGAGCGCGCTTCAGGATAATGCTTTGGTCTTGCTCGAATGGTACCGGGCGATGGGCGTCGACGAGGCCATCGCCGAGGCGCCGCGGAATTGGTTCGCCAGCGAACCTCAAGCAGACGCCAAGGCTCTCCCTTCAAGTGGGGCGCCCGGGCCGGAGATCAAACGGAAACCTTTGGAGCGGTCCAAGCCGACGCCGCTTCCGCCGCAAACCTCGCTTGGAACCTCCGCTGACGTGATGAGCGCCCGCGAGGTTGCGAGAAGCGCCGCGAGCCTCGGCGAGCTGCGGGCGCTGCTGGAGACATTCGACGGCTGCGGGCTGAAGAAGACGGCCTCGCGCCTCTGTCTCTCGCGCGGCTCCCCGAATGCGCGGCTCATGCTGATCGGGGAAGCGCCTGGAAAGGATGAAGACATCCAGGGCGAGCCATTCGTCGGCCGCGCGGGCCAGCTTCTCGACCGCATGCTCGCGGCGATCAACCTGACCGAGGCGGACTTTTATATCACCAACCTCGTCTTCTGGCGGCCGCCCGGCAACCGCACGCCCTCGCCGGAAGAGGTGCAGGTCTGCCAGCCTTTCGTCGAGCGCCAGATCGAGCTTCTGAACCCGAAAGTGCTTGTCTTCCTCGGCAATGCCTCCGCGAAGCAGCTCACGGGCGCAACCGAGGGCATCATGAAGCTGCGCGGCAAGTGGCTGGATTATTCGGGCATCCGCGCCATGGCGACGCTGCACCCCGCCTATCTGCTGCGCACGCCCATCGCGAAGCGGCTCGCCTGGCGCGACCTCCTCGCCATCCGCGATGCGCTCGACGGTTAGCGCCGGAAGCGGTCAGCTCCCTGGAAGGGTTAAAGAAGGGCTGAAATTGGTTTCGTTTTGTAAAAACCCATGCGTTTAAGTTAGTAAGTAATTTTGCTTGCCATCGGGAGGCGGGAACTCAATAAGCTTTTGATATATAACGGTTTTTATAAGGCGCATGGCAATTGGCGGACGGTAGGCCCCGGCGTTCGCATCCCTGGCCCGAAGACGCGAAACGCCACCCCAGCCGGAAAATCTCCGCCGTAAGGCATTGGAATAAAATGAGAAAATGATAGAAACGCGGCGCGCTATATTGTTTAACAGGCCGGCGGAGCCAGGGTTAAAAAAGCGTTGCAAGATCAATGAAACCATGAAGTAGGCATTCGCGGCTCGACCAACGCATGGACTGGGAGATGAAGCTTCAATTTGTGGGCGGATGCCCTCAACTTTTGCAGCGCCGCGCTCCATCCTGAATGGAACGACGCAACAAACCCGCGAACCGGACAATCGTAGCGGTTATTGTTGCGGATGCCCTCAGGTTGCGTCCAGCCCCAACAAAGGGCAGTTTGACGATCCACGGAAAGGGATCGTTTCCGTCTATCTGCGCGAGACTTTGCGCGGGCGCGACCTGAGGTGAGGGTTCGACAATGCTCCGCACACCTATCGCGAAGCGGCTTGCCTGGCGCGACCTCCTCGCCACGCGAAGCGCTCACGCCTAATTCGAGCAGAGGGACACGAAAGAAATTATAGATGATGGGTGTGAGACAAAGCATTGCACAACTTTAGCTGGTACACATGGCCGCCAAGGCGCATAAGCTTATGTAAGCTGAGGGACTTGGCGTGCAAATACTAGATATATTTTTAGCTCCGGTCACGCAGGCCATGAGCCGCCTACAGCCCGCCGTGGGAGTGGGTGACGCCCTTGAGCAAGCTCCGTGCGCCACGCGCCCGCGTTACAGCCTCACAGTGATCGGAGGCGTCGCTTCCTCGACGGCGCTTGTTACTGCTTTGGCGGGCTACGCATCCGGGGGGCAAAATCTTACGGCTGCGGGCCTTTGTTTCCTGACGGCCTTTGTGGCGACGGCTGTCGCGCTTGCCGTCGCCGGGTCTTTGGACGGGCCAGGACATGCGGAGGAAACACATCGTGCGCAGGAACTTGCGCCCCTGCCGCCCGTTTCCGTCGAGCCCAATTCCCTGCCGGATGAGCCCCTGGATGTCGAACGTCTCAGCGAGGCGGTTTGCGCCGTTAGCCCCTTCGTTCATGTTGTGGGCGAACATTTGGAGGGCGCCGTCAGGGAAACGGAACTGGCCGCCACGAGCGTGATAACCAAGCTTCAGAGAGCCGATACTATCCTGGAAGGACTTGTCCGATATCTGGAAGGGAGCGCGAGTGGAAAGATCATTCCAATTATCGAACAAACGCAGGAATGCCTTCGCACGAACAACGAGCTTTTTATCCAGTTCCTAGCCGAAAGAACGGCGGCGATGGCGGAGAGCCGCAACCGTCTCGTCCGCATCACCAACTCGGTTCGCAGTCTGGATGGCATTGTTCATAGCATCCGGGAAGTGGCGGAGCAGACGAACTTGCTCGCGCTTAACGCCACCATTGAAGCGGCAAGGGTCGGAGAGGCCGGACGCGGGTTTGCTGTGGTGGCGTCCGAGGTGAAAGAGTTGTCGCTGCAGTCCGACCAGGCCGCGAAGGATATCAGCAAGGGCCTGCAAACAGTGACAGTCGCTATTGATGAGAGCGTTGCGGCTTTGACGGTCCGGCAGGCGCGCGAAGAGAAATTGGACTTGGACTCAATATCTCTCACAATTGATCAACTTGGAAAAGATTTGAAATCTCTTGTCGAGCATGAGCAGGAAATTCTTGCTAAGACACAACAGGACAACGAAGAGATAGCTCGAAATCGTGATGGAATTGCTGGGGTCTATGCAGTTTCAGGATTTAGTAAGCCAACGCCTGAACAAGGCAAACGAAAATCTGGCGTATGTTGTAGACCACGCGGTTAATTTAGCAGCAACCATTCAAAAAGCGCGTGCGGGTAGATATTCCGCCACAGATTTTGATAATACACCTTCGAAAATCAGTAATGCGCTCCGCCCCGATGACGAAAATAGGCCGATTGAACTTTTTTAGGTCGGATGTAGAAAAGCCGTCGCCAAAAAGTCGAATGCTCATTTCTCCTCTCACCGCACTCCCTGCCCTCTGCGGGCTACGATCAGGAAGCAGCTTGCATAAGCCATCATTTCGCGCCATCAGGAGCGCGCTCGACCAAGATAAACGCCAGTGTCCCGTCTTTCGAATTGCCGCCCAGTTTGAAACGAGCTCGAACGGCACTGGCAAAAACAAGGAGCTCGTGTGGCTTGCGTCTCGCAATTGGCTATGAGAGCCAGCCGCAAATGCTGTAGGCGATTGCGAGACGCCACACGAGCGCGGTGATCCCTGATGGCTTCAAAGCTGCCTTCCGCGACCTCGCTTTTGCGGTTTCTTGTGCCCGCAGGGGCGCTGGCCTTCTATGGCGCGATCCAGGCGCTGGGATCGGGCGCGCCGGGAGCGGCGCCCGGCCCGGCCATCTCCATTTCCATATTGCCCGTCCTGCTCGCGACCGTAATCGTGGCGGTGCTTCACGCGGAAGAGATCGCGCACGCACTCGGTGAGCCCTTCGGAACGCTGGTGCTGACCGTCTCCGTGACGATCATCGAAGTGGCGCTCATCATGTCGCTCACGCTCGGCGATCACGCTGACCCCACCCTCGCCCGCGACACCGTCTTCTCGGTGGTCATGATTGTCTGCAACGGACTTGTCGGCCTTTGCATCCTCGCGGGCGGCTTCCAATACCGCCAGCAGGATTTCGAGGTCGAAGGCGCAAGCGCCTATCTCTCGGTTCTGACAGCGCTTTCCGTGCTGACGCTGGTTCTTCCCAACTATACCCAGTCTTCCACCGGGCCGACGCTCACGTCCGGGCAGCTTGAGTTCGTGTCCGTGGTGACTGTCCTGCTTTATGCCGTTTTTCTTTACATCCAGACCGTAAGGCACACCGAGCACTTCACAGAGGTCAATGCAGGGGCATCTGGGGCGGAGGCTTCGAACGAGGAGAACAAGGCAGCCCCTCGGAAGGCGTCCATTCTTCTCCTTGCTTCGCTGCTCGCGGTCGTTCTGCTTTCCAAAACATTCGCGGCCTCGGTCAAGACCGGCCTTTCCTACGTTGGAGCGCCAGACGCGTTATCGGGCTTTCTCGTCGCGCTTCTCATCCTTCTTCCCGAGGGGATAACCGCCCTTCGCGCATCCTTGACCAACGAATTGCAACGAAGCATCAATCTGGCGCTGGGCTCTTCGCTTGCCACGATCGGGCTGACCGTGCCAGCCGTCGCCCTTATCACCATTTATCTCGGGACCGAACTCGTCCTCGGCCTGTCCAATGCATCGATGGTGCTCCTGTTCCTGACGCTCCTGATAAGCACGCTCACTTTCGGGCGGGGACGAACGAATATTCTTTACGGCTTTGTGCACCTCATCATCTTCGCCACCTACATCTTTCTGATCTTCGAGCCCTGATGGGAAACGGGGCGGGCCCCGCGAGGTTTTCTCCGACGGGAGCGCTCGTTCAGCGCAAATGAATGCGCTTGTGACGCCTCGCCTTAAGAGAAACAACAGGGAGCGAACGCAATGAGCTACGTCGACGGATATGTTATGGCGGTTCCCACCAGCAACCGCGACGCGTTCACGAAGCACGCACAAGAGGCCGCCGCGGTCTTCAAGGAGCACGGCGCCCTGAGCGTCGTCGAGTGCTGGGGCGACGATGTGCCGGACGGCAAGGTCACCTCTTTTCCGATGGCGGTCCAGAAAAAGCCCGACAAATCCGTCGTCTTCTCATGGATCCTTTGGCCCTCCCGCGAGGCGCGCAACGAGGGCATCAAGAAAGCCATGGATGACGCACGGCTGCAGGCCGCCGCGATGCCCTTCGAGGGCCAGCGCATGATCTTCGGCGGCTTCGTGCCGATTGTCGAAGCCTAGAGAGAACTGGGGCGGCGCATCGTCAAAATGCGATGCGCCGCAGGTCGAGCGTGTGCGGGAAGTTCGGGTTCGGGCCGGGGTTGTAGGGCGTCATCGTACCGGGCGTATGGCCGTAGGTCTCGAAGCGCGCCAGCCGCCGCGTCTCCGCCTCGAGCGCGTTCACCGGGAAAGTGTCGTGAGCCCGCCCGCCCGGATGCGCGACATGATAGCGGCAACCGCCAATCGAGCGGCCGGCCCAGCTGTCGTAGAGGTCGAACACCAGCGGCGTGTGCGGCGGGATGGTTGGCTGCAGGCAGCTTGACGGCCACCACGCGCGGAAGCGGACGCCTGCCGCCGCCTCGCCATGCGTGCCGGTCGGCTTCAGCGGCACGGTGACGCCGTTGCAGGCAACCTGGTAGCGCGTGCCGAGATTGCCTTTCACCTTAACCTGCAGGCGTTCGAGCGAGGAATCCACGTAACGCACCGTGCCGCCCGGCGCGCCTTCCTCGCCGAGCACATGCCACGGCTCAAGCGCCTGCCGCAGCTCGATCTCGATGCCGTCATAGTTGACGGTCCCGTAGACCGGGAAGCGGAACTCGAAATGCGGCGCGAACCATTCAAGCTCCATCGGGAACCCCGCCTCGCGCAGCTCCGCGATCACGTCCTTGAAATCCTGCCAGACGAATTCGGGCAGCATGAACCGGTCGTGCAGCTCGGTTCCCCACGAAATGAGGGGGCGTTTGAAAGGCTTTTCCCAGAACCACGCGATCAGCGAGCGCAAGAGGAGCTGCTGCGCCAAGCTCATCCGCGCGTGTGGCGGCATCTCGAAATTGCGGAACTCGACGAGGCCGAGCCGACCGGATGAGCTGTCGGGCGAATAAAGCTTGTCGATGCAGATCTCCGCGCGATGCGTGTTACCGCTCGAGTCGATCAGGAGATTGCGGAAGATGCGGTCCACGAGCCAGGACGGGATCCAGCCTTCGCTCGGATCGGGCGCCTGCTTGAACGCGATCTCCATTTCGTAGAGCGAATCGTTGCGCGCCTCGTCGATGCGCGGCGCCTGGCTCGTCGGCCCGATGAACATGCCGGAGAACAGATAGGACATCGACGGGTGGTTCTGCCAAAAGGTGATGATGCTCTTGAGCAGGTCCGGGCGGCGCAGGAACGGGCTGTCGGCGGGTATGCTTGCGCCGAGCACGATGTGGTTGCCGCCGCCGGTGCCCGCGTGGCGGCCGTCGACCATGAACTTTTCGGTGCCGAGCCGTGACTGCCTCGCCTCCTCGTAAAGCGTCTCCGTGATGGAGACAGCCTCATCCCAGTTGGTCGCGGGATGAATGTTCACCTCGATGACGCCGGGATCGGGCGTGACCTTGATGACGTTCAGGCGGCGGTCGGAGGGCGGGTGATAGCCTTCGATATGAACAGGCGTGCCCGTTATCTTCGCGGTTTCCTCGATGGCCGCGGCAAGGGCGGCGTAATCCTCGGCGTCGGCGAGCGGCGGCATGAATATGCACATGTGCCCGTCGCGCGGCTCGATCGCCATCGCGGTGCGAACCGATCCGAAAACCTCCGTGGGAGCATACGTATAGACAGGCGGCTCAAGCAGCGTGACCGACTGCCGTCTGTCGCGCAGGAGCGCGTCCCGCGGCGGCAGCGCGGCATGGGCCGCGAACGGGTCGATCGGGATCACATGAGAAGCATTCGCGGCCCCAAAATACGGGAGCGAGCCGAGCGGCAGCCGGAACCCGACCGGTGAATCGCCCGGCAGCAAAAACAGACGCTCGCGCCGCAGTTTCCAGCGCTCTGTAACCCAGCTTCGCCCGCTCGCCTGGCTGTGCCAGACCTGGATCGGCATGACATAGCCGGATGGCTTGTCGAGGCCCCGCTCGAACACCCTGACAATGCGCGCGCGTTCTTGCGGATCTTCCAGCTTGTTGTCGGCGGGGTCGACGTTGATGGGCAGCTTCTGCTCGACCAGAAGGAAATGCGCAGGATCTTCGTAAGCGGGCATGGCCGAGTCTGCGGGGAGCCCCAGCTGCTCGGCGAGCGTTGCGGCGAAGACCCCGGCTTCCGCCTGCGTCACAGGCCTCGACGGGATTTCGCTGTCGATGTGCCTCTCATTTTCCCACAGCGGCTGCCCATCGGCGCGCCAGTAGACCGCAAAAGACCAGCGCGGAAGCTGCTCGCCCGGGTACCACTTGCCCTGCCCGTAATGCAGAAGGCCGCCGGGCGCGAACTTGTCGCGCAGGCGGCGGATCAGGGTTTCGGCGTAGAGGCGTTTTGTCGGGCCGACGGCGTCGGTGTTCCATTCCGCGCCATCGACGTCGTCGATGGAAACGAAGGTCGGCTCGCCGCCCATGGAAAGGCGCACGTCGCCATCCTTCAGGCGCCGGTCGACCTCGTGGCCCGCCTTCGCGATGGCGGCCCACTGCTCCTCCGTGTAAGGCAGCGTCACGCGCGGGCTTTCAAGGATGCGCGTCACCTTCATGAAATGCGAGAACTCGACCTCGGCCTCTTCATGCATGCCGGTGATGGGCGCGGCGCTCTGCGGCGAAGGCGTCGCTGCGAGCGGGATATGGCCTTCGCCCGCGAACAGGCCCGAGGTCGGGTCAAGCCCGATCCAGCCCGCGCCGGGCACATACACTTCGGCCCAGGCATGCAGGTCGGTGAAATCGTGGTCGGTGCCCGAAGGGCCATCGAGCGACTTCACGTCGGGTTTGAGCTGGATCAGGTAGCCCGAGACGAAGCGCGCCGCCAGCCCGAAATTGCGCATGATATTGACGAGAAGCCAGCCGGAATCGCGGCAGGAGCCGGATTTATTGCGCAGCGTCTCGTCCGGCGTCTGCACGCCCGGCTCCATGCGAATGAGATATTTCACGTCGTGCTGGAGCTGCCCGTTCAGCGCCCAGATGAAGTCGATGGTGGTTTTCGCGTCGATGCGAAGCTTCGAGAGATAATCTCTGAGCAGCGGCCCCGGCTCGGACGCCTTCAAATAGGGCGTCAGCTCTTCCTTGAGCTCCGGCTCATACTTGAACGGAAAGTCGCGCGCATATTCGTCGATGAAAAAATCGAACGGATTGATCGTGGCCATGTCGGCCACGAGATCGACCGCAACCTTGAACTCGCGCGTCTGCTCCGGAAACACGAGGCGCGCCAGGTAATTGCCGAACGGGTCCTGCTGCCAATTAATGAAGTGGTCTTTCGGCGTGATGTTCAGCGAGTACGACAGGATCGGGGTTCGCGAATGCGGCGCGGGGCGAAGGCGCACGATCTGCGGGCCGAGGGCGGTGAGCCGGTCGTAGACATATTCCGTGCGGTGGTTGAGCGCGACGTGGAGGGCCATCGTGTCTCCTGGCGGGGCGGCTTGGATTCGTTTTGCGGGCAATGTGCTTTGCTTAAGCCAAGCTTGCAAGCGTCATGCCGATCATAGCGGCTGCCCGCCCGCCAAAAGCCGTCAAGCGGCCAGTAGCCGCGCCCGCTCCGTCTCGAACTTCATGCACAGTTGTACGGCCTCTTCCTTGGGCAGCCAATTCGTCATCTACGGAAAAAGCGGCAGTCTTTCTCGCTCCAGGGCGTGGCTTCGGCGGCGCGCATTTCATCTAGCAGCGCGAGAAGATCAGAGCGCACCTTCTCGGGTTTCGGCCCATAGCTAACGCTCGGCGGCGGCCCGAAAATCGCCCTGCGGCCCGTTCGAGAAGAAATCGTGCTGGCAAACGTGTCTCGACAAGCCCACGGATGAAACGGCCCAAAGGGCTCGTTCAGGCCGAAAGCCGAAAAAACAAGTCTCGAAGACTGCTTGAGGCGCGATGCTCGCTTGCGGATCCGATAGCGGGCTATTCGCGAGAGCGCCCTCATCAGGCAGATTGACATAGCTGGATGACGGGCAACACGTGTCGCTTCGTGCGTATACTCAGGATATTCCAACTGCGAAGGCAAAAAACAAAAGCAAGGCAAGTGCAAACGCGCCAATTGATAAAGGAACTCCTCTGGGCTGCTTGCCATGAATCCAGCGGATCAACACAATAATAAATACACAAAGTCCAAACACAACCGTTGCAGCCGCCAAAGTGGAATAAATGTTGTCACATGCAGTGCAAACGAGATCGCCTTGATGCCAGTAACTAAATGCAAACCCTTTGCGATAACTCTCAAATGTTTTGTATACCCAATAACAACAGAAAGCGGTAAACAGCCATGAAAAAAAACGAAAACTACTTCCGATAGTAAGATAAGTCATCGCGACCAACGATGGCATTGACCATGCCAAAAAATTTAGATGCTCCCAAATGCCATATGAAAATGGTTGCCCCTCCGCAGTGGCGTTTTCCATCCCGTCGAACAACAAATACGTTCCTGTGGCGATAAAAACATATGCGATACAAATGCGTACTATCACTTCATGACGAGATTGCATCCACATCGCAATTTTGTTCCTCCTTAGAAATATTCCTTAATATCCGCAGCGCCAGCAAAATCCATTAGCTGGCTGTGAATGCCACCGACCCAAAGATAGATGCGAACTTCAGCCCATCCCAAAATACGTTTGAAATAGCGGAACTTTGGCAATTGCATGTCCGCCTTCGTAAAGTGTCTTAGCCTTCTCTCAAATGACCGCTAATAGGATCCCGAAGCCGTCATGGCGCGCATAGAATCGCGAGGAAACCGGCACAGCCGCTATCGACCCAGGGCGGGAGAATTGCACTTTAGCCGTCATGATTGTCGGGAAGCCCATGAGAGCCTGTTTAGCCTCCTCTAAGGCACGAAGCTTGACCGGCAATCGAAGGTTTCGATCGACTTGCAAGCCGATAGGGAAGAGCAAGTCCGGGCCATGGTGCAGGGAGCTCTACGACTTGCTCTTCCTTGAAGACGCTGGGTGGGTCGCCGGGGATAATGAATGGGCTTCCTTAAATGGCTGGCCCCGGAAAACGTGGTTGATAACAGTATGGAAGATCCCCATTGAGAGCCCTTGCGGCCAGGCGACCAGGCAATTTCGCGCTCTAACAATTACAGGAAGAAAAAAAAATACAGAAATAGCTGATCTGTGGATGATTCAAGTTTATGTATCTATTTTATATATTTTTCTATCCTATAATTGTTGGAGCGTCTTTTAGGGTGGTTGCCTGGCCGCAAGGGCTCTCATGGGAGAGGGGTTCCGCGTTGGTCTTCGAGCTCGGGAGGGTTTTCAGGCGTCATGTGTGTCCCTGCCGAGATAGCGAGCGAAGGCGGCGTCCTTGGTTTGGATGTGGTGAAGCACCCAGCCGCGCAAGCCTGACACATGGTCTGCGGTGAGCCTCCGCCCCTCCGCCTCAACGCGCCTTTGAAAGCTGCGCATGTGCTCGATGAGCTGGCTGTGTTCTTCCTCATGAGCGGGCAGGCCGGGATAGGCGCGTTCGCGCATCAAAACCTGTTCGCTCATGAAATGAATGTCGGTGAACTCGATGAGGCGGTCCAGCAGGAAGGCAAGCCGGGCGGGGTTCGCGGCGCCGCTGAATTCTTTTTCAACCTGGAGAAGAAGATCAATCTGGCCCCGGTGCTCAGCGTCAAGCACTTTGTGGCTGAGATAGGCCTCGCTTGCATCCATGGCCTTGTCCTTCTTTGGAAGGCGAGCGGATTTGCAAAGAATGCCGCCGCCCTCGGAGCGCCGCCCATGTCTTAAGGATAAATGATCGCCGCTCCGCTTCAAGCCGAGAATGATAGAGTAAGCCGCCAAGCTTCTTAGGTGCGCTCCCGCGACTTCGGAGGGTGCTGAACAGGTCTCGCAGAACCTGCCACCCGGGAGAGAGG
>CAVXRT010000005.1:0-17787 GCA_963764115.1 uncultured Alphaproteobacteria bacterium
CTAGCTCCAGATCGAAAGCGATAATTTTGGGCCGATCTTTCAATTTCTCACCCTGACCGCTATGGGAGCCCAAAGCAGGCATCGCGGTTGAGGCATTCTGCAAGGCGAACCTTCTTCCGCAACCGGCCCACTCCGTTGGAAAATAAAGCGGCGCAATCTCGCCGTTCATTCGATGGCTAAGCCGCGAATCCCGGACGCGGCGCATCATGAAATCCGCCGCCGTCGTTACGCGCTGCAGCGCGCGCCGGATGATGCTGGCTCAGCAGGGATTCCCCTGACCAAGCCGCGATAGGCCTCAAGCGCGTCAGGATCAAGCTCGGCGTAGAGAATGCGCGCGGGGTCGACCGGCCCGGGGAACAGGATCCGTCCCTGTGGCGTTGCGCGAAATCCAGCGCGCGCATAGTAGGGCAAGTCGCCCACCAGGATCACCAGCCTGTAGTCAAGGTTTCGCGCGCGCCGAAGTCCGTCCAACATGAGCCGAAGACCATGGCCCTGGTTCTTGTGATCGTCGGCGATGATCAGGGGGCCGAGCAGCAGCGATTGCGGCGCGCCCCCGATGGCGATCGGCGTGAAGTCCACCGAGCCGATAATTTCGCCTTTGAGAACGGCGCAGAGATTGAGCCGGGGCTCGCGCAGCGCACCCTCGCGAACGCGGTATGCGGTGCGGGAGAAACGGCCCGGCCCGAACGCCTTTTCATTCAAGGAGAGCAGGGCATCATGATCATCCGGCGCTTGAAGCCGGATCAAGACGGATGGCGTCGTCATCGCGAACCTGTTTTCGATAAGGGGAATATTGGTGAGAGGCTCGCGTGCTTAAGCGAAATAACCCTGCCACGCAGCCGCTATCGAGGCTCGATCCATCGTCGGCGCGCGAAAGTGAAAATATGGCTGCCCGCTATTCGCATGCGGATTGAAATACCATGACTGCCGGGGCGCGTAAATAAGCGCGCCCGACAGGAATGCAGCGATAGCAGCGCATCGCTGCAAGCGCGGCGGTGCGGAAAATCGGAACCGTAGCGGCGCAAGGTCAACTCACCCGTGCGCCCGCTGGGCCCTATGTCATGGCCGGGCTTGACCAGACCATCCAGCCTTCAAATCCAAAAAATCGGAAATTATTATCCAAGATGGCCGCCTCGAAGGGTCCTCGGAGGGCGGCCATGACAATTTCGACGCGCTCTAAATGCAGGCTGCCATCTCCGACGGTGCCCGCCCTATGCCCTCGAGGGTTAACGCTTCCTTCCCGGCGCCGAGCATTAATCTGAAGCTGGTTAACAAGAGCGCCGCCGATTTATTTCTGGTCCTATTTACGCTTGATTAGGCTTAACCATCCCTTTATCCGGCGCAGAACGAGGCCTACGAGGACGGTAGACAGGCGCTTCCAACGAGTTGAAAGTGAAGAGCTTTTTTAGCGCAGACCGCCCCATTAAATAGAATTTAATGCCGGAATTTTGGCATTAAGTGGGCTCTGAAAAGTCCGTTAAATATAATCCCATTTTCCCCTGTTAACCATGACCAGCCCGCGCGTGCGCCGGGAGCGCCCTTCCGTTCCTGAATTTTATTAGCAATAACAATCACTTATTCCATTAACTTCCCCGCAAGGCGCTTTCTCATACAATCCACACTCAAGAAAAATCCATGACGCAAACGCAACCGGCAAGCCAATCCGGGGATAAAAGTGAGGTCCAATGTTCATGCGGAAGCGTATCGAGGCCCGCGTCCGGTTAAGCGCAGGAGGCTTTTAGGCGGCGAGTTTCCAGATTGCCGCGGCAACGACGACTGGCAAAATCGTGATAATCGACCCGAGCAGGAAGAGGAGGAAAGTTGCAGCGGGAAAAGAAGAAGAGATCAAGAGTTCACGAAGTCCGGCTGTATTCGTGGCCAGCATGAGCAATCCCCACACCACGCCTATGACGCATCCCAGGAGGCAATGCGTGAGGAGATAGGATGCTATCGCTTGCGGGGGCTCATTGTGTTCCACGCAGGCAGAATGCTGCGTATCGGGCTCCGTTCCGCGAGTTCGATGGCGGCGCGGCGTCCTCATCGAACATAATTCCGTGAGGAGCATTAAGCAGAGAGAGCTTTGTCGCGCGGATACAGGAGTAGAACCATGGCTTCGCCGGAAGAAAAGCGTTGGTCGCGACATGTCACTGAAACAAGCGATGCGCTCAGCCTTGAGCCGGAGGTTTTCACGCTGAACGATCCCGCCAAGATTGCTCGCTCTCTCAGCGAATCCGCCGAGGAAAGCACGAGCCGTAGGACGGGCCCGTTCCGCTCCGCAATGTCGATGCTTACCTTCTACATCAATCGCGCCGGAAAAAAACTTCCAGAACGCCGCAAAAAAATCCTCGAGAAGGCGAAGGATGAATTGCGCCGTCTTTATGGTAGATTGCCGCGAAAACAGCGCTAACCCTATAAACAAGAAGGTCACCCATGCCTCTCGAAAATGGCCAAGACGGCAAGGAAAAGCGTCACCCGGAGGACCTTCGTCGCGAGATCGACGAAGGAGAAATCACGGCATCCGAACCGGCGGCGGTTCCGCGTGGCACAGACTTAGAGGCGGGCGGGGGCGCCGCAACTTCGCCGAAAGTCAAAGCAGCGATCAAGGAGGAGACGAATCCCCTTGCTCAAGAGGCGCAAGCACCCGAGCGGCTTGACAAATCGTACTATGCGGAAGCCTCCCTCACGAAAAAGATCACCGTTTTTGCGTTGACGACGGTCCTTGTTCTGATCACGCTCGGCCTGATCTACACGTATTTGCCGCATGGCGCGCCCCGTTAGGCGGGCGCGTCCAAAACGACCGAGATCTTGATGTTGCCGGTGGATTCCAACACGCCGAGTGAAATCGTGCCGTTGGAATGCGGTGTCACCGTAAAGCTGATCGCCGCATTTCCCAGTCGCATGTTGCGCACTGTAATCGTGCCGACTGACATGGGAACAGCAGGATTACGCAGGCGAATGGCTCGCATGGAGAGATCGTACTCCAGGCCGAGAATGGCCTGGATGAGCTGGAACGCAGCGCCGCTGGCCCAGGCTTGCGGCGAGCAGGCGACGGGATAGAGCGTCGGCCCGCGGCTCCGGCGTCTTGGGAAACCGCAAAACAGCTCCGGTAGGCGGCGCTGATCCATGTAGGCGGCCGCCTGCATCATGCCGTTGAAAATCGGAACGACGCCATCGCTCAATCCATAGCGGACGAGGCCGCTTGCGATGATGGCGTTATCGTGCGGCCAGATCGAGCCGTTATGATACGACATTGGATTGTAACGCGCTTCGCCTGCGGCCACGGTCCGAATGCCCCACCCCGAGTAGAACGAGGGGCGCAAAATGTCCCGCGCCACCTTTCGAGCGCGGTCCGGAGCCATGATGCCTGTGAACATTGCATGCGCCGGATTGCTGGTTCGCACGCGGCAAGGCTGCTTATTGCCGTCAAGCGCCAGCGCATAAGTGCCCAGATCCTCGCACCAGAAGGCCTCCTCGAACCGCCGTTGCAGGTCTTCTGCCTTCGCGACGAGGTTATCTGCCCGGTCGCGCTCCCCCAGCATGCGGGCGCATCTCGCTGCGGCCAGCCAAGCGGCATAAACATAACCCTGAACCTCAACCAGGGCGATCGGGCCTTCGGCCAGATCCCCGTTGGCGTGGAAAATCGCATCATGCGAATCCTTCCAGCCCTGGTTCACAAGCCCCTTCTCTGTTGCCCGCGCATATTCCACGAAACCGTCGCCGTCGGGATTACCCGAAGCCTTGATCCAGTCGAGACCACGGACGATGTTCGGCCAGATTTGACGCAGGAAGCCAAGGTCGCCGGTCCTCTCAACGTAAAGACCGGCGAGAAGAATGAAAAGGGGCGTCGAATCGATGCTCCCGTAATAGCAGCCGAACGGCACCTCCCCGAGGGCCGCCATCTCCCCGCAGCGCATCTCGTGCAGGATCTTGCCCGCCTGTGCGTCAGAGTCTTTGTCGAAGGTCTTGGCCTGGAAATGAGCGAGCCGCTGCAGCACGCCGCGCGCCACCGACGGATCGAACCAGAGCATCTGCATGGCCGTAATGAGGCCGTCGCGGCCAAACGTCGTCGAATACCAGGGAATCCCGGCGTAGGGATATTTGCCCTCGGGCGTCGCCGTCATCAGCATCCTGAGATCGGCCAGCGATCTGCAGACGATCTCGTTGACCACGGCGTTCGATGTCTCGATCGATGCAACGTCATGCGGATGACCGACAAGGTCGCGCCTCGCCTGCAGAAGCCCGCGCAGGAATGATGGCGCTGCCGGACGCCCTTCGCCGTCGCAGGATACCGTCACGAACTGCCGCCAGGGAGCGGCCGGGGGGAGCGTCAGCGTGTATTTTGCGGCTGTCGTCGTCAGTTCGGTTGGTTCCGGCTCGAACGTCAGCGCCGTCTCACGCACCTTGTTGTCGATGCCGGTATAGCGAAGAACGACTTTGTTTTTGATCACCTCTTTCTGGAGGCACCCTCGGGCGGCACGCCGCATGCCGCGCACTTCGAACAGATCGGCAAAATCGCTATCGAAATCGATGGTCACGTCCAGTGTCACAGGGACGTTGCCGTGGTTCTCCATGGCGCTCCGTTCAAACAACACACCGTTATGGACGTAAATGGTCCGGCCGATATGCACCGTGTCTTTCAGGAGCGCGATGCCGTCACCGGCAAGGATGTCCGGGTTCGTGAGATCGGCGCGGAGGTTAAGGTTATCGTCCCGCAGTGTCGAACCGAGAAGCAGCGGCTCCTGGCCGTTGATGAGAAACGCGAGGCGGGACAAATGGCGCGTATCCCGGGCGAACAGGCCGCCCGCCTCGTCACGAGCGCAGCCGATCGCGCCGTGGTCATCGAGGACGGCAAAGCAATCATTCTGCTTCAGGATGCAACGGGGCCGCGAAGGCGCGCCCGCCGCGGCTATGTAAAACGGCGATTGCTCCGCCTCAAGTCCGCCGTCCGCTTCCCGACCCTCGTCTTGCTTGTCCAGCATGATATGCACCCTCAATACGCTACGGCTACCCAACGCCTAAACATTGCCTTTAGAAAGGCCGGACGGACGGCAAATGTTTGATGCATATCAGAGTAATTTGGCGCATTATTCCATCCGGACGTGATCTTATCTTCTGGGTGTGTGGCATGGCTCTCAAATCGCTCAAAGCCGAAATCAACATGTTGCTGGAGACTTTAGCGAATACGCCGCACGATCGATATGAGCTGTACATTCAGCTGAAAGAGAAGCTCAATGAATTTCGCGTGTTCGGCAATCCGCCGCCCGCGGATCTGCTGGAGCTGGAAGCCGCGCTCGACGAGGAGTTTGCGGCGGCGCGACACCCGCATCAAACCCCGCCCCAGCGCTCATAAGTCCGTCAATTCGCGGGAACCAGAGAGGGGTCCCGCAGCTCCTCGCTTTCGGCCTCCAAGGCCGATGCAATCACGTCGTCTACCCGTTCCAGCCAAATGAATTCCAGACTGTTCCGGGCGTCTTCAGGGATGTCGTCGTAGTCGCGCTTATTCCGAGCGGGAAGCATAACACGCCTCAGACCCGCTCGCGCGGCCGCAGTGACCTTTTCCTTAATGCCGCCCACGGGCAGGACAAGGCCGCGCAGGCTGATTTCGCCGGTCATGGCGGTGTCGTTGCGCACGGTTCGCCCGCTCAGGAGGGAATATAGCGCGGTAAACATCGCGACGCCAGCGCTGGGGCCATCTTTAGGCGTGGCGCCTGCCGGAACGTGGATGTGAATGTCGCTCCTCTCGAAAACGGCCGGATCGATGCCGAGCGATGAAGCGCGGTTCTTTATGAGGCTCAGCGCCGCCTGCGCGCTCTCCCGCATGACGTCCCCAAGCTGACCGGTGAGGATCAGGCTGCCTTTGCCCGGCGCGCGCGTCGCCTCAATGAAAAGGATGTCGCCGCCGACAGGCGTCCAGGCGAGCCCCGTGGCGACGCCTGGCACGCTGGTGCGCATGGCGACCTCGTTCTCGAAACGCGGCTGCCCGAGAATTTCCGTCAGGTCGTGGGCCGTGATGTGGATCTTGTCGCCAGGGGCTTCCGCGATCCTGACCGCGACGTGCCGGAAAACCTTGCCGATCTCTCTTTCGAGCGCGCGGACACCAGCCTCGCGGGTGTAATCGTGAATGATCTGCCGCAAGGCGTCGTCGTCGATGCTCGCCTGCTCAGCAGTCACCCCGTTAGCTTCAAGCTGACGCGCCACGAGGTAGCGTCGGGCAATCTGCAGCTTCTCTTCTGCCGTGTAGCCGGCCAGTTCGATGATCTCCATGCGGTCGCGCAAAGGCCCGGGGATCGTGTCGAGCAAATTCGCGGTCGCGATGAAAGTGACGCGCGACAAGTCAAAGGGCACGCCGAGGTAATTGTCCCGGAACGTCGAATTCTGCTCGGGGTCAAGCACTTCCAGCATCGCCGCGGAGGGATCGCCCTGGAAGCCGCGGCCCATCTTGTCAATCTCGTCCAGCATCATGACGCAGTTGCGTGCGCCTGCCTTCTTTATGGCCTGGATGATGTTGCCGGGCAGTGCTCCGATATAGGTGCGCCGATGCCCGCGAATCTCGGCTTCATCATGGACGCCGCCCAGGCTGACGCGCACGAAAGGACGCTCCATCGCACGCGCGATCGATTGGCCGAGCGAGGTCTTGCCCACGCCGGGAGGACCGACGAAGCACAGGATCGGGGCCTTGCCCTGCGGCGCGAGCTTGCGAACCGCGAGATATTCGATGATGCGCTGCTTGATCTTTTCGAGGCCGAAGTGATCTTCTTCAAGGATGCGGCGCGCATCCGCAATGCTGATCGGCTTCTCTTCAGGCAACGCCCACGGCAGTTCCACCATCGTGTCGACATAAGTGCGGAGCATTCCCGCTTCGCCCGCCTGCTCAGGCATGCGCTCGTAGCGGCGCAGTTCCTTGCGAACCTGCGTCTCGACCTCAGGAGGCATCTGCGCCTTGGTGATGGCCGCGTTCAGCTCCGCGACTTCCGCCGATTTGCCGTCGCCTTCCCCGAGCTGGCGCTGGATCGCAGCCATCTGCTCGCGTAACACCGCCTCGCGCTGGCGCTCGTCGAAAACGGCCTTGGTCTGCCGCCCGATCTCCTGGCTCAGCCGCAGAACTTCAATTCGCTGCGACAGAAGACGCGAAACCTTGTCCATCCTGAGCGGCAGGTCGATCGTCTCAAGGATCTCCTGCTTCTGATCCGCCGGGATATCCAAATAGGCCGAGGTGAGGTCCGCTAGCGCCGACGCCGATTGCGCGTTCTGCATCGCGGCGACAAGTTCGGCCGGCACCTGCGGCAAAAGCTCCAGTGCTTCAATGGCCTGCTGACGCAGCAGCATGGTGCGCGCTTCGATTTCAGGGCCATCAGTAGTAGCCTCCGGAATGCGCAGGGCGTTGGCGACGAGCAGGGGCCGCTCCTGCGCGAAATCGATGATGCGAAAGCGCTCGATGCCCTGCACGATCACGTGGTGGCCGCCATCAGGCGCCGTGACATAGCGCACGATGTTAGCCACCGTGCCAACGCGATGCATGTCCGTGCCCGAGGGCTCGAGAACCTCGCCGTCGCGCTGCATGACGATGCCGATCTGGCGCTCTTCCCGCATAGCCTGCTGGACGGCTCCGATCGAGACCGGCCGGCCGATAGAGATCGGGAACAGGACGCCGGGAAACAGCACTGTTTCACGCACGGGCAGTATCAACAAACTATTCGACTGCTCAGCTGGCGCGTTGCTTTCGTGAGCTTGCGCCTCCGGTTCCGGCGGTTGGCCGGGATTTGCATTATCCATCGTGCCGTCCCTCTTAGGCTGACTTTTGGAGGCTTATGAGCAGACAACCGTTGACCGCTTGCCGCTTCACCGTTTCGTAATGGCCCGGGGGGAGCGGTATCCTGCGAGCAAATCTCCCTTGTGGGAGTTCCAACTGGTGGATCAGGGCCGTCCGCAATTCATCCGGAAGCATTCGTTTGCCGGAAACCACGAGAGTGCCTCCCTCGATCACGGCGTCCACGCTTTCGGGATCGACCCCCGGCAATGCGCAAAAGATCAGAACTTCCGTTTCGGTCTCAAGGACATCGACGGGAGGCTGCCAGGCAGGCCCCGCGCCATACTCCTGAGGCGTAAAAAACTGTTGATGAAGACGCTGGGCCCGCGAAAGCCGATCCACAGCTTCGAACCACATCCAGCTTGTGAATTCTTTCTTTGTCATTGGGCTCGTACTTCCCTGAACGTCGTACAGAATGCAAACCTAACTGGACGAGAACACCCTCCGTCGCCGAAAGAGGACGTCATTCAATACCGCATGATATGGACAGTAGGGGGGAGTGCTTTCAAGGCTTGAGGCGTGCTTTGCCTTGGCCATAAGATTATTATGAGAGCCCCCACTCGTGCGGAGCCACAGTCCTTCCGAGGGTCGCGCCGTTCAATTCAGTGAATATTCGGAGAGTTATGAAAGCAACCGTTTAGAGGACAGAGCTCGGAACGATCTCTGATCTCTGACTAAAAAAAGGGGAATGGCGAGATCCGGCCTTGTTCATTGTTATCTGCGGCCAGGATCACGCCTCTGGAAGGTTGCTTCGCTTACATCCGGCAAAAGAACAGCTTGCATACAATAGAACTCACCCGATTTTTTCTCTACTCAAGGCGATATCGCAGACTTCGAGCCTACCGATGGCTCATGTCCATAGCCCTCCTACTAGCGAAGCCAGAGATTTGCAGGGTCAAGGTCGAATTCAGATTTCATGACGGAGATAACCCAGGAGATAGTGTCGAAAAAAGCGTTCATGGCGTCCTCGTGGTGCTTGCTTGATACAGCTCATCTGTATCTGAGGACGGGTTATAAGAACCGATTTCTATATTTTGTCTTAACCAGCGCAGCCGTTTTTCCAGGCAGGACCCATGCAGCGCGAGCTCCGCTTATAATATTCTGACTGCCCAACGGCTGCCGGGATTGCAATCTTGTCGGGCAGACAGGATCAAGTTGCATCACAGCAACAAAATGCGTTCTTCCCGCAAAAAACAGTTCGTTAGCTTCCGTTCTCCAGGCGCTTTCCCAGAGACGACATCAAGTCGTCCTTTTGGGTGGGCGCACCGTCCGTGACCGGCTGCGTCACCGTCGAGGCCCTCTTTTCAGCGGGCCGATCCCTGCGCCTGGGAGCGCCGGCCGCATCGCGAACAAAGTCGGGATCGTGTTCGCGGGCAAGTTCCAGGCTGTGGTCGTGCGGTTGGGCTGCGCTGTGACCTTCGTCTTCACCGTGAGCGGATTTCCGAGGCGAGCCCTCCGTCGGGCCGCGATCCCCCTTCACCGGCGTACCGCCCTTGGCGAGAATAACGGTCGCAGGCCTCAGAACGCGGTCCGCGATCTTATAGCCAGCTTGTAGCACCTGCACGATCACATCGGCGGGGACGTTCGGCACATCCACCTTGACCACGGCCTCATGGTTATGAGGGTCGAACTTTTCGCCCAGGGGATCGAAACGCGTAATGCCATTCCGCTCGAAGGTCTTGAAGAGTTCGCGCTCCGTCGCTTCGATGCCCTCTAGCAGCGTCTTGACGGCGGGATTCTGCTCAACGGTGTCCTTTGAGACCGCCTCGATGGCCCGGCGCAGATTGTCCGCAACTGAGATTATATCGCGTCCGAACTCGGACGCGGCGTATTTCATGCCTTCGGCCTTGTCGCGTTCCGCGCGCCGGCGGAAGTTCTCCATTTCGGCGACAATGCGCAGGTTTTTGTCGCGGAGATCCGCGTTCTCGGCCTTGAGATCGGCCACAGCCTGAAGGATCGCTTTGCTCGCCTGTTCTGCTTCCGGCGCCTGAGCTTTCGCCGATGAATCGTTACGTTCCAGCCCGCTCGTATTCGCGGGCCTGTCCGGAGTATCGTTCATTGTTGTATGCCGTTCCCGTTAGATGGAGGATCAGCCGACGATCCGCCGCAATTTTTGACGTTATATCGGCGGTTTCAGAGAGATAATCAAGCTAACACGCGGCTTACGAGCTTCGCGGTGAAATCAACCATGGGGATAATGCGGGCATAGTTGAGGCGGGTCGGACCGATCACGCCCAGCACACCGACGACTTTCCTCTCCTTGTCCTGGAACGGCGCGACGATAAGCGAGGAGCCGGATAAGGAGAAAAGATTGTTTTCCGAGCCGATGAATATGCGGACGCCCTCGGCCTTTTCCGCCAGGTCGAGAAGATGGATGAGAGACTTCTTCGACTCGAGGTCTTCGAACAGGAGGCGAATGCGGTCGACGTCCTCCACCGCTTTCAGATCGTCGAGAAGGCGCGACTGCCCGCGAACGATAAGGCTCTTGGTGTCGTCCATCCCGCCCGACCATTGGGCAAGCCCCGAACGCACGAGGCGGGCCGTCAGCTCATCGAGCTCGGATTGGCTCGCTTTCAGCTCCGCCTCGACCCGCTCGCGGGCTTCAGGTATTGTCGCGCCGCGAATCTTGGCGTTGAGATAGTTGGTGGCTTCCGCAAAAGCCTGTTGAGGCAGCCCTTCGGGCAGATTCAGAACGCGGTTTTCAACGCTGCCATCTTCGCCTACGAGAACGAGGAGAGCGCGCTTCGAATCGAGACTCACAAATTCGATGTGCTTGACGCGGCGCACCTGCTTTTCGGCGAGAACGACCCCCGCACAGCGCGAAAGGCCCGACAGCATATTCCCCGCCTCAGCCAGCACTTCAGACGTAACTGCCGCATTGTCGCGGGCATATCCGCCAAGCTGACGTTCGAGCTGAGCCCGTTCTGCGTCCTCGATGGCGCCGACTTCCAGAAGCCCGTCAACGAAGAGACGCAGGCCCGTATGGGTCGGGATCCGGCCGGCGCTGATATGCGGCGCATAGATCAGCCCGAGCGTCTCGAGATCCGACATCACGTTCCGGACCGACGCAGGCGAAAGGGTCATCGGGAGCTGACGGCTCAGGTTGCGCGAGCCAACGGGTTCTCCGGTTGTAAGGTACGTTTCCACGATGCTCCGGAAGATCTCCCGGTAGCGCTCATTCAACTCGCGGACGCCGCCCCCTCCCAAGTCAAGGGCGGGAGCGCCAAGTTCCTGCCTTCTCGACATTGTCTTCGCTTGTTCCTTCATCAAACTTATCAAATTTAGTCGTCCCAGCCCTGGTCGTCAAACCTTTGATCTTCTGCTGACTTAGATGTGTAGAACGCTGGAAGCACAAGCTGTGAGACTTTGAGGCGCTCATGAGTGAAAAGCCTTATGACCTTATCGTCTTCGGGGCCACAAGCTTCGTGGGGAAACTCCTGTGCCGCTATCTTTTGGATGAATTTGGAGGCGGCGGAAGGTTGACGTGGGCGGCGGCTGGCCGCTCGCGGAACAAGCTTGAGGCCCTTCGCTCCTCGCTTGGCGAACGGGCGGCCGCCCTTCCGTTGGAAATTGCCGATGCGGCGGACGGCGCGGCGCTGTCAGCCCTATGCGAGAAGACTCGCGCCATTGTCTCCACCGTTGGCCCCTACGCACTTTATGGCGAGCCTCTCGTCAGGGCCTGCGCTACAAGGGGCGCCGATTACTGCGACCTGACCGGCGAGATCCCCTGGATCAGCCGCATGATCGGGCTCTATGAGGGACTGGCTGAAGGCTCGGGCGCCAGGATCGTCCACGCTTGCGGTTTCGATTCGATCCCGTCCGACATGGGCGTCTATTTCCTGCAGCAGGAAGCGAGCCGCCGTTTCGGGCGGCCGTGCTCTCACGTCAAAATGCGCGTGAAGGCGATCCGCGGCGGCGCTTCGGGCGGCACAATCGCCAGCATGCTCAACATGGCCAAGGAAGCCGCGGCTGATCCCGAAGTGCGAAGGATCATGGCCAATCCTTATGCGCTTTGCCCGCCGGGTGACGCGCCAAGCGTGAGGCAAGCCAGCCTTTCGAGACCGGAATACGACCCTGACTACGACGCATGGCTCGCCCCCTTCGTCATGGCCAGCGTCAACACCAGGATCGTGCACCGATCCAACGCGCTTTCGGATTATCGCTATGGCCGCGATTTCCTCTATGACGAGGCCATACTCGCCGGAAAGGGTTTGGAAGGCCGCGTGAAGGCCTACACAATCGCGGCGGGGCTCGGCGCGTTTGTGGCTGCGAGCGTGATGCCGCCAACGCGGTGGGCCCTGGAGCGCTTTGTCTTACCGGCCCCTGGCGAAGGCCCTTCGCCCGAGTCGCAGAAGCGAGGGTTCTTCGACCTGCGCTTCTTTGGGAAGACGGCGGACGGCAAAACGATCCGCGTCAAGGTCGGCGGCGATGCCGATCCGGGGTATCTCTCAACCTCGAAGATGCTGGGGCAGGCGGCCGCCTGCCTCGCGCGCCTCAACAAATCGGAAAAGCCGGGCGGCTTCTGGACGCCGTCGACGCTGTTCGGCAATAGCCTTATCGACGCGCTGAAGGCACACGCCGGCATCACCTTCGAAGCGCTGACTTCGGCCCCCGGACCTGAAACCCGGCTCACAGGGTAACTGGCTTTTTGTATGCTCGTTACGAAGGGCGGCATCTCGCTTGAACCCTTTGGACCAGCTTGCGTTTATCGCTTTTGCCTGAGTTTAGATCTTAGGATATAGCGCCTTGCCGACAGGTTAATCGGTGCAAGCCATTGATATACAAGAAAAAATTTCAGGAAGCGTTTGCGGCGCCACGGCTGCGAACGTGTGGCGCTCGTTAACACATTATATTTAACCGGCTTTTCAGCGTCCACTTTCGTCCAAAAATACAATCTGTTAACCCTGCGTTTTGACGCAGGAAAGATGATCATTTTCAAGGTGTTGAGTGGATTTATCCGTAACCCGCTAAGGCGGGTCGCTCTCATTTTTTGGGATTTGTTAAGCAAGTTCAGGCCGGAAATAAATCCTTGCGCGTCGGAATTAACTATCTTGTGTTAACGGCGCGCCACATCCTAGCCGCGACAAGCGCCCTCCTATTTCGTGTTCGACAACAGGCGGAAATGCCCGCCTTGCGGGTCGATGGCATGGAGGATGCCCTGGCCGCCCGGCACGTCAAGCGGCCCCGTCGCGACTGTGCCGCCTGCATCGCGGATGCGCTGCGCCGCCGCATCGATGCCGTCGACCATGAAATAGTAAACCCACATGGGTCGCTGCATCGCATCCGTCTTTTTCATCATCTCGCCGACGTTTTTGCCGTCGATCTGGAAGAGTTGATAGACGCCGGCCGGCGGCCCCATGTCGAAGGCTCGCCCTTTCGTCCAGCCGAACATTTTGGAATAAAAGTCCCACGCCGCGTCGAGATTGCCGGCATGCAATTCGTTCCAGCCAACCGTGCCTGGAGCGCTTTCGGCCGGCCATGTGCGCTCCTCTTTGGAGAGGGGCTGCATGATGTTGAGGAACGCGCCGTCGGGATCGGCAATGACAGCCATGCGCAGAGACCCTTCGATATCCCAAGGCTTCCGCAGCACCCTGCCGCCGTATTCGACGACCTGCCTGCAGGCGGCGTCGACATCGGGGGTGTAGACATAGCCGGACCAGACCGGCGCCATGCCCTTGAGGTGGTCCGGCATCTCCATGATCCCGCCGACGCCGTGATCGCCGACGAGCGTCACGTGGTAGCCGGGATGCTGCGATGAATAAGTCCAGCCGATGACTTTTTGATAAAAGGCCTTGGCGCCTTCAACGTCGGTGGTCATCAGGTCGTGCCAGACGAAGGGGTTCTGCATTGTCGTTTACTCCCTGTGATAAAGCTGAACCTCGATATAGGGCGGCAAGGGGCCAATCGCATCGGGGCCAGGACCGGTTGGAGTATGTAATATGACGGCGCTGCGCATGCTTCGCCGCGGCGATATCAAGGGGCGGCACGTCTGCCCGCTCCCTGGGCAATCAAGGCTGCGGACCTCGCCTGTTTGCTGTGCAGAGGCGATCGAAGCCTCCGCTAACACCAAACCCCGATCAGCCGGCGTTTGATTTTCAATGACTTGGGAGAATGTGCCTTATGACTCGTGTCCGCTTGGGAACTGCAGAGCGCAGATTTCCCTTCTGCCAACCATAGTGTCGCGAGCAAACCGTCACATCCGCTTGCAACCCATACCGCCCTGCTCGCCCGGTGGCGCGCGCACAAGGAAGAGACACTTCCAGCACAGGACTTCGCTGCCGAATGCCGAGGGCTTTCGAGGCAGAGATGTTTGTGGCGCACGCCGTAGCTGGCCATTTGACCAAACGCGTTTCGCCAAAGCGGCAGGGTCAGCTATTGTTCGCCTGATGCAAGGCTGTCAAAATCAAACCCGGCGCCTCTCTCAGCCGTGGCACAACCACCATCCGTTTGATCTGCCCTTTCTTGAAGGCGGCTAGAAACCGGCGGTAGTCCTTGAACACGACGCATCCGTTCGAGTCGCCCGGTCTTCGGAGCATATAGGTGTGGGCCAGAAATCCATCCCGCCCAAAGACTGCAGCGTCACCTCCGACGGGCGTCAGGCGGATCGCCTGCACACCGAGGAAGGGCCTCTCTCGCAGCGTCAGATCGTAGATATGAGGCGGCGTCGGCCCCCTGTTGCGCCGACTCACGAAAGCGGGGTTGTCTCGCATCGGCCCAATTCCGGAATGGGCTTCGAGCGTCTCGCCGTTCGGCAAGTAAACCCTGCCCCTTGCAATATCGTAGATCGCAACACCATCCCCTCCTTGCAAAGCTGCAACGGACGGCGCCGCGCTCCCGGCTTCATCGTCCGCTTTCGCAAAACGAGGCGCGACGGCAAGCTCTTGGGGCTCGACGCCGTCCGCAACCGGTGCGCTCACGGGCTGCGCCTGCACCGCGCCGCCTGCCTTCAAATTTACAATGAGCGGCTGAACGGCGCCATTGCGTTCGGCTGGCGCCGCTTCGGGCGAGACTGCAGCGAACGGCGCGACCTCCGCCACGCGAACAGTCTTGTAATGAATGGACACGTTCTGGACTTGCCCAGGCTTAGTTTTGGCGAACGAGGACTCGTTTCGTGCGATCTCATCCGCATGGGCCGCCATCGCGAGCAACAGCGTTAACACACACACCGGGAAAGCTCGTAGTCTTGAATGAACTCTCGGAGCCGAGCCCTGCTCCCACATTGGTACTGACATCCAACTCTTCCAAACTCTACGCCGCATGAAGACACAAAAATTCTGACGCGAACAAGGCAGGCGAATGCTTGCCGTCTCCTCCGTGCACTGCTCATGGTTGCGGGGGCGCGCCCCACAGCTGCGCGTGCCTTAACAAAGTCTTGCCATCCGCGGCCGGCGAAAAACGGCCGCCCGCTGTTTATGAATAAAGATGCTTTACACTTTCTAAAGCGTGGCCGGGGCGGGGGCGCCTTCTGACCTCGATGCCGTCGAAACCATTGCTGTAGAGGTTCTTCGCCAAGCGCTTGAACCGGAGTCGCTCAACACCTTCGTTTAGAGCCAGCGGCCCGTTCTTCGGGGTGGAGAACCTAACGCTGCCTTCCAGAATGGAGAAAGCCGGGTTTCAAAGCGCTTGCCCCCGTCGATCTCATTTGGACTGCGCAAAGCAGCGGGGATGCGCGCGGCCCAGGCTTGCAATTCCGTGCGAACGCGGTCCATAACAGCGCCTTGTTCACTCAGGGCTTCCAAAACCATGAAACAGCTCGTTTTCTCCGGCGTCCAGCCGACCGGCAATCTGCATCTCGGCAACTACCTGGGCGCGATCACGAAATTCGTTGCGCTGCAGGATCATTACGATTGCGTCTACTGCGTCGTCGACATGCACGCGATCACGGTCAAGCAAGACCCGGCCGATTTGCGGCGCTCCACGCGCGAGGTCACGGCGGCATTTATCGCGGCGGGCGTGAACCCGAAGAAGCACATCATTTTCAATCAGTCGCAGGTCTGCGCACACGCGGAACTCGCCTGGATTTTGAACTGCGTGGCGCGCATCGGTTGGCTGAACCGCATGACCCAGTTCAAGGAGAAGGCGGGCAAGGATCGCGAGAACGCGAGCATCGGGCTCTACGACTATCCCATCTTGATGGCGGCTGACATTCTCGTCTATCGCGCCACGCATGTGCCGGTCGGCGACGATCAGAAGCAGCATCTGGAGCTTGCCCGCGACATCGCGCAGAAATTCAACGTCGATTACGGTGAGACGATTGCCGCCGAAGGCTTCGCGGATGGCTTCTTCCCTCTGCCGGAGCCGATCATTTCGGGCCCCGCAACGCGGATCATGTCGCTGCGCGATGGCACGAAGAAAATGTCGAAGTCCGATCCTTCGGACCTGTCCCGGATCAACGTGGCGGACGACGCCGACACGATTGCCAGGAAGATCAGGAAGGCGAAGACCGATCCGGAGCCGCTGCCGACCGATCCGAAGGGCTTCGAGGGCCGTCCCGAGGCGGAGAACCTCGTCGGGATTTATGCGGCGCTCCTCGGCCAGAGCATGGAGGCTGTCTTACATGAGTTCGGCGGTTCGCAGTTCTCCACGTTCAAGAACGCGCTCGCCGATCTCGCGGTCGAGAAGCTCGGCCCCATCGGCGCGGAGATGAAGCGCATTTCCGCCGATGCCGCCTACATCGACAGTGTGCTCGCGGAAGGCGCGGAGCGCGCGCGTGTCATCGCGGACGAAACGCTTCACCATGTCCGCAACATTGTCGGTTTTGTGCAGGCGCACGCGGCTAAAAAGCATGGTAAGATGTCGGGCGATCAATAGCAGCGCGACTGAAAGCCCATGGCGGAACGCACGCCTCGCGACCTCTTCACGGACGGCCACAAGCGCAAGTTCCTTGTGATCGTCGATGAGTCTCCCGAAGGCGAGACGGCTTTGTATTACGCGGCGCGCCGCGCTTTCCGGACGGGCGGCGGCTTGGCGCTTCTCTTCGTCATCGAGCCGCCCGAGATGTCGCACTGGCTGGGCGTCGTGGATACGTTCCGGGACGAGCAGCACCAAAAGGCCAAGGCCGTGTTCCGCCTTCGCGCCCGGAAACTAAAAACTTGGGGCTTTGAAGCAATCGCGCATGAGGAAATCATCCGCGAGGGGCACAAGGCCGAGGAGATCGTGAAGCTCATCGAGGAGGATCGCGACTTCGGCATCCTGGTTCTGGGCGCGGCGACGGACCTGGAGGGACCAGGGCCGCTTGTTTCCTCTCTCGCGGCAGGCGCGCAGGCAGGGACGTTTCCCATTCCGGTCACCATCGTGCCCGGAAATCTCACGATCGAAGAAATCAAGGGACTAGCCTGACTTGGCGGGTCGGATTTTCACTTGAAACCGGCGCCGAAGGCTGCCTTATTAGTGCGTAGTGGCATGGGTGGAGAAGGAAATTAGCATGTTCATTCAAACCGAAGCGACCCCGAACCCGGCGACGCTGAAGTTTCTGCCGGGCAAAGCCGTCCTCGACGGGGGCACGCGGGAGTTTCGCGACGCTTCGGAAGCGGAGCCGGTCTCGCCGCTGGCTGCGCGGCTGTTCGCCGTTGACGGCGTGACGGGCGTTTTCCTTGGCTCGGACTTCATCTCCGTCACCAAGGACACCCGCGAATGGCAGCATCTGAAGCCCGCCGTGCTGGGCGCCATCATGGAGCACTACCTCTCCGGCGAGCCCGTGGTCACCGACGGAAACGGCGCTGGCCACGCAGGCGAAGACTTCGATCCGAAAGACGCTGAGATCGTGTCCACGATCAAGGAGTTGATCGAGACGCGCGTACGCCCGGCCGTCGCCAATGACGGCGGCGACATTATCTTCCACGGCTTCCGCTCCGGGATTGTCTATCTCAAAATGCACGGCGCATGCTCAGGCTGCCCGTCGTCGACGGCCACGCTCCGCTATGGCATTGAAAACCTGTTGAAGCACTTCGTCCCCGAGGTCGAGGAAGTTCAGCCCGTCT
>CAVXRT010000006.1:0-25183 GCA_963764115.1 uncultured Alphaproteobacteria bacterium
TGCGTCGTATCCGGGATCGCAACAGGCGCTTCGATTTGTAACGGCCCCGGATATGCGCTAAGGCGCATTCCGGGGTGACGATCATCGGGACGCACGACGCTCTAAAGGTAAACCGTTCGTCAACCTCCCGTAAGCGTTAATACAACGTGGTTAACAGGAGCGCGCCGGATTTATTTCCGGCCTGAGTATGCTTAAGAAAGCGTCTATCCGCCGCGAAAGGAGCAGCGCTGCGCCTTACGGGTGGACGTAGACACGCTAGTCTAACACTCTGAAAATAAATAGCTTTCTGTCGTCAACTCATCGCCATTAAATAGAATTTAATGCCGGAATTTTGGCATTAAGTCGGCTCGCAAAAGTCCGTTAAATATGTTTGCAATTTCACGAGTTAACCCTTTCGCCAGCCCGAAAAGCTGCGGCGCAGGCGGCGGCGATGGCGTCCCGTTCGCTATTTTCCCCTTATTTGGCAAGGGTTGGAGCGGGCTCACGCTGTGTTAACCTATCCGCAAGGCGATATCGCCGAAGATTTTCAGAATCAAGAAATGCGGACGAAATCGTCAGGGACAGGTTGACACGCAGAGGCCGCTTTGCGCAACTTGCATACAAAAGTGCATCGAAATGCACACATCCGATTGAAGGGCGCGATGCTTGTCTTATGACTTTTCCTGCGAACAGGTCGAAGAGGAACCGCTGGGGAGAGGGTCGCAGCCCTCCCGTCAGCGGCGAGGGACGGATCGGCGCGATGCTGGCCATCTGATGGGCCGAGTTAGAGTATGATCGCCCTCGTCTTTTCCTGAAGGCCTGAACGGATACCCGGGGGAAAGCCCCGAATGACAAGCAGAGGCGCGGAAAAGATGACCCTTGTTACCATCGGCGTCGATATTTCGAAAGACCATCTCGATGTCCATCGCCTGCCTGACGGCCAAAGCCGCAGGTTTACCAATGACAAGGCAGGATACAAGGCGCTCGCCGCCTTTATCGGCAAGGGTGCGATGCGCGTGGTCTTCGAGCCCACCGGCCCCTATCATCGCGCTTTTGAACGCGAGTTCTCGAGCAAAGGCCAGCCGCTCGTGAAGGTCAATCCCAGGCAGGCGCGCCGGTTTGCAGAAGCAACCGGTAAACTCGCCAAGACCGACCGCATCGATGCAATCGTGCTCGCGAAAATGGGGATGCTCCTCGATCTTGATGCACGCCCAGCGCCCTCTGAAGGCCTAAGCGAACTCAAAGAGCTCTCTATCGCCCGCGAAGCGCTCGTGAAAGACCGCACCGCCGCAAAAAATCGCGCCAAAGCCTTGACGCTCCCTGTCCTGAAACGTCACAACGCCGAGCGCTTGAAGCAGATCGAGCGCCAGATCGGCGCGATCGAGGCCGTTATCATGGAGCGCCTTCAGGCGGACCCAGACCTGGCGAGACGCTTGTCCATCCTGACCAGTATCCCTGGCATATCGCGCATCACTGCCTTCGCCCTCATCATCGAAATGCCCGAGCTTGGCGCCATTCAGGCCGGACAGGCCGCCAGTCTTGCCGGGCTTGCTCCTGTTGCACGCCAATCGGGTCGCTGGACCGGCCGCGCCTTCATACGCGGCGGACGGGCCAGCCTGCGCCACGCTCTTTACATGCCGGCCCTCGTCGCCGCACGCTTCAACCCGGACCTGAAAACGAAATACGATCAGCTCAGAGAAGCCGGAAAACCCGCAAAGGTCGCCATCACCGCCATCATGCGAAAGCTCGTCGTGCTGGCAAACGCCCTGCTCAGCAAAAACCGCCGGTGGACCCTAAAACCCGCTTGATCAAAACGGATACTCTAGATTTTCTGATTGTATTCCCCAATCTCCGGATAAGTGGAAAGATGCGAGTCGATCTCCGCGAAGATGGCGCGCATGTTCGCTTCTGACACCGGGCTTTCAACCACGATGACCAGCTCCGGCTTGTTGGAGGACGCGCGCACCAGCCCCCACGTCCCGTCTTCGAGCGCGACGCGGATGCCGTTTACTGTGATGACATCGCGGATGGGCTGCCCCGCGAGCTTCTCGCCGCGTTCGGCGACGCCCTTGAAATGCGCTATCACGCGGTCGACCACGCCGTATTTCTTCTCGTCGTCGCAATGGGGCGACATGGTGGGCGACTGCCAGGTCTTGGGCAGCTCGCGATAGAGCTCCGACATGCTTTTTGTAGGGTTGTGCGAGAGCATGTCGCAAACGGCGATCGCTGAGACGAGGCCGTCGTCATAGCCGCGGCCGAGCGGCGGGTTGAAGAAGTAGTGGCCGGACTTTTCAAAGCCGACGAGCGCGCCGGTCTCATGGCTGTAGCGCTTGATGTAGGAGTGCCCCGTCTTCCAGTAAGCGGTGTTGGCGCCGTTCTTCCGCAGCACCGGATCGGTTGTGAAAAGGCCGGTGGATTTCACATCCACGACGAAGTGCGCATCCTTATGATTCGCAGACAGATCGCGCGCGAGCATCACGCCCACCTTGTCGGCGAAAATCTCGGTGCCTTCCTCGTCCACCACGCCGCACCGGTCGCCGTCGCCGTCGAAGGCGAGACCGACATCCGCGCCCGCGAGCCGCACCGCATCCGAGACGGCGTGCAGCATCTTGAGAGACTCGGGGTTCGGATTGTGGTTCGGAAAAGTGTAGTCGAGATCGGTGTTGAGCGGAACCACCTCGCAGCCCAGCTTCTTCAGCACTTCTGGCGCGAAAGCGCCTGCGGTGCCATTTCCGCAGGCCACCACGACCTTGAGCTTGCGCTTGAAGGGCTCACGGTTCGTGAGGTCGGCGATGTAACGCTCGGCGATGTCCTCGTGGAAGTGATAGGAGCCGCCCTCGTGCAGCGCGAAGCGGCCTTCAAGAACGAGATCGCGCAATGCGCTCATATCCTCGGGCCCGAACGTCAGCGGGCGCGCCATGCCCATCTTGATGCCGGTCCAGCCATTGTCGTTGTGGCTTGCCGTCACCATGGCGACGCCTTCGACCTCAAGCGCGAATTGCGCGAAATAAGCCGTGGGCGAAAGGGCCAGCCCGATGTCATGCACCTCGGCGCCGCCGGCAAGCATGCCCGATATCAACGCACATTTGATGCTCGACGAATAGGAGCGGTAGTCGTGCCCCGTCACGATCCGTACCGGCACGCCACGCTCCCGCATCAGGGTCGCCATAGCCATGCCGATCGTCTGCATCCCCATCAGGTTGATTTCCTCCGGGAACAGCCAGCGCGCGTCGTATTCGCGGAAACCGGTGGGCTTCACATAAGGAAGGCGCTCGAAATCGGCGGTATTGGGCCTCAGGTCCCGGCGCGGCTTCGGAAAGGCTTGGGCTGTCATGGCGTTCTCCCAACTCGTCAGCATTTGGATAGCTTGCCGCCTGGACCATGCCAAGGGCTGTTCCACAGGAACTGGGGATTACGCCTTCAAGCCGATCACGGAATTGTCGGAATTATCTGGTTGCCACACTCTCGCATAAGTGGGGGGCGCCAATGCGTTTGGGCTTGTTGTTTTTTGCAATTCTGATCGAGGTGGCGCTCGCGCGGCCAGCCGACGCCGCCAAACGCGTTGCTCTCGTGATCGGTAATGGGGCCTATTCGCAGGCTGGGACGCTGACGAATCCGGCGAACGACGCGACCGACATGGCAAATGCGCTCCGGAAGTTCGGCTTTGAGGTGATCCTCGGCCTCGACCTCGACCGGCGCACTTTCGATGAAAAGGTTCGGGCCTTCTCCCACGCCCTCGAAGAGGCCGATGAGGCCGTACTCTTCTACGCTGGCCACGGCCTGCAAGTCGCCGGGCATAATTACCTCGTTCCTGTCGACGCCGGCCTGCAAACAGAGCGGGATCTCGATTTCGAGACCATCAGTCTCGACTTCGTGCTGAAGCAGATGGAAGTGGGCCGCGAAGGCAAGACGAACATCGTGTTTCTGGACGCCTGCCGGGATAATCCGTTAACCCGCAACCTCGCGCGCTCGATGGGCACGCGCTCAGCTAGCGTTGGCCAGGGCCTCGCCGAAGTGCAGACTGGCGTCGGAACCTTCATAGCCTATTCGACGCAGCCTGGTAACGTCGCGATGGATGGCGCTGGCCGAAATTCTCCATTCACCGCTGCGCTTTCCGCCCGCGTGCAGGAGAAGGGCCGCAACCTGACCGCGCTTATGATCGAAGTGCGCAAGGATGTGCTGAAAGCCACAGGCGGCCGCCAGGTGCCGTGGGACCATTCCGCGCTGACCAATGATTTCTTTTTTCAGCCTGCTGCGGAGCAATCCGAGAGGAACGCTGCGGTGGCCGAAGCGGTAAGCCAGCCTCGCCAGCTGCATGACGATAACCCGATCGCCATGCTCGATGCGCTTGCCACTGCGCAAAGCTGGAGCGAACTTTACGATCATCTGACCGACGTAAGCCCAACCAAGCGCGACGCTCATTGGGAACACCTGGTGGAACAGGCTGCGACCGGCGAACTCGGCCCTCTTACGGCGCCCGGGGGATCGGCGGAAGAACGGCTGGCCATGATTAGCCGCTATTATCCGAAATTCCCTTCGCTTGGCCATTCGAAGGACTTTCTCGCGTTGCGCACGAAGGTTGGGCTGGATGCCTATTCGCTCTGTTTTGACGAGCGCGAAAATGGCAGGCGGTGCCGCGGCGATCTTGAGCGGTTCGTCCAGGTAGGGCCGATTACTGTCGACCTCGCGCAGGGCGCGGCCCATGTTGTGGGCCTTGGCTTAAACCGTCAGGCGTCTTCGTTTTTTTATGCCCTCGGCCTCGATGCGCCAGGCGGCGAGGCGATATGCGGCGACAAGGAACTGCAATACGACATCATCGTCGGCCTTCAGCTCCCCCCGATTATCGGGATGCGAAGGCGGCGCGTTCCGTGGCCGAGAGATGCTGGGACGCAGTAAAGGGCGTTGTTCTGGACAATGTCGCCAAGGAAACGCAGTCGAGTTATTTTGCCGCCAACGCCTGCCCGATCCTGATCAAACACGGCGCGGCTGGCGGGGGAACGACCGGCGGATGCAGAATAATAGAATAGCGCGCTCCTGACGACCTACGTTTTTGCGTGCGTGCTTGTGTTCGGGTGAACGCGAGTTGCGCGGCTTGCGCAATCCTGAAGTGCGTCCGGAAAAGTGCGAAGTGGTTTTCCGATAAAAACGCACGACGAAACAAAAACTTCGAGCCCGCTTTTGATTCCATCAAAAGCGGGCTCGAAGAGTGTCGAGGCGAGATCAGGTAATGACATCCGGCTCGACGCGGCCGGTGCGCTGACTGAGTTCCGCAAGGTCGCCTGCGGTTTTGATCAGGTCCGCGAGAGCCGTCTGCGTATCCTGCGCCAGCTTGGCGGAATCGGCTTCGTAGCGCTCGATGTAGACGCGTAGCGTGGAGCCGGTTGTGCCGGTGCCCGACAACCGGTAGACAATGCGCGACCCGTCATCGAAGATGATGCGAAGCCCTTGGTTCTCGGAGAGGCTTCCATCCACGGGATCGGTGTAGCTGAAATCGTCGGCTTTTGCGACCAGGCGCCCGTTCAAATGGCTGCCTGCGAGGCTCGGGAGCTTGTCGCCGATGGCCTTCATCAAGGCTTGTGCGATAGGCGTGTCCAGGTCCTCATAGTCGTGGCGCGTGTAATAATTTCGCCCATAAGTCGCCCAGTGCTCTCGCGCGATGTCCCGCACGCTTTCTTTGCGCGCAACGATGACGCTGAGCCACAGCAGAACGGCCCAGACACCGTCCTTCTCACGCACGTGGTTGCTGCCGGTGCCCGCACTTTCTTCGCCGCATATCGTGATGCGCCCGGCGTCGAGCAGGTTGCCGAAGAACTTCCAGCCCGTGGGCGTCTCATAGCACGGAACCCCGAGCTTGGCGGCGACGCGGTCGACCGCGCCGCTCGTTGGCATCGACCGAGCCACGCCAGCGAGGCCACCGCTGTAGGCTGGGGCGAGATGGGCATTTGCGGCGAGCATCGCCAACGAATCAGATGGCGGGATGAAGATGCCGCGCCCGATGATCAGGTTGCGGTCCCCGTCGCCATCCGATGCTGCGCCGAGGTCCGGCGCATCGGGGCTCATCATCAGGTCGAGAAGCTCCTTGGCGTGCACAAGGTTCGGATCCGGATGGTGGCCGCCGAAATCGGACAGCGGCGTGCCATTGCGGACGGTTCCGAGCGGCGCGCCGAGTTCGCGCTCGAATATGGCATGGGCATAGGGGCCGGTCACCGCATGCATCGCGTCGAAGGCGAGCCGCAGACCCGACGCGAACGCCGCACGCAGCGCGGGGAAATCGAAAAGTTCACGCATCAGCTCGACGTAATCCGCAACCGAATCGATGATCTCAACCTGAGTATTGCCGATCCGGTGGCTCGCGATGCGGGTCAGATCCACATCGGGTGTATCCAGGCGCAGGATCTCGGTAATTTTTAGCGTCTCGGCGTAGATGGCGTCCGTGATCTTCTCTGGCGCCGGGCCGCCATTTGCGGCGTTGAACTTGATGCCGAAATCGCCGTGCGGTCCGCCCGGATTATGGCTCGCCGAGAGGATGATCCCGCCAAAAGCCTTGTGCTTGCGGATGACGCAAGAGGCGGCCGGTGTCGAGAAAATCCCGTTGGCACCAACCAGGAGACGGCCAAAGCCATTGGCGGCGGCGATGCGGATGACGGTCTGGATCGCCTCCGAATTGTAGTAGCGGCCATCGCCACCGACGACCAGCGTCACGCCACCGAAACCCTCCGGAGGCCGGACAGCGTTGAACACAGACTGGACGAAGTTCGACAGGTAGTGGCCTTGCATGAACTCGGTCACTCTCTTGCGCAGGCCGCTGGTGCCCGGCTTCATGCCGGCGATCGGGGTGGTCGGGATGCGCTGAATGGTCATGGAAGCTCCGGGGCCGCGGGTTTCATTCTGCATAACCCGCGCGGCTGGCCGCTGCCAAGACTTTCATCTCAGGCCACGGCTTGTCCGTGTGCGGCTTAACGCTCCTATCGAGAGCCGTTGAGCGCGATGTCTATCTCGCGACTCCGACCCGCCTCGACGAAGAAGTTCTTGATCTCAGGTCTGCGCAGGAGCTGAAGGCGGTAGATGGTCCCCGCGGCTGAAGAGAATTCACCTTTCCGGCCGAGTTGCTCTTCACCGAACTCGAGTATGCGCAGGTTTGGCCATGCCTTATCGCGGATGCGGACAATGCGAGCCATTATTTCGCTGGCCGATAGGTCCGGCTGTGCCGTTGCAAGCAGCAATGCCATCGCCGCTGTCGATCGAGAGATGCCCATATGGCAATGGACGAGCAGGTGCCGAAGGTTTTCCGGGTCGCGCATGATGTCCCGCCCGAAATCGAGCATCTTTGTCACGTCTTCCGCCTGGGGAGCCTGGAACCCCGGCGTTTCCTCAATGACGTCGTGAAACTTCAGCTCGAGGCGCGCGTGCTCGCCATAGGCGCCGAAAGCCTCGGGCTCAGGTTGATCCGGGTCCAGGATGGAAAGGACATGGCTCACCTCGCGGTCGGCGTGCCCAGCCAGTTCCTCCAGCCCGCACACGGTGATCATGAAGGGCGTATCGACTGAGGGCATCACAACTTCCTTCCGCTGGGTCTGATATTGACGCTGACCTTATACCGCACTTCGGACGGTTCAGGATCGTTCGCAGGGCGCAGCGCGATGAAAAAAACAGGTTGCGGGTGGAACATGCATGACGGCGTGCAACAGGTTTATGACGATGGCGCTGACCGTTTCGAGCGGAATTACGATCAAATCAGAGAAAACCGAGCCGTCGAACGCGGTCATGCCAAAGCTGCGACCAGCAGACCGGGCGGCAAGAGGTCAACGCGGACAAGAAAGAGCTTCGCCAGGACAGGCAGGACTTAAGTCACGGCCGCACTGATCGCAACACGGATGTTCAACAGCGTAATAGGGATGCAAGCGGAATCCAGATGCCCTTAAGCTCTGCTTCTGCGCATGGTTGCCTATCTAGAAACTGATCTTGCCCCGATTGTTTGACGCTGCGACCTTGATGTCGACTTGGTAGCCGAGATTCCGGATACGGTCGGCGAGTTTCTGCGCGACGCGGGCGGGGTCGCGACGAGCGAAGTGATCGTTGCCGAGGTCGTGGTAGCAGGCGCCGTCGGCCAGCATGTGATAGGCCGTGGTGAGGATCGAGGCGGCGACGGCAATTGCGGCCTTCTTTGGACCGCTGCGGCTTGTCCGCGATCCAGGTCGCGTCGTTCGTGTCGCTCTTACGGCCGGGCACACCCTTGACGTGGGCCGCATTCGCCAGGATCAGGGCGAAGCGACCCTCCAGCATATGCCAGACCGGCTTCCAGTAGACGCCCGTCGCCTCCATCGCAACGTGGCTGCACTTGGCTTCCTCCAGCCACTCGGCCAACTCGACCAGTCCACGTGTCGTCGTCGGGAACCGTCGCACCTCGTGGCTTGCCTTGTTGCGTGCGACGAGCCGAAGGCAGGCCACCACTTCCTTCTTGTGCACGTCGAGACCCGCGCACCGCTTGTGTAACGTCTGCATTTGCGCACCTTACGAAAGGCGCGGCCAGCGTGAAGCCCTTGCTGGTTGAACTCTATCTGACGTGCTCCGGGCAAGCGGCCGCCAATCGAGGCAGACACCGGCCTTGGCGCCAATAACGGGTGCTCGAAGGGCCTCCGGTCAAACTCAGTAACGGGTTCGCTCACACCAAGGCACAACCGACCTCGCTGCCAGCCGCGCAACAGCCTACACCCGTTTCATCCATCCGGGTGCGCGAAATGCGAATGGAAACTCAATAGGAATAAAAGCCAAGCTAGGGCGCTTCAATTAGGATCTTGCGAAAACCATGCCTTTTTGCACACTATGCGTGGCATAGGGAGGATCGAGAAATGAATGCAAATTCGCAAGGCGGAAGCCGGTATTTCGAAGTCTATGAACGCTGGAAGCGCGACCCGGAAGGTTTCTGGGCCGAAGCCGCGCGCGAGATCGACTGGTTCGAGCAGCCGAAGAAGATTTTCGACGCCAGCCAGGGCGTCTTTGGGCGCTGGTTCACAGGCGGCCTGTGCAATACCGCCTACAATTGCCTCGACCGCCATGTGGAGCGCGGCCGCGCCAACCAGCCTGCCGTGATTTACGACAGCCCGGTCACCGGCCAGAAGCGCATTTACACCTATGCCGAGCTTCTGGACGAGGTTAGGACCTTGGCCGGGGTGCTCCGCGAAGCGGGGGTCGAGAAGGGCGACCGCGTCATCCTCTATATGCCGATGATCGCCGAGTCGCTGATCGGGATGCTGGCCTGCGCCCGTATCGGAGCCATCCATTCCGTCGTTTTCGGCGGTTTCGCTGCGAACGAGTTGGCCGTGCGCATCGATGACGCGAAGCCAAGGCTGATCCTTTCCGCGTCCTGTGGCATCGAGCCGAACAGGGTCGTGAAGTATAAGCCCCTGCTCGACCAGGCGATCGAGCTGTCGACCGCGAAGCCGGAAGCCTGCATCATCATCCAGCGTCCGCAAGAGACAGCAACGTTCGTCGAGGGCCGCGATTTCGACTACGCCTCCCTGATGGAGAACGCCAAAAAGCGTGGCATCAGCGCGGACTGCGAGCCGATGGCGTCAACCGACCCGCTCTATATCCTCTACACGTCCGGAACTACGGGCATTCCGAAGGGCGTCGTTCGCGACACAGGCGGCCATATGGTCGCGCTGAAGTGGACGATGAAGGCCCATTACGACATCGACCCCGGCGATGTGTTCTTTGTAGCCTCGGACGTAGGCTGGGTCGTGGGGCACTCCTACATCGTGTATGCGCCCCTTCTGCACGGCGCGACGACGATCTTCTACGAGGGCAAGCCTGTCGGCACGCCGGACGCCGGCGCGTTCTGGCGCGTGATCTCCGAATACAAAGTGAAAGCGATGTTCACCGCGCCCACCGCCTTCCGGGCGATCAAGAAGGAAGACCCGAACGGCACGTTTCTCAGTAAGTACGACCTTTCAAATTTCAAAACGCTGTTCCTGGCCGGCGAGCGCGCGGACCCCAACACGATACATTGGGCCGAAGACCTGCTGAAGGTTCCCGTCATCGACCATTGGTGGCAAACTGAAACCGCTTGGGCGATCGCGGGCAATTGCGTGGGTCTTGGCGCGATGCCCATCAAATACGGATCGCCGACCTTTGCCATGCCCGGATACGATCTGCGCGTGCTGAATGAGAGCAACGAAGAGGTCGCGCGCGGCCAGACGGGCGCGCTTTCGATCCGCCTGCCTTTGCCCCCCGGAAACCTGCCGACGCTCTGGCACAACGATAAGGGGTTCGTCGACAGCTACCTGACTGAATTTCCCGGCTACTATAAGACCGCGGATGCAGGTTATATCGACGAAGACGGCTATGTCTTCGTGATGGCCCGAACGGACGACATCATCAACGTCGCGGGGCATCGCCTTTCGACGGGGGCGATGGAAGAGGTTGTCGCGAACCATCCCGATGTCGCCGAATGCGCGGTTATCGGCATCGCAGACGGCCTGAAAGGGCAGGTGCCGGCAGGCTTTGTGCTTCTGAAGGCTGGCGTCGACCGCGATATCAGCGTGATCGAGAAGGAGATCGTGGCGCTCGTGCGAGATAAAATCGGCCCGGTCGCCGCATTCAAGACAGTGTTGACGGTGAACCGGCTGCCGAAGACGCGGTCAGGAAAAATCCTCCGCGGAACAATGCGCAAGATTGCCGACGGAGAGACTTACAAAATGCCGGCGACCATCGACGACCCGGCGATCCTCGCGGAAATCACGGCGGCGCTGAAGGCGAAAGGCTTCCCGTCCGTTTCCACAGACGCTGCTTGAAGTAGACCTTCGGAGAAGGCCATGCGCGCTGCAGTTGTCGCGGTGCTATTCGTTGTCTCGTTGGCATGGCCCTACCGGGCCATGTCTGACAGTTCGGAGAGATGGGTTACGAGCTGGGCTGCATCCGCGCAGGGGCCTTATCCCAGCGGGAACCAGGTGCTGCAGCCCGATCTGCGCAGTGTCTTTCCTTCCGCTGAGACGGGAGCCAGGGACCAAAGCTTCCGGCTCATCATCGGGCCGGACGTCTGGGGGCGCGAGGCCCGTATCCGTTTCTCCAACGCGTTCGGAACGAAGCCCGTCACGTTCGACGGCGTATTCGCGGGATTGCAACTCGACAGTTCCGCAATCGTCCCGGGAACGAACCAGCCCGTGACCTTCGCCGGCTCGAAGAGTGTCACCGTTGCTCCAGGGGCAAGCATCTGGAGCGATCCGGCGCCGCTGCCCTTTGCGGGCGCTCTCCCGCGGGTCTATCTTCAGGCCCGCAAACTCGCCGTGAGCTTTCATGTCGACGGCGAGAGCGGCCCGATGACGTGGCATGCAAAGGGACTTTCGACCTCCTACGTCACCGGGCCGGGCGCCGGTTCCCAAGGGGCGAACGAGGGCGAAGCGGCGTTCCCCTACAGCACCACATCCTCGTACTTTATCGACGCTGTCGACATGAGGGTCCCGGCTGACACGCAGGTCATCGTCGCTCTTGGCGACTCGATCACGGACGGCACCGGCTCGACCTTGAACGGGAACGATCGTTGGGTCGATGTGCTTTCGCGCCGGCTCCACGAGAAATTCGGCGACAAGTTCTCGGTGGTGAATGCGGGCATTGGCGGCAACCTGATCGCGGGCCCGCCGTTCTATAGCGCGCAAATGCCCTATCCTGGTGGCCCTGCGGGGGTTCAGCGTCTTGAGCGGGATGTGGTCAGCCTTTCCGGCGTTACGGCGGTGATCTGGTTTGAAGGCATCAACGACTTCAGCAAGAACGGCAATGCCAGCGTTGAATCCATAGAGGCGGCCTTGCAGGAGGGCGTTGCAACGCTTCGCCGCCGCATTCCGGGCGTGCGCGTTATCGCCGGCACGCTCACGACAGCTCTCGGCAATGCCGGCCCTGCGCATGGCTTTGCCGAACAGGACATGAAGCGTCAGGCGTTGAACAGCTTCATCCGGGGGGGAACCCTCTTCGACGGCGTGATCGATTTCGACAGGGCCACCGTCAGTGAAGAGACGGGGGAAATCCGGCCCGAATTCGTGCCTGAAAGCACAACGGGCGGCCCAGGCGACAAGCTTCACCCGAACCGCCTCGGTTATCTCGCCATGGGACTTGCGGTCAACCTCAGCCTGTTCGGGCTGCCGCCTTCGTAACCCGCCTAAGTCATGGCCGGGCTCGAACCAGCTACCCGCCGCCCGAGCGCTGGCTCGGAAACTGGCTTTGAGGGCGGCTGGTTGCATGCACGTTGCCGAGTTGTCATTCTGAGCCATTGGTCCATCCCACAGACCGGCCGCACGCTTGCGTTTGCAGCCGGATTGCTTCAGCTGCAGATCTTAGGAAAAAGCGCCTTGTTGAGAGGTTAACGCCGACAATCCTTTGATTTTAAAGGATAAATATCAGGATGACTGGCGCCGCCGGCGCGCTTGGCGTGCTGACAAAGCCTGCCGCGATGGTTAACCCGCGAAGTTGCAACATATTTAACAGGCTTTATCGCGTCCCATTTCCGCCAAAAATATAATCCGGTAACCTTATTCATTGTTGATATTTTTCAATAGCTTAACTGAATTCGCCTCCGCGCGGACCGCTCTCCCTTTACGCCGCATTAACCTGTTTTGGCGGAAACGGACCAGAAATAAGTCCCGGCGCGCGCCTGTTAACGATACAATGATTAAATTTACTTGCGGGGCATTTCGCGGCAACGCTTTTTTAAACCCGATGCCCGGGTTTTTGCGCCTTCCGTTGAACAACCGGAGAACTGCGGGTTGAAACGCGCGATTGCCCGTGGTCCTTGCGTCATTGCCGGGCTCCGGCTCCAGCAAATCGCCGTCTCAAGGGCGGCCATGACGATCAGGGTCAAGCGGCGGTATTGAGCGCCGAGGCAAGCCTCTCAGTTATTGTCGCGCACAGGATCGCGGCCTTCGCTGCCTGGGTGGCCGCCTTCGAAGCGACCAGATTTGCTTCCGACCGCAGGATTATTCCATCGCTCAAGATGCGAAGCCCGTTGGCCTGCAGCGTCGCGCCCGTCGAGGTAATGTCCACGATGCCCTCGGCCACCCCCGCCGCCGGCGCGCCTTCGGTCGCTCCAAGGCTTTCGACGGTGCGATAGTGAACGACGCCCTTCGCCGCGAAAAAGCGGCGCGTCAGATTCGGATACTTGGTTGCGATCCTGAGCCGCCTGCCGTGCTCGGCGGCGAACAGAGCCCCGGCCTCCTCGAGGTCGGCCATCGTCTCGACATCGAGCCAGCAGTCCGGGATGGCGACAATGACATTGGCGTGGCCGAAGCCGAGCTTCAGGAGACAGGACACGCGCTCATCGGCGTCCGGGATCTGCTCGCGGATCAGGTCTTCACCCGTCACGCCGAGATGGATGCGGCCGGACTGAAGATGACGAGCGATCTCGCCCGCCGACAGAAACTCAACCGCTGCCTCCGGCACGCCCTCCATCGCGCCACGATAGCCGCGCTCGTCGCCCGTTTTCTCGATGGGGAGACCAGCGTTCCGGAAGAGCGCGAGCGTGTCCTCCATCAGGCGTCCTTTAGAGGGCACGCCTACGATCACTCTATCCATGCGTCACCTTTGTGAGGCAGCCAGAAGCCGCTCGGTGTGAAGGGCTGCGCCCACGGCAGGAACGTCATGCACGCCTTGCGAGAGCGCAGCCATCAACCCGTCATAGCGCCCGCCGCCCGCGATCTCGCCTGCCACGCCCGCGCCTTCGATCTCAATCTGGAAAACCATGCCGGTGTAATACTCGAAATGGCGTCCGAAATCGGCTTCGAAGATGATCGGCGCTGTGCCGGCGAGAGCTTTCAGCCCGTAGAAGATGGCCCGCGCTTCCTCAAGTGCATCCCCGAGGTCGACATTGGCCTGACGCGTCAGCGTTTCCATGGCTCGCAGCGAGGGAGCAACCTCGCCGCGCGTCTGAAGGTAGTTCTCTATAAGTCGAACCATCTCAGGCGCGAGCGGCGGTTCTTTTGCATCGGCGGCCTTGTCCTGCAAGCGTTGGACGATCTCCGCAGGGCGTCGCAGGCCGACAAGCGGGATGCCGCGGGCATCCAGATGCTTTAGAAAACCGCCTTCGGTCAGGGCGTTGGCGGGCGCCGGCGGCAGCCCATTTTCTTTTGTGCGAGAGAGCGCCGCGAGTTCACGGGCGAAAGTGGCATTGCGCCAGAACGCACGCTTCACCCTTTCGCGCCACCTCGGCGGCATGGAGAGACCGTTGAGCAGCGCCTTGAACAGGCCGAGATGGCCAGTCTTTACGGTAAAGGACTTCACCCCGCCTTCGCGCACCGCTTCGATTGTGAGCGCCAGCACCTCGAGGTCGGCGCTGGGATCGCTTGAACCGAAATACTCGATGCCAGCCTGCCGGAACTCACGCGGCCGAAGCCGGTCGGGCTTCTCCTGGATGCGGAAGGCTGGGCCGTTATAGCAGAATTTCCCAACGCCTTCCGGCGCGCCGCGCTCCAGGAAGACGCGGCAGACCGGGATCGTCAGGTCGGGACGAAGGCACAGTTCCTCGCCATTCGGGTCGGTGAAGACGTAGGTGCGCGCGCGCAGCGTTTCGCCGATGCGGTCGAGAAACAGGCTCGCTGGCTGAATGAACGAGGGCGCGACGTGCTCATAGCCCTTGGCGGTGAAGAGATTGATCAGGCTCGCCGCCTGAGCCTCAAGGGCTTCGTACTCCTTTGCGCCTTCCGCCGTCACGCTTTTTGCTGCTCCTGGAGAAGCCGTTTCACGGCCTCGACCATCTCGTTGGCCGGCGCTGCGAATTGCGCCGGGCGGGCATTGCGCCATTCCTCCCGTTCGGCGATCTCGCCGGAGAGGCGCGCGCCTTCCAGAAGATCCTTGATCGTGACCTCG
This sequence comes from uncultured Alphaproteobacteria bacterium, assembly GCA_963764115.1. GTDB lineage: Bacteria > Pseudomonadota > Alphaproteobacteria > Rhizobiales > Rhodomicrobiaceae > Rhodomicrobium. The sequence continues at coordinate 14,830 of CAVXRT010000006.1, forward strand.
CCGCGGGCGCGCTCGTCCTCGCCCTGGATGATGACACAGGGGCTGCCGCGCTTGTCGGCGTACTTCATCTGCGCCTTCATGCCGGCGTCGCCGACATACATCTCGGCGCGAACGCCTGCATTGCGCAATTCGCGGGTCATTTTCTGGTAGTCGCCCATGCGGGTCTTATCCATGACAAGCACCACGACCGGGGCTTGCGACGCGGTTCCTCCCTTCAGCTTGCCGAGATGGGTCAGCGCCGCATACAGCCGGGAGACGCCGATCGAGAAGCCGGTGGCGGGCACGGGCTGAGAGCGAAAGCGCGAGACGAGGCCATCGTAGCGGCCACCGCCGCCCACAGAGCCAAACCGCACCGCCTGACCAGTCTCATCGGTGGCGGGAAGGGTGAGGTCCGCTTCCAGGACGGGGCCGGTGTAATACTCAAGCCCCCGCACAACCGTTGCATCGAAGCGGATGCGATCGTCGCCGTAGCCCGCGTCGCGCACAAGGCCGATAATGGCCCCCACGGTTGCATCCGCAGGCGCCTCACCTCCGGAAAGCAGAGAGAGGATGGCATTCGCCTGCTGGGGAGACAACTCCGCCCCCGGCGTAAAGTCGCCGCTCTCGTCCTTGCGGCCTTTGCCCAGCAGCTCCGCCACACCCTGGAGGCCGAGCCGGTCGAACTTATCCACAGCCCTGAGCACAACGAGTCGCTTTTTCGGGTCAGCAATGGCCACGCTGTCCAGGACAGTGTCCAGCAAGCTCCGGCTTGAGACCTTGATGACATAACCGCCGCGCGGAATGCCAAGCGCCTCGAGCGTATCGGCAGCCAGCATGCACATTTCCGCGTCGGCGGCGGGGTTCGCTGTGCCGACGGTATCCGCATCGAACTGCATGAACTGGCGGAAGCGGCCCGGACCCGGCTTCTCGTTGCGATAGACGTAACCGGACTGATAGCGCCGGAATGGCTTCGGCAGCGCATCGAAATTCTGCGACACATAACGGGCGAGCGGCGCCGTCAAGTCATAGCGCAGCGAAACCCACTGTTCGTCCTCGTCCTGGAAGGAAAACACACCTTCATTCGGCCGGTCCGTATCGGGCAGGAACTTGCCGAGCGCGTCGGTATACTCAAAAGCCGGCGTATCGAGCGGCTCAAACCCGTACCGCTCGTACACCTCGCTGATCTTGCCCAGCATTTGCTGCTGGGCGCGGAGTTCTTGCGCTTCTACGTCGCGCAAACCTTTAGGGAGGCGCGCCTTGACCTGATTGCGGTTCTTCTTATCGCTCATGCGGGAAGAAATGCAGAGGTACGCGCCCTAACGCAACAGTTTTATTGAAGCATCCGGAGGCTGGCTCAGCGGCTGAACGCGACAGACTTTCGCACCGGGTTTTCGCCCGGAGGAGCCGCTGCCAGCTTGTTCGGAAGGAGGAGGGTGGCCTAAGCCACGTGTCGCTCGGCTTTGAGCTTTTCGATCTTTTCTTTTAGACGAAGCTTTTTACGCTTGAGTTCCGAGACTTTCAGACTATCGACGAGGGGATGGCTCATCTCGTCTTCGATTTGGCGTTGTAGGGATTGGTGCTTTTCCGTCAGTTCCTCAATATGCGCAAAAAGGCTCATTTCATCGGCCTCCTACTTCTGTTTAGCACTCTATCGCACCTCTATAATATGGCAAAACGATGACGAAAATAAGCCCAAAAAACGACAAGGTTGCAGAAGTTGGCTAAAGCAACTATTCGGATTTTCTAAATTTGGCTGAGCTATCAACGAAGCGCCCTGCGTCAAACTGCCTCGCTTCCCCTTCAGAAGGATCGCGGGGCGCGTCTGGCGAAGTTTTCGCTCGCATTTTCAAGCATGCGCCCTCTTTACTTTGAGCGCTGTCTGGCAAAAGGTGCCGCCATGACCATAGAAAAGCGTCCCGTCCGGGCGGACGATGACGGCCTCCGTCTCGACCGCTGGCTCAAAAAATATTACCCGTCGCTGCCCCATACGCTGGTGCAGAAACTCGTCCGCACCGGGCAGGTGCGCGTCGATGGCGGGCGTGCGAAGGCCGACGCCCGGCTTTGCGCCGGGCAGGAGATCCGTATCCCGACGCACTTCTCCGCGCCTGAGGCCGAGCCTGCGCCTTCCCTGAAGCCCCCGCCGGGCCTTTCGAAGGCCGATCGTGATTTCATCGAGCGCATGATCGTCTTCGAGAACGACACTATCGTAATTCTGAACAAGCCGTTCGGGATCGCAGTGCAGGGCGGCACGAAAACCGCGCGCCATATCGACGGCCTGCTGGCCGGGATGGCGGACCGCTTCGGCGGAGAGCGCCCCCGCCTCGTTCACCGCCTCGACCGGGACACGTCTGGCATCCTCGTTGTCGCAAAGGATCGCCAGACGGCTGCGCGGCTCGGCAGGCTGTTCCAGACGCGTTCGGTTCAAAAGATATACTGGGCGGTGACGCGGGGCATCCCAAAGCCGCCGCAAGGCAAGGTCGAAGCCGCGCTCGTGAAAGCGGCGGGGCCGGAGGGCGACCGCGTGCGCAAATCGAGGCCCGGCGAGCAGGAACTCGCGCAGCACGCCACCACCTACTATTCGGTCATCGACCGGTCCGGCCAATTCGCCTGGGTCTCGTTGAAGCCGGTGACGGGGCGGCAGCATCAGCTTCGGGCGCATATGGATATTCTCGGCACGCCGATCCTTTGCGATCAGAAATATGGTGATGTTGCCGATTTGCCAATGGACGGTATCGAACGAAAGCTTCACCTTCATGCAAGGCGTCTCACCTTGAAAGACGCCACATTGGGGGAAATCGACGTTTCGGCGCCGTTGCCGCCGCACATGGCGGGAACCTTTCAGCTGCTGGGCTTTGATGCGCAGCAATACGGCGAATAGTTTTCGAAATCTCCTATAAATCGATAGTATGAATTCATCCGGGATTAGCCCGGCATAATATATATATCGCCTCACAAGGGCAACGCGATGGCAGGTTCTGACATTAAACTGAACCTCTGCGGTGGAGCAAGAATGACCTCGACGCCAATCCTCATAGTCTTCGACTGCGACGGCACACTTGTCGACAGCCAGCATATTATTACGGAAGCTATGCGGTTTGCTTTTCGCAACGCCGGTCTTGATGAACCATCGGGCGACCAAATTCTTCGCGCAGTTGGCCTTTCCCTGCCCGAGGCCATGACAGATCTGGCCCCGGATCAATGCCAATCGACGAGAGACGAGCTCATACGCGACTACCGGGAAAGGTACATGGCCTTGCGTCGCGGCAACGCGCGCGAGCCCCTATTCATGGGCGCTGCTCCGCTTGTGCTCGGCCTTGGGAAGCGGGACGACATCGTTCTCGGCATCGCTACAGGAAAATCGCGGCGCGGCGTGATGCGCATTATCGAGCAGAACGCGCTGGATGGAATTTTCGCTACGATACAAACCGCTGACGACGCACCATCCAAACCTCATCCGGCGATGCTCTATCAGGCGATGGAGGAAACAGGCATTGCGCCGGAGGCGACGGTCATGATCGGCGACACCTTCCACGACATGCTCATGGCTGCATCCGCGAAGGTCGCCGGTGTCGGCGTAACCTGGGGTCACCATACGAAGGCCGAGTTGCACCGCGCGGGCGCGAGACTGACGGTGAGCAGCTTTCCGGAACTGGCAGTGGCGATCGAGCGCAGGGCGATGTTCGCGCCGCACTTCGAAGCCGTGGCTTGATCCGCGGCCGGGCGCCGGGCGCGGGCCTGTGATTACAGCGCGCGCCGTTATTGTTGACAGCCTGCCCGACAGCCTCTTAGATAGGCCAGATTCTGGACACGTAGCTCAGCGGTAGAGCACTCCCTTCACACGGGAGGGGTCACAGGTTCAATCCCTGTCGTGTCCACCATTCTTCCATCTAAGTCTTTGTATTATCATACCTTTTTCGGTGATGGGACAGGTGTTGTTCCTCCGTACGTGTCGTCTGCAAGCATAAGCGTATCCAGCGCAACGGCATTTTACGGACACGGCATTCCTTGCCAAAGCATCACATAGGGAGCAATTCGGCAGCGGGGTTCTGAGCGGGCATAATTAAATCGCAGATCAAACTAGCGAGGATGCCCCTGACAAGACACTGGCAAAGGGCAAATAAAACTGCTTTTGAATGACCGTTTTCTTACGCTGCGGACGAACCGCTAACGCTTGCGGGGGATCGCGGTGACCGCTGTTTTTTGTGGGGCAACCGCGCCGCCCCCCAACGCGTTGCAAGTCGCAAAATCGCCCGTGATCGCGCCATAACGTTGCGTGATGGGAAACTGCGCTGCATACGTCCCCGGCGCCGGCGCCCCTTCCTGGACGTAAAGGCGAGCATAGACCATTGCGGTCATTGGACCGTCGCCGGTGCGCTGCAGGATAGGCGCCTGGCTCATAGCGGCGCTGCCCCACGGCCTCGTCAATGCAGCGTCCTGGAAGAGTTGAATCGGTAGACTGCTACTGGCTTTCGGCCCCGCGAGAAGGCTCTGTCCGGATGCGTTGACTGCGTCGCTCTGGCCGAGAGCGACGCAGGCTGCGATGTTGGCGCCTTGGGAGCCGGTGCAGGTCACGGTGATCGTGCCCCGCGCATCATAGGTACCGGCGCTGGCTGCTGTTATGGTATCGAAGATGATCGGCGTTATGTTCGCAACGCAGGCAAGCTGTGCGCTCGCCACTGTTGGCGCGCCCGAGAGCGCCAGGACTGCAAGACCAAACCGTTTCATTGCTGCTCTGCTAAAATCGCCAGCCCGAAAAGCACCCGGTATATTTAAAGACCCCGGAGCGGCGGGCGAGACCGCATCCGGGACAACACCCCAAGAACGCTGCCTCGTCATCGCTTCACCTCCGGGGTTTCGCCGCTAGTCTGCCCGGCGACTTTTGTTGTGCCGCCATTTTGCTTGGCGACTTCGCTTGTGCCGTCCGAGGTACAGACCACACCAGGAATTTGGACCTGACCGTTTGGGTCGGGCGTAAAGTCGAAAGAAGCAGTGCACTCCGATCCGTGAGGATCCTTGATTCGCACCATGTTGGCGGCCGCAAGTCCTGTCAGGTATGTTTCGCCATCATAGCCGACAGAAAAGGGGGTCTCACCGCCATTTACCCAGACCTCCGACCCGGCAGGGAGCCAATCGCCCTTGCCATCCTTGAAGCTGACCATGGCCGAGGCGGGGGAAACGTTACCTTTGAAGCGAACAGTAACGCCGCCGCGTGAAGCAGGCACGACAACCTGTTTCAATTCGGGCATGTCCGCTTGCACGGGCAGGCTGGCCGGATCGATCTTAATGGAGTTTTCCTGCCTTGCTATTAGGGTGGGAATTAGAAGCGTTCCATCCGGACCGGTTTCGCCGACTGGGAGGTTCTCTACTAACACTCGAGTGTTGGGAATGCTGGTGTCGACGACGGCGAAAGAGTTCTCGATACGATTAGCGAAGTACACGCCATTCATGATGGCGACCGCTCCATCCACTTGCGCTATGACTTGAGCACTTTTGCCTTCCTCCACCACACCCGCTGAAGCCTGAAAGGCTGACGCACGATAGCTGACGGAACCGGAGTTACTAGGCACTGGCCCTTCCAGCGCATTCATCGAGTATCCATAGCTGCCGGCCTCTTGTCCGAGGGCGCGCGCGAAAGATCCTCCAGTCTCGTAAGAATTGCTGCTCGCCTCTGCGATAGCTGAAGCTGTATACTTATCCCAGAAATATGTAATAGCGGCGTAGGCGCCGTAACTGTTCTTGTGCTCAAAGTCGTTATAGACATTCAACGAAATTGAGCTTCGATCCCAATACAAAGACCGACTATAAGAAAGTGTTCCGATCTCGTAGGCGTTCCCGTCGTAATCGAGGCTATCCGAATAGCTCAGGTTGATCGAGCTATCGTCAAAATAGAGCGGTACCGAAACCGAAACCTGGTCCTGCCGTTTATACGTCGAGCCATTTCCAGCCGTGCATGTGACGAGAAATGGCTCGCATTTAGGCGCAGTTACAGAAGCAAGGTTCTCATAGTCACCGAGACTGCGCAGCGACCGGGCCATCAGGCGGGCGCCCCAAAGACTAGTCTCAAATGAACCGTAGACTTGGCCGCCCATGTCGCCGTTCCACTCGCTTCCAGAGAATGCGAGTGAAGCGACTCCGTAATGCCAGAGGCCGAAATCAACGCCGGCGCCGAGATTGGCCAGCCCCGCCCCTCCCTCGGCATGACCTTCGACCGTGAGGCGTGGAGTCACACCGTAGCGGAAGCTTGCCGAGCCAATAGGATTGCCGTCGTACATATCCGAGTAGAGGCCGTAGTATTGGCGTGCAAACCCGGTTTCTACAGAGTAGTCGAAGAGATTGGGCGCGAGCAGATTTGTTGAATTATAATAGGCATATTCGGTGACTGTTTCCTTGCCGGTCGGGTCGCGCAACACGATGCGCATCGTGCCCGCCCCTGTGGTAAGCGGGATGTTATTAATGTTAAAGGGGCCGCCCGTGATATCCTGCGCAAATGGGCGCGTCTGATTGGCGAAAACCTCCACAGTCGAGGGCACGGCCGCGCTCCCGGAAAATTGTGGCAGCGGCTGGGTAACGAGATCGGGCCGCAGCGCGAAATCACGCCGGATCTGGAAACCTCCCATGCGAATCGAGGTGCTCCAGTTCAGCGAGCCGGAAATAAAATCCCCGGCGGAATAGGTCACAGCCGTAGCGGGATCTTCGTAGAACCAGCGTGTATCGAGCCGCAGGAAATAGGGAGTTAAATCTGTCGCGGTCGAGTTCGCGGTGAAGGACTGGTTGAAGACGCCATACTGCGAGAAGACGTGTCCGTCGACGGTTGCGGAAGCGCCTTGATACTGTGGCTGATAGTTGACCATGTAGTCTTGAGCGCCGCCGGTCGCGAACAGCGCGTAATTGAATACAGCGCTTAGGTTGGCGCTCTCAGCTCTCGAGACTTCGGGCCGGCGGCTACGCGCGTCGAAGTTCTGTGGAATGCGTGCATCGTCAGAAACTTTCAAATGAACAGACTGACTGGGTGCATCATATCGATAGGTCAGGCCGGGCATCCGTTCCAGGCAGATTCCTCCGCTCGCATGAATGGCCGATTCCGGAACTTTGATATTGAACTCCTTGAGATCCTCTGCCGCGATGGTCAGGCACCCATCGCCATAGCGATGAAACTGCGCAATTTTCTTGGTGTCGTAATCATTGATGAAAACGGCAAGCAGAAGATCCTCATTTGCCGTCATGATGGCCAGAAGGGAGGAGCCGCCACCGGGATTGGCTCCATCCGCGTCCTGCCGGGCAAGCGCCGCATCTCCCCCACCCCCCCACCAGCAGGCGAGAATGAGCGCAGCCTTGCCTGCAACTCTAGCCGCCCTTGCCGACAACAGCGGTCGCATTGATCGGCCCGGAGTTGACTGTTGCCTGGATATTGATCTCAGTGCCCGAGTTTGACAGCCCAGGGGTGACTGAAATCTCCCATGAACGGCTTTGCCCGCCCAGGACATACCCAGCCAGGCCTTCGATTTTAGCGACCTCCTTCTTGTCGTCGGTCACCTTCATCTTAGAAAGCCTGGCTCGTTTCTGGCCATTGTTTACGGCCTTGAGAATGAGCTTGTCTTTGGTGCGCTCCGCGCTCCAACTCAAGGTACTTGGTTTTGCGTCGAGGCCTGCAAAAAACACGGGCAGGCTTTGCCGCACGACGACGGCTAATCCACCTCCCTGGAGTTTCTCGCGGCTCGGAACTTCGTCCAGGATGATTCGGTAGGTTTCTTCCCCTTCGACTGGCTTGGGGCTGACGCGCGCAACCCTTACGATGCCGTCGGAGCCTTTGGCTACTGAAAGGATGGGCGGGCTGACGACGACGTCGGAAGTTCTTTCCAACACATCCTGGCCGTCCTTTTGCGACCAGCGAAAAACCCGCGCTTGAACCTTCATCGGCTTGTCGCTGTCATTGCTGACATTGATAGCTGAGCTTTGAGCAGCTACCGGCACGTCAATCGTTACGGGCGAGGCCCGTAACGACTGTGCGTAACCGTGATCAGCTGCCGAGAAAGTTAGCAACGTACATATACCAACGAGTGTTACTCGGCACATTTTCCTGGTCCTGTTCAGTTTGTGAGGGTGACCGTGACAAGGTCAGTGTAAGAAGCTGAATCCTTAGGCGTAGCCCCGGCGGGAAGTTTCGCCCAAATAGTCCAGCTGTTGTTGCCAGTTCCAGAAATTGTATTCGTTCCAGGGGTATTACCCCAAATTGTGTTGTAATAATCTGAGTACAAGTTATAGCTGATCAGATCACTGCTGATGGACGACTTCATCGCCCTCTTCGTAATATCGCCGCCTGCGTTCTGGCCTGCATCGGCATTCACATTATATGACCCAGAGCAGGAGACTTGGACGTAGCTGTTTGTTGTCTGGTCTTGAGTTGACGTCTGGTTCGCAAGAATTGTCGGAAACTGGACGTTACCCAGGTTTGTGATCGCGCATGAACTGGAGACGTTCACCTGCACGTTCAGTGTCTTTGTGTCGTAGGTGGTAGCGTTTGTGCCGGCAATACCAATCACAAGCACGCTGGCGGCGAGCGCCGCGCGCGAGACAAGCTTTTTCATTTAAGAAGTTCCCTAGTTTTTGTGCTTACATTTGAAAAGCGGAAACGGTGTTTCGGCTTCCCCTATTAACTTCGGAGTTTTACTCGACTAATTTGTGAGGGTGACTGTGACAAGGTCAGTGTAGGAAGCTGAATCCTTTGGCGTAGCTCCGGCCGGGAGCTTCGCATAAATATTCCAGCTGTTGTTGCCGGTGCCGGAAAATGTATTTGTCCCGGGCGTATTGCCCCAAATTGTGTTGTAATAATCTGTATACAGGTTATAGGCGATCAGATCGCTGCTGACGGATGACTTCATCGCCCTCTTCGTAATATCGCCGCCTGAGTTCTGGCCTGAATTGGCATTCACATTGTATGACCCCGAGCAGGTGACTTGAATGTAGCCGCTTGTGGTCTGGTCTTGAGTTGACGTCTGGTTCGCAAGGATCGAAGGAAACTGGACGTTATTCAGGTTTGTGATCGCGCATGAACTGGAAACGTTCACTTGCACGTTCAATGTCTTTGTGTCGTAGGTGGCAGCGTTTGTGCCGGCAATACCAATCACAAGCGCGCCAGCGGCGAGCGCCGCGCGCGAGACAAGCTTTTTCATTTAAGAAGTTCCCTAATTACTGTGCCCATAATGGAAAGCGGAAACAGTTGTTTCAGCTTCCCGTACGCCACAAGGAAGAATCACCACCCCACATCCTTGTGCGAACCTTGGTACCGACACCAGTTTCGCAAGACGCCCCCCATCGGGGTGGGTTATTCCGATTGTTAACCTAAAATCTTCCTATGTTGCCGGGGCAACACAAGTGCTGTGCGGCTATGGAATCAATCGAGGATTGAAAACAGGGCATTGCGATAGAGCAACGCGTACATGACATCCTGCTGCTTGGCGCAGTCCATCTTCTGCATGACCCGCTTCGAGTGCCAGCGCGTCGTTTCGAAGCTTACGCCGGTGCGTTCCGCGTAGTCCTTGAGCGACATGCCCTGAGCCAGCGCGATGGCCAGTTCAGCCTCCTTCGCGGTCAGTCCATAAAGCTTGCGCAGCGACGAGGGCGAGAGATTTGGTTTGCTGTCCCATTGGCGAAGCACGGCGAGGGCCTCTGGGGCAGGCTTGAACAACTCGACCCAAGGGCTTGTAAAAGTGTAGCAGCCCTGAGCGACCTTCAGCGCCATGATCGCGCTCTGAGCCTGTTCCGGAACGGTGATTGGCAAAATTCGCGCGGAGATGTCCAGGCTGTCGGCAAGTTCTGACAGCGCGGACCGCAAGGCCGCCTGTTCAGAGGCTTGAAGCAGCGTCAATGGCTTCCCCACACCGCAGGTGTAAACCTGCTGCCAGCTATCGCCGGCGGCCAATTCGTTCTGCCAAGCGATGATGCCATCGAGCGTCAGCCTGAAGACCGGGTCCTGCAGGCGGCCGAGGAGCGAACGCTTTCCACAAAAGCAGGTTTTGGATGATAAGAGGGCGCGGTTCACCTTGACCGAGTAAATAACCTCGTCCCTCACCTCCCGAATGCGATTGCACAGAACATCCGCCGCAGGTCCTTTGCACCTCACCTGCACGCCGTAGAGGTCGTCGTCGAGGATGAATTCGATTACCGGGGGGCAGGTAAGGCTGGCATCGAGAGAGATCAGCTCAGCCTCCGGGAGGGAATTGCCTACCCCTTGCCGGACGCGAACCGCGATCTTCCTTTTCGATTCGACAGAAGGCTGCCGAAAAAGCACGACCTCTGCCGGACCCTCCCCTTCGCGGGGAAGGAGTTCGCGAAACACACTTGTCCAAAGGTCAGGATTAAGAGCAGCATCTTCGAT
>CAVXRT010000007.1:0-16120 GCA_963764115.1 uncultured Alphaproteobacteria bacterium
CTCTAATGCTTTCAAACTCTCGAAGATGTGTTACTGCAAGCGCCCGTGCGAGCTAGTAACCGTGCTCAAACTCTATATTCTGCCCTAATAAGCAAAAGTGGAAAAGGAATGAGGATGGACCCCTTCATTCGGTGGTGCGAGAACGAGCTTAAAGAACAGCGAACCGCTTTGGATCGCATAAACAATAACAAGCTGCGGATTTTAGAGCGCGACGGCTCAATAGAGATCGATTGCACCGAAGAAAAAAAGCAGGACATAGCCCGCAAAATCGCAGAACTAGACGATCTTCTTACCGATTCCTGGGGTAAGAGCCATAGATAGGCAGAAGGCGGATCGAGGGCGCAATACTATCCGCTAAGGCCGCCATGCCGGCACGCAGCAAGAAAGAACGCGACCCTCTGGGAGATATAGGAGCCGCGAATGTCGGCATTCAGCGACCTTCAGCTCCTCACCCGACAGCGCGCGCAGGAGCAGGGGCAAGAGGATCAAGTCGACGAAATATTGCGCCGCCGCCGCGCAGTGATCGGAATCGAACACTGGCAGCGTCCCTCGCCCTTCGGCGTGCGCCACTTCGCCTAGAAGACGGCCGATTGTTTCCCGTCCCCGCTCGCGCGCTTCTTCAGAACGCTGCTGCCGAGATCCGGAAACCGGCGCGCCTCGGCTATGGCGAGCCGTATCAATCCGATCCATTCGCCCGTCAAAACTTCGCGAACAACGGCCTCGCCAAGATTTGTGAGGCGCTCCTCAAGCGTCGTCCCGGCCGGCGAATGGCTTGCGAGCCGTGCATTTTTGGCGGCGAGGGCGCTGGCATAGGCGGCGGCGAATAGAGCCTGTTTGTTGGGGTATCGCGAATAGATGGTCGGCTTTCCCGACCGTGCGGCCTCGGCGATCTCCTCGACGCTCGCCCCTTCAAATCCGCGTTCGAGAAAAACTTTGCGGGCCGCTTCGAGAATGCGCTCATCGACCTCGCCGGCGAGTTCGCGCGGGGGGCGGCCGCAACGCCCTGCCGCGCGTAATGCGGGGCGGCTTTTCGTTGCGGGGGACTGTGCCATTGGGACCTTCCTTTTTCAGGAACACAATATCGCGCCAGCCTGGCTGATGCACCAATGACGTAGGCGCTCCGATGCCGCCTGTAAAGAGAACGTTACCGTATCGTTCCCTTCTTGACCTGGCTCGTCTCGCGCCTTAAATGCAAAAAACGAAACGGTACAGTTCTATTAATGCCGTGCCTAAGCTCAGGGAGTTTGCACATCATGTTGAAGGTCACGGATCAGGAGACACACGACGAAGCGCTCCAGGATGTCGAACTTCCTCAGCATGCTCCGTCTCGCAGCACGGGTCTGCGAAAGGAGACGAGGGACCGCCCTCCGTCCGGCCGGGAAAGTCCGGCAGTCGAAAGACAAAGGCGAAAGACGCCGGAGGGCCAGCGTCCTGACACGCTGAAAAACCGCGCCGAGCCTCGCAAGAACGTCCTGCGACGTCACCCGGTCGCATCCGCCCTTGGCGCAATCCTTGCCGCGGCCTTGATGGGCGCGGGCTATCTCTATTTCGATTACACCGAACATTTCCAGACGACCGACGACGCCTTCATCGCCTCGCGCCAGATCGCGATCGCGCCGAAAGTGTCGGGCTACGTCACTCAGGTCCCGGTCACCGACAACCAGCATGTCGCTGCAGGCGGCGTGATCGCCCGGATCGACGACCGCGATTACCGCATCGCGCTCGAACAAGCCGACGCGCAGGTCGCCGCCGCCCAAGCCGCCATCAAGAATATCGACGCCCAGATCGACGTCCAACAGGCGCAGGTCAATGCAAGCCAGGCTCAGGTCGATCAGGCGCAGGCGGCGCTGGTGTTTGCGAAGCAGCAGGCCTCGCGCTACGAGCATTTGGCTGGAACAGGCTATGGCACCGTGCAAAACGCACAGCAATACAGCTCGCAGCTCTCGCAGCAGGAAGCGGCGCTCAAAAGTTCGCAGGCGGCTTTGAACGTTGCGCAACGCCAGATCGAGTCTCTCAAGGCGCAGCGCGAAAGCGCCAAGGCAAGTCTTGAACAAGCCATAGCGCAGCGCGATCAGGCTCAGCTCAACCTCTCTTATACCACTGTGACGGCGGCTCAGCCCGGCCGTGTCGTCAATCTCACGGCTTCGCCAGGGGAATTTGCGCAAACGGGCACGAATTTCACCATGTTCGTTCCAGACGAAATCTGGGTGACCGCGAACTTCAAGGAGACGCAGCTCGATGACATGCGGCCGGGACAGCCGGTTACGCTCAGCATCGACGCCTATCCGGAGCGGGATATTCGAGGCCACGTGGCCAGCGTGCAGCCCGGCTCGGGCACTGCGTTTTCGCTGCTCCCGGCGGAAAACGCGACCGGCAACTACGTCAAGGTGGTGCAGCGCGTTCCGGTGAAGATCGTGCTCGACAATCCGCCCGCCGATGTTGCGCTCGGACCTGGCATGTCTGTCGTGCCGTCGGTGCGTGTCGACCCCGCGCCTTCGCTCTATGAGCGATTGACATCAACCTTCGAAAGCTAAGGAGGCCGTCATGAGCGCGAAGACCGGAGCTGTCAGCGCCCCATCTGCAGTCAGCGTCAATCCATGGTTGATTGCCGTGGTCGTCGCTCTGGCGGCGTTCATGGAGGTTCTCGATACGACCATCGCCAATGTGGCGCTGCGCTATATCTCAGGCGGGCTCGGCGTGAGCCAGGACGAAGCCTCCTGGGTTGTGACCACCTATCTCGTCGCCAACGCCATTATCGTCACGGCGACGGGCTTTCTTGCCAGAAGGTTCGGCCGCAAGGCCTTCTTCCTCGTCTGCCTTGGGGTGTTCACCGTTAGCTCGGTGCTTTGCGGCCTGGCGTGGAATTTTCATTCGCTTTTGCTGTTTCGTGTCCTGCAGGGACTTGGCGGGGGCGGTATGGTGCCGGTCGCGCAATCGATCCTCGCGGACTTTTTCCCGCCCTCGAAGCGAGGGCAGGCCTTCGCTCTGTTCGGCATTGCCGTGGTGGTCGCGCCCGTTATCGGCCCAACGCTTGGCGGATGGCTCTCGGACAACTATTCATGGCACTGGTGCTTCCTTATCAATGGGCCGGTGGGCCTCGCCTCGATGGCGCTGGTCTATCTTCTCGTGAAGGAGCCGGAACAGGCCAGGGTGAGGGAACGCTTCGATTATACGGGCTTTCTGCTCGTTGCCCTTTTCCTTGGCGCACTCGAAGTTGTCCTGGACCGGGGTCAGGTGGACGACTGGTTCGGATCGACTTTCATCATCGCCTTCACGGCCATTTCCGCGCTGGCCTTCCTGCTACTGATCCCTTGGGAAGCCACACGCTCAAATCCCGTTGTCGACATCAGGATGATGGCCACGCGCCAGTTCGGGTCCTGCTTCCTGGTGATGCTCGCCACCGGCGCGATCCTCCTTGCGACGACGCAGTTCATGCCACAACTCGTGCAGGAGGATTTCGGATATACCGCGACCTGGGCAGGGCTCGTGCTCTCGCCGGGCGGCGTCTTCACCATGGTGATGATGATCATCGTAGGCCAGCTTTCGAGCCGGGTGCAGCCTAAGTACCTCATCGCCACCGGCGCGATCATCGTCGCGCTGTCGATGTACATCCTGACCAATGTAGAAAGCGATCTCGGCTTCTGGTTCTTTGCGAAGTCGCGCATCATCATTGGCATCGGATTGCCGCTGATTTTCATTCCGATCACCGCGGCTTCTTATGACGGCGTACCGCGAGAAAAGACCGACCAGGCTTCCGCGCTCCTTAATGCCGCGCGGAACACGGGCGGATCGATCGGCGTGTCGCTTGCCTCGAACGTTCTTGCTCACCGAGAGCAGTTTCATCAGAGCCGGCTCGCCGAGCATGCCATCCCGTCGGGCATCGCCTATCAGGACACGCTCCAGCAGATGACACATTACTTCGTCTCTCAGGGCAGTTCCCTTGTCCTGGCCCAGAAGCAGGCCTTCGCGTGGATCGGCCAGCAGGTGCAGATGCAGGCTTCGCTGCTCGCCTACGTGGACGTGTTCTGGACGCTGATGCTGATTTCGCTTGCCGCGGTGCCGCTTGCGCTCCTCCTGCGGAAGGTGAAGCTGGGTGCAGCCGCCCCGATGGGCCACTGACGGAATGGCCTCTCCGCATACATCTCAGGCTCTGTGAGAATATCGCGGTGCAGTTTGGGAATTTGCTGAAATAGCGTACGCTATTCAATGTGGGGCGCTACCGTGCAAGGGGAGTTCCAGCAATGGTCCGAAGTTTCGACCACCTGACGATCGTCGTTCGCGATCCCGCGCCCGCCCGCGCGTTTTTTGCGGTCCTCGGCTTCCAGGAGGCCGTCTCATGCATCATCAAGGGCGAGGAATTCGCCCGGTACATGGGTGTTCCCGGTATCGAAGCGGAACACATCACCCTGGTGCTCGAGAATGCGTCGCCCCGCGCCGAAATACAGCTCCTGCGCTACCTGCACCCGGAGGCGGTGCCTGACGTGCATATCCGCCAACTGAACAAAATCGGCATGAACCACATTTGCTTCAGGGTGGACGATATCGAGGCGGAAGTCGCGAACATCCGGGCGGCCGGTTTTCAGACGCGCAACGAGATCATGGACTTCCATTCGCGCAAGCTGGTGTTCCTCGACGGGCCGGAGGGCGTGACGGTGGAGCTGTCGCAGTGGCATTGAGGCGGGGTCACCCTCCCGTCGTTCACGATGTTTGTACCGGCGAGGATGCCTCGAACGGGTCGTCATTCGGAAGTTCGCCGATCAGTGGGCGGGCGTCCCTTTTCCCGGGATCGTAGAAGTCGACCACATCTTACCCGGTTCGGGGGCGATGAATCCGCCCTCGCCAACCAAGACGAAGGGCGCCCAGGACGCCGGATGCGCTTCTTGCGGCGTGCCCTGTTCGACAAGCGCGAGCATGGACTGGCGCATGGCTTCCGCGCGGCCGGTCGTCTTGTCGGCGGCGAGGCGGGTCAGCGCGCCAGTGATGAGCTTTACCGTGACGCCCGAGTTCACACTCCAATGCGAAACAAGGAGCGCGCGCGCCCCGGCATAGAAAAACGCGCGTGCGAGCCCCGACAGCGCCTCGGCTCCTTCATAGCCTCCGGCGGCCGTGTTGCAGGCGGACAGGATCACCCAATCTGCATCGAGCTTCAGGTCTTCGATCTTCGAGACCGGGAGATACCCATCGTCGTCCGCCGTGGCCTTATCGGGGGGCGTCATGATCAGCCCAGGCTCCCCCCTTCCTGAGATCTCTCCCGACACCGCGCCGTGCGTGGCGAAGTGGACGATGCGGTATGCCGTGAGCAGCCCTTCTTCATTCAACCGCATCAGCTCCGGTATAGTCGCGCGCGCCCCGAGATAGATGTCGCTTGGGGCAGCGCCCAGCTCTTTGGCCACCGCGCAGAGTTCGTCCGCGGTTTCGGGGAGGGGCGGGGCGCCGCGCAGCTGAGCCGCAATCTCGGCCGGTCCGCCACCCGTCGCGATTGGCGGAATGCCGCGGCTCAATCCCGATACGCTCGAGACTTTAACAGGGCACGTCGTATTCGAGATCGCCGTTTTTGCGCGGCCCTCATCTTCGGCGCTGCCGTCGAGCAGGGGATTGCCGAAGCCGATCATGGGCCGGCTGGCCTCGGTTGGTTTGGCGCGCCTGCGGAGCGTCTTGAGGGAAGACGCAGACGGCAGGACTGAGAGTGCGTGATCGCGAATGAGCCAATGCGCGCGACCCAAAGCTTCGGCGCCGGTCGCCGATGGCTCGGGCGCCTCGCTCGCCAGCACCTGGAAAGGCAGTTGCGCAAGCGGCCCTGACGGCACGACGAGGAGGCTCTTCCCCTTGATCAGATCCTCAGCCGGGCCGAGCAACTCCTTGTAGAGGGCGTGCGAGCGGGCGAGGTCGAATGGCAAGGGCTGGCCGGCCTGGCGGTCGGCATCGGTGTAATCCGACCGGGTCAGCGCCGGGCAACGCGAGTTGTCAATCTCCCAGCTTCCTTCGTAGTCGAGGCCACAGCGCAGCGCCGCAACCTCCCGTTCGAGCGAAGGCGTGCCGAGTTTGCTCCGAAACCAGCGCTCATCGGTCTTGGTTACAACCCAGACGAAGGTTTCCTCGGGCGTGGGCGTGAACGCTTCGGTGTCCAGAAAGAGGATGAGCGCCTCGCCCGCGTCCAAGTCACCCTGCAGATCCTCGATGCTGACCGGTTCGGGGCTCGCGAGTTCAGTATAGTCGATGAAATCGTCCTTGAGCTTGGCGTCGATTTCGCGGATGCGCGCGGCAATGTCTTGAAGGCGCGCCGAGTTTGCCGCTTCGGCGTCGGCGTTTCGCTTTTCGGGAGGCCTGGAAAAGGCGGCGAGCTGGATTATGCTCCTGGCTTGCCATTCCTGAAGCAGGTCTTGCCGGTCGCGAATGACGCCTGCGAGCTTAGTGCTTCCCTTGACGCCTCTCGCCGCCATCTGCGCCATCGCCCCGGCCGCGTCGGATTGCGTCGACCATTGCGCCTTCAGGAACATGCTGCGGATCAGGTCCGGCGGCGCCGCGCGCATGGGTCCGGCGCTTCGCCAGGCGGCTTTGATCAATCCCCGGAAATAAGCGCTCAATCGAACCGGCGCGTCTTCTCGCCTGCTCGTCGAAGGCGGTTCCGCGAAGGCGCTGACCGGCATCGCCCGATGCTCCATCAACGCGGTGCTTTGCTGCCACAGGCTGGCGGCCTGCGCCCAGTCTTTGCGGTCGAAAGAAAGTGTGGCGAGGTTCGCCAGCGCCGTCGCAACGCTCGGGTGGTCTTCACCGAGTGCTGTCTTGTAGATAGCCAGGCTGCGCTCGTAAAGCGGCCGGGCTTCTTCCGGCTTGCCTTCGGCCTGGTAGAGTGAAGCAAGGTTGTTAAGCGCGAGCGCAGTGCCGGGATGAGGGGGGCCCAGCGCCTTCTCGACGATGGCGAGGCTGCGCCGATACAAGGGTTCGGCGGCTGCGAACTGGCCCTGAGCCTGATAGAAGCCGGCAAGGTTGTTGATTGCGGACGCAACGCCAGGATGCTCAGGTCCCAAGGCGGCTTCCAGGATCGCGAGGCTCCGCTTGTGGAGCGGCTCTGCAGCCGCCGGCTTGCCATTCTTCTGATGCAACGCCGCGAGGTTTGCGAGCGCCTTCGCAAGGTCAGGGTGCTGCGGCCCGAGCGCCTTCTCCCAGATCGCCACGGAGCGCAACAGGGGCTGCTCGGCCAGCAAGCGCCTGCCTTGGGCCAGATACAGCTCGGCAAGGTTGTTGAGGACTCGCGCCACCTGAGGATGCTCAGGCCCAAGCGCTTTCTCGAAGATCGCCACGCTGCGCAACAAGAGAGGCTCAGCTGCTGCGAACCGCTCCTCCTCCCGATAGAGTTCCGCCAGGTTATTGAGCGAGAGAGCAACATCGGTGTGCTCCGGCCCGAGCACCTTCTCCCGGATCGACAGAGCGCGTTGGAGAAGGGGCTCGGCGACGGGGAACTGGCCTTCGGCCTCGTACAACTCCGCGAGATTGTTGAGAGCCGCGGTGACGTTCGGATGCTCGGCCCCGAGCGCCTTCTCTGAGATGGAAAGCGCGCGGGCATAGAGCGGTTCAGCGAGCCTGAACTTGCCCAAGGTCTTGTAGACAAAACCGAGATTGCCGAGCGGGATGGCAAGGAGCGGGTCGGTTGGCTCCAAGGCTTTTTCCTGGATGGCGAGGCTCTTCTGGAACAAGGGCAAGGCTGCGTCGAGCTTCCCCTCGTCCTGATAAACCGCTGCAAGATTGTTGAGCGATTGCGCCACCTCCGGGCGATCGTCTCCGAGCTGCTTGACCCGAATGGCGACGCTCCGCTGCAAGAGCGGCTCAGCTTCGGCGTAACGGCCCTCATCGCCATAGAGCATCCCGAGATCGCTCAGCGCCTGGGCGACATTTGGATGTTCGGGACCGTCCACTTTTTCGTGGATGGCGAGGCATCGTTTCAGGACCGGTTCCGCTGCGGCGACCTTGCCGTCTCTCATATACGCATAGCCCAGGCTGCCGAGCACCATCGCCGCGATCGGGCTGTCCGGTCCAAACCGGCGCTCCGCCTCGGCCAGCACATGTTCGCCGAGCGCTGCGGCCTCCGCATATTTGCCGTCATGGGTGAGCTGGCCCAACTGGCGGTAGAGGAGGACAATCTCGTCAGGCTGCCCGCTTTGCGAGGAGACGGACGCCGCATCCTGGACCAGCACCCCCAGCGCCAGCACGGTTATCACGACAGTTTTCGAAGCGATCGCACGCATTCGGACCGCCATTTCGGATAGTCGCCCAGGCCCTCGCACAGCATGTCCCCCGCGCAATGCTCACGCGCCGACTTGCCGGGAGCAGGCTTCCAACTAAACTGTAAATCTGGCCGAGAAGGGGGCAGCGCTCAGTGCATGGACATCCAAGTCCCGCAAGGCCCTTGGGGCGCACTTGCTCCGGTAGGGATTCTCAAGGCGCGTATCGCGTGAAGACGTAATCGTGAGCTTTGGCAGGCACGTGGCAGGGGAAGCACGTTTTTAGCAGCGCCTCTCCGGCAGGTTTTCCGTCCTGAAATTGAGCGAAACCCCAACCGCCCGTCGCCGCGTACTTTTTTAAATCCTTGACCATGAACTGAACATTCGTGGCGGACCCTGGAACGAACGATTGGGCGCGGCCAAAGACTTTGTTGTTCTCCTCCGACGGAGCATAATCCCAAGCCAGCCGGGCAATGATCGCGCCGTCGGGGAATGGAAGCTTACCTTCCCGATAGGACTGTATTGCAATATCGTTGCCCAGAAGGGCGCGCAAATCGTTGAGGTCGCCTGCTTCGTGGGCTACGGAGATCAACCTCCAGTCGCGGTATCCGGGCGGAATTTCGATCCCGAAAATCGGGGAGCTCTCTTCATTGGCGCCTCCGGTCGTGAAAGACGTTGACGCGATGACGCTAATTATAGTCACGCCCGCCAATACGGTGATGGAGTTCCGTTTCATTGGGTCTCCTTTGGCGGCGCCCGGAAAGGCGGCGCGCTCACGCTCCGCGTTCGAGTTTTGGGCCAAACGGAAAACAGACGAAGAAAAAACAGTATCAAAGCTAAACGGAATCAAAATAACTAAATAGCAATTGATCGTTTCGAGCCGTTGTCCTTCACCACACCGTTCTGTCGTCGATGGTCTCGAACCGGATGTGGCGCCGGCGCGCCTGCCGTTTCAGCTCGGCTTCGGTCCAGCGGCCGGTGGCGACTCGCTCTCGCATGGCGAAGTCGTCCCAAACGAATTTCTTTCCCGCCCAATAGCAAACCAGCATCACGGAGCAGGAGACACTGCCTTGCCTCTTCTTCAGCCGCTTGGTCTCGGCTCCGACCGCTTCGGCGTTCTCTGAAACGTCTTGGCGAAAATCATGACTGAATACGAATTTGTATGGTTCGGTTTGAGAGGAAAAGGCGAGCGCAATCAAGAGCGAAGCGGCAAAGGCCAACCTGACGCCACCCGCTCCCGCGGCGCTGGCCGCGGGCGAGCTTTGGATTTTGCTGAACGCCATCCCCACGCCGATTGCGAGCGCAAAGAGGAACTCGAAATAGGCATTGACGTCGAGCCCGTCACCCAATGACTGCACGAAGCCGCTGAGGAAGGTGAGAAGAAGCAAAACCGCCATCTTCTGCGTGGCGCGGCAGCGCCGGTCATAGACGAGCCAAACGATGCAAATCACGGCTGCCCCGGCAAGCGGCTTCGCGAAACTCAGCGCGAAATGCAGATTTTTCAATCCCGCCGCTCTCGGCATCATAAGCTGTTCGAGGAACTCGCCGCCATAGACCACGCGGCAGATGAGCAATCCGGCGGCGCAAGCCAGGACCCCTAAGCCAGCGGTCCGCGCGGCCTGACGCGGCCTGTCGAACGCCAGCCACAGCAAGGCCGATGCCGGCATGGCGATGAGGCTGTGCTTGATGAAGCCCGCCAGCACCATCAACAGAACCGCCGGTCCCGCCGCCTGCCCGTTATTCGCCCTGGCGATGAACCACGTGAAGCCCGCGCACATCACAGCCAGCCCGAGCAGGTGAGGGTCGTTCATCCCGAAATATCCGGTGTAGGCCCCGGCGAGCGTGGCGATGAACCAGAGCGCGCCGATAGTGGCCGGCAGCCAGGCGCCGCCGAGGATGACGATTGTACGGTACACAAGAACGACAGGGTGAGCGAGGCAAGGATGGATATGACCCGGCCAGTGTAAATCTCTTCCGCGCCAAGAGACGCCGCGCCATGCAGCAGATAAAAATAGAGCGGAGGATAGTTATTGATCGTGAGTGCGTCGGCTTGCGGGTAGAGATGCGCGATTGATTTGCTCTGCCACGCGTTCCAGGCCTCGTTCGGATCGATCTCGATCGGCAACGATGCCCGGTAGCAGCAAAAGAAGACCGCTATGGAGGCAACCGCCAACAGGCAGGCGATGAGCACGCCCACGACGAGGCTGCCTGGCTTCGTGCGTTCAAGAACCGGAATGGACGATTTCTGCGCGGCTATCGACACGCATATCCTCTTTGAGAAGCGGGCAAGGTCGGGTCAGGAACCCGGACCATACCCGTATGCTTATCTTACTTCCAGAAGCTTGCCTCTATCCTTGAGGCCGTGCGGAGATGCGCGCTCAGGCGCAGTCGCTCCGTGGCGCCGCCAACCGGGCGCGATCACGGCGTGCGCAAAATTCGGAGCCGTAGCGGCGCAAGCTCAACCGCGCGTCCCGCGTCCGATTGAATGCAGGAGCGCTTGTCGCCGACCTTGCCGCCGCCATCTCCGGCGGCGCCCGCCTACGCCTCGCGGTTAGAGCGCGTCGAAATTATTCGGGATCCCTGATTGTCATGGCCGCCCTCCGAGGCGGCCATCCAGGGCAACAAACTCCCAAGCCCGGCCATGACATCGGTTCCAGCAAATCGCAACGCGCTTTAACGCTTCGTTCGCGGCGCCTAGTGTTAATCTGAAACTGGTTAACAGGAGCGCGGCCGATTTATTTCCGGTCCAATTTACGCTTGATTAGGCTTAACAATGCATTTATTCCACGCCGAACGAGGCCTACGAGGGCGGTAGACAGACGGTTCCAACGCCTTGAAAGTGAATAGCTTTTTTACTGCCGACCGACCCCATTAAATAGAATTTAATGCCGGAATTTTGGCATTAAGTGGGCTCTGAAAAGTCCGTTAAATATAATCCCGGATTCCCCTGTTAACCACGACCGCGCCCAAATCAGTCCGCCGCGTGCGCCGGAGCGCCGTCCGTTCTTAAAATTTCATTGCAATATCAATGGCTTATCCATTAACTTCTTGGCAAGGCGCTTTCTCATACAATGCTCACTCAAGAAAAATCCGTGGCAAGCGGGAAGCCAATCCGGGGACGAAGTGAGGTCCAATGTGCATGCAGCAAAGCGTATTGAGGCCCGAGTCCCGATTAAGCGCACACGCTTTAGTCGTTGAGAAATCCGATGATGTGGTGCGGACCCCATCGATCCAAAGCGCCAGCTTTCTTCGGGCGCTGATTCACCTGATGACGCAAGTCGCGACGAAGTTGCTCATTTTCGGCGTCGGCCAAATATCGGTCAGAGGGCCGGAAAACGGCATAAAAAACAACAAATCCGGCGATGGCCGCAATGTTCATCGTCCCTTCGAATGTCTCGACGGAGAAATTCTCGATTACCCCGTATGTGAGAACCGTAAAGTACCCAATGAGCAAGCCGGCGGCTCCATATACCCCCGGCTCACTCTCCGAACTCGGGACAGACTGAAACGCCAACCTTTGCGCCTCGTGAGAGGCTAACGCACCCATCTTGCGATGTCCTAAATGGGTTTCGCTTCCACGCTGATAAGAGCTCAGCATGGTGAACAACAATTGGCTATGTACCCGGTTCCGTAGATGACGGTGGAAAAGTCGAGGGATTGGGCGGACCAGGCGACGCTTAGGGGTGATACCTGGTCCACCCGACAACGCCCCAATACCGGCGGATATGAGCGGCGTCAGACCGCAGGCTAAAGCTGGACTATGAAGGCTCTGTGAACGCAGTCTTTATTTGCACACTGAATTTTGTGGGATTTACTTTGTTGATCAACCAAAGGTTGTGATGTGCGTCCCACAGGCTGCTGAATAACCGTGAAATCCGCCTTCATCCTTCGACAAGTTCAGGATGAGGTCTAGTGTTATCAGCGGGTTAGTCCCATGATGAGCCCGTCGCGGTTCCGCAGGCTCACTGTGAGGCCACGGGCAGCATCCCTTTTTCAGCATCCCTCACCCGCGGAACCCGGGCCGGCCCGTCACCTTGGATTATTCCTTCACGCCGCTCGCAATAACAATCGTGACAGCGGCGAATACCGGCAACTGCGCGTCCCGTAACACCAACTTTCTGTACCAGTTGTTGAAATGGTCGCTATCACGTCTTTCAGAAAGAATCCCGGATGTCTTCTTCAGGTCGAAAACCATGTCAACCTCATGCAGCCCATAAGTTGTCAACAGGTATCCGCTCGTCTTGATGTCAGTTAATCCAGCTGATTTTATCATCCGCGGAAGTTCACGTCCGATGTACGGGTTTCTGATGCTCTTTGTCCACTGATGGTATACCTCTTCGAAACAGTCGGCGTCATCGTCATCGATGAAGAAACTGCCCCAATCCGGCTCGGCGCAAACGACTCTTCCTCCCTTGCGAACGATCCTCGCCATCTCCTCTATAGCCAGCTCGGGACGCTCCAGATGCTGCAAGGTGCGATCCACGCGGGCTCCGTCGGCCTTCCCATCCTCGAAGCAAGTCTGCAGGGCATTTGCGACCACATATTCGGCATTGGCGACGCCAAGGTCTTGCGCTCTCTGCCGCGCGTCCCTCAGAAATTCCTGGCTAGCATCCAGTCCGATGATCGTCGCGTAGGTTTTCGTGGCTAGTCTTTCGACATCGAAACCGAGACCGCAGCCAATGTCGACGAAAACCCGGCCATCGGCAGGCCTTAGGAGTCGCTCGGTTTCTTCCTTGTATTTTCTGAAGCTTGGAAGAGAGTCTATGAAGGTCAGACAGGTTTTGAACTTCTGGACATCGCTCTGGCTGTCGACGTTCTGGAAGCCCTGCGCCAGATAATTTTGCCGCTGACTCATTCTTCATCTCCGTACGCAGTGCCTCCGGGGCAGCCACTCAGTATATCTCCATTGTTGCGGCAGAGGAACGAGGAGATGAACGCGCGGATCAGCCCATGCGGGCGCGATAATCCTGGTAGGTGAATTCGCGGATTGTTGTCAGCTCGCCAGTTGTCCATAGCAGGATGGCCGGATGCTGGACGCCGTTGAACATCGTGCATTGCACGAGGTTGTATTGGATGGCGTCTTCCATGATGACCTTGTCGCCCGGCTTAAGCGGCTCTTTGAACGCGTGCCACTGCGCGAGTTGATCGCCTGAGACGCACGTGCCGCCCGCCAGTCGATAGACATGCGCGTGCTTTGTCAGCTCCGCCGCATCTCGAACGATTTCCGCGCCTGTCACCGGCATGTCCAGGTCGGGGCTCAGGAGAAAATCCGGCATGTGCGCATTGAACGACATGTCCAGGATCGCGATCTTGAAGTCCACGTCGTCGCGCTCGACGATGTCGAGCACATTCACCACCAGCACGCCTGCGTTTTTCACGATGGCCGCGCCCGGCTCCATGTGAACGGTCACGCCGTGCCTTTTCTGGAAGCCGTTGACGAGTTCGATGAGGCCCTCAACATCGTAATCGTCATCGGTGATCTTCTGGCCGCCGCCGAAGTTGATCCACGTCATGCGCGAGAAGTATGCGCCGAATTTTGCCTCGACGACTTCGATCGCTTCTTTCAAATCCTCGAAGACCTTGTCGAAGAAGATGTGAAAGTGAAGCCCGCTGATGCCGTCGAGCGCGCGCGGGTTTTCGGCGAGCGCCCTTTCGAATTCGCTGATGCGGATGCCGAGGCGCGATCCGGGAGCGCATGGGGACCATAAGCCGCCGTGCTCATCTTTTCCGATGAATTCCGGATTGATGCGCAAGCCGCATTCGATGGTCTTGCCGGTTTCCTTGACGTAAGTCTCCACCTGCGGCTTGAACTTCCGCCACTGCGCGAACGTGTTGAAGATGATCGTACTGCAAGTGTCGAGAATTTGGGGAAATTCGCTCTCGCTGTATGCCGGCGCAAACATATGCACATCGTGATTGAACTCGTCGTAGCCGAGGCGAGCCTCGTTCAGCGAGCTCACCTCAGTTCCGTCCAGGTAATCCCTCGTGATATGGAAAAGGGGCCAGGTGGACCAGGTCTTCAACGCCTGGAACATCCTGCAGCCCGTCCTGTCCTTGACGTGCTTCAGGATGCTCAGATTATGCCGTAAGGTGGCTTCCTCGATCACGAATGAGGCCGCACTCACCTTTGTCACGTCGAGCGAAGACCTGGGCCGCTTTTCCATGCGCTAAGTAAACTTCCGCTTATCTGGCCAACAGAGTGTCGTCCCGGAAAGGCGAAGCCTTATCCGGGATCGTAACGAGCTGAAGCGCCCTCCTTTTTGCGATCCCGGCTCGCGCTTCGCAAGGCCTGGATGACGGCGGCGCCGATACGTTGGCGTAGCCGGCAAAACCTCCTTAGATCTTCGCCGGAAGGGGCTTATAGTCGATCACTTCGAAGGGCAGGCCGTTCGCGGACACGCCCTCGAGGAAGGGTTCGGGATCGAGCTGCTCGACGTTATAAACGCCCGCGCCCGTCCATTTCTTCTGCATGACCATCATGGCCGCGACCATGGGCGGCACACCGGCCGTGTACGATATCGCCTGGGATCCGACTTCCTTGAACGTCTCCGCATGGTCGCAGACGTTGTAGATGAACTTGGTGCTCTCCTTGCCGTTTTTCAGGCCGGTGATGATGCAGCCGATGACGGTCTTGCCGCTGTAGTTCGTCGCGAGCGATGACGGGTCGGGCAGAAGCGCCTTCAGGAACTCCATCGGTATGATCTTCTGGCCCTTGAAGTCGATCGGCTCGATGTTATCGAGGCCGATATTCCGGATGACGCGCAGATGCGTCAGGTAGTTTTCCGAGAAGGTCATCCAGAAGCGCATGCGCTCCAGCCCTGGGAGGTTCTTCGCAAGCGACTCCATCTCCTCATGATAAAGCAGGTAGCTCTCGCGCGGTCCGGCGACCGGATAATCGAAGGTGAAATGCAGGGCGTCTTTGTCGAGAATTGCCGGGGTCTCCACCCACTTGCCGTGTTCGAAATGCCGGACGGTCTGCGTCACTTCCCGGATGTTGATCTCAGGATTGAAGTTGGTCGCAAAGGCTTTTTCGTGCGACCCCGCATTCGCGTCCACAATGTCGACGAAGCGGATCGTGTCGAAATATTTCTTCAGCGCAAAGGCGCAATAGGCGTTGGTCACGCCCGGATCGAAGCCCGCGCCAAGCACCGCCATGATGCCCGCCTTCTTGTAGCTGTCCTGGAACGCCCACTGTTGTTTGTACTCGAAATGCGCTTTGTCCTTGGACTCGTAATTGGCGGTGTCGATATAGGGCGCCTTGGTCGCGAGGCAAGCCTCCATGATTGAGAGATCCTGATACGGAAGGGCAAGGTTGACCACCACCTCCGGCTTCACCTTTTCGATGAGATCGACGACCTGCCGCGATCGTCGGCGTCCACGGCGTGCGTGGCGATATCGACCCCGGTGCGCTCTTTACCGACTTCCTGATGGCGTCCGGCTTTCCGATGGTGCGGCTCGCCAGATGGATTTTCTTGAAAATAGTCGTGTTCATCGCGCATTTATGCGCCGTCACGCTCCCGACGCCGCCCGCGCCGATGATGAGCACCGTTCCTTCGGTCATGAGATTTTATCCCGCGGCTAATCGCTTTGATGGGCAAAGATGAGTTCGGGAACCTCATAACAAAAAATGGCGGGCGCGTCACATCGATCGGCGCTCACGATTGAGTTTTTGGACGCTCAATGAACGCTGACTGGTGGACCTTGCATTGGCTCGCCTTTGGCTGGGGCGGGGCCTTTGTAATCGCAGCCGCACGCTGGCTGGGTGATGTTGGCGCTTTTTGCGCCTTGCCCACCTTCAAAAACGCGATGCTCTGCTGCAGCCTGTCTGCCTGGCCTGACAGCGCCTCCGACGTCGCCGACATCTCTTCCGCCGCGCCGGCGTTCTGCTGGATCACCTTGTC
>CAVXRT010000008.1:0-24546 GCA_963764115.1 uncultured Alphaproteobacteria bacterium
GATTTCAAGAACCGCGCTATGATGGCTCGTGCGAAAGAGCACAGCCTGCTCTTTCAGCGGCACGCCGTCTTCCCGGTTGGCGAGCACGCGCTCGGCTACGAATTGCGCCTGTGCCGCATCGTCTTGAACAGCCACAAGAGCGGGCTTTTCGGCCGAGCTTCGATCGGACCAGAGGTTCTTGGTGAAGCGCTCTTTGGCAAGCGCGATCACCGCGTTGGCGGCGGTGAGGATCGGCACGGTGGAGCGGTAATTCCGGTCGAGCGTGATGATCGCGGCGGGCGGATCGAACTTTTTCGGAAATTCGAGAATGTTGCGGACGGTGGCGGCGCGAAAGGCGTAGATCGACTGGGCATCGTCGCCAACAACCGTCAGCCCTTGGCCATCCGGCTTGAGCGCCAGGAGGATCGCCGCCTGGATGGCGTTGGTGTCTTGATACTCATCCACCAGCACATGGTCGAACAGGCCGCTCACTTCGCTCGCAAGTTCGGGCGCCTTCATCAGTTCCGCCCAATAGAGAAGAAGATCGTCATAATCGAGAACATGCTGGCTTTGCTTGGTCTCGACATAGGCCTCGAACAGGCGTCGTAGATCCTCCTCGAAGCCGGCGCACCAGGGGAAATGCTTTGCGAGCACGCGATCGAGGGCGTCCCCGGAATTCACCGCTCTCGAATAGATTGCAAGGCAGGTGGCCTTCAGCGGAAAGCGCTGCTCCTGCTCGGAGAGGCCTAATTGGTGGCGGACGAGGTTCAACAGGTCAGCGGAATCCTCCCGGTCGTGAATGGTGAAGGCCGGGTTGAGGCCGATGGCATTCGCGAAGTCGCGCAGGATCCTGGCGGCGACGGCGTGAAAGGTGCCGGACCAGCCGATGGACGCCAGCCCCTGGCTTATGCCACGGCCGGTGAGGATACGCTCGACCCTGCGCTCCATCTCCTGCGCGGCGCGCCGGGAAAAGGTGAGGAGCAGGATGCGGCCGGGATCGGCGCCGTGCTCGATGAGATGAGCGACACGATGCGCAAGCGTTTGCGTCTTGCCGGACCCCGCCCCCGCGATGATCAGCAAGGGGCCGCCGCCCGCGCCATAGTGCGCGGCGCGGGCTTGATCTGCGTTGAGGTCTGCAAAACTGTTGGATGGCGGCATGGCCCTGAGCTGTGGTCGACCCAAAGCTCAAGATGATCACGATTCGTTCTGGTCCGCTATGCCGTACCCTCGAGCCTGCCGGGCGTCGTGGTAGGTGAAGAGCCCAACGCCCGCGATAACAAGCGCCGTGCCTGCCGCATCCGCAGCCGTGAACGGCTCGCCGAGGATGGCCATCGCCATGATGATGGTCGCAACCGGACTGATGGTTCCGATCATGGAAACAGCCTGCGCGCCCACCCGGGCCAGCGCCGCGCTGATCATGAACGACGGCAGGACGGTGGATGTGACCGCCATGATGGCCGCAAGCCCCACAACGCGCGGCGGGACCGTGGTCAGCTGGAACAGGCTTCTCCCGGCCATAAAGTGAAAGAGAACGCTGGCGCAGGCCGCCAGCATGGCGACGCTGGTGAAGACGCGCGCGCCAAGGCTCGCCACGAGCGGCTTTGCCATCAAATTATAGATTGCGTAGGTGAACGACGCCCCGAATACCAAAGCGGTCCCCAGCATCGTGTTGTCGCCTCGGGCCGTGGCGCCGGCCGCAAAGATAAAGACGATGCCGCTATAGCTTAAGACAAGCGCAGCAAGGCCCCGCAGCGTAAGCCGCCCACCAAAGAACAGGGCGCCGAGCAGCGTTACGAATATCGGGTAGGTCATCAGGATCAGCCGTTCCAACTGCGCCGACAGATACTGAAGCCCGGCGAAGTCGAGATAACTCGAGGCGTAGTACCCCAAGAGCCCCACGAGCACGGCATTCACAAGCAGGCGGCGTGAGGGCGGAGGCCCGCCCCGTGCGGCGCCGGCCCTCCAGCCGAGGAAGCCAATCACAATATAGAAAGGCAAGGAAAAGGCCATGCGGAGCGCCAGCAGTGTAATGGCGTCGACTTCCGGCGTGGCGCCGTCGCCGTAAGCGAGTTTCACAAGAATACCCTTCGTCGAAAACAGCAGAGCGCCAAGAGCGGCAAGAAAATAGCCGCTATTCCAGGATGCGGCGCTGGCGCGAGAAAAGGTTTCAGCCATGGCATTTCCAATGCTTGGCTCGTGTCAAATTTGAGGATGTCCGTAAATCGCCAACCGCCTCGCCTATGCCACGAGCCGCAAGAGCTGGTTGGCGAGCAGCCCTCCGCTCATGCCGACTTTGCGATGAATGCGCCAAAAGGACAAAGAAATTCCCTCGGCTTCGAGCGCTTCCCTCCAGGCGAAGACGTGCTGATACACGCTGTCGACAAGTGTCCCGTCGAGATCAAAGACGAAGACGGGCTCGATGCGCATGGCTCCTTCCTGGGCGTTTTAAGCCGGCGCCTCATAAGTTTCAGCAAGGGGGATGCCTGGAATCCCGAGCGGGCGTTCGAGAGCAGCCCTGTCCCAGTTTCCATTTTGGGCGGCGGCTTCGTAACTCGACTGAAGAAAGGCGAGAAGCGCCGCATCGGGATCGGAAGCGCCTCTAACCGCATCGTATGGCAACAAGAACTCGCGCAGTTCCGGACTGAAAAACGCCGAGCCGCCCGGTGTAATCGCAGACGTTTTGAACCCCTCGGGCTCCGGATAGGCGTACGAGTAAAATGCCGGATAGTCGATGCCGCCGCCACCCGGCCAGAACCCGGCGCTGCTCACCTCATGGGAATAGGCCTCGCGCACAACCGCATCCGAAAGGCCAGGGACGCCGCCCGGATGCATTGGCGCGCGGCGGCCGGAAAAGCGCGTCACCGCCAAATCGAAGCTCCCCCAGAAGAAATGCACGGGGCTGCATTTGCCGATGAACCCGGTCCGGAACCGCTTGAAGACGCGATCCGCCTGAAGCAGCGCCTGCCAGAAACGGTGCACGAAGTCGCGATCATAGGCGGCATGAACAGTATCGCGGCTGAAGGGAATTGCATCGGGGATCTCGGTAGGAAGCTCGTCGATCTCGACCTGGATGCCAGCGCGTCCGAGCTCCCCCATCACCATTTCGAAGAAGGCGGCCACAGACCTCGGTTTCAAGGGCAGCTGGCTCTCCCACCCGTCGCTCGTCACAATTTCCAGAACGTGCCGGTTGAAGTCGAACACGATCTCGAAAGCCTGATCCTCGTAATAGATTGGCGATGTCGTAAGACCGCGCGCGTTCACATAGAGCGGAACATGCCAGGAATGGTTCAGCCATGGCGTGAGTGCCAGTCGAACCTTGCCCGCGACCTGCGTCCAAAGATGAAGGGTCTCGCAGGTTTCTCTCCACTCCCGGTAGGGCAGTTCGGGCCACGGGTTGGGATTGCTGGCGATCATGACTACTCCCGCGCAGATAGCGCCCCAGCTCACGCCCCGTTTCTCTAAGGTACCCTCAGCGCAAGATGTTCCATCCCCTGTGGCGCCGATCTCAGTCAGGCTCAGGCTGGATACTCCTTAGGCGCCACCGCGGACTCGCCCGAAATCGCAAACTCTCGCTTGCGCCTGGGATAAGTCTGTTGCTGATCGTCGGGCCGTGCGAACATTGCGACTGAAGGGAGTGGCGATCCTGATGATCTCGCACCGTGATCTGATCCAGGGGCTGGTCTCGCTCGCTGCAACACTGGCTGTGATGGGGGCGGCGCTGTTCCTGTCCGCTGGCACGCTTCAATGGCCGCACGGTCTCGCGTTCCTGGCCGCGTTTTTCATCCTCGTGCTGGTTAGCATTGCATGGCTCTGGCGGGTCAATCCGGAGATCTTCGCCGCCCGAAGGCGGGTGACCGGCGAGGGCACAAAAAGCTGGGACAAAGTCCTGATTCCAATTTTATTGGGTGGCTTCCTCGCCATCTTGATCGTGGCCGGGTTCGACGGCGGCCGCTTTGGCTGGGCGCCCGCGCCCCCTTGGGCTGTTCTCCTTGGCTACGTTCTCCTGCTGCTGGGCTTTCTGGGATCGGGATGGGCGCAGGCTGTCAACCGGCATTTCGAGCCGAGCGTGCGCATCCAGACCGATCGCGACCACCATGTGATCACGACAGGTCCTTATGCGTTTGTCCGGCATCCGGGCTATGTTTCCGGCGCGCTCCTGGCTATCGGAATAGCCCTTGCGCTCGGTTCGCTCTGGGCATTGTTGCCTGCGGCGCTGTTCGTCGTCGTGCTCGTCATTCGCACCAATCTGGAAGATGCGACTTTGCAGCGCGAACTGCCGGGTTACCCCGAGTTCGCGGCGCGCGTTCGCAGCAAATGGATCCCGGGCGTCTGGTAGCGCCCGGATGATGCAAATGCTTCGGCCCTTTCCGAAGCGTCGCGGGGTGGGCATGCTCCTTTGGCCGCTTACCTAAGGGCCATGACCTCCAGTTCAAATATGGCAGAGATTTCGGCGCTGATCGGCGATCCCGGCCGCGCGAATATGCTTGTCGCGCTTTTGAGCGGCCGCGCGCTCACGGCCACCGAACTGGCTGCCGCCGCAGGGGTTTCCCGCCCTACGGCGAGCGAGCATTTGGCGAAGCTCACCCAGAGCCGTCTCATCTCTCTCACCGCCAAGGCCGGCATCGCTACTACAGCCTCGCCTCGGCGCAGGTGGCCCGCATGTTGGAAACCATCATGGCGGTCTCCGCAGACCCGGATGAAGAGCTTCCCAGCTCGGCGCGCCGCATCGATCCGGCCCTACGCGAGGCCCGGACCTGCTACGACCATCTGGCCGGCCGTCTCGGCGTTTCTCTCGCCGACGCTCTCATTGCAAAACATGCGATCGTGCTTTCCGCCGACGCGGGCGAGATCACCCATCGAGGGCGCGACTTTTTCCGCGATTTCGGTATCGCGCTCGAAGGGGCTCGCCCAGCCAAACGTCTCCTGTGCCGCCCCTGCTTGGATTGGAGTGAGCGCCGGCCTCACCTTGGCGGGCGTCTTGGCGCTTTGCTTCAGGAGCGCTTGTTCGGCCTTGACTGGATCGAACGATCGTCCGGGCGCGCGGTTGTCGTGACATCCGTTGGACGGCTTGGTCTCTCGCAAACCTTCAGCCTCGATTTCTAGAGCGGCGCGCGTCCATTTGGACGCGGATAAGCCGCTCTAGCACTTTAGAATCGATCAACTTTTCCGCCTTCAATCAATTCCGATTAAAGGCGGGTTGATCTAGAGCGAAACCATGCTGCGAAAACTATCGACTAACTGGACACTGGAAAACGCGTCCCTCGGTGAGAGCAAGCCAAAGACAAGCTTCGCAAATCCCGCTCTGACGCTCGCCGCGATGAGCCTTGGCTTCGGCGTGGTGCAGCTTGACGTCACCATCGTCAATACTGCAATGCCGGCCATTGGCGCCTCCCTCGAGGCCAGTATTCCCGAACTGCAATGGATCGTCAGCGCCTACACCATTGCGTTTGCCGCCTTCATCCTGACCGCAGGCGCGCTCGGCGACCGGCTCGGCGCGAAGAAGGTGTTCATGGCCGGCTTCGCAATCTTTACGGTTGCATCGCTCGCCTGCGCGCTCGCGCCAACGCCATCGATCCTCATCGGCGCCAGGGCCATCCAGGGCGTCGGCGCGGCCATCCTTGTGCCGAACTCGCTTGCGCTCCTTAATCACGCGTTTCAAGACGAGAAAGAACGCGGGCGCGCGGTCGGCTATTGGGCGGCCGGAGCGAGCCTCGCGCTCACAGCAGGGCCTTTCGTCGGGGGCGCGCTTGTTGCGCTTGCCGGGTGGCGCAGCATTTTCCTCGTCAATCTACCCATCGGAATGGCGGGTCTTTGGCTGACTTCGAGATGCGTTGGCGAAACGCCAGGCGGGCGAGGCCATGACCTCGACCTTACGGGTCAAGTGCTGGCCATCGCCGTGCTCGGCAGTCTTGCTTACGCGATCATCGAAGTGGGCAATCTCGGCCTTGCGGGCATGGGCGCCTTGACGGCCTTCGCCATCTTCCTTGCCGCGATCATCCTCTTCGTTTTGCGCGAGGCCAAAACCTCGGAACCCATGCTTCCGCTTTCGTTGTTTTCAAACGAGATATTCGCCCGCATAACCATCGTCGGCTTGCTTGTGAACGTCGCCTTCTACGGTTTGATCTTCGTTTTGAGCCTCTACTTCCAGACCGTGGCGAAGCGCTCGGCCTTTGAGGCCGGGTTGGCTTTCATTCCCATGATGGGGGCCGTGTTGCCGGCAAACCTGCTCGCCAGCCGCGTCAGCGAACGCTTCGGCGCCAGAGCCGCTATCGCTGCCGGGGCCGCGATTTGCGCCTCGGGCTGCGCGGCTCTCCTGTGGATCGCCCCCGACACAAGCTATGGGGCGATGGTGGCGCAGCTTGTCGCGATCGGAGCTGGCCTGGGGCTTCTCGTGCCGCCGCTCACCTCGGCCTTGCTTGGAAGCGTGGGCAAGGAGAAGTCGGGGATCGCAGCCGGCGTCCTCAACGCGACCCGCCAAAGCGGAAGCGTCATCGGGGTTGCCCTGTTCGGCGCGATAGTGGCCCGCGCCGGTCATTTTGTGGCGGGGGTTCACAGCGTTCTCTTGATCTGCATCGCCTTGTTGCTGGCGTCGGCATGTGTGATTGCCGCGCCGGTCAATCGCAGATCGACACCGGCGGTTTCGGCTAATCGCAAGACGCTTTAGAGCCGTTACCTGAGGTTTTTCACGTCGACGGCTGGAGGCGCGGCGCCGCAGGCGAACACCTCGACGGCGCGTTCGAGAAGTCGGGCCGTTCATTGTGTAAGCGGGCGTCGACCTGTTGCGGATTCGCTGCAACTCGGTACTGTGGCGGCTTTCGAGGGAGAAGGTTGTTGTCTTCCACCGTTGCAACCCATACAAACCACATCAAAAGGCGCCTTGAGGACAAGCCTCAAGCGAAAAGTTATAATGACCAAGCCAAAGACTGAAGCTGATGCCGCCGTACGGGATGCGGTGGCGTTTCATTCCCGGATCGCAGCCGAGTTTGCGGCGAAATATCTTACATCCGCAGCTTTTCGCGAGAGGTTCACTGTCTGGGACGATCTTATTGAAAGGTTCGTTCCTCAAGGAGGAGCGGTGCTGGATGCGGGTTGCGGCAGCGGGCTTTTCTCGATTTGTGCGGCGCGGCGCGCGAGTTATGTGCTGGGGGTCGACGGAAGCCGCGAAATGATCGCGCTAGCCGAAGAAAACAAACATCGGAGCGGCCTCGCCAATGTCGCCTTCAAAAACACTGGTATTGAGGACAACACTGCGCTTACCGGCTTAACATTCGACACCGTGCTGTGTTCAAGCGTTCTCGAGTATGTGGCTGAAGATTGGCAAGCCATCGCGATGTTCGTTCGCCATCTCAAGCCCGGCGGTTATCTGATCTTTTCCATTCCAAACATAAAGAGCCTGTACCGGAAATTCGAAACAATGCTCTTTAAAGCAACGGGCCGTCCTAAGTATCTGGCCTGTGTCCGCCACACTCGTTCGTTCGATGAAGTGTCCGAAAGGTTGAAACTATTTGAAATGGACATCAAGCATGTCCGCTACTATTCGGCGGCTCCCCCGGTAGCTGGGATCGCGATGAAGCTTGGCCGGCCAGAGCTCGCGTGCAACCTTGTGGCGTATGTCTGCCAGCGCGCGGGATGATAGGGCTTGCCGAGGTTAGACGCGGGAGGGTCCGGCTTCGCCACGCGCAGGCAGTCGCGGTGCACAAGTTCCCGCTTGCCGCTTGGCGCGTGTCGCGGCTGGAACCGGTGTCATGGCCGGGCTTGACCCGGCCGGCCAGTCTTAAAATCCAAATGACCGGTAATTGTTATCATTGGGTGGCCGCCTCGGAGGGCGGCCATGACAATCGGGGACTCCGAATAATTCTCGACACGTTTGAAATGCAGGGTTGCTTCTCGTCCATACGGCGCCCGCCCCATGTCTCGGGGTTAACGGTTCGTTCGCAGCGCCGAGCGTTAATCTGAAGCTGGTTAACGCAAGCGCGGCCGATTTATTTCCGGTCCAATTTACACTTGATTAGGCTTAACAACGCATTTATCCGGCGCAGAGCGAGGCCTATGAGGGCGGTAGACAGCCGGTTCCAACGCCTTGAAAGTGCACATCTTTTTCACCGCCAACCGGCCCATTAAATAGAATTTAATGCCGGAATTTTGGCATTAAGTGGGCTCTGAAAAGTCCGTTAAATATAATCTCAGATTCCCTTGTTAACCACGACCGCGCCCAAGTCAGCCTGGCGCGTGCCCCCGGAGCGCCCTCCGTTCTGAATTTACGTATCAATATCAATGACTTATTCGTTAACTTCCCAGCAAGGCGCTTTCTCATAAGATCCTCATTCAAGAAAAATCCATGACGCAAACGCAAGCGGGATGGGGATGAAGTGAGGTCCAATGTGCATGCAGAACACGTATCGACGCCGGCCGTCATCGACGGCGGACCCCGCCAACGAAGCTGCTTAGCGCCGCCCGGCGAACCCGCACGGGCCGCACAGGGCGAGGAGCGAGGGCGGCTCGCGCAACCACGCAATCCGGTATCCGGCCAGCCCGTAGGCGAATTGCACAAAAAGCACCGCGCCAAACATGACGAGCACAACACCTGACGCCTGGTTGATGCGCTTGAGGCGGCCTTCGTTCAATTTATGCCGGACGCGAGCGATCAGGCGGGAAAGGCCAGCCCACCATATGAGGCTGCCCGCCATGATCGACCCGACCACGGTTATAGCCTGGACCCTGTTGTCGATGCCTCCCAGCATCGACGTTGCGCCACCGAAAAGCGCAAACAGGCCGAGAATGGCGCCTGGGTTGGTGATGGTCAGGAAAAATGTCTGCGGCACGATGCCCAAATGCGGCATGATCCGCCAGACTCTGAACCGCAGCGCCGGCCGCAGGCATCGCGGCACCATGTTCGAAAGCCGCCTGAGCCGCGCGATATTCGTCGTAGCTGTCGCTACGATCTTCGGCTGCGCGAGAAACACATTCAGCCCGAAGCCGGTCATGATGAAACCGCCGATGAGCTCGATCTTAAGCTGATGGTCCCGCATGAAGCCGGAAATCGCGGATGCGCCAAACGCCGCCACGGTTGCAATGATGCCATCGGCAAGCACGGCGCCGAGACCGGCCGCGAAGCCGCCCCAGAAACCGCGCTCCAGCGTCCGCTGGATGCAGACGATATTGACCGGGCCGACAGGCGCAGCAATGAGCACGCCAATGATCAGGCCAATGATGGCAAATCTGGTCGGATCGATGATCGACTCTGCCCACATTGACCTTTTCAGCCCTCATGTCCTGCAATGCGCGAGATGGGGCCAACGCGCCATCATCGCGCCTAAAAGTGGAAGAGAGGTGCATGGACTCATCCAGCACCCACAACCCATCCATGCCGTGAAACGGTCATGCCTTGCAACAGGAGACGAATGTGAAAGCGTTGCCAAGAGCAAATTTCTTCAACATTTCGACACGCGTTTGCAACGCCATGTCCGTCTTCGCCGCAGCCCTGCTGCTTGGAGCTGTTATGTTTGCGGCAACGCCGTCGTTTGCGGAAGAGGTTCAGCTGGGGCGCGACGTTTCGAAGCTGCCGCACGAAGTGCAGCGCATGCGGCAAGCCATCCTCCAGGCGGCGATGAGCGGCGACATCGAAGAGCTTCGCGTCCCCATCGACATGAACGAACTTCACCCCATTTTCGCCAAGGAGCGCACGCCCAACCCGATCGCCTACCTAAAATCCGTCTCTGCCGATGGCAACGGGCGGGAAATGCTCGCCATCCTGTTCAACGTGCTGACCACGGGCTATGCGATCAAGAATGCGGGCACAAAGGACGAGATGATCGTCTGGCCGTATCATGCGGCGATCTCTCTCAGCGCGCTCAGCCCCGGCCAGGAGGTCGAAATCTACAAATTCCTGCCTCCGGCGCGTGTGAAAGAGATGGCGGCTGCGGGAAAATATTCCTTCTACAGCGTCGGGATCGGCCGAGACGGCGTCTGGCATTATTTCTCCCGGGATTGAGCGTGTTCTCCCCAAGGCTTCAGCCGCAACTCATCCGTGCGACGAATTGCTGGCGGGGGAAACTTCTTCGGGAGCGGCGGAGCCGGACGGAGCTTGTGCCGGCCCTGCCTTTGCGACCGTTGTTTCCGAAAGCCCCAGTTCGCACTTCTCGCCGCCGATGGGCAGGCCCGTGCAGGCGATGAGGCTTTTGCCCGGTATGGACTGCCCAACCTTGCCTGCAATCGCAAAGGGCTCGATATCCGCAGCCGCACAGCCGCTCAAAAAAATCACCAAAGGGATAAATAAACAAGCACGGGGCATCGCGAACTCCGCGTCGATGTTAACGGCTTGTTTAATGTTGCTGATTCGCTGCGACTGCTACGAGTACAAAAGTGTATCGATGTTCAGATGCACGGAGACGAGGAAACCGTATTGGTTCGGCGAAAAAAAAGCCGCGCCTTGAAAGCGGCGCGGCAAACTCTCATGCCTGAACCACTCAATATAGCGTGCCCGTTTTTATTTGCCACAATATTATGTGAATGTGCGACATTTTGCACCTTGCGCAGTAGCCCGTCGATGCAGCTGTGCTGCCAATGCCACGCTCCCGTGCGGGGACGCCGAATAGCATCCCGCCCACACCAGGTGACGAACGGAGGCAGGGTGTCAGGCCAGTGTGCTGTCGTAAGCGACTTGCTGAAGGCGACGAATATCAGGGATGAGAATCTCGCGATAATTCATCAACTCGATGATGCCTTTGGTTTTCAGCCGCGTGATCTGGCGGCTGACCGTCTCGATGGTGAGGCCCAGGCAGTCCGAAATCTCGGTGCGAGATAAGGGAAGAACGAAACGGACCTCATTGTCCTTTTCCGCAGTGGCGCAGCCAAGGTTCGGAACGCGTTTGGCGATCATGAGGAGGAAGCTCGCCACCCGCTCCTCGGCCTTTTTGCGTGCAAGCAGGAGCATCCACTCCTGGCAGGCGTCAAGTTCCGTAAGCGTGAACTGAAACAAGCGGTGCTCCAGGCCCGGATGCTCGTTCAACAGCCTCTCGAAGCCGGCGGTCGGGAACACGCAAAGCTCGACGTCCGTCGCGGCCTCGGCGAAATAAGGATTGTCCTGGCGAAACGCCCTGCCCAGAAAATCCGACGCGAAAAGCAGGCCTATAATGTGCTGCCGTCCGTCATCGAGGGTCTTGGTGAGTTTCACGACGCCCGAGACGATATTCGCGAAGACGGAACGGGCCTCACCCTCCCCAAGGATCGTCTGCCCGGCGGGCACGCTGCGCTTTCTGGACAACCGGTTCAGGGCCTGGATTTCGTTCGCGCTGAGCGCATCGCAAATCGCCCTGTGGCGGATGGCGCATGTGCTGCAGCGAGTCACGTTTTCCACGTACGACACACAAAATCTCCTCGGTGGCCGGTCGCCGCCGCCGGCAGCCTTCATCAAGTCTTGGCGAAAGCCTCTTGTGGCAGACAGCAAATTTGACTTATATCAAGGGAAAGGTAAAGCCGCACCTGTAAAATAATCCCAGGGGGCGGCTATTTCCGGGAGCCCGCGTCCATGACCGCCACACCCCACGCCATCACATTCACGCAATCGTTAACACAAGCGCCGGCAATTCGCCGAGTCTCCTTCGATGCCCCTTGGGCATGGCTTGCCGCTGGATGGAGGGACCTTTGGTCCGCGCCAATGGTGAGCCTCACCTACGGAGCGATTTTCGCGGCCGCCGCCTACGTCTTCGTCTTTCACCTGTCGAGCATTAACGCGTTACCTCTGATGCTGCCGCTTGCAGGAGGCTTCCTGCTGGTCGGGCCGCTGCTCGCGGTCGGCCTTTACGAGATCAGCCGCCGAAGGGAGCGCAACGAACAAGCCTCTTTTCAGAACGTTGTCGCGGCTTTAAAGGAATCCGGCGGCCAACTGGCGTTCTTTGGCGTTCTGCTTCTGCTTCTCTATTTCTTCTGGATGCGGGTTGCGTTCCTTCTGTTCATGCTCTTCTTTGGCAGCGCGGATATCCCTTCCACTGAGAATTTCATCCCGACGCTTCTTTTCACGCCGCATGGTCTTGGCCTTCTTGTGACGGGAACGGTGGTTGGAGCCGTCTTCGCCTCCGTCGCTTACGCCGTTTCCGCGATTGCAGTACCAATGCTGCTCGACCGCAAAGTTGACGTGATCTCCGCCGTCAGCGCGAGCGTCAAGGCAGTCAGTATGAACCCGCCTGCCATGATGTTATGGGCAGTCCTCATCGCTGGGCTCATTGCGATGGGTTTTGCCGCGCTTTTTGTCGGACTCGCCATCGCATTCCCGCTGATCGGTCATGCGACTTGGCATGCCTACCGCGAACTGACTGGGACCGAGGCTTAAGAGCCGGCGCTGGGAGCGCTCTCACTTGCAGGGGAATCCCGATCTCAGCGCCGCAATCGCCACCTTTGTGAAGGGCTCGTCCTGCCGTTTGGGATTGGACCGAAGGAACAGGTCGAAAATCTGAATGATCTGGACGAGCGTTGTTTCCGGCGGGACGCAAGTATGCAGGATCGTACTCTTCCCGCCCTCCACTTTCGTGACGACGAATTGCTGAACGCTCAAAAACGCGCCCCAGCAAGTCCCCGATGCAAACGTATTATCGAGTTCAAGCTCGTCCTGGTTTTTTGCCGCTTTCGCGGAATCGAGGATTGCCTGGCAATTTGACAGGATTTCGCCCGCGGAAAGCTTGTCCTCGGCGCGCAGCGCGGTCAGCGAGGCAAGCAAAACGCCGCCGGCAAGCAGGACCCGGATTAGCCCGCGCTTTTCATGTATCATTGAAATTCCCTTCGCACAGCCCCTGCCGGCTTCATTGAGCGGCGCGGCCGATTTTCGGCATGACCTTATCCTTTTCAAGGCACGAAGGGCAAAATGACGTGAGCTTTGCATTGGCGAAGGATCCGGCTTTGCCATTCGCGTACGCGACGTGAGGCAAGTTAAACTCGGCGCACAAAGCTTGGGCTGTTTTCGAAGGGGAACGAGGCTCCGGGCGGTCGATCGCGGAGGCCACGCTTGATTGGGCGGTATCAGAACTGCGAAGCGAAACTTATCGCCTGGACCGGGTGTCAACCGGGCTTTATTTATCTGGGGGCCTCCGATCCTGCCGATCGGAGGCGCGCCTGCCGAAAGCTTCGATCAGCATGGGCTTCGTAGTTTCGCGAAGAGCCCAGTAGACGATTTCAGCCGCGTTCGCATAGGTCTGAGCCCCGGATAGGTCCAGGCGGGGACTTAGGCGTTGCCTGAAGCGAACGGGAAACTCCAACCGGAACCAAAAGAAGGCTTTCAACAAGCTGTAAATGCACGCCGGCCGCTCCTCGAATTCCAAGAGGAAATGCGCAATAGCAAAATGTTGAAAGCCGTCGTCGTTTGTCGTGCTCGCGCAATCGATCTTAGCCAGGTTATCGACGAGCCTCAGGAAGGCCGCGCGGGAAGCTGGGGTCCTGATTGCGGCAAAGCTAGCTAGACGCCGCTTGAGGTGCGCCTCCCGGCTGAACATCGAACGATCCTGTCTGATTGCGATCCATGCAGTAAGCCTATTTATAGGGCCACACCTTTCGCAAGACTGGACTGCTCGAATTTGGGCGAGCGGGAGGGTCTTCTTTCCTGATCGTATCTTCTGTTGGTTGGGGGAAGCCGGAACGCTTTTGAACCGAACTTTCCCCCTCGATGACCATCCGCGGCCCTCAGGCGGAACGAGCGCCTGACGCCGTGAAGATAAGCGCGAAGCCGGTCAGCATCATATTGATGCCGACAAAAAGCCCGAGCACCCAGAGGTCGGTTGACGGCCATTCCGCTATGACAAGCCCGGCAAGCAGGAGGTCGACCAGGCCACTCAGGAGCAAAAGCACCCAGCGCCCCGTCTCCCCCTTGACCGAGAAGGCGAACATGAATGTCGCGATGCCGTGCACGAGGAAATAGGCCGTGAGCAGCATCGTCAGCGTGATGGCGCCTTGAAGGGGGTACCACGCCAACACGAAGCCTAGGATCGCGGTCAGAATTGCGAGCAGGAGTGACGACCAGTAACCCGGCGCCCGGGTGGAGCTGACCAGTGATACCGCGCCGAAAAGGCCGGAGAACAACAGAAGCCAGCCAAGGAAGTCGGTCGCGGCGATTGCCGCAAAGCGCGGCAGCGCGACGGCGATCGTTCCGAGGATGACGAGCACGACGCCCTGGAAGGTGAACAGCCTCCAATGCGCCTTGAGTCTGCGGCGCATTGCGGCTCCAAACTCGTTTGGGTCTATCCCGAGCGGCGAGCTTGGCTCGCCTTCGATAGCTTCGGGATTTGCGGAAGTTGGCTCGGAAGTCATGGTCGGTGCTCTCTTGAGATGATCCTTGCTCTCATACTTACTCCAAGCCTTTAAGGAGTTACATAACGCTGTCGCTCAAAACGGGCGCTTTCGGGCAAGTGGCCGCCGCCTCCCGTCGAGCGCCTTCCCTGATGCGTCAGGCCAACCGCCGGCGCCGCGAGAGTTTACGCGGGGTCGGCGGCTTGTTTCTTCTCATCGGTGGGCGACCTCAGGTGTTTTCTTCCTCCTCGATCGCGCCCTCTTCGTTGACGGCATGAGACAGGGCGGCGGTGGCCACAAGCCCGGCCACGCTCACGAGCAGCATAAGCCCGACAACGCCGGTCAGCCCCCAGGCCGCATCGAGTTGCGGGACTACGAACGTGCCAAAGGTTGCGCCCACCTTTGCGCAGGCCGCGCCAAACCCGCTTGCCGCGCCCCGGATCGACGTCGGGAAGAGGGCTGGCGCCAAGGTGAACGTCGTTGCGTTCGGCCCTGCGTTCATGGCGAAGTTGAAGAGCACAAAGCCGCCGATGACAAAGGCGAGATGCACTGAATCCTTGTCGCCAATCAGGGCCGCGCAAAGAAGGAGCAGCATGCCAAGCGCCATGCCGGCGAAGCCTGCGACCTGCATCGGGATGCGCCCGTAGCGCGGCACGGCCAAAAGGCTTGCCAGAAAACCGAAAAGCAGGAACAGATCGACGGCCGCGCTTCCCTTGGCGTCGGCGATATCCGCGGCCAGCGGCCCGGCGTTGGACGCGCCGAAATGCATGGCGCCCAGGATGACGGGCGTGAACAAGCCGACCCCGTAGGTCGCGACGTCCATCAGCATCCAGGGCAGCGATATCAGCAGCGTTCTAGCGCGATAACGGCTATGAAAAAGTGTCGCGAAGCCTGGGGTTTGGGCTTGCTGCGGAGCGTCTCCAGATTCAGCCGCGGCGAGGCTCTGAACGGTGATCGCCTCCGGATCACCGAAGTCGATGGAAAGCCTGTTAAGAAGAACCTTCGCATCCTGGAAACGCCCTTTGATCGCCAGCCACCGCGGGCTCTCCGGCGCCCATAGACGGCCGAGCAGAAAGAGAAGCGCGATCGCGCCGCCAGTCCCGAGGATGAACCGCCAGTCTATAGTCGAGGCATAAAGTTTCAGAATGCCGAGCGCGACGAGCGCGGCGCCGACCATGCCAACGGATTGCATCGCGATCGTCGCGACCGTCATTCTGCTGCGAGCGCTCTTCGGCATAAGCTCCGAGACGTAGGACGCGCTTGTCGGGAAGTCGCTTCCGACGCCAACGCCGAGCAGGAACTGCGCGACCAGGATGAGCCACGGGTTGGGCGCAACCGCCCCGATAAGCCCCCCGATGCCGATAATCGTCATGTCGGCGATGAATACGCGCTTGCGGCCAAACCTGTCCGCCGCCACGCCGCCAAAAGCTGCGCCTGCGACCGCGCCCAGCACGAGCGCGGAGCCGATCAGGCCGACGAGCATCGGGCTGATTACGAAATCCCGCTTCAGCAAGGGAAGAGCGACCCCGAGCGCGACAACCGAAAATCCGTCGAGCAAGGCGCCGCCGCTGGCGGCGAACCAATAGGCGTAATGCCTCCAGGTCATCGGCGCGTTGTCGAGCGCTTCGAAGACGGATGCTGCTTGAGGTGGCCTTCTTCCCCCGCTCACGGCTGCTAGGCCCGCGCGCTGGTGGGTGCAAACTTTGGCGGGCCGTCAGTTTCGCCTTTCCGCTCTTTCCTCTTCTTCCCGGCTTTCTCGTTCTCGGCCTCTTCGGCCTGATGGTAGAGCTTGCGGATCTGTTCGATATCCACCGTCGGCTTCGGCATCTGAATGTTCATGTCCTCAAGCGCATCGGCGATGATCGAGGACACCGCGAGGTTCCGAAACCACTTGTGGTTGGACGGAATGACGAACCAGGGCGCATGTTTGGTGGAACAGCGCACGAGCGCGGCCTCGAACGCCTTGATGTAGTCATCCCATTTGTCGCGTTCGGAGTAGTCGCTGGCGCTGATCTTCCATTGACGGGCCGGATCGTCGAGCCGCTCCTTGAAGCGGGCGAGTTGTTCTTCTTTTGAGATGTTGAGGAAAAACTTCAAAACTGTGGTGTTGTTTTCCTCTGCAAGCAGCTTCTCCCAATCATTGATGAAGTCATAGCGCGGCTTCCAGATCTCCTTCGGCGCGAGCTTGTGCACGCGCACGACCAGTACGTCTTCGTAATGCGAGCGGTTGAAGATCGCGACCCTGCCGCGCCCGGGCGCATGCGGATGCACGCGCCAGAGAAAATCATGATCCTTCTCCTCCTCGGTCGGCTGCTTGAAGCCGGTCACGTTAACGCCTTGCGGGTCCATAGCTCTGATGACATGCCAGCAGGAGCCATCCTTGCCCGCGCCGTCGATCCCTTGCAGCACGATCAGGAGTGAATGCTTTTTGTCGGCATAGAGCGCGCGCTGGAGCTTCGTGATGCGCTGAAGATGGTGTTGAAACTCCTCCGCCGCCTCGCCCTCATTCGCATGGTCGCCGTGAAAGCCGGGGTCGATATCCTTGAGATCGACCTTCGAACCCGGTTCGATGCGGAAGCGCTTCGTGAAGCTCATGCTTCTTCCCTTGATATAACGGTCAGACTACGGCCGCGTGAGCGCATACCGGTCGCGCCGAGCCACCTAGGATTAAAAGATAATTCGATTGGGTGGGCGCAAAGCGTATCCCAGCATTAGAGCCAGACACAGCCTTCGGTGGCAAGCAGCTTGTCATTCTCCTTGGAGCGCTGAAGCGGCGGTCAAAGGGTCGCGCCCTTGCGCGGGGAGCCACTGACTGTCAACAATCAGGCATCCCTCGTCATCGTCAGTAAACCGTATCGAGCAGGTCGTAATAGGAGAGGTCGAGATAACCAGCCTCCTCGCCGCGGTTCTTGAAGTTCCAGTCGTTGAACCAGTCGAGCGCCGGCCAGAAACGCTCACTGTTGCGCAAAACGCCATAGCGGTTCCGCAACGCCGTCCAGTCGTCCAGCGTCTGGACCGAACGCAACTCCTTCAGGAATGCGGGCGCCTCTCCGAGATCGAGTTCCATGAAGAGGTTGGGGAACCCGCCGACAATCGTCGGGTAGACGCTCATGGTGTATTCGTCGGGCAGCGCCTCGCCATTCTGGAAGAGCATATCGAACTGCGTCTTGTAGGCGCGATTGGCGATCAGAGAATAGACCCTGGAATCGTGGCCGTGGTTCAGCCGCAGCAGCACGACGCTCGGCAGGAAGCGCGGGAACTTGTAGGCGGTGGTCTCGGTCAAGAGCGAAACCGCCTTGACCCAGTGCTCATAGCTGCGGATAGGATCGTCCAGCGAAACCTTCGGCTTGACTAAAGGGTTGAGCGCATC
Source organism: uncultured Alphaproteobacteria bacterium (assembly GCA_963764115.1). GTDB lineage: Bacteria > Pseudomonadota > Alphaproteobacteria > Rhizobiales > Rhodomicrobiaceae > Rhodomicrobium. The sequence goes on from CAVXRT010000008.1 coordinate 17,621, forward strand.
GGCGGGTCCGCTGACCGCCTCGCCCATTCGCGCCTGAAGACGGTCGACCACGCCCAGCAACGGTTGGGGCTGGACCCCTTCAACTCCACCGGGCAGGTTGCTGCCAGGGAAGGGCACGAGGAAGCGTCCGACCCATCCTGCGAACCCCTGCGACCAGCGCTGGCGGATCGGATCGCGTTCGTTCTGCGGTAAGAGGAGCAGGAAATTGTCTTCCATTTCCTCCCGGAGGAAATTGAAGAAGACCAGCGTCTCGAGCTTGCCGAGATCGCCCTCCCAGTATTTGTAGCTGGCGACCGTGTCGTAATAGAGACGCTCGAAGCCGCTATAGCTGATCAGCCATTGGGTGGGGGGAATGCCGCCCTGCCGGCCCTTCATGACGGAGACGTTGGTTTCGTGCCTGAGAACCGTCAGCCAGGCGTTCGGATTCTTGCCGTCGCCGTTCCAGATGGCATCGACGGTCAGACCCGCAGGCGTCAGCTTGCTCAGGGCCTGCGCATAGGCGTCCGCGTAGTCCGCATTGCCGATGGGGGAGCGGTCCATCATGGTGGACCAGGTCTCCAGTCCCAATTGCGGATTCTGCACCGAGGGGTCGTAACGCGGGTCGAGGAAAGTGACCCAAAAGTGGTCCTTGACGGCATAGGTTGCGGTCTGCCCCAGGCACACTGGGCCATAGGTGATGCCGCCGACGATCACCTCAGAGTTCTCCAGCAGGAACAGGGAGCGCGCCTCTGCCGGAATGGCCCGGTAGACCAGGAACGGATTGCCGACGCCCCATGGCGGGTTCATATCCTGGGTCTTGTCCCAGTCGCGTCCGAGGAACAACTCCTTGAGATGAGCGAGCGATGCCTTGTTCAGATGCCAGACGAAATGGTTTTTCTGAACCCTGGGAGCCGTGACCTTCTGGAGGCGGTACCAGAACCGGTCGACCCCCGCGTATTGGTAGGGGTTGTCGTAGGGGAGTGGGGTATCGATGACCTGGATCGGCAGATCGACAGTGATCGTCTTTCCCGTGGCGTCCGTCACCGTCTGGGTTGCCGGGGTCTGGGAGCGGACGAGCCGGAAGAAGTCGCCTGGACTTTCCTCGAGGACGATGCTGGCCTGGTAGACGTGATCGAAGATGTAGCGGGCGACCAGCCGGTTGTGCGGATCGGGGTCGTTGAGGAATGCCTCCCATTCGGCGACGGCTGCCGTACCGCTAACCTTCCCGGCCTCAAGAAGCTCCTCCTCAGTGGGGCCCGGTGAACCGTTGGCCACCCAGGCCGTCAGCTTATCGAGGTCGGCGCCGGCGATGGCCGGCAACCCGAATGGCATTCCGGCCGCGGGATTCGCCTCCAGGTAAGCGTCGAGTGACTGAGGGGTCGCCGGGCATTGGTGGTTATAGCGCTTGGCATAGAGCGGCGTCACCGCCTCGCGCGAGAAGCCCGGCTGGTTACGCCGATAGCCGGCGGCCACCATCTTATAGAGCAGCGACCGATCCAGCCGGTTCTTGACCGTCCCTTCGCGGTCGAGGATGGGATAGAAGCCCCGCTGCCGCCACTCCCCGGTGGTCTGGACCACATCCATGCCGACACGCGGGCTGGAGCCGACGTGACCGCCATAGGGATTGACGCCGAATCCGCCGCGGTCGGCGCCGCGGAAGGAGTCGAGCTTCACATTGCAGGGCGAGCCAAGACAGCCGTGACAAGCGATGCAACGGCGGTTGAAGATCGGCTGGATGTCGGTCATGTACTCCCGCGAGGCCGAGGGAGCCGGCCCGGTCTGCGCGACCGGAGCGCCCTTCTCGTCGCAGCCTGACAGGAACAGAAGCCCCGCGACGACAGCCGCGAGGAATCTGGCCGCGCGATGGGAGTGTCTCGCCGCGTTCATGAATGCCCCTGTTGCTTTGGGACGGCAGGGAAAGGGTCTCACGCCGCCTTTGCGGAAGGAGGAGATTAACAACGGTCCGTGTGCAAATCAACGCTCGGCATGGTCGGCGCCCAAGTCACGCTTACGCTCGCCGCCTATCCGCCGGCCCTGAGGGCTCGTTGGCTTGGAGCCCGGCATAATAGTCGCACGAGCGCGCTCGACATCAGGGCTGGAAGCCTAAAGCAGAATTTGCCGGACGCGCTAACGGATCGCTGCCTCCGTCATCCCCGAAAGGCGGAGCCTTATCCGGGATCGTAATAGATTGAAGCGCTTGCGATCCCGGCTCGCGCTTCCATGCAATCCCGCCAAGACCATCGCTGGCTTATTATTCCTCGCCATATCGCCAAGCCCGATCCCGACCTGTTTATGGCCGCCGCCGAACGGCTTTGCGCGCCGGTTCAAACCGCTGTGGTTCTCGGTGACAGCATCTGGGATATGCTTGCCGCAAAACGCTGCAAGGCGCTCGGCGTGGGCCTGTTGAGCGGCGGCTACGGTTCGCGTGAATTACAGGACGCGGGGGCAATTCGCGTCTATGAGGATCCCACCGATGTGCTGCGCCACATCGATGAGATCGGAGGACGCCGATGATCAAAGCCCGCTCTTATTCCGCGGCCTCGTAGCGCGTCGCATAAAGATAGGATCGATCGAGCGCCGACTGGATGCGCTGGTATGCGATCTCGCCGATTTCACCGTTCAAGCGCAGCTTGCGGATACTCTCGTGGGCGGCCCGGGTAGCCTTCAGCCGCATGCCCGCATTATCGGGGAGTTCGACGAGATCGCCGTTATCCCTGGCTTCATGAAGGTCAAGAAGAGCCCGATACTCGAGACGAAGCGCATCGGCGTAGGGCGAGGGGTCCCCGTCAAGAGTCCCGATCGCGGCTTCGAGAGCGCGGCGGCGCGCCAGCGCTATTTCCCTGTCGAGCCGACGGTCTTCGGGAACTTGAAGCCATCTAACGAGTGGCCCAAGCGTAAATCCTTAAATCACAAGCGTGCCAAGGACAACAACAAACGAAACAAATTGGACGAGATCGCGCTCGGGGAAGTCTGCCGGCAAGGCCAAAGCCGCGGCGAGGCTCACAATCCCACGCATGCCGCTCCAGGAAACGATCATACCGCCTTTGGCGGTTGGCGGAAGCGCCCGCACATGGGACTTCGCTCCGAGCAGGGCGTTTCCGGCGCGAAGCGCATAATTGTAGGTCATCACCCACAGAATGCGCACGATGATGACTGTGGCCAGGATCGTCGCGCCGATAATGAAATAGCTCGCCTTTTGATCCGGATTGAGTTCCGCCAATAAGGGCGCGAGTTGCATGCCGATGAGGGTGAAGGCCAGCACGTTTGCAAGGAAGATGGCCGTTTCCCAAACCGCAAACGATTTTCTTCGTAAGAGAGGCGCACTTCTCCTGGCGCCGCGGCGCGCGAGGGCCATTCCGTAGGCGACCACTGTCAGGATCGGCGACAACTGCACCGTCTCGGCGACAATCCAGATGCCAAAAGTCGAGCAGAATTGCAGGATGATCGAAGCCGGTCCATCGCCGGCCAATTGCAAGACGAAAGGGACAAGCCTGGAGAGCGCCACGCCGAAAGCGATGCTGCCAATGATGCGAGCCGCGTAGCTCGGAACCAACGACGCGAGGGTTGCGTTGCCATCCTCGGCCATGTGAAGCGCAACAGCGAAGATCAACAGCGCCGACGCATCGTTGGACAGGCTTTCCCCTTCAAGGATGGTGAGCACCCGGCTCGGGATTTTTATACCGCGCAAAACCGCCGTTGCGGCGGCGGCGTCTGGCGGCGCCACGATGGCCCCGAGTGCTACGGCTGCGGCCCACGGGACGTCCGGCGCCAGCGTATGGAATGCGATGGCGACCGCCGCCGTTGTGACCCCTACGGCAATCACCACCAACGTGATGATGGACAGGCGATAATCGTGAAGATCCCTGAGCGATGTTTCAAAGGCCGCCATAAGCAAGACAGGCGCGACAAAAATCGCGAGCGCCAGGCTTGGGTCAAGCCGGATTGAGGGAGCCCCAGGCAAGAGAGCCAGGAGAGCCCCGCCCAGCGCCAGGAACGACGGATAAGGCACGGACAGCGCCGAGGCCAGACGCGTAAAGAGGACGGCCATGGACAAAATGAGAAGGACGGAAGGGAAGATCGTCATAATTGCAAAGCATCCAACATTTGTGTCGGGGCTGCAGGGGCGACCACCGAAATTGCTCTTTTCAAAATGGCCCCCCGCTGACATGCAACTGAGACCGCCTAGCAGGTTGAAGCCCCTTCAAATGAGGAGCCCAGCATTTGGATACGCCTCTTCGGAGAACTTTTTCCGGCTATCGTATGCGGTATCACGGTTTCCGAAATGCTAGTTGCACACGCGCAACGAGCATAAAAATGCGCTCTCTGAGACGCTGCGACTTCTATGAATTTTTTTTGTCTTGATTCCTGATAGAGGTCCGCACGAAATCTCGAAATCAAAAGCCTATCGCAAAGTCGGACTCCGGCGGATGAGGATCCAGTCATGATCGTGATGAAATTCGGCGGAACATCGGTCGGGAGCGCGGACGCTATTTCGCAGGTCGCCTCTGTTGTCAGACATTATCTCGCCCGCAAACCGGTTGTCGTCGTCTCCGCCATGATGAAAATCACGGATGCGTTGATACGGCTCGCAGAAGAGTCGTCGAAGGGAACGGGAAGCGACACGGCGCAGCTTATCCGTTCGGTCCACGAACATACTAGTGAGATTCTTGGCATCGATCGACATATCTGCGCACAAGAATTGCGCGAACTCGAACAGCTGGTGAGCAACTTTTACGGCGTGCCGCTCGATGCGAAGCGTCTTGACCTGTTTCAGTCGTTTGGCGAGCGCATGTGTGCGAGGATTGTCGCGGCAAAGTTGTCGAAAGACGGCATAGCTGTGCGCGCGCACAACGCCTGGGATATTGGTCTTATCACGGATGATCATTTTGGCGGCGCCGAGCCTTTGGCTTCGTCGTACGCGCTCATCAAAGAAGCCATTGCGAAAACAAATGAGGCGCCGGTTGTTACGGGCTTTATCGGAAAGACCGAAGCGGGAGAAGTGACAACATTGGGCCGAGGCGGCACCGACTATACGGCATCCATCATCGGCGCCGCGATTGGCGCAGAGACGATCCAGATCTGGAAAGAAGTCGACGGCATCATGACCACCGATCCGCGCATCGTGGCGCAAGCGCGCGTCGTGCCGGAACTCGCCTTCGAAGAGGCATGCGAACTGGCCTACTTCGGCGCCAAAGTCCTGCATCCAAAAACCATCATGCCCGCGATGAGAGCGCATATCCCGGTGGAGGTGCGCAACACGTTCAAACCTGCGCTTCCGGGCACGACGATTGTCTCGACGTTCGCGGAGCGCGCCAATAAAAGCGCGACGATCGAGGCCCTTACGATCAAGCGGCGCGTGACGATGCTCCACATCTCCTCGCCGGAATTTTTCGAGGGAAGCGGCCTTATGGCGCGCATCTTCAGCGTCTTGGAGAAGCATCGCATCAGTGTCGACGTGATCGCGACGTCGGTCGTGAGCGTCTCGCTGACAATCGAACATAATGAGCATATCGAAGAGATTGCGAAGGAACTCTCCGGCATCGGCGAAGTGTCAATAGAAGCAAACAAAGCGATCATCTGCGCCGTCGGCGGCAGTGTGAACGCGGCGGGGGCTGTGGGTCAGATGTTCAGCGTCTTGGGGGATGCCGGAGTTGCGATTTCGGTCGAAATGATTTCCCAGGCTGCCGGCGGCGTCAGCATCACCTTCGTTGTCGATGAAAAGGATGCTGAACAAGCGGTGAAGGTCCTGCATAAGGAGTATATCGAGCGTGTATGTCCGGGCGCAACCGCTTGACCGGATGGCTATAAAGCGTGGGCCGCCGAGCATGCCGCAGAAGGTGAGAGGCCGCAGCTTGTGAGGCCGCATCAGTTTCAACACAATTTCCAGTTGTATGAGCACCGTTCGCATCTATTGTTTGCGCAAAATGATTCTTGAACCTTTTGTGACGCCTATACGGCTGCAATGACGTGTGAAATGGCACTGAAAACAGAGCACTCTCAGTGAACCGCCTATTACCGGTTCTGCCGAACGAGGCTCCGATCGATCCGGCGCGATTTGCAAAGCTCGTGTGGGAGATTTTCGATCCCTCCGCGCATGAGGCTATTCGGGAAGCGATCTATGTCCGGACGCTTTTTGGACTTCAATGCGAACTCGTGAAATTGCAAAAGTGGGTCCACGCGAAGAAGCTCAAGGTTGTTGTCATTTTCGAGGGACGCGACGCCGCAGGAAAAGGCGGCATGATAAAGCGCATCACCCATCGATTAGATCCGCGGCAGTGCCGCGTCGTGGCCCTGGGCACGCCCTCTGAAAGGGAACGGAGGCAGTGGTATTTTCAAAGATATGTCGCACACCTTCCCGCAGGCGGCGAGATCGTTTTCTTCGACCGCAGCTGGTACAACAGGGCGGGCGTTGAGCGCGTCATGGGTTTCTGTTCGGACGCTGAATACGAAGAGTTTTTGGAGACCGTGCCGCATTTCGAGACCATGATCGCGCGCTCCGGCATCGTTCTTATCAAGTATTGGCTTTCTGTAACGCTCGCGGAACAGCGCCGCCGCCTGATGGAGCGCGTGCAGGCCCCTTCAAGGAATGGAAGCTGAGCCCCATGGATATGAGTCTCTCAGGCGATGGGATGACTACACCAAAGCCAAGGAGATCATGTTCCAGCGCACGCACCGTCCGGCGTCGCCCTGGTGGGTCGTCGACGCGGACGATAAGCGGAATGCTCGGTTGAATTGCATCCATCATCTCTTGAGCCAGATCCCCTACCGGGATCTTCCAACGCGGACCCTCGCGATGCCGGAGCTGTCTGCTTCCCTGGATGTTGAACGGAAGCGCGCCCTGAGCGCATTCTATGTTCCGTTGGCCTTCTGACACGCAGCAGGCGGTGAGTTCAATGAGGGCGAGGTTGATGGACCGTTGAGGACGGGAATCGGCTGGAAATTAAAAA
>CAVXRT010000009.1:0-11324 GCA_963764115.1 uncultured Alphaproteobacteria bacterium
TCGAGCCGCTTGTCGCCGCCGAACACGATGTGGCTTTCCTTCATGTCCGTCGACCAGACGTATTTCATCTGGAAGTGGCCGTTGTCGGAAGGATAGCGCTTGGTGTGCCAGGTGTCGTAGGCGCAGCCGACGGGGCCGTGGATCATCTGGATGGTGTCTTTCAAGACGCCGCCGATGACGAGCTTCGCGCCGCAAAACGCGCAGCCGCGCTCGGACAATGTTCCGGGAATGGTCGGCGCGTTGGAAACGGGAAGGAAGTCGCGTGTGTCTTCGCCGTCAACCTTCAAGTAGATGTGCTTTTCGCGCTCCGGGATATCCTTGTCGCATTCGAGAAGTACCATGGGCATGGCTACAGATCCTTGGTCTATTCAGAGGGTGTCTTCCCGCTTGCTTGCATGCGGAAGTGGACTGTCCCCCTTATTGCAGGAGGCGTGCCAAACTTTGGAAAATGCGCTGAAGGCCAGTCAATGCGCGGAATTCGCGGTGTTCACGAATGTACGCCCGGACGCAGGCGTTCGAAATCGTACGAAACCGTGAAAAATAGTTCGGCGAGGTGCGCGAGCGGCGGCTTGAAAAGCTATATTGACGAGGGAATAGCGTCTGGCACGAAGGTTGCCATGAGTTTCTCCAGAATTCGCCCCTGGAGAGAACGCCATGACGACCGAAACGCTCGAACGCCCAAACGCTGAAACCACCCCCGCCGCGACCCCGCTTCGCATCGCGGTCGCAAGCCGCGACGGGACGACCATCGATATGCACTTCGGACCGACACGGGAGTTCCTCGTCTATGATGTCACCGCCGAAGGCGCAGCGCTGATCGCGCGCCGGAGCATCGAGAGCCACGCCGAGAGCGAGGAAGAAGACCCGCGCGATACGGTGTGCCGCATGCTCGCCGACTGCAAGGTTCTGCTCGTGGCCAAGATCGGGCCTATGCCGGCGGCGAAGCTCGGCAATGCCGGCATCGAAGCCCTCGACGCCCATGCCGGCAAGCCCATCGAGACGGCGCTGACGGAGGTCTTCGCCGACAAGACGCTGCCGCAAAGCGACGAGCCCATCGATATGTCCACCTTCCGGCTCGCCCACGCCATGCTGCGTGTGAGCGACATCGAGCGCTCCATCGACTTCTACACGAGGCTGCTTGGCATGAAAGTGCTGGAGCAGCGCGACCACAAGAAGAACCAGTTCACGCAAGTCTATGTGGGCTATGGGGACGGCTTCTCGCAGATGGTGCTGGAACTCGTCTTCAACTGGATGCAAGAGGAGCCCTATGCGAAGGGCGACGCCTTCGGCCACATCGCCATTCAGGTGACGGGCATCAACCGCCTGTGCAACCGGCTCGCCGCCGAAGGTGTTCCCATGCCGCGCGCGCCAAGAGGCCAGCGTCACGGCGACAACATCATCGCCTTCATCGAGGACCCCGACGGCCACCGCATCGAGCTGTTCCAGCCGGAAGAGCCGGTGAGCTGACGCCTCTATGCCCGGCCCGGTATTGCGGGCCAGATTTATTTACCGCTCAATCAGGAGTACGCAAATGTCCGTCGAATCCGCTATCGCCTATATCACCCGCATGCGCGAAGACAAAAACTTCCACCGCGCCATCAATGAACTGAGCGAGGATGAAGCCGCGAGCTGGGCTCTCATCCGCGCCCATGGCTACGATTTTACCATGGAGGAATTCATGGAAGCCAAGGACCAGATCTACAAGGAGTTCGGCATCACGCCACTGTAACTCGTCCTACCTGTTATAGGAGAGCACGGCGTTGCGCTTGGCCTCGAAGTGGTCCGCCATAAGCTCGCTGGCGCCATCGGCCAGCGCGATGCCGTAAGTCTCAGCCGCCGCCGCAAGCTGGTCCGCGCCCAGTATCTTCAGGGAGTTAATGGCCGCCGACGCCATCGCGCTCACGCGCTTGCGCAGGGCCTCATCGCTGCATTGCGCGAGCCAGGCGTCGCGTACGGAACCGGGCGTATATTCGCCGCTGACGATCGCGTAATTCGAATCGAAGGTCTTGATCGCCGCCGCCATGGCGATGTCTGCCAGCATCAGATGATAACGCTGATTGGCCGAGAGTCGCGGCTCCGATTGCTCCGTCACTTAACAGTCCTTCCTTCAGCACTTCGCTCGCGTTCGCCGGTATTCGAAGGCAATCAGCCAATTGAAGTCGTCCCGACGCGCTTTCAAGAGGTGCAAAGGCGATGCCAGAACGGGCGGAGGCGTCTAAAGCAGGCTTTCCAGCCGAATAACGGTCTTCTTAGTGCGCCCCACGAACGAAGGGCTGGAGAAACGTACCTAAACGAACGGAATTTCCCTTTTTATTCCATGCATGTACGAACTGAGATGCGCCGGCATCCGTACAGCAATGAAGAGATGCGGCGCATGCTTCCTGCGTTTGCGGCGACTTTTTTGTCAGCCGGAAGCCGTGCGGCCTCAGGATCGAAAGCGATGCTAAGGAAACGGCTCCTGGCACGTCCCTTGCTGTATCGATGCCGATACAGGAGTAAGCGGCATGAAACCTGAGGACATCCTGGCTCTGATGAACGAGCCGGCCTGCGCGCAAAACGCCAAGTCGAAATCCGGCTGCGCGAAGCCCCAGCCTGGGGCGACGCTAGGCGCGCCAGCCGTTGCCACCCGGCCGGCTCCTGCAGAAGCGCCCCGCCTTTTGGGCGGAGCGCAATTTGAGGCTTGATGGCGCCCAAGCGACGGAGGACCTTCTTTTTCGCACCCCTTTGTCCTTCGGCTTCGAGGGCATAGAGGGTGTTGACTGGCTCGGTCGGCTTCCCCGAAAGCCCCCTGCCTTTGCAGGTTTCCAGCCCGCGCTGTTTCTGATCTTTGCGAAGGGCCGTTCTCGGAGCCTTTTTCCTTCTGAGCGAGCGCTGACATCAGGTTTGTTGGCGACCGCGCGTGAGCAAGCCATATTGGGGTGCGCAATCGAAAGCCTTGGGCCTCGCCATGAGCGGGGCGCCACGCAGGCGCCTCCGCTGGCCTCGCAATGGCGGTCTTCTCGTGTTTTCCGGCGTCCAGAGCTTTGTCTGGACTTTCCATCGCGAAACAAAACACTTAGGCGTCGCCATCCTTCGCGTTGCTGCGGGCCTTGGGCTGCAAGTCCAGCGGTTTTCTTGAGTTCGGCGTCGCCTGGCGAAAGACCTCCAGCGCAGGCCGCGAGTACCTCTCGGTGAAGCTCGATGATCCGAGCCTTCCGGCTCCCATCTACGCCTCTCTCGTCGAAGCCGAAGGCGAGGGTGAGTTCACCCTCATCTGGTCCCGCCGCCAGGCCGAGTAATCAAGCCTCAATTGCACTCCGCCCGCAAGGCGGGGCGCTTTTTTGTGACATGGCCAGCGGTTATCGCCGCTGAGCTCTGAGGCGGCCCACTTCAATTTCAAAACCACGTCCCATAATAGAGGAATACATATCGGATGATGGACTGCGCGAAGCTATCCGCTTCCCGGTGCGTCATCTCGGGGCGGCGCTTGATGACCTCTCGCACCGCTGCCCAATGCCATTCGCGGGGGCCGCCGTGCGACGCGATAGGCCCTTGCCGCGGCTCTATAGGGTTCGAGGTGCGCGTTGGGGCATTCCCGATGATAGCGCCTCTGGAACGAAAAGTGAACAAAAGACGCTCCCCGAAATGCGCGGACTTAATGCTCCGCCGCCGCTTTGGTTGCGGACAGCCGTCCGCTGGCTTGATTTTGAGGGCACACTGCTTTGCCCACGAATTTGCTCCATCCTGTTACTGACAGCAGCCGTATAGCCTCTGCAGCGGCGGTCATTTTGACATCGAGCGCAGGGCGGCCATGGACGAGCGACGGCCTTCGCACGTCCTGGCACCGCGCATCGCGCGCGGCCGGCATCGTGGATATCACCTTTCACGATTTGCGGGGGACGGCGGTCACCCGCCTCGCCGAGGCGGGCTGCACCGAGGCGGAGATCGCCTCCATCACCGGCCACTCGGTCAAGAGCGTCGGAGCAATTCTGGATCGCTATCTTGCCCGCACGAAAGGATTGGCTTTGTCCGCTATCGCGAAGCTCGAAAAGAGCAAAAGGTGAACAGATTCTCCCGAATGGACTCCCGAATGCGCCGGATGCTCACAGATGTTTCGGGGCTAACTCATTGAAATAATTGGTAGCGGAGGAGGGACTCGAACCCCCGACACGCGGATTATGATTCCGCTGCTCTAACCGGCTGAGCTACTCCGCCATTTTCAAATGTGAGTGCAGCAAGAGTCGCACACTTCATTTGTATAAGAATGTGCGGCGATGCCGTCAAGCAAAGCCGTCGAAGCTCTAAACGACCTTTTGAAGACGCAGGAGGGTGAAAAGCCCAAGGGGGGGAAGATTCACCGTTTCAACGAGCCGAAAGCCCGGCGCCCCGGTCACTGTCTGCAACGGGAAAACAGGATGCCAGCCGAGTTGCCGCGAAAATCGCGCGAGCCATTGCTCGACGGCAGCGCGCAAGCCGCGCTCGCGGCTGAAATGGTTGACGACAATCGCCATGCCCCCGGGACGCAACACGCGCCACATCTCCGCCATCACCGCTGCAGGATCTGGGACCACCGTCATAACGTACATCACTGCTGCGGCATCAAAGCTCTCATCGGCAAAGGAGAGCCTGCTTGCGTCCATGACCATAAGCGTCTTACGGGGAAGCTTGAGGCTTTCCACCCGTTCCGCGGCTTTCGCCAACATATCGGGAGAAAGATCGATGCCTGTGACTTCGAGACTTGCTTTATAGTGAGGCAGAGAGAGCCCGGTGCCGACGCCAATCTCAAGCACCTTTCCTTCGATCTTGTTCAATTTCCGAACAGCAAGGCGGCAGCCAGGCCACGCCAGCAGCCCGAAGCTGTAATCATAGATCGGAGCCCAGATGCGGTAGGCCTCGCGAACCGCGTGGTCGTCGAGAGCAGGGTGTTGGAGGTTTTCTACCATCTTAAGCTGCCGTCCTGTCGATGAAGCCGCCGCCCAGCACGCGAGCCGCACCGCCTCCGTTTTCATAAAAGACGCAAGCCTGGCCGGCGGCCACGCCGAACTCGCCGCCCGGTAGTTCAACGCCAATGCTCCCCTCGGCGCTGAGAAGCAATCCGGGCCGGGGAACCTGCGTTGAGCGCACTTTGACAGAAATCGCTTGGCGTTTGGCGAGCGCCTCGTCCAGCGTGCCACCGCCGATCCAGTTCACGTCGCGCAGCCGAAGCTGCGAAACTCGAAGCATGTCGCGTGGTCCCACGATCACGCGCCTTGACGATGGTTCTATGCGTATCACGAAAAGCGGCTCCCCCGTTGCAATGCCCAGTCCCTTCCTCTGACCTACCGTAAAATTGACGATCCCGCGATGCGTCCCCAGTACGCGGCCGTCCACGTGGACGACCTCGCCCGGTTCATCGCTTTCGGGTCTCAGCTTACGGATGACGGCGGCGTAATCGCCGGTGGGCGCAAAGCATATGTCCTGGCTATCGGGTTTTAACGCCACGGGCAAGCCGAGCGCCGCGGCCAATGCGCGCGTTTCGCCTTTCGTCATAGAGCCGAGAGGGAATCGCAGGAAATCGAGTTGCTCTTGCGTGGTCGCAAACAGGAAATAGCTTTGATCGCGTTCAGCGTCAGCCGCCTGCAGCATCTCCCACCCCTCGGGGCCGGCCCGGCTTCTGATGTAATGGCCGGTGACCAGAGCCGAAGCCCCGAGTTCACGGGCTGTCCTCAACAGATCCGAAAACTTGACCGTCTGATTGCAGCGAACGCAGGGGAGAGGCGTCTCTCCCGCCATGTAGCTTGCTGCGAATTCGTCGATGACCGACTGCTGGAAGCGATCCTCGTAGTTCAGTACATAATGGGCGATGCCCAGAGAACTCGCAACGCGGCGCGCGTCCTGGATGTCGCGCCCCGCGCAGCAAGCGCCTTGCCGGGATACGGCGGCGCCATAATCGTAGAGCTGAAGCGTTATGCCGACCGTTTCGTAGCCTGCGCGTTTGACCAGAGCCGCGGCTAGCGACAAATCGACGCCGCCCGACATCGCCACCACGATGCGATGGGCGCTCGCAGGGCCGGGAAGCCCAAAGAAGTCCGGATCAACATCGGGGCCCTCCTTGCGGTCCGGCGAACGAGCCTGCGCTTTGGTCGGTATCAGCATAAGATGAAGCTTTTTTTGATTTCACGGGCGCGTGTTTTATATGGGGCGTCAAGCTCAGGTTTCGATAAGCACAACCTAAATCCAACGAATATAATTTAAGCAACCAGAAGTAGAGGAATGATAGGAATTTTTATCTCTCCCCCGTTAATCACGTTTTAAACGAACCCAAATAAAGTGCATCTCAGGTCTTTGATCGCGTGTGAGAGTACTATGACCGAGTTGTTTCGTCCCCGCCTGCGTTATGTCCTTGGCCCCGATGGCAGTCCGCTAACGATAGCCGACCTTCCTCCCCCAAACACAAAACGATGGGTTATCCGCCGCAAAGCGGAGGTTGTGGCAGCCGTACGCGGCGGCCTCCTGAGCCTCGAGGATGCGTGCAAACGCTATAAGCTGACGATTGACGAGTTCCTAACCTGGCAGCGCCTTATAGATCGCCATGGCTTGCCGGGTTTGCGAGCGACGAAAGTCCAGGATTACAGGAATTAAGCCGGAACTCGCTACGGCGTCTTGTTCTGGTCGTCAGGGTTGTCGAGGAAGAGAAGGCCCTCTTCCAAGGAAACGATTTCCTTGCCGTCGAATTCGTAATCTTCACCGTCCGGCAGGCGAATAACGCAGCTTTTCTCGCAAAGCTCCAGTTGTTCGCCCGCCTTTATGGTTTGCTCGCTTTGCCTGTCGCCCTCAATGATGATAAGCGTCTGATCGGAACTGTCCCGGTTCGTCAATGTGATGGCGGAACCCGAACCCGACCAAAGCGCAAAAGGCGCCAACAGCAAAATCCTGCAAATAAGTTGCATGAGTAACCTCATCCTTTGGTTGAGCGATGACGTGGTTGCCATGCTTACAGGAGGAACAGGAAAAAGGGGAAGATATGTCTTCCACCTTTTCCGTATGCGAGCCCTACTTCTTGCCGCCCTTTTTGCCGCCCGCTTTTTCGCCGGATTTTTCCTGCGGTTTAGGGGCTTCCTTGGGCTTGGCTTCAGGTTTCTTAGCCATAGTCCGTCTCACCTCTGAAAGACGCGCCAAATCGAGTTGACGCACCTCAGAGTTTGAGATCAACACGCGCATCGCGCAACGAAAATCTCATGGAATTATAGTGGAATCTGTGAACGGAAAGAGAGAGCAGAAATGATCTGCGTTCCCCGGCATCTGACAATCGCCGGCTTTTGCTGTTGGGCTGTCCTTGTCCCGTTTCTTTCCAGGTGCCAGGCGCAAAATCCGCCGTCGGCCGATGCGCCCGCAACGTGTTGGTCACCCGAGGCATTGGCTGGAAAACCAGGGGAAAAAGCGATTCGCAAAACTCCCTACGATGCCGCGATCGAGCCGCCCGGAGAGCCGGTCAGTCTTCCTGCATTGCCGGAGAACATGCGCAAGTCAATACGCGGGGTGAAGCTTCGGCATGGGGAGAAGATCCTGGCTCTCACCTTCGATCTCTGCGAGAACGCGGGTGAAATCTCGGGCTACGATTTTGAAATTATTGATACTCTGCGGCGCCTGGGCGTGAAGGCGACTTTTTTCGCGAGCGGGAAATGGCTCCTGGATCATCCCGAGCGAGCGGAGCAGCTCATCGCCGACCCTCTTTTCCAGGTCGGCGCGCACAGCTGGACTCACCGGAATTTCAGGCTCCTGAAGGAAGACGACGTCAAGGCCGATCTGGCTCTCAATCTGAAAGCGGACGCAAAGGTTCGGCAATCCCTGCATGCGAAAGCATGCTACCAGCCGGTTGCGTCAGGCAAGGAGCAGGTCTCCGTGTTCCGCTTTCCTTTCGGCACCTGCACTGCCGAAAGCCTCAAGGCGGTGAACGATGCGGGTCTCGTTGCAATTCAATGGGATGTTCCTTCAGGCGACCCTGCAAAGGCCCAAAGCGCGGAGGCAATCCGGAAAGGCGTCGCCGCAAGCGCCAAGCCCGGCTCCATCATCGTGATGCACGCCAACGGCCGCGGCTGGCACACCGCCGAGGCGTTGCCCCTTTTGATCGAAGATTTGCGCAAGCGCGGCTTTGAATTTGCAACCGTTGGCGAGTTGCTGGCGAAAGGAGACCCCATTGCCGTCGATGAGTGCTACGAGTTGAAGCCCGGCGACAATGCCAAGTACGACAAGCTTTTCCCGCTTGAAAAGCCTTCCGCCGCGCAATGGCCGGCAGCAACCGAAAGCCTTGGCGTGGCTAAGCCGTCCGAGTAGCATTCAGCCGGTGTAACTTGAGAGAAGCGGCGCCGCCCTATGCCGTTTGGTTAACGGTTCGTTCGCAGCGCTGAGGGTTAATCTGAAACTGGTTAAGGCGCGCGCCGCCGATTTATTTCCGGTCCAATTTACGCTTGATTAGGCTTAACAATGCATTTATCCGGCGCAGAACGAGGCCTACGAGGGCGGTAGGCGGGCGGTTCCAACGCGTTGAAAGTGAACAGCTTTTTCGCCGCCAATCGCCCCATTAAATAGAATTTAATGCGGGAATTTTGGCATTAAATGGGCTCTGAAAAGTCCGTTAAATATAATCCGAGATTCCCGTGTTAACCACGACGCGCCGAAATCAGCCCGGCCCGTGCGCCGGGAGCGCCATCCGTTCTGGAACTTCCGTAATAATATCAACTACTTATCCGTTAACTTCCCGGCAAGGCGCTTTCTCATACAATGCTCACTCAAGAAAAGTCCATGACGCAAACGCAAGCGGGAAGCCAATGAAGTGAGGTCCAATGTGCATGCAGAACAGCGTATCGAGGCCCGCGTCGGATTACGCGTAGGACGCTTTAGTCAGTGCCGAGCTGTTGTTTTTTATGATGGCGGGATCGGACAGCCCGGGATCATCCCAATGATATCGCCGCTGCACATATCAAGATATCTGTTTTCCCCCGCCATGCTACCGGTCGTCGCCTTTTTTAGATTTCCGGACGCGGCTACACTTCATATTCTAAAAGCGTAGCTAAAATCAGGGAGGAATTTATGGCAGATAACCAACGCGAGGTCCCGCAGGCTATGCGCGATCTCGCCGAGCAGAACGTGAAGCAGGCGCAGGCCGCTTACGAGCAGTTCACGGATTTCATGTCCAAGGCCATGGGCGCATGGATGGGCGCGATGCCCGCAAACCCCATGGCGATCGGCTTCAGGAATGTCCAAGACCAGGCTATGGAATTCGTGATGCTTCAGTCGCAACTCGCTCAGGAGCGCATGCAATCCTTCTTCACTCAGACGCAGCAGTTTTACAACCTGTTCCAGCAAGTTCCCGAGAAATCAGAACAGGTCGCGACGGAGGCTAGGCTGGGGACGATGCCCTCAACTTTCCTGGTCACCGCCTTCAAGGACGTACAAAGCCGTGTCGTGGCAATGGCGAAGATGAATGCCGAGGCGGCGTTGGCGCTGGCCGAAAAGATCACCAAGGCGCAGAATCCCAACGAGATCTTGACGCTTCAGACGAAGTTCGTTCAAGAGCAAATGCAGACTTTCGTTGTGCAGACACAGGAGCTCTATTCGCTGATCGGGGAGACGCTTAAGGGGTCTGCGCGCCCCTGATCTTCCGATCGCAGACGCATGGAATCGGAAGTCAGCCAGAAACCTGGATGCCCGTACTTATAACAAAGCCGGATCGACGTGCCTGTCCCCGACATCGCGCCATGTCAGGCAGTTCGCCAGGTAAGCAGGCGCGAAAGCCTGTCGCGTGGTCTGCCTTTCCATGAGAGGGGCAACCCCATCGCCCTATCCCGGTGGGAAACTGTCTTGAGGTTCGGGGCGATACTCCGTAAGCTTCCGAACTCACAACGAATTGACCATTCAGCACCTGCCCATTGCGCGACCTTTCTGCTTTCTTGCGAAGGCTGACGCTCAATCAGGCTTGGCGCAGGAGGCGATGTTTTGCTTGAAACGAATTTTGCCCCGGGGGACACGCTTCCAGGGAAAACCGGCGGTCGTCCGCGCCTGCGTCAGCTTAAAGATGTATCCAAACTCACACCCGTTTTTCTGCGGGCGCAGCTTTGCCGCAAGCTCACGCCTGTTCTGCTGGTCGGGCTGTTTTTGGCGGGCTGCGGGCAGCCGAACGCCTTTGTAGCGCCACCTCCGCCCAAGGTGGTCGTGGCCAAGCCGCTGCAAAAGCCCGCGGTGCAATATGTCGAGGCGACGGGGAACACGGCGCCGCTCAAGAACGTCGATCTCGAAGCCCGCGTGCAGGGCTTCCTCGAAAAAATCAACTACCAGGATGGCGCTACCGTCAAGCAGGGCACGCTGCTGTTCGAAATCCAGCGAGATACCTACGAGGCGCAACTCGCACAGGCTAAGGCGAGCCTGGCGTCCGCACAGGCCGGCGTCACCAACGCCGATATCCAATATCAGCGGCAGATTACCCTGGGGCGACAGGGCAACCTCGCCACCACACAGAGGCAGATCGATGATGCGAAGACCGCGCTCGATCAAGCCAAGGCTTCCGTAGAAAACGCGAAAGCCAGCGTGGACCTGGCGGCGATCAATCTCGGATACACGCAGGTGAGCGCGCCTTTCGACGGCGTCGTGACGAGACATCTGGTCGATGTCGGCGCATTGGTCGGCTACTCCGGTCCGACCAAGCTCGCGACCATCCTCCAGATCAGGCCAATCTATGTCTACTTCACCGTGAGTGAAGATGTGGTGCTGCGGGTCAAACAGTTGCTCGCCGATGAACGGCAAAAGGTGAAGGCCCTCTATGATTTGCCGGTCGAAATAGGATTGATGACGGAGGCCGGCTACCCGCGCACCGGTCATGTCGACGATATCGCGCCGCAGGTCAACACCGCGACTGGAACTCTCGATGTTCGCGCGATCTTTGATAACACCGATGTCGGATTGCTGCCGGGCTATTTCGTCCGCGTACGCGTTCCTCTGCAGCAAACGGAGGCGCGTTATGGGTGGATGCAACGGCTATCAGCCAGAACCAGCTCGGAGAGTACGTCCTCGTCTTGGGCGCGGACAATCTTGTCGAACAGCGTCAGGTGAAGGTCGGCCAGGAGGAGGAGGGCTAAGTGTCATCGCCTCCGGGCTCGCACCCGATGACTGGGTCATCACCGGCGGAATTCAGCGCGCCGTCCCCGGCCAGACCGTAAATCCCGAACGGAAATCCATGATGACGGCGGCCGCAGGGCAATGAAGGAAGCCTCGATAGCAATGCTTGACGCCGGTGGATTGATGTTTTCGCGCTATTTCATTGAACGTCCAATTCTTTCCAACGTCATCGCGCTCGTGACGATCCTCATTGG
>CAVXRT010000010.1:0-7606 GCA_963764115.1 uncultured Alphaproteobacteria bacterium
CATATTGCTTCAGCCGCTCCCTGGCTTCGGCTTCACTAAGGCCATTCGTCGACGCCCCTAATTTTTCCTCCACTTCCCGCATGGGAAGGGATTTCAAATCGTCATCCGCATCGGGCTTCGATACGGGACTTCTGGGGCGGACATGAGATTCCATAGCGATTGTTCCTTCGGTCTTTGCAGCGTCCCGGGTTTTGCAAGCCCTTAGCGAGCGCAGAGATGGCCGGTTGCGCCGCTCAGGCCGGGGCGCGAAGAGAGGAAGGGAAGGACGGCGCCTTGAGATGGATTCTCTATTTCGCGCTTCCGGACGTGGGCGAGCGAGCAAAATCCATGGATTTGCTGTCGGGCATCGCCCAGCCAGTGCGATAATGCGCGGAGCGGCTATGCGAGGGTAGGCTCGGAAACTACTCAGCCTATAGAACAAGTCGGGCCGGCCGGTTCGCATGATCGATAGTTTGAACGATTTGCCCAATAACGCTCTACGTCATGATTCCTGTGATTTGTGTTTCCCCATCCCGGTCTGCGTAACTGTCATTATCGAAGCCCGGCGCGTTCTTGAGGTGTTCTTTCGTGACATCGGTGCGATAGCCTTCGAGCTTTGTATCGTATTTGAGGATCGGCCACGGCAGCCGGTAATGGCTTTTGAGACGGCCGAGAAATCCCCCAAAATCAACGACTGCATAAATGACCTGGCCGCTGGCGCGCTCGATCACGAGATGATCGATGGAGCCCACTTTCTTGCCATCGGCGTCGTAAACGGTGGCACCCTCTATTTCTTTGCTAGAGATCAGGCGTTTGCCGCGGGCGGTCTCTGATGTGGTTGAATCTTGCACAATGAAATCCTCCAAGTGGGAGCTTAACCCTGTTCAGCATCAGGTCGTTCCAGCAGGGCTAGCGCTTGCAAGTCGATGGGCGGCGGAAGCTTTGTATTAGTCAGTGTGCCGCCGACAATGATCGCGCCACTCGGACGGAAAATCGGCGCCAGTCGCTCGTTACGCTGGCCAGCTTCTAATGTGAGGTGCTCTCGATATTCGGAATACGTTCGGCGCCATTGGCTCCTATCGGCTTCGCCTGTTTATCGAGGATCTCGAGGAATGGCTTCATAATGTCGATCGGCATCGGGAAGACAACGGTCGAGTTTTGCTCCGCGCCGATCTCGGCAAGCGTCTGCAAATAACGCAACTGCATAGCGGCGGGGATGGTCGATAAAATCTGGGCGGCGTTGACGAGAGTTTGTGAGGCCTGGAACTCGGCTTCGGCATGAATGATTTTGGCGCGGCGGTCGCGTTCGGCCTCGGCTTGTTTCGCAATGGCGCGCACCATGTTTTCCGTGAGTTCGACGGTTCGGATCTCGACGTTGCTCACCTTGATTCCCCAGGTTTCGGTTTGTGTGTCGAGGATGCTTTGTACGTCGGTGCTGAGTTTCTTGCGCTCGGAGAGCATCTCATCAAGCTCATGCTGCCCGAGCACGGCGCGCAATGTCGTCTGAGCGAGCATATTCGTGGCCGGAAGGTAGGACTGCACTCTTATTATCGCGCGTTCAGGATCCACCACGTTGAAGTAAAGGACGGCGTCAACTTTCATGGAGACGTTGTCACGTGAGATCACGTCCTGGGTCGGTATCTCGATGACCTGGATGCGTAAATCCACGCGTACCATTTGCTGGATGAAGGGGATCAACAGCACGAGACCTGGACCCTTGACCTTTTGGAAGCGGCCGAGGGTGAAAACCACGGCTCGTTCGTATTCCCGCAGAATTTTCACCGACGCCGCCATCAGAACGAAGAAGAAGATGACCGCCACGGGAAGGAGATAGAGAGCTAGGAGCGACATGACGCTCCTCCTTTCAAGTTAGAACCAGCTGCAATGACCACTTCTGTTCACGGGGTTGGAAAGCCGCGACCTGGTGAAAATGTTCAATGCGCTCTCAGATGATTTTTCAGCTTGCGGGAGACCGGACTGGGTTGCCGACTTTCCGGTGGCTTGGACGAAGCAGGGAAAACGCGAGGAGTGTCAGATTTCAAGCGATTTTCCAGGCGGGAATACTATACGTGGCGGTCATAGCCTGAAGATAGCATCGGAAAGTACTCATCCGGCCATCTCGTGTCTTGAATAGAAATAGTGTTTTATTATATTTTGGTTTTTGGATAGCAATTATGACGATATATCCGCAGCAAAGAACGAACAATAAAGCGCAATACCGGGCAATCATGGTGCGGTATAATAATGCCAATCGCATGCGGACTGGGTATTTTCCGAGTCTGGCGGGTCAAGGTGGCGAATGCGCAGATGGATTGGTTTGCGCGTCGAGTAGCCTTGGCTCGCAACCAATTTGCGACACTCCCAGCGCAGGCGGTCGTCAAGTGGACGGCACAACACGTGATCGCGTGAGCATTCGCGGGCGGCGGCACATTGCGGACTTTGACGGATCGCAATGCGAATGCATCAACCGGCATAAAAAATCAGTTTCACGCGCACCAGCGCATTCAAGCGGAAAAAAATGAGTTTGGATGAGACGGTAAAAGACGAGCGGTCCAAGATTCCGATCGTGCAGGCGCAAAAGTTCGACACGGCGTTGACGGTTCATGAAGAGCAATTGCCAACGGCGTTTCCCGCAACGGTTCCGGCACGGAAGCCATGGAAAAGAAGCTGGGCTCTGGCCCTTATTGGCGGCATCATCGCCGCCGGAGCGGGCAGCGCTTATTGGTGGACGCATCGCGTACCGCCCTTGCCTTCGGGCATTGTGTTCGGAAATGGCCGTCTCGAAGCCGATGAGATCGACATTCAGACGAAATTCGCAGGCCGCGTCTCGCAACTCCTCGTGGACGAGGGCGATCTCGTGAAGGGTGGCCAGGTGCTAGCCATTATGGATACGAGCGATCTCCAAGCGACCCTTGGGAAGGACGAGGCGCTGGTCGAGCAAGCGCAGAAGGCTGTTGCCGAAGCAAATTCCAATGCCGAGCAACTCCGCACGCAGCTGAAGCTTGCCCAACAGGAATCCGATCGCACGGAAGATCTTTTGAAGAAGGGTTTCGCAACCTATGAGCTTTCCGACCAGCGCAAGCAGCAACTCAATGGCGCCAAGGCTGCTCTTCTGGCGGGAGAAGCCCGAATAACCGAAGCTGAACATTTCCTCAAGGCCGCGGGGCATGATGTCGAGCTGCTAAAAGTCAATATCGCCGATAACACGCTGGTTGCGCCGCGCGACGGCCGGATTCAGTACAGGCTCACAAATACGGGCGAGGTTTTGGGCACAGGCGGCAAAGTGTTCACCATGCTCGACATTGGTTACGTCTACATGGACGTCTACCTGCCAACCGAGCAGGCAGGCAAGGCCAAAATCGGCTCCGACGCCCGCATCGTTTTGGATGCTTATCCAAACCGGCCGATCCCGGCGCATGTCTCTTTCCTGGCGACCCAAAACCAATTCGATCCCAAAACCGTCGAAACGCAAAGCGAGCGTGATAAGTTCTTGTTTCGCGTGCGGGTTCGGATCGATCCTGAGCTTCTGAAAGCGCATGCCGATGGGGTACGCAGCGGCTTGCCCGGTCTCAGCTATATTCGCGTCGACCCTAAGGCCGCATGGCCGGAGCGCCTCCAAAACAATCTTGTACAATGAGCGAGGCTGCGGTCATTGTGACGAACCGGCCGGCTGGCGTTCGGGCCGCACCGGGCATCGCGCGGATATCCCATCTCAGCCAGCGCTATAAACGGGTTACGGCGCTCGACGACATATCTCTTACTGTTCCCGCCGGCATCATGGCTGGTTTCATCGGCCCGGACGGGGTCGGCAAGTCGACCCTTCTTGCGATTGTCGCGGGCGCGCGGCAAATCCAATCCGGCGACGTCGAGGTGCTTGGCGGCGATATGCGCTCGAAGGCGCACCGTTCGGCTGTTTGTCCGCGGATCTCCTACATGCCGCAGGGCCTTGGCAAAAACCTTTACCCTGACCTTAGCATTCGAGAGAATATCGCGTTTTTCGCCCGTCTCTTCGGCCAATCCGCCGATGAGCGCGAGTTCCGGATCGCGGACCTTTTGCGCAGCACCGGGCTTACACCTTTCGCTGATCGGCCCGCGAAACAGCTTTCGGGCGGCATGCGCCAAAAACTCGGACTTTGCTGCTCGCTCATCCACGATCCCGAACTCTTAATCCTCGACGAGCCGACAACGGGCGTCGATCCCCTCTCGCGGCGGCAATTCTGGGAGCTGATCGGGCGCATGCGTGCGCGCCAGCCCGGCATGAGCGTTCTGGTTGCGACCGCCTACATGGAAGAGGCGGAGCTGTTCGACTGGCTCGTGGCGATGAACGATGGGAAGGTGCTGGCCACTGGCTCGCCTTCCGCGATCAAGGCGCAAGCCGGGGCGAAAAATATCGAGGATGCCTTCATCCGCCTTCTTCCAGAAAGTCTTCGCGCCGGTCATAGGACCGTTAAAATACCTCCGAGAAAGGTGCAGTCCGGACCGCCTGCCGTCATAGCCCGCGGGCTCACCCGCAAATTCGGCAATTTCACCGCGGTCGACGATGTGAGCTTTACCATCGAGCGTGGCGAAATCTTCGGATTTGTGGGGTCGAATGGTTGCGGCAAGACCACCACTATGAAGATGCTGACAGGCTTGTTGCCCGCAACCTCCGGGGATGCGCTTATTGTTTGGGAAGCCGGTCAATACGAGTGACATCGCCTTACGCAAGCGCGTCGGCTACATGTCGCAGTCTTTCTCCCTCTATAGCGAGCTGACAGTCCGGCAGAACCTCGAACTGCATGCTCATCTGTTTCACCTGCCGAGGGACAAAGCGCAAGAGCGCATTGCCGCGCTTTTAGACCGCTTCGAACTCAAAGCCTACGTCGACGATCAAGCGGCGAGTTTGCCAATGGGCATCCGGCAACGTCTTTCGCTTGCGGTGGCCGTCGTTCATGAGCCCGAGATGCTAATCTTGGATGAGCCGACGTCAGGCGTCGATCCAATCGCTCGTGACCGGTTCTGGGAATTGCTGATCGAGCTTTCGCGCGATCAAGGCGTTACGATTTTCGTTTCCACCCATTTCATGAACGAGGCGGCGCGGTGCGACCGCATCGCCCTTATGGATGCAGGACGAGTGCTGATAACCGGAACGCCTGCCGAGATCATCGCCTCGCGCAAGGCCGATACTCTTGAGACCGCTTTCATCGGTTATTTGGAGGATGCCGAATCAACAAGAGAAGCGGCGTCCGGCGAAAGCGAAACCGAAGACGTTCCTCATTCGATTGCGCCTGCGATGCGAAGCCCCATTGAGCCATCGCCCCTTTTTAGCTTCAGGCGGCTCTTCGCCTATAGCATACGGGAGTCTCTCGAGCTTCGGCGCGACCCGATCCGCTTGGGGTTCGCCATGCTCGGCACCGCGTTCCTGATGCTGATTTTCGGCTTCGAAATCACGACCGACGTGAACAATTTGTCTTTTCGCGTGCTCGATCGAGACGATAGCCCGGAAAGCAGAGCATACCTGGACGAAATCCGCAGCTCGCCCTATTTCACCGAAAAAGCGCCTTTAACAAATGCGGACGAACTCCAGAGCGCCCTCAAGAGCGGCTCGGTAAACGCCACTATCGAGATGCCACCGGGATTTGGCCGCGACCTCAAAGCCGGGCGCGGGACCGAGGTGGGCGTCTGGGTGGATGGCGCGATGCCGTTCCGCGCTGAGACCATGCGGCAATATCTGACGGGCGTTCATCAAGCTTATCTGAGCGACCCGGCCATCAATGTAACGCCACAGCCGGCGAAGCCTCTCGCCACGGCCGAAATCCGCTTTCGTTACAATCAGTCCTTCGACAGCATCTACGCCCAGGTGCCGGGAACCATGGCGCTGGAGCTCGCGCTCATCCCTGCAATTTTGATGGCGCTGGCCGTCGTGCGCGAGAAAGAGCTCGGAACGATCACCAACCTTTATGTGACCCCCGTTTCACGGCTGGAGTTCCTGATCGGTAAGCAACTCCCTTACATCGCGCTCGCCTATTGGAGTTTCTTGATGATGGCCTTGATGGCCTGGTTCATTTTCCATGTGCCGCTCAAAGGAAGCTTCTTGGCGCTCGCCGTGGGCGCCCTTGTTTATGTCACCACGACCACCGGCTGGGGGATGTTCATTTCTTCCTTCACGCGAACCCAGATCGCGGCCCTTTTCGGCACTGCAATTTTAACGGTTCTCCCGGCCACGCAATTTTCAGGGATGCTGACGCCGGTTTCGTCGCTCACAGGCATGCCTGCCCTGATGGGTAAGATATTCCCGATGACCTATTTCGTTCCGATTTGCGTCGGGACCTACACAAAGGGGCTCGGATTTGCCGACCTTTGGGGCAGACTGGGGTGGCTTTCGCTTTTCGTGCCGGCGCTGCTCTTGATGAGTTTGTTCTTCTTGCGAAAGCAGGAACGATGAGAGCGAGGCTCCTATTCACGCTGTCGAACATCTTTTGGCTTGGAACCAAGGAACTCCGCAGCCTGATGCACGATTACGTGCTGCTGGGCCTTGTTGTTTACACGTTCACCTTAGCGGTCATAAGCCAATCGCAAAGCAATAGCCAGGAGTTGCGCAACGCCTCTCTCGGCATCGTTGACGAAGACCGGTCCGCGCTCTCCCGCCAGATCGCCGGGGCGTTTTTGCCGCCGTACTTCAAGAAGCCTGTTCAGATCGCCGAGCGGGACATCGACGGATTGATGAATAAAGGTCTCTACACCTTCGTTCTCGACATTCCGCCCGAGTTCGAGCGCGACGTAAGGGCCGGCCGCAATCCAACGCTTCAAGTGTTGGTCGACGCGACCGCCATGACACAGGCCGGCATCGGCTCCGGTTACGCCGGGGAAATCATCGGCACGGAAGTCAACACTTTCATCGCGCGGTCTGAGCCGGTCCCCCAGCCGCCCGTCAATCTCGCCATTCGCGTCGCGTTCAACCCGAATGAGACGACAGGCTGGTTCACAAGCGTCATGGGCATCATCAATAATGTCACGATGCTCGCCATCATTCTCGCTGGCGCGGCGGTGGTTCGCGAGCGGGAGCATGGCACCATGGATCACCTCCTCGTTATGCCGTTGACCCCGTTCGAGATCGCCTTGGGAAAAGTCTGGGCGAACGGCCTCGTGATCGCGGTTGCCGCCTGGTTGTCGCTCGAATTTGTGGTGCAGGGGCTGCTGCACGTTCCGATCAACGGTTCGGTTCCGTTGTTCATGTTTGGCGCCTGCCTCTATCTCTTTTTTGCGACGGCCATCGGGATATTTCTCGCGACCATCGCGCGGACAATGCCTCAGCTCGGGCTTCTTTATATCCTCGTTGCGATGCCGATGAATATTCTGTCGGGTTCCAATACCCCGCTGGACAGCCAACCAGATTGGCTGCGCCATGTGATGCAGGCATCGCCATCGACCCATTTCGTTTCGTTCGCGCAGGCCATTCTTTACAGAGGGGCGGGGTTGAGCGACGTGTGGCCGCGCTTTTTGGCCGTCGCAGTGATTGGCGCCTTGTTCTTGGGGCTGGCAGTGATGCGCTTCAGACGTGTGGCGGAGCAGGCTAACTAACCATCCGCGTTCAGAAATCGAAAGCAGGACGCGAGGCCGCGGTGCTATCGCAAACTCCGCATGGCCT
>CAVXRT010000011.1:0-103097 GCA_963764115.1 uncultured Alphaproteobacteria bacterium
AGAAACATCCCCGCAGCTATGGCCCAGCCATTTTGCAGAACTTGACGCACACAACTGGTGAATACTTCCCGCTTAAGCTAGCACCAGTTGCTCATCAGCCCGTCCGCCAGATACTTCAATCATCGCGGATTAAGCCTGGGACTACGGCCAACCCCAAGACAGGAAGTGTCCCAATCGCTGTCATTGAGGGGCACTCAGTCCCGTGTTGCGCGATATGGCTTAGTCAGGCGTGGGCGTTGATTGCATCGAAGGTCTTCGCCATCTCCTCCAGGCTGACATCGGCAGCCAGCGCCGGCGCGAAGACATCCTGGCAAGCTCCCCAGCCTGCGTGGCAGGTTCTGTTCTTGAGGGCGATCTGCAATGCTGGATAAAGCTCGTAGCTTCCCCAGGCATAGCCCGCATCGCGGAGAGCCGATTGCATGGCGTTCTGGACGATGCTGCGGATCATCGCATGGGTAACCGAGACCGGGACATCGCGCGGTCTCCCGCCTACCGCGTCGGCGCAAGCTCGCTTATCATGAGAGGCATGTCCCCGGCAGGCGAATGGGCGCACGCGATATATCACGCAGATGCCCCTTGCAGTGAAAGGGCAGCGAATTTTGCGTGCGCGCCCTTGCCCCTGGCCGGGCGCAGTCGCCTCGACGATTCTTTCGGCAAGGTCGATGCCAACGCGTGCAAGCGCCTTCGAGTGGACGCGAATATATCGGTCGATCAGGAGCACTTCCGGCGCAGTGGCCGTCACACGCAGCCCGCAGCAAAGCGCACAGCCTTTATGGCAAGCGATGGCCGGAAGTCCCTCGGATTGGATGGCTATATTACCGTCGAAACTGTCGAAGGCTTGCGAGAGCAGCGCTTCGATCAGCTCAGGTTTGGCCGCCCTTATCCGCAACGTCTCGCCGAAGGCCCCATGCAAAGCCTTGAAAAACGCAAGGGGACCTGCATCATCGCTTATGTGACTCAACCGCATACGCCTTGTCTCTTCATCCTTTCAACTCTACCTTCGGTAGGTCGAGGCTTTGCTGATTGTCCCCCAGGAAGAGCTAACCGTTCCTCGCCTCCTGGTAGGGAAGCCGGGAAGGCCGTCCGTCGCGATCCTTAAACGGAAAGATGCCGGCCTGGAAACAGGTGCTCATATGCTGCGCACGCTCGATGGCGAGTTGAGCGTGCGGAGCCGGAAGCGTTTCGCGCGCGGTTTCCTCGAACAGGCTCACCCAGCGGGTGAAGTGCTCGGGTTCAAGAGGCATGTGGTGATGCACTCCGTAGGGATGCCCGTCGTAGCGGGCCGTGCCAAGCAGCACGCGCGACCAAAAGTCAGCGATGCGGCTGAAATGGTGCTCCCAATCGTGAATCCGACTGACCACGGGACTAAGAAGCTCATCCTCTTGCGCCTTGGCGTGGAAGAGGCGCACGCATCTGTTGATGTCGCGCTCCAGCGCAGCCGCATCGCGGCGCATGCCGCCGCCAACTCCTTCATGAGACATGCGCCCCCCCGCTTTCGTCCGCTGCCCACGCTGTATCCATCAGTTTATAGGACCCGCGCTGCCATGGCTAGGCTCACGTTGCAGGCCAGAACGGTGTGATTAGGCACCGGCCAGAACTCCCCGCTATTCGGCAGGCGAAGCGAGGCGATGGGCGCTTCCTGGAGAGTTCTTTACGGCAGGCTGCAGCAACCACTTCGCGACGACGACCGCGCAAATGGCGCCGACGAGTTGCGCCACAATGAAAGCCGGGACATCGGCGAGCCGGATTCCTGCAAAGGTGTTGGAGAGGGCGCGTGCAATGGTGACCGCGGGGTTCGCGAAGCTGGTCGAGGCGGTGAACCAGTAAGCTGAGGTTATATAGAGGCCGACCGTGAACGGCACAGCGTCCGGGCGCCAGCGCAGCGTGCCGAGGATCGTCAGGAGCAGGCCAAACGCCGCCACGAACTCCGAAAACCATTGCGAGGGTCCGCTCCGCGCCTTCAGCGAGAGCTGGAACAGCGTTTCATCGAACATAAGATGGGCGGCGAGTGTGCCGAGGATGCCGCCTGCGATCTGGGCCGCCCCGAAGCTCACGGCCTCTTTGCCGGTGAGTTCCTTGCGCATCCAGAAGGCGGCCGTGACGGCCGGGTTGAAGTGCGCACCCGAAATGCCGCCGAATACGATGATCAAAACGACCAGGATCGCCCCGGTCGGAATCGTATTGCAAAGGAGCGCGAGCGCCTGATTTCCGCCCGCGAGCTTTGCGGCCATGATGCCGGAGCCGACCACGGCGGCGACCAGAAACCCCGTCCCCAGCGCTTCCGCGGCGATCTTATGCGGGAGACGATGTGCACCCCCGCTGTCGCTTGGAAGGGGGTTGTTCATGGCAATCCTCTCTGCAAAGACTTTCGGCCTCGTCGCTGTATAGCGGCCTTGGCTTTTTGCCACAGCATGAGACACGCCGCTAGGGTTGACGTCGCCCCATTTGGAACCCGCTGGTGAGGCCGCAGCTAAATCTCTACTCGGTATCGCAGTGTTTCCCAGTAAGTGTCCGTTCACAAAGTTCTTGAATCGTCTGAATCCTTTGTGATTTAAGGGAGGCGGCTGTGATTTGGAGGGGCCGCCGATGTGGACTGCTGAAAACCGTAAGCGCTACGACCGAAGCCAATTGCGCTATCCGAGCGATTTGACGGATGACGAATGGCAACTTATTGAGCCGCTGATCGCGCCGACCAAGCGCGGCGGGCGCAAGCGCGAGGTGAACGTCCGGGAAGTTATGAATGGGGTCATGTATATCCTGAGCACGGGTTGCCAGTGGCGAGCGATCCCGAAGGACTTGCCGCCCAGAAGCACGGTGTTCGCCTACCTGGATTTATGGAGCTACGACGGCACACTGGAGCGTATCCATCACGAGCTTTATGTCAGATGCCGCGAGCGGGCGGAACATGAAGCGAGCCCCACAGCCGCCATCATCGACAGTCAAAGCGTGAAGAGCGCGGAAAAAGGGGGGCCTCGATCGACGCAAATGGCTACGATGCAGGAAAGAAAATCAAGGGTAAGAAGCGGCATATTCTTGTAGATACGCTCGGTCTTCTGCTGCACGCCATCGTTCATCCAGCCGATATACAGGACCGCGACGGCGGCATCCTTGTGCTGTCGACGCTGTTCGGCCTGTTCCCATTTCTGAAAAAGCTCTTTGCCGACGGCGGCTATCAAGGACCGCAATTTCGGGAAGCCCTCGCCAAGGCGCTGCCTCAGCTCAACGTCGAAATCGTCAAGCGCTCCGATCAGGCCAAGGGTTTCGAAGTCCTGCCCAAACGCTGGATCGTCGAGAGGACCTTCGCGTGGCTCAACCGATGCCGCAGACTCGCCAAGGACTTTGAAAACCTCACCCGGACAGCGTTGACTTTCGTAAAACTCGCTTCCATCCGCATTATGCTCAGGAGACTTTGTAATCCATCATGAACTTCGTGGACAGACTCTAAGACGCCCAGTAGCTTCGGATTGCGCTTAAGGTTTGCCGCGTGGTTTGCTTGGGAGCCCGCTCGAAATGGGGGAGGCAAGCCTATGAATAGCTGGAACTGCCCGCCGCGCTGACCTCTCCGGTCCACTCCGCTAACAACCGCCATAGATCAGGCGGCGGATTACATTACCTCCGCGGCTCCTGGCGGCGCTCTATCACTAACTCGGTGCTTGTGGGCAGTTCCAAATCACGGGCGGGTGCTGCGATGTCGGCCAAGAGGTCGTGTCTGACTCAGGTCCAAAACGTTACCTATGAGTGGAGGCTCGACATAGGATAGCTGGCGGAGAGAGCCCTAAGAAGGAATACCCCGAAAAATGACAGCGATCGTGATTCTCCGTAGATCGAGTTTTATGACAGCCAAAGCTTGACCATAAGCTGCTGCTCTCGGCTAAGCCGCAGGTTACCCCTCACGTGTGGACAGCGATCGTGATTTCGGCAAGGCGAGTTTTATGACAGCGTGAGCTTGACCGTTCATCGAAAAGTTGAAGTGTCGGCGGGGGAGCCCCTTGACAACTGGGGGGGCTGACAGCTGATCATCTACTCCGATCGCGCGATCGGCATCTCACGCCAAGCGCCAATACCGAGCGGCAGCGCCTTCGAGGCCAGACCCAGGGTTCGAGCCATAAGTTGGGCACGCGATCTTCTCCATCAACCCATGCGAGCAAGCAGCCTTTGCGCTGAACCATCGCGTTTTTGAAGAAGGTCATCCTATGAAGTTCAGGATCAACGTTGCATTTCATCGAGCCCTTGGTCGCTATCGTCTCGTGATCACGGTCACAAGAAGGAGATAGCCTCCTGCGAAAGAACCGCTGGCTTTCACCGGCCAGCGGTTTTTCCGGAAGGCATGATTTGCTGCCCCAGCGGCTGGATCCGCCACGCTTCGTGTCCGCACCGCTACAGCGGTGAACTACCGGGAAAAGTGACAGCAATCGCGATTTTCGGCGAGGCGAGTTTTATGGCCGCGGAAGCTTGGCCATAACGCGACGCGTTGGCGCGAAAACGACATTAGCTTGAAAGTCACAGCGATCGCGATTTTCCACGACGCGGTTTTATGGGGTTGCCGCAAAGTTTAGGCAAAGAGCGGGGTCCTCGCCATTAGGCAGCAACAGGTTGGGCGGCTTGCAACTGCGTGTTTATGAATTCAAACAGAGGCTGAAAGCATGCAAAATGCTCTCGTCCCAGTGTTGGGACTTCTTGCTCTGCAAAGCGAATTTTATCGCCCTCAAACCGGAACCATCCAGCGGGGCTATGGGGATCTACTTTGAAGTACCGTTCCATGCTGGGCACGTCCCTAAACAAGAGTTCGATCGTGAGGCGCGATTGTCCCTCGTACGTCGAGTTGGTATTTTGATTCCAGACTTGGTTCCTTACTGATAGTGTATCAGGGACTGGTAGCAGCAAGGCGTACCCTTCGAACTGCTGGTGCTTACGCACCAGCCCCTGTTGGATGGTTCGCGCAAGCGGATTGCCGATCCCTGCCCATTGATCGTAACCGCCGTCAAAGTCAAACAACCCGAAGAACTTCCGGCCGGGACTGTTCCGATAAAGTTCCTGCCTTTGCAATAATTTCCTTAAGAAGCCACAATCGAAGGCCTGCACAATTTCAATGGGTATGGCGGCATCCGGAAAGAGCTTTATCCATGCTGTTCTTAGGATAGAAACGTCGGAAACACCTTCTGTGAAAAGAATTGGCCGCGTACTAGCTCCGACTATCTGCTCGATATTTAGGATCGCTTCTTTCTCGGAGAAGCTGATAAGTCCTGCGGAGAGTGTGCGGATGATCTCCGACTTTTCTTTCTTCGCGCAGGCAACAATGCGGCCGTTAATCTCAAACGCGCGGAGACGAGTTTCGACCTTTGCCGCGATTGTCGAAGCGCTGTGGCTGCTCATCAAGATGTGGTTGGTTTTGGCAGCCTGCTCAGATATTTGAAGCACTTGGTTCAAGAAGTCGTATTGCCACTCGGGATGGAGGAAGGCGTCGGGCTCATCAAGCAGTGTGATGCACTCGCGGTTTTTGAATAGCTCTGAAATGGCGAACAGGTAGATTGACTGAAACTGTCCATCGCTGAAGGCGCGTGACGTGACTTCGACTTCCCCACCGAGACGAACAGGGATTGCAACATCCTCGATCATCCCCAGCACATGTAGCGCGTTAAATTGACAGAAGACTTCATCCGGCGACGTCTCGACGAATGTTTCGCGAAACTTCTCAACATCGATCTCAAGCCGATATGTGTCGCTGTCACGCGCATAGAGCGAACCAGGTGTAAAGGCATCGGTTATGCAATCCATCAAACGGTCGAGGAAACGGCGCGCGCTCCCCTGGACGCCCCAGAAAAGTTGCTCGTCCGCAAATGGATCATAGTCACGTTTCTGATTAACAACGCCCTTTCCAGGACGGCGGAGCTTCAGCACAGTCTTGCTCCCCACACCCTCAATGCCGAGCTTTGAGCACAGAAATTGCCGGGCGCAAGTCTCCTTGGGCATCATCAGCATTAAAGCGAGCAGCATCGCTTTGTAATCTGGGCCAATCCCAATGAAGCGCGGAATGTCGGCAACATTCGACTTACGCACTGCGCCGCGATAGGTGTTACGATAGCGCCCGATTAGGTCCGAGACCGTGTCATTCTGGCCGGAATAATAGATGATGATGTTCGCAGGCAGCGGTACCCTTTGAAGGGTCTTATAAGCCTTGCCCGCCAAGCTGACCGACAAAACATTTTCTCGCCATTGAAGCCGCGCTTCCTTATCGTCAACCTCCCAGCTGATCACATAGTCGAATCCGGGACCAGGATTGTCAGCCTTGAAGGTGTAGATGTGGTCGAAGATTTCGATCAGAGCTTCGAGGAAATTGGATTTGCCTGAGCC
This sequence comes from uncultured Alphaproteobacteria bacterium, assembly GCA_963764115.1. Classification (GTDB taxonomy): domain Bacteria; phylum Pseudomonadota; class Alphaproteobacteria; order Rhizobiales; family Rhodomicrobiaceae; genus Rhodomicrobium. Next base: position 6,352 of record CAVXRT010000011.1, read on the forward strand.
GTTCTTGCCCACGAACATGTCGATGAATACATTTCCCGTGAAGTCGAGCGAGAAATCGCGAAGGTTTTTGTAGTGGCTGATCGAGACCGACCGAAGGCGCATTGATCACCTAATTGCTGAAAGAGTGATCGCATCAGAAATTTGGATTTTTAGCAGATTTATAAGTTTCATCTCAGATTTTATCGCGGCACTTTGAGCATCTATGTTCCACATTGTTTCTATTATCCGCTTTTGCTCCGGCTTCGGAGGTAGCGTAATTGGGGCATTGAGCAATGTTCTATGATTTATTTTGGGCATACTCCCAGATGTGCCTGACGCATGGCTACGAAAGTACTGCCTTACGGATGATGAATTTAGAGCGAGTACGGCGAAATGAGGATAGATAGAATCGCATACTCTGATCTTAATCATCAGGTCGGGATAAATATACTCATTGGATTCGCCTTCGTATATGACAGAGACACCTACGTATTGAATGGCGTTTGCTCGCTGAATCAGAATATCTCCTGGTTTGATCCAAAGTTCTGATTCGACCGCAGGAGGGTCAATATCAACATATTTGAAGTACGTCCCTTTGAATTTTCCCGAAGTGGTCGCGGAAAGCGTCAATGCTCTTACTTGAGTTTCAAATTCCACCGCCGGTGGAGAAAACCCATTCTTCGGGCCAAAAGCGAGTAACTCGCTAAGTGGGATAACTCTCCAACCAGTTGGAAGTAGATCTTCGTTCAGCGCAAGCAAGGTTTTGACATTTTTTTGGGTCTTCTGGACCAAGCTTGTCCCCGAAAGAGCAAGTTGTGCGGTAGTTTCCCTGAGCGCTTCGATGCTGTCTTCGGTGGTGAAGAGGCTGTCGAAGTGGTCTTCGATGCGGGACCAGTTGGCAGCTAGCCCACCTTATTCATCTCGATAGGAGCGGATGTGGCGTAAGGCGTTGATTTGCTGTATGAAATGGCTGCCAAGACATTCATAAACGCAGATCGGAGCCGCCACACCCGCCATGGACGAGGCTACAGAGCTTTGCTTTTGGTTTCCAGCCGTTGGCCGCAAGAAAGTCACAGCCGCGTTTGACGGTGGACGCATCGCCTCGGATGGCGGAGTCATGCTTCTTTCTCAAGCCGACGCCCGGCTTGGGCTTTGCGAAAGATTGGCCGAGGCGCTATCGGATGACAGGGATCAGGACCGGGTGGCGCATTCGCTGGCCTCGATAGTTCAGGCGCGGGTGTTCGCCATTGCCTGCGGGTACGAAGACGGCAACGATTTGAACGCCTTGCGGTTCGATCCGGCTTTCAAGCTGGCCTGCGGCCGCCTGCCGGAGACGGGCCTCGATCTTTGTTCGCAGCCGACGGTCTCAAGGCTCGAAAATGCGCCCTCGCTCAGAGAGCTGATCAAGCTTGGCCGATGTCTGGCCGATGTTTATTGCCAGAGCTACAAGACCCCTCCCAAGTCTGTGATCCTCGATATCGACGACACGGTCGACGTGGTCCATGGCCATCAGCAGCTTTCGCTGTTCAACGCCCACGAAGACGAGCGCTGCTTCAAGCCGATCCATGTCTATGACGTGGCGACAAGCCGCCCGGTCATGGTGGTTTTGAGGCCCGGCAAGACGCCGTCGGGCAAAGAAGTGCGCGGCCATGTGCGCCGCCTGATCCGGCGCATTCGTATGCATTGGCCGGACACGGCCATCACGATACGCGGCGACAGCCACTACGGCCGTCCCGAAGTCATGGATTGGTGCGAGGCGAACGGCGTCGATTACATCTTCGGCTTGGCGGAAAAGCCGCCGCTCAAGGCAAAAGTCGAAGAGGCCGCCGACGCGGTCAGGACCGAGCGCGCCGAGAAAAACGCGAATGCGGTTCGTGGGTTTACCGAGACGATGTACGCCGCCAAGTCATGGACCATCGAGCGCCGCGTAGCCGCCCGCATCGAGGCGACGCCTCTGGGACTGGACATTCGTTACGTCGTGACCAGCATAAAAACCGGCGCGCCCGAGTGGCTTTACGCTGAGCTTTACTGCGCGCGCGGGCAGGCCGAGAACCTCATCAAACTGCACAAAACCCAGCTCAAAAGCGACCGCACGTCCTGCCGCTCTCCACGCGCCAACCAGATGCGGCTGATTCTGCACACCGCCGCCTACTGGCTCATGCTCACGGTGAGGAACGCCATCGCCAAAACCGAAGCGTTGGCCAAGGCTGAGTTCAATACGCTGCGCCTGGCGCTCGTCAAGATCGGCGCCCGCATCGTCGAAACCGCAAGCCGCGTGCGCATCGCGTTTAGCGCCTCTTGTCCGAACGCGGCGCTGTTCCGCGACGTCGCGGCCGCACTAAAGGCAGGACCGTAAGCGGCAGGGCAGCGCCCTTGAAACCCCAATCCATCCTCAAACGCGTTCCATCATGATGATCTCCCCGCGATGAAAAAGGCGCAAAGGACATTCACGTCAAACTCTTGCCTCGTCATTGACGGCGCATTGAAATGAATAAGAGCGGCTAGATCGTCGGCGTCCTGACTGTTTGAGAGGATAGCGAGCAACTCGCGCACCAGCGTTTCATGCGCTGCCATTGCCTCGCGCGTGCCCTTCTCCAGCCCATCAGCCAGCGCCATCAGCTCATCCACCTTCGCGACAATCCGCTTCTGTTCAGCGAGTGGGGGAAGGGGCAGCAGAAATTTGCCCAAGCTTCTCGATGATAAATTAGGCTGCGCCGTTCCGTTGTCGAAGTGATCTATCAAGCGGAAGCAAAGAGGACTATTGAAAAAGACGTAAAGATAGTCGGTATCAAACATTTCGTAGTTTCTGACGATGACTAGTGAAGACGCTATCGCACCTGTTTTAATTCCGCGAACGACGGCCGATTTTCCCAAAGATCCGCGAAGGCAAAATAGAATGTCTCCTTCTCGGAATTTCCCTCCCGACAGCCTGTCAAAGTGCTGGTGACTTATGAAAGTCATTTGGTCTTGATCGACTTGCCCGTTCTGCAAATGCCCCGCGTTTACGAACGGAACACCGTCGGCTACCAGTGTTGACTTGTTTGGATAATTCTTTCCACGATCTCCATTTTCTAAATCGGTGACATCGGAAAGGTGGGTCCACACCCAGCTCTCGGGTACTTTGAATGGAAGATCTTTAAGCGGTATACTTTTGCACTTGGAGAGATCCCGAGAATCGCCAGGTCTGCCCTTTTGGATACGTTTCAATAACTCCGATGCCGGCTCATCGCTCAAGTTTTGCGCCACGAGCTTCCCGCGTACAGCGAGATCAAGGATCAGGCTCTTGAGCTTTTCGATTCCATAAAAAGTCAGCGTGCCACCGTTACCTCGGCCCACGCCGTTCTTCCGTTCGACTGCGCCGGTCCAAGTTTCGAGATGGTCGACCAGAAGGCTTGCCGGATCGCTCATTGTCCCCGCCCCAGCGCTTCGGACAGGATCGCCTTTAACTGGTCGCGCAGTTCCTGAACCTTGCGCTGGCTGTCCGCATAGGCGGCGAGCAGACATTCCGGGTCGTGGCTCTCCGCCTCCGGCACGTGCGGGTTTTTGATGTCCAGATTGTAATTCCGGGCTTCTATGTCCTCAATCGCAACTTTCCAAGCGTGTTCAGTCCCCCTCCGGGTGCGAAAGTGCTTGTCCTCTTCGCCCCACCAGGCCCGTAGGGTAGCGAACTCCTCGAACTGCATCGGGCGGCTCTTGTTATAGTTCACCACTCCTTCCGGATAGGGCTGCTCGTAGAACCAGATATCCTTTGTCGGCCGGCCTTTGGTAAAGAAGAGAACGTTCGTCTTGATGCCAGTATATGGGTTGAATACGCCTCCGGGGAGGCGCACGAGTGTATGAAGTTTGCAGGTTTTTAGCAGATCCTCTTTGATTTGCTTCTTGGTGCCCTCACCGAACAAAAAACCGTCGGGAAGCACGACTCCTGCGCGGCCGTTGACGCGCAAAATCCGGATAATCAGTGCCATGAACAGGTCGGCTGTTTCCCGCGTGCGATACTGGGCGGGGAAGTTTTTTTCTATCCCGTCTTCCTCGATGCCCCCGAAGGGCGGATTGGTTGCGACAACGTGGACCCGGTCTTTGTCGGTGTAACTGGAGAAGGGTTTTGCCAGCGTGTTGTCGTGAGTTATCCCCGTCGGCGTGTCGATGCCGTGCAGGATCATGTTCGTAATGCAGAGGTTGAACGGGAGCGACTTTTTCTCCACACCCCTGATGGTGCGAGCGACCATTTCACGGTCTTCAGTGGTCCGAACGAATTGCTGCTTGTGGTCAATGGCGCAGGAGAGAAAGCCGCCAGTGCCGCAGGCTGGATCGAACACGATCTCACCCAGCTGCGGATCCAGCCGGTCAATAATAAAACGCGTGACCGCCCGCGGCGTATAGAATTCCCCGGCATTGCCCGCGCTCTGTAGATCCTTCAAAATTTTCTCGTAGATAGCGCCGAAGGTATGACGGTCCTCAGAGTTGTTGAAGTCGATTTCGTTGATCTTATTGATCACCTGCCGCATGAGCGTGCCGGACTTCATAAAATTGATGGCGTCCTCAAACACGCTGCGGAGCACCTGGGCGCGCTTGCCTACAGTGCCTTGCGTCGGCAACTCGCCCTTTAGCTTCGGGAATAGCTGCATGTTGACGAAGTCGAGGAGGGCATCGCCAGTCAGACCTTCCTTGTTCGCCGCCCAATTGCGCCAACGAAGATGCTCCGGAATGGGCGAGACGAATTCGTCTTCGATCAGCTCCAGTTCCGCTTCGCGGTCGTCAAAAATCTTCAGGAAAATCATCCAGACGAGCTGGCTGATGCGCTGCGCATCGCCATCGACGCCGACGTCCTTGCGCATAATGTCCTGTATGGATTTGATGACGCCGGTGATATTCGTCATGCGCTGCTGGCCTGCCCGTAGATCTCGTCTTCCAAGTCGCGGATCGCCTGCTCATAGGCAGCTTTGCCGCCGAAGACAGCGTTGATTATCTCGACAGGCGTTCCGATGTCGCTGAAAGGTTTCAGCTTTAGGACTTTTGCCTGTTCGATTGTAGTCACACCTTCGTCTGCATATTTGTCGAGCAGGGCTTCAAGTACGGCGCGCGCCTTTTCCCCATATTTCGCAAAGTAGTTCCGCTTTTTGACCTTCTCCGCTCGCTCACGGCGTGTCAGCGGTGGTTGTGCATAGGCGACGTGGCAGAGGAGATCAAAATCGCCGATATCCCGCCCAACCTCTTCGGCCAAATTTTCGAGCAGGATACCGCGCTCTTCCAATTCATTGATAATCGCTTGCTTCCGGTCGCTCGCGTTCCATTTGCGGATGAAGTCGTTGAGTGAACGGTACTCCTCTGTGATCTGCTTCCGCGCGAATTCACGATAGGATTCGGTGATCAGTTGGCCGTCAGGGCCACGAAATTCGATCCGCTCGGCGATGATCCGGGCATCCACGCCGCTGACGCGAATTTTTCTAACGCCGGTCGGTGCATCATCTTCGTCGCCTTCTTCGCCGTCATCATCATCAGGATCAGGCGGGAAGATCGGGTCGTCTGGTTCTGGCTCATAGATGACGACCGGGTCTCCGTCAAAATCTGGATCGCGGAAAAGCTCTGTCGCCTTCTTGAAGTCCATGATTGTGAAAAAGAACTTGTTGTTCTCTTCATCAATCCGAGTGCCGCGCCCGATGATCTGCTTAAACATGGTCATCGAATTGATCGTCCTGTCCAGGACGATGAGCTTGCAGGTCTTCGCATCGACGCCGGTACTAAGCAGCTGCGATGTTGTGGCAATGACCGGGTATGGCTCTTCCGGATCGATAAACCGATCTAACTCCGCCTTGCCTTCTGGGCTATCGCCAGTGATGCGCATCACATATTTCGAGTTGTCTTTAGCGAGGTCTCCCGCCGCATTGACGACGGCTGCCCGCATGCGCTCGGCATGGTCGATATCTTCACAGAAAATGATCGTTTTCGACATGGGGTCGGTCACGCGCAGAAATTGCATGACGCGCTCGGCAACAAGCTTTGTTCGTTCGTTGAGGACCAAGATCCGGTCCATGTCCATCTGATTATACTCTCGTTCCTCGATCTGGTTGCCGAGGTCGTCTAGCATGCCAGGCGTAGGCGTCCAGCCTTCGATATCGCGATCGATATCGACACGGATAACCTTGTAGGGAGCGAGGAAACCGTCCTCAATGCCTTGCTTGAGGCTGTAGGTGTAAATGGGTAGGCCGAAATATGTGATGTTGGAGGCGTACTTCGTTTCTTTCGGTGTCGCCGTCATTCCGAGTTGAATTGCACCCGAGAAATATTCAAGGATTTCCCGCCAGGCGGCATCTTCCGCGGCGCTACCGCGATGACATTCATCGATTATAATCAGGTCGAAGAAGTCCGGTGAGACGGACCGAAAAGCTTTATCCGATGGATTAGGTCCGGTCAGCGCCTGATATAGTCCGAGATGGATTTCATAGGCCGGATCTATCTTGCGGTCGCCGATCTTGGTCATGACCGCGCCGAAGGGCTTGAAGTCATTCACGAGAGTCTGGTCGATGAGAATATTCCTATCGGCGAGAAACAGAATCCGTTTCGCGGTTCCGGATTTCCACAAGCGCCAGATGATCTGGAATGTCGTGTAGGTCTTGCCGGTCCCTGTCGCCATGACAAGTAAAAGGCGACGCTGGCCTTTAGCCACGGCTTCGATGACGCGATTGATTGCCTCGACCTGATAGTAGCGTGGTTCCCTATCACCTGCGTCGGCGTGATACGGCTGCGTAACCAGGGCGACTTCCGGCTCGGTGATATTGCGGAATCTCTTGTATCGGCCCCATAGCGCTATAGGCGAAGGGAAGGCGTCAAGATCGAACTCCAGCTCTATTGGCTCGCCCTCCGCGGCCGTCTTGTTGTGCGATGCGAACGCATCCCCATTAGAACTAAATGCGCTCGGGACATCCAATATGTCGGCATAGCCGAGCGCCTGCTGCATGCCCGAGGGAACAGCAAAATTATTGTCTTTCGCCTCAACCACAGCGATCGGGATTGAGGGCTTCCACTGCAGCACGTAGTCGGCGAATTTCCGCAGCTTTTTGTTTCTGGACGACAGGTTTCCGCGAACGACTACAGGACCAGGCGTAAGCGTTACCTCACGCCTTATTTGAAGGAACTGATCCCAGCCCGCGGCTTTGATCGCCGGTGTGATGAACAAGTCGCAGATGTCGGTCTCGCTTAGGAGAGACTTTTCTTTCTTATCCATGTCGGTTTTATTGGCTTTAGAAGTCTCAATTTCCGAGAAAAGGTGCCGGACGGGAACCTGGAATGACGCTGATGGCGTTCGGTAGTGGGGTGACCCTACTGCGCATTCGCTTGACTTTGCAATCCCCCACCCGAGGTGAAGTTTTTTAAACTGACGGACCCCATCGATCGCGGATCACTACACGCTAGAGCCGCGATTATTCTTTGCTCCCCCTAAGCTCCTTCGTCGCCCGCGACATCGGATGCTCAGCCTCGACAACCGGCGCATCCTTCGCCTCTCGATTTTTGATCGCCTGAAATTGCGCCATACGGATTGCAATGTTGGGACTTAATTCATTGAGCCTTAGAATGTCCTCCGTCGTTAAATCATAGCCCGCCAAAGCGTAACCCTTGACTTCCGGCACTTTCAAACCCTTCCGCGGCTCAGGCTCGAAAATCGGCTTTTCTACAAGCCGATAGCTTACCCGCTGCTGCGAAAAGTGATCTTGGATGAAATCCCACAGCTGTTGCTCCGCCTCTTCCACCGCATTCACCGCGTCGGTTAATTTGCGTAGCTCCGACTTCTCAAGCTTTTGGTGTCTCAGAAAATCAATGACGCGTTGCCGCCTTTTTTTGAACAAGGCGGGATGATCGTAGCCGCCCTTCTTGGGAGCCGCTAAGCGTGTCCAAGCGTTGGCGACCCGACTGAAGCTGTCGAACAGCAACGGATAGTCCTCTTGTTTGATGGTCACCAGGCTGATGAGAGGATCATCCTCAAGCTCTCGTTTCGGTTCCCACGGCGGACCCGCGGGCATGCCGTCGCTTCCATGTTCACCGAGGTAATCATAGGGGATGGCGCGGATACGCCGTCGCAGACCTTCGAGCCTGCGCTGGTCTCTTTCGATGGGGTGATTCTCATCGAGGAAACGACCGCCATTCAGAGCGCCGTAGGTGAAGGCTTGGGCGAGCTTCTTGCGCGTGGTTGGATTCGGCGTCCGGCGCTCGGTGGCGTAGTTGTCGACCGTGCTTCTGTCCGTACCGATCGCCGCGGCAAGGCTGTTCCGGTCAATGCCTTCGAACAAGGCTGTGTTTGGTTGATAAAGCCGCTTGAACTGAGGATCGGGCGCGAGCGCCTCATTGATTTCGCTGTCCGTCTGCTCGTTTTCTTCGTCGAGGATCTGGTCGGTCTCCTTCCCGATCCCGGCATGACCGAGGATAATCAGTTTCTTACGTTTCAATTCACCTTCGTCATTGGGCCGAAAAGATTTGTACTCATTGCGGTCGAAATAGCCTTCAAGCGCGTCGTTCAGCGTCTGATAACGAAGACCGAGACATTCATCCATGAGATTGGGATAGGCGTCGCTATCCGAACGCTTCAAGTCCGGTTTTATGGCGTCGAAGCTCCGTTGTCGTGGACCATAAAAGTTCGTCCAGAGGAGCGCTTCTACCTCTTCTCGGAGGCTTTCTAAAATTCCACCTTCTGTCTCGACTGGTCTGGGAAGCATGGTGAAGAACATGAAGGGCCGCCGCCGTGGCAAGGCGTTAAAGCGCTGCCACATGCCCCGCGTGCCGAGCGTGACATCCCACATGTGCGCAAGGTCAAGATTTGGGTGATGGGTTCGCGGCTCATCACCAGCTTCCACCGCTTCGACGGCGCGTCGCCAAAGATCGCGGAGCAGCGTCGCCGCTCGCGCATTATTGACGAGCTTTCCAAGCTTCTTCGGATTTTGCTCGTCGTCCGGGTAGATTGTCTTGTAATTCTCCGGCTGGGCAATGAGGCCAGTGCCGTGCGCCGAAATCTTACGAATGACGACGCGATGAGATTTTTTCCGGCCGCCGTGTGAATTCGGCGCGCGGTTGTAAAGGGCGTAGCGCTTGGCCGAGATCGCGAGACCACACAAAGGCTTCAAGCCATCGCCCTCGTCTTTCGACTGAGGCATGTTGATGTCTTCGATACGAAGGATCGCGGCGCGATCGCCCGAGACATCCTTGTAAGGTGACAGCGGAGTGAACCAGCTAACGATCTCTGTGACTTTGGTCTTGAAATCGGGATCGACCTCCGCTCGCGCAGCCTTCCTGCCGATCGATTTCGGATCGACGAAACACATGCTGTCCGTGTCGCAGAAGAGATAGGTCAAGCCCCGGTCTTTCGCCAACCGCTCCGCGATCGCCAAGAGCAAGCGGCCACCTGCCGGAATATGCACGCCGACAGGCCCGGCGAAGTAGGGGCCCGGCGTCTCCACTCTTGTCGTGGAAACGATCTGGTCGCCCCAGGAATGGTAGACGTGGGCCGACCGTTCCTCTTCGCGCCGGTCGACGCGGAACTCGACAAGAATGCCGTAGCTCGTAGCATTGGCGAGTATCTTCAAGGCATTCTGCAGCCGGTCGTAATAGGGATTTTCAGTCCGTTTCGCCTCGTGTTGGATCTCGGTTCGCAACTGGATCACGCGTTGGAAGAGGTCGTGCTCTTCAAGATTGATTTTGTAAGTGCTATTGCCGAACAGCGACTTCTCTTTGGTGTTTACGCGACCATGTCCAACGAGCGTGATCGCATCGTCGATTTTCGGCGCGCGGTCGGCGTTCAGCAATTTTGAGGCGACGGCGTCGGCAAGCGTGTACCATGTCGGAAGGCCTGAAAGGACGCGGTTCACGCCGATATTCGTGTCGGGACCATCCTCATCATAGGTCGTGCGAACGGGCAGGATGTCATTGTTTGGCAGGATGCGAACAATGCTGCGAAGCTTCGGCCATGTATCGGGACGCTGCAGATCCTCAAGCGTGACCGCATCCAAAAACGCCTGCACCTCTTCGACATGGGATGGGCCGCCTCGAACCTCGATCCTCTTGGCTAGGAGCATGTCTTGCAGCTTCAAGAGCGCATTGACTGTCGGGTACTGGCTTTTGAAATCGGTGTGAATGACATCGCAGACCTTTCTGCGCACGCGGACTTCGGAGCGCCCGCCATAATAGGACGCCATGTGAAATCCGATGATTTCGGGCGAAATGTTCTTGTGTCTTGGGAGAAAACGCGGAACCTCGAAGGCTTCAAGATAGGCCTTTCCAAGCGACGCCTCTGAGTAGATTTTCCACGGCGGCTTTTTCAGGTCGTGTTGCTTGTAGAGATCTCTCAGCACCACCCAAACGGCCCAGGTCGCTTCAACGTCGTTGACGCAGTAGCCGATATAGTCCTGTGTGATCGGATTGTCGTGATCATCCCGGCTCACCTTTTTGGGCGTCGTGTCCAAACAGTCCTTGGAGGTGAGATACTCAAGCGAGACGCTCGGGGGCGATAGGAGCGCCTTTGCGAAGGTCGCCGTGTCCAGGAAGTTCGCGAACACCCTCGATTTCGTATTAAGTTCCTTGTTGCCCTCCGTCCGCCACCCGAACATGTGCTTGTTGGGCCCGAGCTTTTTCACGCGAACGGGAGGGTGATTGAAGCATTTGCCTTCAACGGGGCAATTGCACAGCTTGAGCCAAAAGCCGCCATACCAGAATTTCGTAGCGAGACCGGCTTCAACGCGAGACGCACCGTCTCCGCCGCCTTGCCTGTGGTTGCAGAGGGCGCCAAGATCGAAGGGCAGATTGTGCCCGATGATGAGAAGGTCATCGCCATAGGTTTTGGCGAGCCGGTAAAAAGTCTTGTCGACGAACGCGTCCCTCTCCTGGAGCTTCAATTCCGGGCCATTGGTCCCATACAGCTCACGGAGCCTCATGTTTCGCTTGATCTGGAAGAGCTTGAGCTGATTGATCTCCGCCTCTGAGATCGCGTCAGGATCGTAAAAAATGCCTTCCTCGCGGACGCTGTCGAGTGCTTCGCGGGTCAGCTTGCCACGCCGATGAAGCCTTTGCTGTTCCTCGTCCTCAAGACCGCGAAGCTGATAGAAGCCGAAGCGAAGACGCTGGCCGTCGCGAAAAGAGAACGTCTCGCAGTCGAGCACGAGACACAGCCCGCCATAAGGGGATGCGAGTTCTTCGATTTCGCGAGCGGCGGGCGTATCGTGTAGCGGACGTCTGTCGAAACGGGACGGTCGCGCGTCGGGATCACTTTGATCCTCAGCGTCGTCCTTATCGTCCGCCGTCATATAAACGCGAAGGTAGTGGTCGACATGAGCGATATTGCCGTCCGCAAAGTCCGGCTCGCCGCCGCTCTCCGCCATGTAACCCTCAAAGTATATGTGCCAGCGAGGACGCTCTTATGACGATTTCAACTCCTTGGTCATCAGGGCGATGGCGGCTTTCCCCTGCGCGATGAACTCGGCTCTAATTTTCGGCGTGATGACTTCCCCGTCATCAACAAGCTTCTGAGCTTGCTTCGCCTTGAAAGCAGTCTTCCAAGAGAAGACATCGTGGCAATTGAGGCAGAACGGTTCTGTCAAATCTGGGGCAGCCGCAAAACCGATATGATTGTCCTCGATCGGTAGATTCTCACCCTTGCAGACTGAACACGTCCCGCGCTTTTCCTCGTGGCGCGGGGCGCAGTTCACGCATTTGACCGCGCCGTTGATCAATCGGCTATTTAACGCGGCATTGCGATATTCCCCGCAGGCGCATTCTGCGTAGCGGGGAAGCTTCGGCCGCCGAGGCGAAAACGGAGTTTTGATCATAGCCCCAACTCACGCTCATAGAACTTTTCGGAGTACCGGGCCCGCTGTTCCGCAGACATCGACTTCTCAGCCTTCCTTATCTTCTTAAGGTTGGTTGTTGGCCTGATTCGGCGTCCGCTGGCGTCGACGATTTTCAGTTTGCGCAGTTCCTTGAGTTCGTCCCGCCCCTGTTTCCGAATGGCATCCGTTGAACCGGCAGTGGCTTTCTTCACGGCGATCTTGTACTTACGGATAAGGCGAGCATTCTCGCCAACGAACGGGATGTTCTCTCGCCGTTTTCCCTCGCTATCGACCAACGTGAAAAGCTCCGCGTCCGTCTTGTATCGCCCTTGGCCTTCGCGTTTCAGGTGCCCGTATTCTTTGTTCAGGGTTGTAAGCTCTCTACGGGAAAGGCCGATTAACTTTCGCGCGGCGGTTGTGGACCTGTTTTGCCGCACCAGACTCACCACCTCATTGTATTTCTGTTCCGGCGTATAGGTCTTGCGTTTGCGAAGCAGCGATATTGAGGGCTCGCCTTTGCGCGGGTGGCCCCTGAGCTGGGCGCTGGAAATCGGCGCACCAAGCTCTTCCTCCAGCTTCAATCGCCTCTGTTCGGAGAAGCGCCCGTTCGATCTTTTCGTCATTTCGTGTTGTCTCACAGTCTGCCGCAATGGCGCCTCCGCTCATAAGCGGGCCCTCACTTCGGTTGAGTTTGGTGGTTAACGCGCCTCGCGCGGATCTCGCCGAGGCTTACTAAGACAAGCATACAATGATTAATATATCGCTAAGGCATAGCATATTTAATGGAATCTCCTTGGTTATATTCAAAATAATCGCCCAATGTGAAGACTGTCTCTCAATATATATTTTGACACTGCGATTTTGAGCATAAAATTTTGGCGCATTTTCTGGTATAGTGATTTGAGTGAGACAGATTTTGACTGTCAATTTTAGCTACGGTTTTTTGGAGCGCCTGAAATGAAGACTATCACAGAAAGCTCCTCGAAAAAGAGAAGCCGGCTTAGCGACCTTTCGCCGGAGGCATGTGGAAAAATCGTCGAAATGCGCGAGGCCGGCGCGCCCTTCCGAGAAATTGCCGCCGATCTCGGGCTTGCTCATGCCAGCGTCATGCGCGTGTACAAGAACAAGACCAATGGCACGGCGCTCGATCTGGAGCCTCGCCTTCCAAAGCGTCCAAGGATTGGACAAGCAAGCGGCCCTGATTTTGCGAGGCTGGCCAGACTCACCGCGAAGGGGATGACCGTCAAAGAGGTCTGGCGGGACTATGCGAAGACGTCGGCGAAACCGTACTCTTACACGCACTTCTCCACGTTGTTTCGCGTCTGGCTGGTGGAGCACAAAGGAGAGTGTGTTCTCGAAAAGGGAGCCGCAGACCCCGGCGCTCCCGCTATCCCAGATTACACCGCTGATGAAGATGAAATAGCCGAGCTTTATTGGAAAGAGCGAATTGACCCCCGTTCGGCGCTCCACGTTCTCCACGGGGACGGATGCTCTGCGAAGGTGCAGCGTGGTGAGCTCGTCACCTTCGACGGCGAAGAGCGACGATTCTCAAAAGTGACGCATGGGCTTCGCGCTATCGCCTTCCTCGGCAATTCCGGTTTCTTGACTCTCGACGCCATCAAGTGGTGCGATATTCAAGGCATCGGTTTGTTTGTGCTTGGCTGGCATGGGGAATTGATTTCTGTCACTCAGCCTGCAATGTCCGGAAATGTCGATGTGCGCCGGGCTCAATTCAGGGCCGATCGATTTCAGGTCGGCAAGGCGATCCTTTTGCAAAAATTCCACAGTGAGGTTCGGATCAAGAAGCTTTCCGCGCAAGCCCATCGGAATGCGCTGGCTCGGATCAAGACGGCTCGCACGGTTGATGACCTGTTTCCGATCGAGGCGCAGGCCGCCCTCGATTATTGGGCGAATTGGAATTTCGAGCTGAAATACAAAAAGCGGAATTGGCCGGATCAGTGGATGCGCTTCTCTTACCGTGCGAGTCCGGTCACAGGCGGACCGCGACACGCCACCCATCCGGTCAACGCGATCCTGAATTATGCCTACGCCATAGCCGCGGCGCAGATTACGCGCACGCTTCAGGCACTCGGCTTCGACAGCCTGGCCGGCTTCATGCATGCAGACGATAACGGTCGTCACTCCCTCTCATATGATCTGCTTGAACTGCTGCGCTCTGACATCGACAACGCGATCCTGCCTTGGGTGCAATCTCATATTTGGAAACGGCCGGATTTCCCGGTGACGCCGGAAGGGCTCGTGCGGCTACAGCCGACATTGGCCGCGGTTGTGGCGCAAAAGGCGATGCTGCCGCAGAAGGTGGTGGATCAGGCGGTGGAGTGGCTGAAGCGCGTTCTATAACGACTGCTTAAATCAGTCCGTTATTGCACATAAGGTGAGGGAGGGGATAAGTTCCGGCTGGCAAGCGAGCAGCCCAATTGAGCGACCACTTTATATTCTCGCTGCGCCAGATTTGACAGCGAATGGGAATACAAAGCTGCATTTACGACCCGTCGCGCGTTTCATATCGCTCCTCCTGTTTATATCAACGCAAGAAGACGACCGCACTGTGACCAGTAGCAAAATTTATATTTCTATAAAAGTTTCCCTTCTTTCAGCTTCTTTGCAAAATAGGCGTACCCGGTATTTGTCAGAAAGTATGAATTTCTGTATTCAGGATCTATTTCGGCAATAATTCCATCTTTTCTTAGCCGGCTTATTCTTCCATATGTTGTATTACGATCTTCAGTTAGGCTAATCCTAATTAGTTCATCTGATATATCCTGAAAGGTGATCGGCGGACTCCTTCCTTTGTTAGCAAAAATGAGACCGATAACTACATTATCAACCATTTTAGCACGCCAATTTCGGTGCTTTGATTTTTGCTGCGAGAAGTCGCTCGGCTTATAATAGCTGCGTACGCCCTCCTTATTGACGTTAGATACCTCGAAATCAGCAAGATTGATGTCGGAAAGCGGATCGCTTTGTTCGACGGACAGGCGCTTGGTTGGTAGCGTATTACTTCTTGTTTCCCACGAGTTCGCCGTATCCAGATTTTTATCGATTTCCGACTTAACATCTGCCGTAATTTCACGAGCGATGGTCTCGTTTACACCTCTCAGCTCCGATAACTTCCGCGCTAGGCGCCGAGTAAGCTCACTTACCTCCCCGATAAGTCCGAGGGCGGTTTGACTGTGCTCGTTACTCTGGTCGGCCATCAGAGCATCTCCAAACGCACTACAACCTTTAGTAGTCTTATGCTTTATGACGAAGCCTTGCAAAGGCGGTATCTGCCGGGGCACCACTTCTCAAAAGACATCAAAAGACATCAAAAGACAGGGCTTCCCCTATCACTCTGATCTTAGGAAGTCTTTTTGTGCTTTGCAAGATCCGGTAAGGAATCAACCCTTTAGCATCACGACCGAGGTTGTGAAGAGATGGCCAATTTGTGCCCCTGGTCGCACCAGCTCAGTGCGATATGAGATGCGTTGCCAAGAAAAGACAATACCAGCTTTACCTCTCTAAGGTTGCAGTAAATAACTTTATAATTTATTCATAGCTTGATTTACTCCCCTTGCTTCATTCGAAAAGCAAGGAGGCTAAAAATGGAGACCTATGAAATTACGCGTAACTTTGTGCTATTTGTTCTCGTGATACTTATTTCGATCAGTGTCATCGCCAACATACGAGCCGGTCTTTCAATTGGCGAGAAGGTTATACTCGCACTCATCTCCGCGATGATAGCTGTTTACACTTTTGTCCTCTAAGGAAAGAGGCGCCGTACCCTTAGCTAAGGTGCGGCGCCTTATCGCAGCAAGAAGCCCTACGCAGCTAGCAGAAATTAGGGCGTAAAATCATAGCAATTGCTATAAAATCAGGAACGGCCATGTGACAGATGCACAAAAAACACCATGCCCGTTCCCTGACAAACTCGTGCCGGAGAAGATGTCGGTCGGACTGCGTCTGTCGTCCCAGGTGGGTACGAAAATTTCGGATCAATCGCCCTTAAATGCCTGACCGAATCGTATGGTCAAGCTTGGGCTGTCATAAAAGTCGCCTCGCGGAAAATCGCGATCGCTGTCACTTTTCGGGCCATTCCTTCTTAGGGGCTGGCGGAGAGAGAGGGATTCGAACCCTCGAGACGGTGTCCCGCCTACACGCGTTCCAGGCGTGCGCCTTCAACCACTCGGCCACCTCTCCATGCGCCATCCGGCGCAAGACCGCAATATACCGAACGTCGGGGCGGCTGCAAGACATTGTGCCGTTTCATGACCAGGATCCTTCCTCAACTCCGCGAACTCCTGTCTTGAGCGGTGAAGCGATGAGCGGTAGAGGATGTTTGTCTCCCGGTCTCCTTGCTTGCCGCAGGCGAGTTCCTACTTTTGGTGAGTATTTTCAGCGTCACTAAACTCTGCTAGCGTCACCGTTAAACGGCTTTCAACCCAAGCCGTGAGATAAAAAAGACAAATTGGGGTTGCACAACTTTTTATCGCACCTGTTGGCTATCCGGAAAGCAGACTATGAACGCGAGAGTTACAGGCAGTTATGCCGCCGCATTTTGCGCGGTAGCCGTAGGCTGGTTGATTTTCGCCTCGCCTTGGCTGTCAGGCTCCGTCACCATTCCATATGACGCAAAGGCCCATTTTCAGCCGCAGCTTCAGTTTCTGGCGAATGCGCTCCACAGCGGCCAATCGCCTTTCTGGACGCATAATGTCTTTGCGGGATCTCCGCAAATCGCCGATCCTCAATCGCTGATTTTCTCTCCGGCGTTTCTGCTGGCCTACCTGGCGCCTGAGCCGAGTTTCCGGCAGCTCGACCTTTATTGCTTCCTGCTTTTGGGGCTTACGGCTTTTTCCGTCCTGATGATCTTCAAGGACCGGGGCTGGCATCCGGCGGCCGCCGTCGTCGCTGCGCTCGCCGCAGCCTTTGGCGGGTCGTCGATCTGGCGCATACAGCACATCAAGCAGATCGAGGGCTTTGCCTTTTCCATGCTCTGCCTTTGGCTGCTCTCGCGGGCGCTTGAACGGAAGTCTGTGCTGTATGGGGTTCTGGCCGGTCTTGCCGCGGGAGTCATGCTCGTCGAGCCCGGGCAAATCGCTCTGATCGCCTGTTACGTCCTTGCCGGCTACACGATCCATCATTGGTTGAGCGCGCCGCGTTTCGGGCGCTGCGTGAAACAAACGCTTTCGCCGCTCTTCGCGGGAGGCGCGGTAGCGACGCTTTTTGCGGCGGGGCCGATCATCTTGAGCTTTCTCTTCGTCGAAGCTTCAAATCGTCCCGAGATCGCTTTCAAAGAAGCCGGGAGGGGATCTCTGCATCCGGCGTCGCTCTTGACCGCTGTTGTGCCGGACCTATACTCGGCCCATTCGAGCCTTCCCTTTTGGGGCCCGGGGAGCATAGAGTGGAACGCCGACTGGCTTTCGATGACCGAAAATATGAGCCAGGTCTATACCGGCGCCCTTCCCATTCTCCTCATTCTCGCAGTCGGCTTCATGAGAGGCGGCATCTTTGCGCGAGAGGTCCGGTTTTTTGCGATTGCGGTTACCGGCTTGTTCCTCTTCGCACTTGGCCGCTACACGGGGTTCTTCGCCCTGGCTTATGACTATTTGCCCGGCGTCGAACTGTTTCGCAGGCCGGCCGATGCCACATACGCGCTCGGCGGGATGACCTCGATTTTATCCGGGTATCTTCTGCATCGCTTTTTATCCGGAAGCGAGCCCACATACCGGCAGAAACTTGCGTTGGCGGCGATGCTCGCCCTCGTCTTCGCCGTGAGCCTAGGGGTCGCAGCCGCACACTCACACTTTTTCGAGGCCGTTACGCCCGTGCTGCTTTCGATTGGTATTTTCACGGCCGGATGGATCGCGCTTGTCTTCGCAAGGCGATATGCAAGCCAATATGCACTTCTGACAATCGCGGGGCTCGCCGCGTTCGTGACCGCCGACCTCGCCATTAACAACGGTCCGAACCGGTCGACGGCGCAGACGCCTTCCCATTACGATCAGATGCGCGTCGGTACCAAAAACGAGACGGTCGCGTTTTTCAAATCACATCTGGCGCAGCCCGCAAATTCGACGCGCCGCGACAGGGTGGAGATGGTTGGGCTGGGCTTCGAGTGGCCGAATATCAGTCTCATCCACGGATTTGATCACGCGCTTGGATATAATCCGCTTCGCCTTGCAGAAATTGCGGACGACATGGGCGCGGGCGAGACTGTCGCGGCCGCCTATCAGCGTATCTTCACACCCTTGTATCCCTCATACCGCTCAACTATGGCCGATCTGCTTGGGCTGCGGTACATCGCGACCGACCGGCCCGTCGAGAAAATCGACAAATCGCTGAAGCCTGGGGATTTGACGGTCGTCGCGAACACACGTGATGCCTACATCTATGAAAACCCGCGCGCCCTTCCGCGTGTCATGTTCGCCTTCGACTGGCTGCCGGCGAATTTTGAGCGGTTGGCGAAGGACGGGCATTGGCCTTATTTCGATCCCAGGCGCACGGTGCTGCTGCGAGGCAAGCAGCCGCTGATGAGCACTCTGCAACCGAGGCCCGTCTCTCTGCCGGAAGCAGCTGTGGCCCTTCAAGTCTATCAAAACACGGAAGTGCAGGTGGCGGTGGACACGCCGCGAGCGGGCTTTTTGGTGCTGAACGATGTCTGGCACCCGTGGTGGTTCGGCGCCGTTGATGGAAAGCCAGCCGACATTCTGCGCGCAAATGTGTTATTCCGGGCCATCGAGGTGCCAGCGGGCAAGCATATCGTCCGTTTCGAGTTCAGGCCCGTTGAAGGAGCGCTCAAGGAAATCGAGTCGCGCCTGACGGGCAAGCCGGTCGAGCCATCGCCGCCCGCCTGGGAACCTTGGTTCAGGCCTGAGGCCAGCGCTCCGGGCTTTTCGAGAGGCGCTGGGTAAGCTCGCGGAATTTGGTGCTGCCGAGCCAGTCGTATTCGAGGCAGCGCGGGCCTCTGATGGTGTCGCTGCCGTCGTGGTCCCCACGCTCTGCAACGTGGCACATGACGAGTGGGCAACGGCCCTCGAGGCCGCTGAGCCAATCCGCCCATAGTGCTTCTAAATCGGCGTCCTCATTGAAATCATAGACTCCCGCGAAGTCGCTGTTCATCGGATGCGCGCGTTCCGTGGCGAGGGTTTCCAGCCGGAAAGTCCCGGTGCGGGCGATGATGGCCGCCTTCAGGCCGCGCCATCGCCGGGGAGCGCAATTGCGCAGACCGATGCGGCGGGCCTCGGCGCCATATCGATCGCCGAGCACATCGATTAGAGCCTCCCTCACAAAAGGAAGAAGGTGGCAATGCTGATGCCCGTCTACGAAATCCGGGGGGGCCTTCATGTGACTCTCGAACAGTAAAAGCTGCCGGTTGATGTCCTTCCGGAGAAGCTTTCGATCCAGGACCCCCGAATGCGTACGCATCGTCAAGCCAGTGATCGTCTGTCGCGGGAACACGTCTCCCGTGAATGGAGACGTAAAGTCGAGATGGAGGCCTCGGGATAGGGGCGCGTCGGCCAAGGGCGCCGCGGCCTGCGGCCAGGTTGGCGACAGCACCATCGCGCTCGTTGCCGTAACCACGCCCTGCGCGGCAAGCTTCAGGATCGCGGCATCGACGCCGCCGTCCATCGCGTAGTCGTCGGCGTTGATGATCACACCCTCGGTCATGACAGCGTGCTTCCTAACCCTGCGGCTGCGCGAAGGCCCACAGCTTCGATAGCAGGAATGTTGCGACAGCGACCCCTAAAAGAACGGCGGCAAGGGCGGGGAGATAGTAGCCCGGGCCGAAGAGACGCAAGGCTTCCGCATATGCTGCCTGGTTCAGGATGAATCCGGTGCACGCGACAGCGAAGAAGCGCGTTCGAGCTGCGGCGTAACGGTTGGGCGAAAGCGGAAAAGTAAAGCGCGCGTGGCCGCCAAAGCTCACGAGGAAGGCTACGCAGAACCCGATAACGTTGGCGGCAAGCGGCTTCAGGCCAAAGAGTTCCACGACAATGGCCACCACCGTGAGATGCGTGAGCGCGGCCGCGGACCCAACCGCAATAAAGATCGCGATCTGCCTCATTTTATGGGATCGCCGGTGTATCGGGCAGCTGCGCGTCCGTCATCATCAGCGTCGCATCGTAGACGAGCGAGGCGGCGTGTGTGCCTGCCTTTCGGCGGCTGTCTTCCGCAACGATAAAGATCGGCCGCTGCTTCACCTCCTCGAACATGCGGCCAAGATACTCGGCGATCACACCGAGTGCGAGAAGCTGAACGCCCGAAAGGAACATCATGCCGACCGCCAGCGTCGCCCAGCCCGGCAAATGATCGTGAAGCACATAATGCTCGAAAAGAAGATAGAAACCATTGAGCAGGGAAAAGACCGACAGGAAGAAGCCCGCCAGCGATACGAGGCGGAGCGGGATGACGGTGAAAGAGGTCAAACCCGTGAAGGCAAGCCTGAAAAGCTGCATCCAAGTGAACTTGGTTTGCCCTGCCACGCGGCTTCGGGCTTGAAAGGGCACGAGCACGGTCCGGAACCCAACCCAGGCATAAAGCCCCTTCATAAGCCGGTTTCGCTCAGGCAATGCATTGATTGCGTCGACAGCTTTCCTGTCAAGGAGCCGAAAGTCGCCGGCGTCGGGTGGGATGACCACCGAGCCGCCTGCTTCCATGAAATGATAATACATGCTTTTGAACCGGCGCTTGAGCCAGGTTTCGGGGCGGGAATTTTGCACCCCCGCGACTACCTCAAAACCTTCGCGCCAGCGCTCCAGAAACGTCGGAATGAGATCGTCCGGGTGCTGTCCGTCGGCGTCCATGAGGACAACGGCATCGCCCGCAGCCATCATGAGGCCAGCGGATAGAGCCGCCTCCTTCCCGAAGTTTCGCGAGAGCCGAATGTAGTGCAGGTTGGGCTGGCGAGAACAAATGTCCAGCATGGCCTCACGCGTACCGTCGGAACTCCCATCGTCCACAACAACGACCTCATGAGCGAAGCCTGTTTTTGCCAGCGTGGAGAAGATCGAAGACAGCACGATAGGCAGCCCCTCGCGCTCGTTGTACGCGGGCAAGACGACCGAGATCAGCGTGGGGCGATGCGTTTCCATCGAGCACATTCCAAAGGGATTGCACACAATCTAGGCATACCTTTAGCTGGTCCTATTCCGAGAGTTAATCAAGACAAAGGGCTGCGGCAAACGCTACGCCGCCTTACCGGTTAATTGTCAAGTCTCATCGCCCTAAGGTCGATCGTCAGCTTCACGTCCTTGTCGACGGCAAGTCCCGCGACGGTTTCCTGACCCACGCCAAAGTCGAGGCGATTGATTTTCGTTTCGGCTTTCACGGCCGCTGTCCCCTCTGCAATGTCGATCGAAAACGGCAAAGTTACGGGCCTTGTCACGCCTTTCAGCGTGAGTTGCCCGTTCAAGATGTATCTTCCGCCGCCATCCGGCTTTGCGCCCCGCGCGGTGAATTCAGCGGTCGGATGGCGCCCTGAATCGAAGAATTCTTCGGACTGCAAGGTCTGGTCTGTGTCGGCCGCGCCGGTCGAGGCGCTTCGCATGTCGAGCGTCACGCGGATCGACGCTTCCTCCGGCGTCTCGGGATCGAACTCGATCTCGGTCTTGTAGTCTTTGAAAATGCCCTTCGTCTTGTAGCCGCTGCCGCTTGCCTCGAAAGCGACTTCGCTTTTTTGAGGGGTAACCCCCCATTCCATCGCGGAAGCGTCCGTCATACCGACAAAGCTCAGGACGCTCGCGGTCAAAACCAAGAGCGCGATGGGCAGCGAAGTTAAACGGCGCCCGAAACGCGGAAGCATCCTGGACATGATTCCATCCCTCAAGACAAAGGCGTGGCGCAAAGCCGCCGCCACGTGAATGACAATCAGGAAAAGAAGCACGTTTGCGGTAAATTCGTGGATGCCTTTGAAAATTTCGCCGTAAGCCTTTTTCTGGTCCAGGGGAAGTTCGCTCAGCCAGGGGATAAGCGGGAAGGCCGTGTATGCGAAAAGGACCGACGGCTTATCCGACGCCGATATCATCGCCCAGCCGGAGAGCGGCATCAGAAACAGGACCGCGTAGAGGGAAAGATGGCCGAGATGCGCCGCGAAACGCTCCCGGCCCGGCATGGACGATGGCAAAGCGGGGACGCTATGGAAAGAGCGCCAGAGCAGCCGCAGCGCCATCAGCGCGAGAATGGTGATCCCGATCGATTTGTGCAGATTGTAAAGCTTGAATTTCTGGATGCCGGAAAAGTCGCCCATCGTCCAGGCGAGCGGGAACATGAGGACGATCAGGGCGGCGATCAGCCAGTGAAGCGACTTCGCGACCGCAGTGTAATCCCGCCGCTCCATCGGGCGATCTACCATTTACCCGTATTCGGCATCGAAGCCCAGGGTTCCACGGGCTGCAGGGCCTTGCCCCTTTGCAGCAACTCGATCGAGATGTTGTCGGGCGAGCGGATAAAGGCCATGCGCCCGTCGCGAGGCGGCCGGTTGATCGTCACCCCGCCCTCCATGAGGCGCCGGCAGGTCTCATAGATGTTGTCGACCTCATAGGCTAGATGGCCGAAGTTGCGTCCTTCGCCGTAGACCTCCGGGTCCCAGTTGTAGGTCAATTCGACTTGCGCGCTTTCATCGCCGGGCGCCGCGAGGAAGACGAGCGTATAGCGGCCCTCCGGCCGCTCCATGCGTCGAACCTCGCTGAGCCCGAGCTTGCCGACATAGAATTCGAGCGATTTATCGATGTCGGCCACGCGGACCATTGTATGAAGATATTTCATGATGGACCTCCAACTAAAGCCGCGCCGTGAATGTCAAAGCGACACAGCATGCTGTTTTCCGCATAAATGGGGGCTATGGGGAAGCCCTTTCAACAAGTGTGGAAGCCGCGCCTGACACACACACCCTGATTCGCGTTGTGAAGCCTAAATCATATTGATTCGCAGCCTGTTCGGCGGTCAATGGAGCGGAATTGCGCAACCTGGCGGCTGTGCAAAGTGTGCGGGCAGGTATTTTTGTAATATCACATAATGCGGCGCTCGCCCCATTTTTGCCAAAATTTATTTCGGATTATCAAGGACTTGCTGCGCGGGCCTCAAGAGCGGTTGAGGCGCTGCCCGGCAAGGGCGCTGGGGAAAGAGTTAATTTTCTCTCGCCTCCGCGCGGAGTGATGTTATGTTTCGCATGTGAGTTGGTGTGCGTGACGGTCCTGGGCGAGACCTTTACGGATGCCAAGTTTTTCAGTGAAGCGGGGGACTATCCAATGGGGGACAAATTACCTCCCACAATTGCATCTTTTAACGACATCGCAGAGCAACCAAGTATCGACGTCTTCGTAATTGCCGGCCACATAAAATGGTTTGATGTATCCAAGGGGTTTGGGTTCATCGTTCCAGATGGCGGTCTTCCGGACGTTCTGATTCACGTCACCGTTCTGCGGCGGGACGGCTATCAGACGGCCTACGAGGGAGCCCGCATTGTGTGCGAAGTGCTCCGGCGAGACCGCGGACTTCAGGCGTTCCGCGTGATAGAGATGGATGAAAGTACAGCTATTCATCCCTCGCAGCTGCCGCAGCGCACCCACGTTCATGTCATGCCCGAGAGCGATTGGCAGCGGGCCATGGTGAAGTGGTTCAACCGGCTCAAGGGCTTCGGGTTTTTGACTCGTGGCGCAGGGACAGAAGATATCTTCGTCCATATGGAGACCCTTCGGCGCTTCGGCTTTGCCGAGCTTCGGCCTGGACAAATTGTGCAGGTCCGTTATGGCCACGGCGAGAAAGGCCTGATGGCTGCCGAACTTCGTCCCGACGGCGCAACGGGCTATCCGGCCTCGCACTGAAAGGGATAGACCCATGATCAGGGGTCACGACAATAACGCCAGGGCCGCGCTTGCGGCCCTTGTGATTTTCGGCTTTTTTATAATACCGTCAGCTTTTGGAGATGTTCTCTTTAAACCCGCCAGTCTCAAGATCGAAACGAAGAATGGCCCCGTGCTTTTGAATGTCGAGGTAGCCGACACCGAAGCAAAGCGCGAACAAGGCCTCATGTTTCGCCGTTCAATCGCAGACGATCGCGGCATGATCTTTTTGTTCGACGGCGAGCAGGAGATCACAATGTGGATGAAGAACACCTACATTCCGTTAGATATGGTGTTCATCGGCAACGATTGGCGCATCAAGCATATCGCTTACAATGCCGAGCCCTTTTCGACCGATGTAATCTCATCGATGAGCCCTGCGTCGCGGGTTCTGGAGATTGCGGCTGGACAGGCTCAGAATCTAGGTCTTGCGATCGGGGACGCCGTTGCTCTGAAGAAATAGAAGGGGATTGAAAAGCAATTTTATTAAGTCTAGCCCAAAGTTGACAGCGCAGATTGGCCAAATGGCGGCGGTATTTTGATCTAGATCAAAACAGAAGCGTGCCAAGGGAGTAATCTCCGCTTGACACACAATCCTGTCAACTTGACCTGACATTACCGGGGGCGCCCTATGCGAATCATCCTGATCCATCCCAATTATCACTCGGGCGGAGCGGAGATCGCTGGAAACTGGCCTCCTGCATGGGTTGCTTATATTTGTGGTCCGCTCAAGGCGGCAGGCTATACTGACATTCGCTTCGTCGATGCGATGACAAACAACCTGTCGGAAGACGATATCCGCGCCATCATCGCAAAAGAAAAGCCCGACATCGTCGGCGCGACAGCGATTACACCCTCGATCTACAAGGCCGAGCGGCTGTTGCAGATCGCCAAAGAAGCTCACCCCGAAACGGTTACGGTTCTTGGCGGCATCCACGCCACGTTCATGTATCAGCAAGTCCTTACCGAAGCGCCCTGGATCGATGCGATCGTGCGCGGCGAGGGCGAAGCGATTTTTGTGAACCTTGTTCGCGCCGTTGAAAAGGGAACCTGGCTGCAAGACCGCGCCGAGATCAAGGGCATCGCCTATACCGACGAAGATAAGAAGATTGTGGCGACGCCTTCCGAGCCGCCAATCTCAAACCTCAACTCCATCAGTCCGGACTGGGGCGTGCTCGAATGGGAGAAGTATATCTACATCCCGACTGGGACGCGCGTCGCAATTCCGAATCTCGCACGCGGCTGTCCGTTTACCTGCAGCTTCTGCTCGCAGTGGAAATTCTGGCGGAATTACCGCATTCGCGACCCCAAGAAGGTGGTCGACGAAATCGAGACGCTCGTCCGGGATTACAAGGTGGGCTTCTTCATCCTCGCCGACGAAGAGCCGACCATCAACCGGAAGAAGTTCGTCGAATTCTGCGAGGAGTTGAAGAAGCGCAACCTGCCGGTCCAGTGGGGCATCAATACCCGCGTGACCGATATCCTCCGGGACGAAGCGCTGCTGCCTCTCTACCGCGCTGCGGGCTTGATCCATATCTCTCTCGGAACCGAGGCCGCCGCCCAGTTGAAGCTCGACCGCTTCAACAAGGAGACGACGATCGCGCAGAACAAGCGCGCCATCGAGCTTCTGCGCAAGAACGGCATCGTCACCGAAGCGCAGTTTATCGTGGGCCTTGAAAACGAGACCCCGGAGACTCTCGAAGAGACGTTCCGGATGGCGATGGACTGGAACCCGGATATGGCGAACTGGGCGATGTATACGCCCTGGCCGTTCTCCGATCTCTTCAAGGAACTCTCCGACAAGGTCGAAGTCTTCGACTACGAGAAATACAACTTCGTCACCCCGATCATGAAGCCGGACGCCATGGAGCGCACAGAATTGCTCAATCACGTTATGAGCAATTACCGGCGCTTTTATATGCGCAAGGCTTTCTTCGGATATCCGTGGGTTTGGAGCAGACAGAGACGCAGCTACCTTTTGGGCTGTCTCAAGGCGTTCCTCAAGAGCGGCTGGGAGCGGAAGTTCTATGACCTCGGACGCGTGAAATATTGGGGTCCGCAGTCTCTCAAGAAGGTGGATTTCGGCTTCGATGCCACGCGTGGGCGGGGCGAGCGCGAAGAGGACGACTTCGACCATACGACGCGCAAAACGCCCGAAAAGAAAGAGAAGTCCGTCGAAACGGCGACCACCCACTAGAGGTTGTCACATACCAAGAAGGCGCTTCGAATGGCGCACGCATCGGCGGAAGCCGGCCGTATCGGCCCGAATGCGATAATCCGGGTGGCGGAAACCCTCCGCGACGTTTTGGGGGAGGAAGCCACCCGGCTGATTTTCGCCCGCGCGCATCTGGAGCCGCATCTTGCTCATCCGCCGACGGGGATGGTGCCGGAAGAGGATGTCGGCGCGCTGCAGACGGCGCTCTTCGATGGTCTTGAGGAGAACGAGGCAAGAAAGATCGCGTTCGAGGCCGGGCTTCGAACCGGCGACTATCTTCTCGCGAACCGCATTCCGAAGCCGGCTCAGGCCGTGCTGAAGGTCTTGCCGGCATCTCTCGCGAGCCGGGTTCTGCTCGGCACCGTCAAGAAGCACTCCTGGACCTTCTCCGGGACTGGCGACTTCAGCGTCGCACACGGGCATCCGGTCATTGTTTCGATCAAGGGGTGCCCCCTATGCCGGGGGCGTCACGGCGCGCATCCGCAATGCGACTATTATGCCGGAACCTTCCAGCGCCTGTTTGAAGTCCTCGTCAGCCGCAACACTTTCGTCCGCGAAATCAGCTGCGAGGCGACCGGCGGAAAGTCTTGCGCATTCGAAATCGCATGGGCAAAAAGAAGCCGCGGCGGCGGCTCGCAGCGTATCCTCACAGGGAAAGAACAATCATGATACCTGGGATTGCGAAGTACTTCTCCGCACGGGTTCCACGCTACACGAGTTATCCCACGGCGCCGCATTTCTCCGCGGACGTGGACGCGAAGCGGTATGAGACTTGGCTTTCCCGGCTTGATCCCCGCTCGGAAATCTCGCTTTATCTGCATGTCCCGTTCTGCCGGCAAATGTGCTGGTATTGCGGGTGCAACATGCGGGTGATCGCCCGCTATTCCCCGGTGACGAGCTATGTCGATACCATCATCCGCGAGATCGAACTCGCGGCCCGCGTGATGCCTCAAGGCATTTCCGTGCGTCACATTCACTGGGGCGGCGGGACGCCGACCGCGCTCGCGCCCGAGGACATGATTCGCATCGCGGAAACCGTTCAGCGTCATTTCAACATTCTGGGCAAGGCAGAGATCGCGGTCGAGATCGACCCGAGAACCTTCACGGCCGAAAATGCGGTTGCGCTCGGCAAGATAGGATGCACGCGCGCCAGCCTGGGCGTGCAGGAATTCGACGAGAAGGTGCAGACGGCGATCAATCGCGTTCAGCCGATCAGCATGATCGAAAAGA
Organism: uncultured Alphaproteobacteria bacterium; assembly: GCA_963764115.1. Taxonomy (GTDB): domain Bacteria; phylum Pseudomonadota; class Alphaproteobacteria; order Rhizobiales; family Rhodomicrobiaceae; genus Rhodomicrobium. Next base: position 33,420 of record CAVXRT010000011.1, read on the forward strand.
CCCTAGAGCTCTTGCGCGAGCAGGGCATCACCGAAGTCAACTTCGATTTGATGTATGGGCTTCCATATCAGACGGCCGAAACACTCAAGGATACCGTGGAGCAGGCCGCCAAGCTCAATCCGGCTCGCATCGCTTTGTTCGGCTACGCGCATGTTCCATGGATGGCGAAGAACCAGAAAATGATCCCCGAGGAGGCCCTGCCGACGCCGCTGATGCGCTTTGACCAGGCGCAAGTCGCTGGCGATGCTCTTGCCGAGCAGGGCTATGTGAAGATCGGTCTCGATCACTTCGCGAGGCCGGAAGATAGCATGGCAGTCGCCTTGCGCGAAGGCCGCTTGCACCGTAATTTCCAGGGCTACACCAACGACGAAGCTGGCACCATCGTCGCATTTGGGGCAAGCGCTATATCCGCTCTGCCCGACGGTTTTGCGCAGAACATTACCGAGACGGGGGCCTATACGCGCGCGGTCACCTCAGGAGCGCTGCCGATCGCCAAAGGCGTCGCCTTCCGCGGGGAAGACAAGATGCGCAGCGCCATCATCGAGCGTCTAATGTGCGACATGGAGGTCGACCTCGAAGACATCCGGAAGCAATACGCCCCTGATCGGGGAGCCTTCCGGGATGAAATGTTGCAACTTCGCGGCCTCGAGGAGGAAGGGCTCTGCGAACTCGATGGGAACAAGGTGCGCGTGCCCGACGGGGCGCGTCTCGCGTTGCGCGTTGTTTGCTCGGTGTTCGACGCCTACCTTGCTCAAAATGCGGAACTTCGCCACGCAGCCGCAGTCTAGGCTGCACAGCCGCCGTCTGAATATGAGATAGGGAGTCATCACACTTACCCCATCGGAATGCGTTTGAGGGGCCACCCATGGTGCGAATTCTTACGCTCGTGCTTTTCACTGTTGCTTGTTGCCATGGCGCCCGCGCGGAGGATGGCGACGCAGTGGCAGGTTTGGCTTATGCGCGGTCCATTTGCTCCGAGTGTCATTCCCTTCGGAGCGATGATTATCTCTCTCCCAATCCGAAGGGCGCCTCCCTTCGCCAAAATCGCTGATACGTCTGGGATGACGGGGCAGCGCTTTTTGTAATTCTGCAAACGCCTCGCTGGGACATGCCGAACTTCATCATCCCCGCCAACGACACGGCGGACGTGGGGACCTACATTCTAATACCGGGCGCCAGAGTACTTGACCCAGATCAGCGCCAGGAGCTTTTCCAGGCGTGTCATCCTGTGATAGTTTACGGCCGGTTAAAATTGGTTTTGTTTTGCAAAAATGCATATAAGTAAATTTGTAAGTAATTTTGTAAGTAATCGTCCGCGCTTCGAAGGACTTCGATGCGCATAAGCGTCATGATTTATAACGGTTCGTATAAGCTTGCAAAAATAGCCTAACCGCTTCAGGCAATCCTTCGAAACGGCTCTGGGTGTTCAGCCGTTTCCGGGTGGCTGCGATATGTGAGGTTGTCCTTCGCAGCCGGAATGGCAGCCATGGACCAGAACAGAAACCGGTCATCCATCCTTTCTCTGCCCAATCTCCTGAGCGCCTCCCGCCTGGCGGCGGCGCCGCTGCTGGCCTGGGCCGCTCTTGTAGCGGAAACGCCGCTCTTGGCGGCGGGAATCGTCGTAGCGGCAGCGCTTACGGACCTTCTCGATGGACTCGCCGCGCGCGCAACAGGACAGGTCTCCGAACTCGGCGCAGTGCTCGATCCGATCGCGGACAAAGTTTTTGTCCTCACCGCGCTGTGGCTTCTGTGGGGCCAGAGCGTCATTCATGGCTTGAGTGCATGGGCTGTTTTGATCATCCTGTGGCGGGAGATCCTGATCGCGAGCTTGCGCGCCTATGCCCGGTTCGACGGGCATCGAGCATCCGTGAGCCCGCTCGCCAAGCTCAAGACCGCAGCCCAGTACTTCGCGCTTATCCTGCTCTTCGCCTCAACTGTTCCGTCATGGAAAGCCGGGCTGCTGCTGGATGCCGGAATCGGATTGCTTTGGGTATCGGCCAGTTTGGCCTTATATACCGGCGGAGACTATCTTTTTCGCGCATGGCGAGGATCATGGAAGTAACATTGAAATATTTCGCCTGGGTCCGCGAACGCGTCGGAACCGGCGAGGAGCGGGTAACGCTTCCCGACACCGTCGCCACAGTGGGCGATGCCATTCACTGGCTCAAGCGCCGCGGCGAAGGCTACGCCGCAGCCTTCGAGCGTGAGGATATAATCCGCGCAGCCATAGATCACACGCATGCCAGCCATGACGCCTCCGTGCACGGTGCGCGCGAAATCGCCTTCTTCCCTCCAATTACCGGAGGGTGATATAGCCTTGCTCAACCTGAATAGCGGACCAAGAGGGCACGGTGAGCAAATCGCGCGACGGCAATTTCTTCGAGGATTTCCAACTCGGGCAGCTGATTGAGCACGCGACGCCGCGGACGGTGACGGTGGGTGACGTGTCGCTTTACACGGCGCTTTACGGCTCGCGTTTTGCGGTTCAATCGTCCGACGCTTTCGCAAAAGCCATCGGCTATCCGCGAAGCCCTATCGACGATCTGCTCGTCTTCCACATTGTGTTCGGCAAGACGGTCCCGGATGTTTCGTTGAACGCGGTCGCGAATCTCGGCTACGCCGAATGCCGCTTTCTCAAGCCCGTTTATCCGGGCGAAACGCTTGCCTCCACGTCAGAGGTCATTGGCTTGCGCGAGACGTCGAACAAGGAAAGCGGCGTTGTCTACGTTCGCTCGATCGGCCGCAACCAGGACGGCGTGCCTGTGCTCGAGTATGTGCGCTGGGTGATGGTGAGAAAGCGCGACAAGTCCGCGACGACACCCGGTGAGCATGTTCCTCACTTAAAGAATGCGCTCGAACCAAAGGAGCTTGGAGCCGCGCTGCCCCCCCTGGACATCGGGATGTACAGCAATGCGCTCGCCGGAAGCGCACGGCGGTGGGATAGTTATGAAGTTGGTGAGAAAATAGACCATCGCGACGGAATGACGATCCAGGAAGCCGAGCATCAAATGGCCACCCGTCTTTATCAGAACACCGCCCGGGTGCACTTCAATCAGCATAAGCAGGTCAGGAGCCGTTTCGGCCGCCGCCTTGTTTACGGGGGCCATATCATCTCGCTGGCGCGGATGATCAGCTTCAACGGCCTGGAGAATGCCTTTCATGTCGCGGCCATCAACGCCGGCCGGCATGTCTCGGCCGCTTTCGCCGGCGACACGGTCTATGCCTGGAGCGAGGTGCTCGAGAAGGCTCGCTTGGACAGAGAGGATGCGGGAGCGCTAAGACTTAGGCTTGTCGCGCTTAAAGACAAGTCGGCCGGAGACTTTCCGCTCAAGACTGGCGATCAGTACGACCCTGCGGTGCTGCTTGACCTCGATCTCTGGGTGCTTATGCCACTTTAGTCTTGCGTGGCTTGTTGCCGCCATGGCTGGAATGACGAACTCGCGAGGGATTGTGCAGCGCACCATAAGCCATTGATCGCCATGAGAAAGCCGGGAAAGCCAAGTGCTGGAACGGTATTTCTCACCCTTATAGCCAAGTAGTAGAATGGTTTTATCGGCTGCAATCCTCTAAACTCGCTCAAGCGGTCCCGTTTACGCTTTTTAGCGCAAGCAGGCGCTGACGGTTGTTCAGCAGGATGTTTGTTGCGGCTTTTGCTGCATCGCAGTATGAACCCTGTTAAGAAAAAACGCATGCCGCGTTAAGAAGGATTGCATAATGGCGGAAACAAAGCCGATCTCGGGAGCCCGGCTCATGGTCCCGAAACCGATGTCCCCGCACCTTTCCATTTTCCGCCCCTACGTCAACATGGTCTTGTCGATCATGCATCGCGTCACGGGCGTCGTTAATTATTGGGGCAGCCTTCTGTTAACCGCCTGGCTTATCTCTGCTGCGATGGGCGAGGCGCAGTTCAACGCCGTCAGCGCGTTCATCGGCTCGCCGGTCGGGCTCATCATCCTTGTGGGTTTCACCTGGTCTGTCATTCACCATATGCTTGGGGGTATCAGGCATTTCATCTGGGATACGGGCCATGGCTTCTCCCTTCCCACCGTTCGCGCCCTGTCCTGGGCAACGCTCTTCGGATCTGTGACGCTGACCGGGCTGTTATGGTTTGTTGCGCTTTCTGAATGGGGGAACCGCTGATGCCGACGACTTACCGAACGCAGCTTAAGAAAGTCCGCGGTCTTGGCTCGGCCATGGGCGGACCCGGCACCGATCACTTCTGGATGCAGCGCCTCACCGCGGTTTCGAACATTTTCGGCGCCGCGTTTATCGCTTATGCAGGGCTTTCGCTGGTCGGCGCCTCGCGCGCGAGCGTCCAGCACTTCTTCTCCAATCCGCTTCACGCTGTTCTGGCGCTTCTGCTTGTTATATCAATAACCTTTCATATGCGGCTCGGCATGCAGGTTATCGCCGAAGAATACGCGCCGCATTGGCTGAAGGTGCCCTGTCTGTTCCTGAATACCTTCTGGACGTTCTCCGTTGCAGTGGCCTGCACGCTCGCGATCATCAAGCTTTATCTGGGAATGTAGCTCATGGCTGATGCAACCAAGTCGAACAGCGCTCCGAACGGGAAGAACGGCGGGGCGCCCCGAGTGAACGGGCGCGCCTATCGGGTGGAGACCCACACCTTCGATGTCGTGGTGATAGGGGCGGGCGGCTCCGGCCTTCGCGCAACCCTTGGCTGCGCCGAAGCCGGGCTGAAGACGGCTTGCGTCACGAAGGTTTTTCCGACGCGCTCGCACACGGTTGCAGCGCAGGGCGGCATTGCCGCCGCTCTCGGCAATATGGGCCGGGACGACTGGCGCTTCCACATGTACGACACGGTGAAGGGGTCCGACTGGCTCGGCGATCAGGACACAATCGAATATTTGTGCCGCAACGCTCCTGCGGCTGTCTACGAGCTTGAGCATTACGGCATGCCGTTCAGCCGCACCGAGAATGGCAAGATCTATCAGCGCCCGTTCGGCGGAATGACGACCGATTACGGCGAGGGACCACCGGCGCTCAGGACTTGCGCGGCGGCGGATCGCACCGGCCACGCCATGCTGCACACGCTGTACGGGCAATCGCTGCGGCATTCCGCGGAGTTTTTTATCGAGCACTTTGCGCTCGATCTCATCATGGACGACGGCATCTGTCGCGGCGTCATGACGTGGTGCCTCGAGGATGGCAGCATTCACCGAATTCGCGCCAAGAAGACGATCATCGCAACCGGCGGTTATGGTCGCACCTACTTCTCCTGCACGAGCGCTCACACCTGCACGGGCGATGGCAATGCAATGGTGATCCGTGCCGGTCTCCCGCTCCAGGACATGGAGTTCATCCAGTTTCATCCGACGGGAGTTTATGGCGCCGGCGTGCTGATCACGGAGGGCGCACGCGGCGAGGGGGGATACCTGACGAACTCAGAAGGCGAGCGCTTCATGGAGCGCTACGCGCCCACTGCCAAGGATCTCGCGAGCCGCGATGTTGTCTCTCGCGCCATGACAATCGAAATCCGCGAGGGGAGGGGCGTCGGACCTAAGAAGGATCATATCTATCTTCATCTCGACCATCTGGACCCAAAAATGCTGGCCGAGCGCCTGCCGGGCATCACCGAAAGCGCGAAGATTTTCGCGGGCGTTGATCTCAGGCGTCAGCCAATTCCCGTCATACCGACGGCGCACTACAACATGGGCGGCATCCCGACAAACCATTACGCGGAGGCGATCCGCCCTCACGGAGGCGATCCGGACGCCACAGTGCCGGGACTTCTGGCCATTGGCGAGGCCGCTTGCGCAAGCGTACATGGAGCGAACCGCCTCGGCTCAAACTCTCTGATCGATCTTGTTGTTTTCGGGCGTGCGGCGGCGCTCCGGTGTGCTGAAACCCTCGAGCGAGGACAATTGCACCCCGAATTGCCGGACAATGCAGGCGATGAAGCTATTGCCCGTCTAGACCATTTTCGTCATGCCGATGGAGGAACTCCCACGGCGGAGTTGCGCGGCAGGATGCAGCGCATCATGCAGGGCAACTGTTCGGTATTTCGCAGTGCGGAGGTCCTGGCCGAGGGCGTCAGGCTCATTAATGAAGTCTGGAATGGCGTCGACGACATTCATGTCACGGACCGTTCCCTTGTCTGGAACACCGATCTGGTCGAAACGCTGGAGTTCAACAATCTTATCGCGCAGGCCGCGGTCTCGATCACGGGCGCGCTCGCCAGGCAGGAGAGCCGCGGAGCTCACGCGCGTGAGGACTTCCCGAACCGCGACGATGCGACTTGGATGAAGCACACCCTTTCCTATGCCGATTACGAGAAAAGAAGCGTGAAGCTCGACTACAGGCCGGTCCACACGCGAACGCTGACGAACGACGTCCAGTATATCAAGCCGAAGCCCCGCATTTACTGAGCAGCCATGTCATCTAGGCCTTGCGAGCGCGAGCCGGGATCGCAAAAATGTAAGCGCCTCAGCGTCTTACGATCCCGGATAAGGCTTCGCCTTTCCGGGCGGCCGCGATCCAATAACGCGTGCGGCAGACTCTGCTTACCTCGCCAGGACGGAAATGGCTGCGGCAAGGGCTGCCAGCAAAAGGATGTTCACGTAGTAGCTCAGCGAAACTTTGAACCAGGAGGGTTTTCCAAAGAGCCTCTTGACGAGAAGCCAGAGCGCGATCGGCAAAGTGAGGAAGGGCAGAAGCGTGGGCGCGGTTATGGCCGCGCCGATGGCGCATACGGCGGCGGGAAGAAAATAGTCGATGGCCGCTTCAACGCCTTTGGCCTCCTCTATGGGGCTGCCCCCCGGATCGTCGTAGGGAGCCATCGCATTGCGAGCTTGGGCGATGAAGAACAGGAAAAAAAGCGCTGCAGCAATCAGCAGCGCGTCCGCATACCACGCCGGCGGCATACCCGCGAAGAGGCTGGCCCCGATTGCTGAAACCGGCGCGGTCTTCGCATGATAGGAACTCATGATCGGCGTGAACTCATCGCGAAGCTGCACACCCGCCACCGCCTGAAGAGTGGAAAGAATGGCCAGGGACTCGACGAAGAGCGCAGCACAGAACACTGCGTCCGAGAAGATTGCTCGTAGCATCGTGATCGTTTCCCTCTGCGATCTATTCTACAGGATTTTTGTAAAACAATGTCTCAACCGACGCCGTGCGCCTTCTCGCAAGCCCATTTTCCCCCCATACTCGCGTTCGTGCAGGCATAACACCTTGGCGTTCAAGGATTCGCTCGGAATTTGAGAAGTCGTTGGCGCTAGGGAAGATACCGGCCTGGCACATGCTATTTTTGAGTTCCGCCAGGCTTGTGCCATAGTTTGCGAAAGCAGCTTGCGAGAAAGCTCGCTACGCCATTCTATCCCAGCATCCTCGCTGGCGATCTTCATTTGGAGTTGTGGATGCTTCGAATCCTTTTCGTTGGGCTGATAGCGATTGCGGCGGTCTCCGGATACATCTGGTATTCAGTTCCTGCGCCACAACATCGAGCCGCATCGGCGCCTCCCGCGATCACTGTCTCGGCGACGCCAGCAACAGCGCGGGACGTCCCCGTTCTTCTTTCAGGGATCGGAACGGTGCAGGCGCTCAACACCGTACAGATCCGTTCGCGGGTTGACGGCACGCTCGACAAGGTGAACTTCGAAGAGGGGCGGCAGGTCAAGCAGGGCGACGTTCTCGCGATCATCGATCCGCGCCTCTACCAGGCCGCGCTCGATCAGTCGAAGGCGAAACTGGCCCAGGATCAGGCTCAGCTTTTGAGCGATGAGAAGGATCTCGAGCGGAGCACGCAGCTTTCGCAGCAAAAATATGCGTCGCAGCAATCAGTCGACCAACTCACCGCGAAAGTCGGTGTCGACCGTGCGCTCATCGAGGCCGACAAGGCCTTCATTCGCACGGCCGAGACGAACCTCAGCTACACCACCATCGCCGCGCCCTTTTCCGGCCGCGTCGGCTTGCGCGCCGTCGATCCTGGGAACATCGTGAAGGCGAACGATACATCGGCGTTTATCGCGACGCTGACACAGCAGCATCCCATTGCGCTCGTATTCACGCTCCCGGAAGCTCACCTCTCCGCGATCCGGGACGCGCAGCGGGCAGGGGACGTGCCTGTGATCGCCATGGATCAGGACGGCAAGAAGCCTATCGCGCGCGGGAAGCTTCAGGTCATCGACAATCAGGTCGACATAGCGACGGGGACGATCCGGCTGAAGGCGGTCTTCGACAATCAGGATGAAGCCTTGTGGCCCGGCCTGTACACCCCTGTGCAGGTGCAGGTCGGCGTCCGGAAGAATGCCGTGACGGTACCTACGGCGGCGCTGCAAAGAGGGCCGAACGGCCTCTTTGTGTGGGTTGCGATGCCTGAAATGCGCGCCGCCATGGCGCCGCTGGAAGCCGGGCCCGCTTATGAAACCGTGACCGTTGCTCAAAGAGGCCTGAAGGAAGGCGACCTGGTTATTGTCTCGAACCAGTATCGGCTGCAGCCTGGCGCGCGCATCGAGCTGAACACGCCCCCGGTTGCGGCCAATGAGGCAGCCGGCCGCTCATGAACATTTCCGCTCCCTTTATCACGCGCCCCATCGCGACGACGCTCCTTATGGCGGCGTTCACCTTCGCCGGCATCGCGGCTTACTTTTATCTGCCGGTAGCGCCGCTGCCCCAGGTGGATTTTCCCACCATACAGATCTCCGCGCAGCTTCCCGGCGCAAGCGCCGAAACCATGGCCTCGTCCGTCGCCAACCCGCTCGAGCAGCAGTTCGGGCAGATTGCGGGGGTGACGCAACTCACGTCCACAAGCACGCTCGGCAATACGCAGGTCAATATCCAGTTCCAGCTCGACAGGAATATAGACGCCGCGGCGCAGGATGTTCAGGCGGCGATCACCGCCGCGGGCCGGAGGCTGCCGACGACGCTCAGCTCGCCGCCGAGCTACCGGAAGTTCAATCCGGCCGATCCTCCGATCATCATCCTCGCGGTCACGTCCGAAACGGCGCCGCTCACCGAGGCCGACGACTACGCGGAGAACATCCTCGCGCAGCAGATCTCGCAAATCCAGGGTGTCGCCTATGTGATGATCGGCGGCCAGCAGAAGCCCGCCATTCGCGTGCAACTCGATCCTGAGAAGCTGGCCACTCGCAAAGTCACGCTTGAAGATGTCCGGGCGGTTCTCGGCAACATCACAGCCGACGCCGCCAAGGGCATTCTGAACGGCGCCAAGCAAAGCTTCACGGTCGCCGCCAACGACCAGATCATGAAGCCCGAGGATTACGACAACATCATCCTCACCTACAAGCAGGGCGCGCCGATCCGCGTTTCCGACGTGGGTCACGCCATCGCCGGACCTGAGAATACCCAGCTCGGCGCATGGTCGACGGGCAAGCCGTGCGTGCTCTTGGTGGTCTTCAAGCAGCCCGGCGCGAACGTCATCGAGACGGTCGATAACATCAAGATGGCTCTGCCGAAGCTCGCAAACGTCATCCCCTCGGGCGTCAAGGTCGACATGATCAGCGACCGGACGACAACGATCCGCGCCTCGGTGTTCGATGTCGAGTTCACGCTGTGCCTGACGATTGCGCTCGTGGTGCTCGTCATCCTTGTCTTCCTGCGCAACGTGCGCGCCACGCTGATTCCGAGCGCCGTCGTGCCGATCTCGCTGCTCGGCACGTTCGCCGTGATGTACACGCTGGGTTTCAGCCTGGATAATCTTTCGCTCATGGCGCTGACGATCGCGGTCGGCTTCGTGGTGGACGACGCCATCGTCGTGGTCGAGAACATCTACCGCTATGTCGAGAAGGGCGAGAAGCCATTCAAAGCGGCGCTCAAAGGCGCGGGCGAGATCGGCTTTACCGTCTTCTCGATCAGCCTTTCGCTGGTCGCCGTTTTCATTCCGCTTCTTTTGATGGGCGGCATCATCGGGCGGTTGATGCGTGAATTTGCATTAACGGTTACTGTGACGATCGCCGTCTCGGTTATCGTCTCGCTGACGCTTACGCCCATGCTGTGTTCGCGTTTTCTGGCGGCCGGGGAGCATAAGCCCGGGTGGTTGAGCCGCAAGATCGGCCGCTTCTTTGATGGGCTCCTCGCAGGTTACGACACGACGCTGAGCATCGCGCTGCGCTACCGTTTTATCACGCTCATGGTTTTCTTCGGGACGCTCGGACTGACCGTCTATCTCTTCGTCACGATCCCGAAGGGCTTCTTCCCGGTTCAGGACACCGGAATCCTGTACGCAATGACTGACGCCCCGCAGGACATCTCCTATGACGAGATGGTTCGGCGGCAGCTGGCGCTGTCGGATATCGTCGCGAAAGACCCCGACGTCGATAATGTCGGTTCGGCGCTTGGCTCCTCACCCGGCAACACGCAGAACGCAGGGCGTCTCTTCACGACGCTGAAACCGCACAACGAGCGGAAGAGCGATGTGATGGGCGTCATAAACAGGCTCCGTCCACAGCTCGCGAAGGCGCCGGGCGCGGCTGCTTTCATGTCGCCTGCGCAGGATATCACAGTGGGAGCGAGGCTCAGCCGTGCGCTTTATCAGTTCACGCTGCAGGACGCGAGTCTCGATGAGCTGGACGAGTGGACGCCCAAGGCGCTCGCCAAGCTGAAGACGGTGCCGGTCCTCGCCGACGTCTCGACCGATCTTCTTGTGAATGCCCCACAGCTGAGTGTGAATATCAACCGCGACCGCGCCTCGCGCTACGGCATCACGCCGCAAATGATCGACGACACGATGAACGATGCGCTTGGCCAGCGGCAGGTGGTGCAGTACTACACGCAACTTTCCACCTATAACGTGATCCTCGAAATCCCGCCCGAGCTTCAGGGCGATACCGATGTGCTCAATCGCATCTACGTGCGCTCTCCGGTCACCAGCCAGATGATCCCGTTGTCGACGCTCGTGACTTTCGACACGAAGAAGACCGGATTCCTCTCGATCAATCACCAGAGCCAGTTTCCGGCAGCGACGATCTTTTTCAATCTGCAGCCGGGCGTATCGCTTGGGGAGGCCGTGACTGCGATCCAAAAGGCGATGGCCGAGATCGGAGCGCCGAACACGCTCGTCGGCACCTTCCAGGGCAATGCACAGGCCTTCCAGAGCTCGCTGGCGTCCACGCCGCTCCTGATCATCGCGGCGCTTGTGGTGATCTACATCATCCTCGGCATGCTCTATGAAAGCTTTATCCACCCGCTGACCATACTCTCGACGCTGCCATCCGCGGGCGTGGGCGCCCTCCTGATGCTGGAGGTGTTCGGCTTCGATCTGTCGGTCATCGGCATCATCGGCATCATCCTTCTGATCGGCATCGTGAAGAAGAACGGCATCATGATGGTGGACTTCGCCATCCAGGCCGAGCGCGACCGCGGGCTTTCGCCCGAAGCGTCGATCAAGGAAGCGGCGCTCTTGCGGTTCCGGCCCATCCTCATGACGACGATGGCGGCGCTGCTCGGCGGGTTGCCGCTGATGCTCGGCGCGGGCACGGGATCGGAGCTTCGCCAGCCGCTCGGCTATGCCATGGTGGGCGGGCTTGCACTCAGCCAAGTGCTGACGCTCTACACGACGCCCGTGATCTACATCTATCTCGACAAACTTCAGAGCTGGCTTTCGGGGCACAGCGAGGGATGGCCTTCATTCGAAACAAAAGAGGAAGCCAAGCCTGCCATCCGGGCGCTCCCCAAAGCCGCGGAATAAGGCATTACCAGTGCGGCTCGACGGGTGCGCCGTCGAAGAGCTCGGCGAGGCGGCGCTCGGTTCCGCGCGCGGCGTCAGCCGGTATGTCTTGTCTGGCGAAAAACCGGCTTTCGACTATCTCATGGTTCGGCGCCGGGATGCTGGGCCGTTCCCATTGCCGGACGACGAAGAGGGCGACGTGATCGCTTGGCAGCACCGCGAAATTGGCGAATAAGCCATGCAGCTTCGGCGGCTCCCTTATGAGAACGCCCGCTTCCTCTTTGAGTTCGCGCGCAAGAGCTGTCTCCGCGGTCTCGCCCCATTCGATGCCGCCGCCGGGAAAATGCCATCCCGGCCGGTAGCCATGGCGCACGAGCAACACCCGACCTTCATCGTCGATGACGACGCCTTGCGCGCCAAGCGTCGCGCCGCGGGTCAGCCGCCAATAGGCTGACACGAAACGCATGGGCAAGCGGATCATCATGCCGGGTCTCGCGTTGGTTCAAGCTACCCGCACCCTGGCGGTTTCGGAATGAATTCTCAAGTATGAAAGTGGCCCACCCTCGCGAGCCACAGGCACGGATGCGTTTTGCCTTCGAGGCCGGAGCGCGTTACGAAGAGGATCGAACCAGGAGAACGCCATGCGCCGGATGCATCCGGTTTGGACGCTTGTGCTGTGTGCTGGCGCGATGCTGGCGATCAACATGGGCATTCGCCAGACCTTCGGGCTTTACCTGAAGCCGATCAGCCAGGACCTCGATCTCGACCGGCAGGTGTTTTCGCTATCCATGGCGATCCTCAATCTCGTCTGGGGGCTGGCTGCGCCGTTCGCCGGCGCGGTGAGCGATAAGTTTGGGGCGGTCCGCGTTGCGCTCGCCGGGACGGCCTTCTATATCGCCGGATTGTTGCTGATGGCGACAGCGACTGGCGGAAGCCAGCTTATGCTTGCGGGAACGCTGATCGGTCTTGGCGTCAGCGGAACAGGGTTCACCGCCGTTTTCGGCGTCATCGCGCGCGCGGCCCCGCCCGATAAGCGGGCCTCCGCCCTCGGCGTCGCCACAATGGGCAGCGCCGTCGGACAGTTCGTGGCGCTTCCTTATGCGCATGTCATCCTGGAAGCGACGGGCTGGGTGACGACGCTCTGGATCATGGCGGGAACGGCCGCGATGATGGCGCCGCTGTCGTTCGCGCTCTCGGAAGGCGGCGATGCGATCCGGCGCCAAGGCGCTCGCTCCGGACAGCGGATTGAAAGCGCGCTTGCCGAGGCGCTGAAATATCCAAGCTTCCTTCTCTTGACGGCGGGCTTCTTCGTTTGCGGGTTTCACATCGCCGCGGTCGCCGTGCATCTACCGGCGTTCCTCGCGGACAAAGGCTTCAGCCCGGGCCTTGGCGCAATCGCGCTCACCATCATCGGCGGCGCGAACATTCTGGGCACTTACGCCTGCGGGCGGGTCGGCGACGCCATGCCGAAGCATCTGGCGCTTGCGCTTCTCTACCTGGCGCGCGCCGCTGTGTTCCTCGCGCTGCTTTATCTGCCGCTGACCGAGACGACCGTGCTCATCTATGCGTTCCTGCTGGGATTGCTCTGGCTCGGCACGATACCGCTCACCAGCGGGCTGATCGTCACCTTTTTCGGTCCGCGCTGGTTGTCGATGCTCTACGGGATCGTATTCTTCTCGCATCAAGCCGGAAGCTTCATGGGAGCCTGGATGGGCGGCTGGCTCTATGATACCACTCACTCTTACGATATGCTGTGGTGGATCGCCGTTGCGGTTGCGGTGCTTGCGGCGGCTCTGCACCTCCCGATCCGGGAAGAGGCAGCGCCGCGTCATGCGACTTCGCCCACGCCCGCGGAATAAGACGAGGCGCCATGCCTGAAGCTCTGAAATGGACCTTGATCGGGGGGCTCACTTTGCTCTGCGTTGGAGCCGCTTACCTGATGGCCACGCGTGGCCCGGCGCTCCTGCTCGACCTTGGCGGAGCGCTCGCGGGGTGTTTTTAGAGCGCGTCCGGACAAGTGCGAAGCGGTTTTGCAAGAAAGACGCACGACCAAGCAAAAACTTAGAGCCTGTCCCCTTTTGATGGAATCAAAAGGGGACAGGCTCTAAAGCATCGTGCGTTCAATGCGGGCGCGGCGTCTCGATGATCGTCGCCCCGGAATGCGCCTTTGCGCATATCCGGGGTCGTTACAAACCGAGGCGTCTTTTACGATCCCGGATGCGACGCAGACGTCGCTCCGAGATAACGGGCCTCGTCGCCGCCTTACTGAGCGGACATGTTCACCACCTGAACACGCCGGTTTTCCGGCGCAAGCGGATTGCCCGTATTCTTCAAACGTTCCTTGCCGTATCCGACAGCGATAAGCTGATCGGCAGGCACGCTGAACTTGGAAACCAGAAATTGTTTGACGGCTTCGGCGCGGCGGTCGGACAAATCCTTGTTGTAGTCGTCGCCGCCCTTGGCGTCGGTGTGACCGGCGACCAGGATGTTCGCATCCTTGAGCCGCGGATCGCGGAGCGCGATGCCAAGCCTCATCAGATCGTCTGTGGCTTTGGCGCCGATGTTTGCGGAGTTGTATTCGAAGCTGATCTCCAGATCGATGGCTGGCTTGCTCTCAGCGATGTCAGCAAGTTTGGTGCGCTCCTCAACTGTGATCGAGCGTGTTTTCTTGCCTTTCACTTCATTGATAACCGTCTGCTCCTGCGCCGCTTTCGGATCGAATGCGCGAAGCCCGCGTGTGGTCGCCTTTTTCGGCGGCGCCAGCGTGTTGGCGATATCCGCCGAGCTTGGCTGCTGGGCGGTTGCGGGGAGGATTGCGAAAACCGTTGCGAAGGCAGCGGCCAAAAGTAAATGATCGATAAGCTTCATGGCCTCACCCATTGCGGAAAATTGGAAATTTCTAGGACGCGCCCCGCGGATAAGGCGCACTAGCAACACTATGATTCTCGTACAGCTTATCCGAGGCAAGTTCGCTTGAGAGCGCGCAGCAAAGCGAGTGCGAACTTGCCTTGGGCTGTACTAGTTTGTATTTGACTTCGCGGTCAAGGTCTCGGTCACGGTTGCCTTTTTGTTTTTCAGGACACGCTTAACGGACTTGAACCTTTATTACCGATCTCCAGACGATCGCTTGCGCGGGTTGAGGGTTACTCGGACGCTGGTAATTCTCTGCGCTCTTTCTTTGAACCTCGATGCTCCGGGAAACAGCCTTCGCATAATCGGGGACCGAGGTGAACTCAGAGCGGTTGAAATCATGGCTGATGCCGTCGACCGGGACATTTTTGTCGGCGCAGACTGCGATTACCGTTTCGATTCCGCGATCTTTCAAACGAAACACGAAAGGCGCGTCGGCACCGGGGAGGGTGACCGGCGTGCCGCCTGGGAGCCAGTTGATCTGCTGGAATCTATTTGGAAAAATGACGGTCGCTTCCTTTGCCCTGTCGTCCTGGCTTAAGAGAGTAAGAAAACAACCTTGCGATGAAACAACCGTGAAGTTCGCCACATCGCCGACGCGATAGACGGGACTTTCGGGTGTGATCGACAAGCTTCTGCCCTGGTTATCGTGGCGCGCTATGATCGTGCTGATGTCGTCTTCAGCCGGTGGCGCAGTATCGCCTTTGACTGGGACGGGGGCAGGGGGCCTCAGTTCAGTCAGGCGCTTCTTGGCTTGCGCGTCGTAATCCGGATATTTCGCGCCGAATTGCCTTCTGAAAGCTTCGAAGTCCTTAACATCGGCGGAGCCCTTGATTTGCTCCCATATTTCTGAGACTGCTCCGGGAGCGCCTTCGACATAGCGCGCTCGGCGCAACTCGCCCAAGTCGCACTCGGCCGGGTCCTGGTTGTCCCACCTCAGCATGGAAAGCTCAGTCGCCGAAGGGACCCGGACCTGATAATGGCATGTCATGCTCCGCCCGCGAAATTGTATATCATAGTAATCCGCGTTAGAGTGTCTGATATCCCCCCGGCCCATTCTAAAGTGTTCGACGACGTGATTATCTTTTATAGTAACGCTCGTTACTGCCCCTGGCGCGATCCATTCGCCGGTCATTTTGTAGAACAGGTCGTCCGTCTCTTGCGCGGCCACATTGAAACCAGCCCCGCTTGATGACAGCGCCAAAAGTGAAAACGCCAATACCCCAGGAATTCTTATCATGGTAAACCCCTCCCAACGCCCGCCAGCATTGAGAGCCCCCTTCCCGACAATGCCAGTTAAAATAACGCGCCTTCGGCGGCGCGCCTAGCGTAAGCTGATCGATAGCTGTGAGTTTCTAATATTCAATTATCGCACTGGATTATCAACTGCTCCTTGCGGAAGCGGTTTGAAGGAGGACGCGAACCTCGCGGCCAACGCCGCCGCTCGTTGTTCCGTGTTAGCGGATAGTGAAGCGCTGGCCAGTATCGTGACGGCGCTGACGCTTGAAATTTGCCGGAGGACATCGCATGGGCGCCTTGATCAAGCATGACACCGACGTGACTGACGACGTCTTGAATGCAATCGCGCACATTCCCACGAAGAGCCTCCCGTCTGTCGCCGAAAAGGCCTTCTTCGAGAAGCTCGCCGACCGCGACTTCATGCGGATCGCGTATTACCTCGCCAAAAAGAGCTTCGACGAAGGCGGATGCCCGATCGGCGCGGTCATCGTCGAGAACGAGACGCATCAAATCACGGGCAAGGGACACAACACCCTCGTGCAGGAAAACGACCCCTATAACCACGGGGAGACCTCCGCGATCCGGGACGCCGGGAGGCAGGATTTCAGCCGGACAACGCTCTACACCACACTCAGCCCCTGCGATGTCTGCGCCACGCTCCTTGCCATGCGCCAGTTCGCCCGCGTCGTCGTTGGCGACGTGACAAGCGCCAGCGGCAATGAGGATGTCCTGCGCGGCAAGGGCGTGCAGGTGGACGTGATGGAGGATCTGGACTGCATCGCCCTTTATGACATGTACCGGCGCGGCCGTCCCGATCTCGATCTCGAAGACTGGAAGGGCCTGGCGGCCGTTCATGACAGGACAGCGGCCGGGGCATCCTAGGCGCGGGTGCGGTGAAGATGCGCAAACTCCGCGTATTCAGGTGTTTTTTCTTAGCAAGCGTAGAACCTCGAAAACAAGCGGCAGGCCAAACAGGGCAGCAATGCCGATCACGATACATAAGTAGCTAAACAAAAATACAGGACGCGCCGAATCGGTATGTGCCGGCGTCGTAGCAAGAATAAGCAACAGGGCCGCAAGCAAGTGCCCCACCAAAAAGCGCGCAACCTTTGTTAACGGCCATTTCTGGACTAACGCAATTAAGACGGTGACAAGCGCCGACAAAATCAGCGGTGACGCAAAGATAAGGGCCACGAAAGGCACAACACTCAGGCCAATCAATATCTTACCGCCTCATTCCATGAACGGGATGCTCACCGCCAGTGTGAAGCCGTTCAGCATCATCAAAAAGCCAAGGACGCTCAAGAACCCGCTGCCCCAAAGAAGCGAGCTGTTCTTGAGGACAATGGACGCCGAGGCCAGCACAACGCCGATCTGCAGGAAAGCCTCCGCAAAATCGAAATACGGGTCTCGCCTCAGAGCCGTATCGCGCTCGTTTTCGAAGTCCTTGGCTTTTGCGGCCAGTTCCTTCTTGCCTTCACCCTTCTGGGCGTCGCTATCCAGATGCACGATTTCGGCATTATAGGCCGCGAGCGTCTTTTCGATCTCTTTGCGCGTTGCATCGGGCAGCCCGGGCTCCGAGAGCCTCAATCGCAGTCCCTCGGCGGCGAGCTTATAGGCGGTCTCGCGCTGATGTTTGGCTTGATAGAAAGCCCAGGTGTCGGAGGCCTGAATGTTCGTGCGGGTGGCGTCCTTCGAGGCGTTTCCGCCGCCGACGGAGCAGATCGAGAGAAGAACAGCCAGAAAGGCGATGTAAATGGCGATCCGCCTGTCAAGATTGGCTTCGTCTTTCGCCTCTCTCAAGCTGTCGGCGATCTCGGTCGTTTCCATTGCGTCCTCAAGCGATTCTAAGCATCTAAGTGTGAGCCTTAAGGAAGGCTTGCTGAAGGCATGCAGCGGACGGGCCGCAGGACATCCACGGTATTTTCTTTATTGGAGAGGCGCTAGGGAAACAAGCTCGCGGGGCTCCTGGCATGATAGCGTTGCTGACGGAGCGATATGGAAAAAAAAATACTACGAGCCGGGCTGCCCTGCGAGCTTCTTCTTGGCTGCGATGTTCTCCGCGGGACATCCGTCTTGATCGCTATCTTTAATGGCTTGCTCTGTGTCTAAGATATAGAAGAAGTTAGTACCTCCTGAGGCTGGAAAGGAATCTATCTGCAGGTCCTTTCGCATAAGCCGGGTCAATTTATCGGGATGTCCATACCGCACAATTAAATCTAATTTATTTCTAACGAGTGCCGTGAGGTTATCTTTATCACCTTCAATTACAGAACAATAGAATGTTGCCACTCCATGCGGAGGGATAACGCCACCATTTACAGTTGCATCTTGTGGCTCTTGGTTTACGGATTGTTTATCTATTACATACCTAAGCGGATAATCCGAGTAACTCTTTAACTTTAGGACATATCTTAAAAATCTATGCTGAAGGGTGCCATCTTCTTTAGAAAGCTCCCTTAAGTCCTCAAGGGAGACAGTCTCAAGCTGTAAGCGATAAGAATAACTGTCCATTATACCATCCAGCCTGCCTTGCAGGTCGATGGCACGCGCTTGTTCCTCATAATAAAGATGAGGCGCAGCCTTTAGGGTCCTGACAAAAAGGGCCAATACCCACGTCAAAAAGAACGCAAACAGCGCTGCAATAAATCCGTCCAATGCCGGAGAACCGGTGCTCCACACGGTCACCCCAACGCCTGCTGACGTTGCCAGCGGGATCGCAAGTGTCCACTGCCAATCGTTTGCAAAGTCGGATAACCCACGCTCCCGAGCGCGCCGAAGACACTTAAGCCAAAATCTCGTGTGTGATTCCATGCTGTTGACCTTACTCGGAGCAGCATGCGGGAAGTATGGCGAATAATATAGCTTTCAATGAAATGTACCTCTCTTGAAAGTAGGGAATGGCTTGCGGATATGGCAGAGGGGCGTGTGACCCCTGTTGTGAAGGCGGCTTTCCGCTGAAGAGGACGCGACCGGTTAACCGCTGCCCTTGATTGTCGCGTCATCGCGGACTACCGTGCCCCTCTCGAAACATCATCAGATTCCGCAAAGTCCATTTGCTCATGAAACACGTGACGCCTGCTGTGACGCTCAACCCGGCCCGCTCCTTTCAGGACTTGATCCTGACGCTCCAGCATTTCTGGGCGGAGCAGGGCTGCGTGATCCTGCAGCCCTACGACATGGAAGTTGGCGCGGGCACGTTCCACCCGGCGACGACGCTGCGCGCGCTGGGGCCGAAGCCCTGGCACGCGGCCTTCGTGCAGCCCTCGCGGCGGCCGAAGGATGGGCGGTATGGCGAGAACCCGAACCGTCTGCAGCACTATTATCAGTTTCAGGTGATCCTGAAGCCGTCGCCGCCGAATATTCAGGAACTCTACCTCGAAAGCCTCGTCCGGCTCGGCATCGATCCCAGGCTGCACGACATTCGCTTCGTCGAGGACGACTGGGAAAGCCCGACGCTCGGCGCGTGGGGGCTTGGCTGGGAGGTGTGGTGCGACGGCATGGAGGTGTCGCAGTTCACCTATTTCCAGCAGGTGGGCGGCTTCGATTGCGATCCCGTGGCGGGCGAGCTGACCTATGGGCTTGAGCGCCTTGCCATGTACATCCAGGGCGTCGACAGCATCTACGACCTGAACTACAACGGACGCGACGACGACAAGCGCGTGCTCTACCGCGACGTGTTCAAACAGGCGGAAGAGGAATATTCGCGGCACAATTTCGAGTTCGCGGACACGGCGATGCTGCTCCAGCGCTTCCGCGACGCCGAGAAGGAATGCAAGGCGCTGCTCGCGGCGGGCGAGCCGAAGTCGGAAGGCGAGCGCCATTTGCAGGTGCTGCCCGCTTACGACCAGTGCATCAAGGCGAGCCACATCTTCAACCTGCTCGACGCGCGCGGCGTGATCTCGGTCACGGAGCGGCAGAGCTACATCCTGCGCGTGCGCGATATGGCGAAGGCGTGCTGCGCGGCCTGGCTCAAGACCGAGGCGGGCGGCGCATAGGCGCCCGCCTCGGCGAGCTGCATCGAGACAAAGCTCATCGGCCCCGCGCGAACCGATCCGGCGCTGCGGGGCGCAGCTGCTCGTGTCTCTCTCGCTATCGAAGGCCCCCGCTGGCGACGAGCTGCTCGCCAGTGAGCCACGCAGAATCGTTCGACGCGAGGAAGACTGCGACAGAGGCGATATCGCGTGGCTCGCCGGCCCGGCCCAGCGGCGTCTGCGCGACCGCGGCCTTCTCGAAATCGGAGCCCTCAAGACCGCCGCTCTGCGTGCCCTCGGTTTGCACAAATCCGGGTTTCAGCGCATTGACGCGAATCTTCTTTGGGCCAAGCTCGCGGGCGAGCACGCCTGTAATGGCGTCGACAGCGCCCTTTGTGCCGGAGTAAACAGCGGAGGTCGCGGGGGTGAGGCTCGTCACAACCGAGCTGATGTTGATGATGCTGCCCCCCTCGCCAAGATGCTTTGCCGCGGCCTGTGTCGTGAGGAGGAGGCCGAGCACATTTATGTTGAAGAGTTTATGGAATTGGTCCTCGGAAATGCCCTCAAGCGGGGCAAATTCGTAGACGCCAGAGTTGTTCACGAGGATGTCGATGTGGCCGTAATTTTCGATGGCTGCGTCGACGATGCCTTGCGCGCCGGCGGCCTTTGAAACGTCGCCCTGGACGGCGACGGCCTTGCCTCCGGCTTCTGCGACGGAGGCGACAACGGCGTCCGCTCCAGTCTTGCTGGAGGCGTAATTGACGACCACCGAAGCGCCTTCCGCGGCGAGCGCCTTGGCGATGGCTGCTCCTATGCCCTTTGACGCGCCGGTAACGATTGCGACTTTGCCTTGAAGCTTGCTCATGTGTGAGTCCTTTGACGAAGGTTGGGGCCGTGCAATGCGAAGCGAACTCATTGCCTCGGCGTTCCATAGTTCATGAACTTGGAACTACGAGCGAGCGGCGCAAGCCGATGTCATTGCGGGGATATTCAAATTCCCGTCAAAGTCTTGGGCGCGTCAATAAGGCTGGAATAATCGGGGCGTAACAGAAGACGGTAGGCGAAGGCGCTGCTGCGCGGCCTGGCTCAGGACCGAGGCGGGCGGCGCATAGGCGCCCCCAAGGCGCAGCCATGAAGCGAATTTCTACCTTGGGTCGGGACCGACGAGCTAGCCGATCCTTGCGTCCTCGCGCTTTGCGCTCGTTAGCTGGCGCAAACCATTTTCAATCTCTGAGAATACACCCTGCCAAACGCCTCTCGCCGGCTGGCGAAACAGACGCATCGTCGGATACCAGGGGCTGTCAATACGATCCAGCATCCAGCGCCACTCGGGAACATGTTTGAGGGCCACCCAGACGGGGCGGGCTAGCGCTCCAGCGAGATGGGCCACAGACGTATCGCTGGTGATGACCAGATCCAAATTCTCCATCACCGCAGCGGTGTCGAGAAACGCGTTGTCGCCCGCGTCAAAGTCCTCGCCAAGGCTTTCGATTTCCATCCCCCCTGGAAGAGCTCGCAACTGTTCCTGGCCGCTGCCTTTTTGCAGCGAGATCAACCGCACATTCGGGATCCGCGACACGCCGAAAAATTCCTTGGGCGCGAACGATCGACCATCATCCTTTGTGCTGCCTTGCCACGCGATCCCGATCTTGAAGCCTTCGCCGCCGAGCTTGTCTCGCCACTCGCAGACCCGATCCGGCTCTGCCCGCAAGTATGGCGCATCATCAGGAATATTATCCCAGGCCGTTCGGAAAGCGAGCGGGAGGCTCAAAAGAGGACAGTAACAATCAAATTCGGCGGGAGCTTGTTTTTCGTCGATAAATTCGATCGTAGGGCTCAGGGTTTGCAACAATCGACGGAGGTGGTTTTGCGCCGAGAAGACGACTTTAGCCCCACGCTGCTCCACGAGCTTCGCGAACCGGCAAAACTGTATCGTATCGCCAAGTCCTTGTTCCCAATGGATGAACAGAGTTTTCCCGCTGAGCGATGTATCGCCGCGCCATAGGTCCTGAGGGAAGGAACGGGACGCGAAATGATCGGCATATACAGCGACGTTCTTGCGGCTTTCGTAAAGGGGCCATCCATCCTCGAAGCAACCCTTGAGCAGCAGGCAGGCGCTCTTGCTGCAAAGAGCTTCGGAGAAGCCTGGCTTGAGCGCCAGCGCCTTGTCTAAACTCTCCAAGGCCTCGTTCAGGCGCTTGAGCATGATAAGAGCATTGCCGCGGTTGAAATGGGCCCCTGCATGGCCGGGCTTGAGCGTTAGCGCCCTGTCGTAGCTGGACAGAGCCTCGTCCAGGCGCTGGAGTTCCTTGAGCGCGACGCCGCGATTGTTATGGGCGTCCGCATCATCGGGCGTCAGGGCCAACGCCTTGTCTAAACTCCCCAAGGCCTCGTCGAGCCGCTCAAGGTCCGTAAGCGCTCTGCCGCGGTTGTTGTAAGCTTCCGCGTAATCAGGTTCGAGCGCCAGAGCCCTGTCGTAACTCGCCAGAGCGGCGTACGGGCGCTTCAGCTCCATAAAAGCGTTGCCGCGGTTGTTGTAAGCCTTCGCGTGATCAGGCTTGAGGGCCAGCGCGTGGTCGTAACTCGCCAGAGCCTCGTCCAGGCGCTTGAGCTCCATGAGAGCGTTGCCGCGGTTGTTGTGTGCTTCCGCGTAATCAGGTTTGAGGGCCAGCGCGTGGCCGTAACTCGCCAGAGCCTCGTCCAGGCGCTTGAGATCCATAAGAGCGGCGCCGCGGCTGTAGTAGGCTTCCGCGTAATCAGGCTTGAGGGCCAGCGCCTTGTCATAGCTGTCCACGGCCTCGTCAAGGCGCTTGCGCTTCATAAGAGCGGCGCCGCGGTTGTAGTAGGCTTCCGCGTAATCTGGTTTGAGCGCCAGCGCCTTGTCATAGCTGTCCACGGCCTCATCAAGGCGTCTGATCTCCGTCAGCGCCAAGCCCCGGTTGTTATGAGCTCGCGGGTAGTCGGGTTTGAGGGCCAGCGCGCGGTCGTAACTCGCCAGAGCCTCGTCCAGGCGCTTGAGCTCCATAAGAGCGTTGCCGCGGTTGTTATAGGCTGTCGCTACGCCAGGATTGATTTTGAGAGCTTTTCCAATAAGCTCAACCGCCGCTCCGAAATTTCGTGTTTGCGCAGCAATTGCACCAAGCAAGTTGAGCGCGTCGAAGTGTTTGGGTTGCTTCTTAAGTATTGCCTCATAAATCTCTTTGGCTTGAGCAAGATTGCCTTGATTATGTAACGCTAAGCCTTGCTGTATCAAATGATTCAGAGCATTAATATCTTTAGTAGATGTCGACCCTCGATGAGGAGGGATACGAACTTTTTTTGCCATTCCATAATACCCTGAGCCGTGTTTCAGGTGGTATGAGTTGGATTATCTCTTATTCTCGCAAAAATTGTATTTACGAACGTATTGCGCGCGTTTGCCGGCGCCGGGCTTTCTAAAGTGTCGGCCCGAACCTTTTCGGGAGCGGCGCGTGCTCCTTTGATTTTAGCGGCGATCGCAGCGCCTTCCGCTTTCCACTTATAGGGTCGCGGATTGGCGTTTTGCTCAGCGGGATAGGCTAAGGAAACGCCGCGCCGGTCAGGCGTTAACACGCTATGATTAACGGCATTAAGTTCCGGCCTGATTTCTGCGCCTCAATAGACCAAAAAATAGAACAGCCCGTGTTCGCCGGGCGCGACTGGCTGGCCAACCCTTTGAAAAAAATCATCTTTCCGGCTTGATCGCACGGTTAACGGATTGTATTTTTGGACGAAAGTGGGCGCGGAAAAGTCCGTTAAATATAACATGTTAACGAGCCGCACGCCGTTCGCCAGCGCGGCAGTGTCGCCTCTTTCGAATTTTCATCATACAGATCAATAACTTGCCAGCATTAACGCCTCGGCAACGCGCTTTCTCCTATTATCCCGGCTCAAGCGGTAAGGCGCCAACCGGGGTTCGAGTTTGGTCAGTTCAACTTTTGCCCAGCCGGTCGCGAAGAAGCGCGCCCACCACATTGGCGACGATGCCGGGCATGTCCGCGCGCCACAAGGCGAGGTCGTTGCGGAGTTCCGTCACTTCCCTTTTTACATCCAAGAGGATGTTCTCGTTCTCGGTGACTTTCCTCAGGATGTGCCTGGCCACCAGCTTTTCGCCTTTGGCTTCCTCCTCGAGAAGCGTGATGCGGCGTTTCAAATCCGCGATGTCCTGCTCGACACTCATGATCTCCTCCCCATACTGACAGGCGATAGCTGGCAATCTTGGCATAATCCAGCCTTACATTTGTGGGCATCACAAAATGTCAGGACCGCAGCGGGAAGGAGGGCAGGCGATGGGAGCTAACGTGACGGTGGTGGGCTACGGAGTCGTGGGCCGGGAAACCGTAAAATTGCTTACAGATCGCGGCGATAAGGTTCGCGTGGCCCAGCGCTCACATCCGCGCGCGCTGCCGCTGGCGGCGGAATTCGTAGAGACGGATGTGCTCAACGCCGACAGCGTGGCCGCGGCCTGTGCGGGGAGCGAGGCGGTGATCTCAAGCATCGGGTTCCCATACAATTCGCGCATCTGGCGGAAGAGTTGGCCAAACGCGATGGAGAACCTGCTTGCGGCCTGCGAGAAGGCGAAGGCGCGCTTCATCTTCGCCGACAATCTCTATATGTACGGCCCGCAGACGGGGACCCTCAAAGAGGACATGCCGCTCACCGATTTTGGCCGCAAACCGAAGCTCAGGGCGGAGATTACAAGGCTCTGGCAGGATGCGCACGCGCAAGGCCGCGTCCGGGCCGTTGCGGTTCGGGCTTCCGATTTTTATGGCCCCGACGCGCCGACGTCGCTGATTTCGGTTTATGGCGTGAAAAACCTACTGGCGGGCAAGGCCGCTATCGCGCCCTATCCCGTGATCTTTCCGCACGACGTCACCTATGTGCCGGACTTTGCCCGCGCGCTTGTCACCCTGCTCGACGCGCCCGCCGGAGACTACGGGCAGGCGTGGCATGTGCCGAATGCGCCAACGAAAACCCACCGCGAGTTGCTTGAAAAGGCCGCGAGGCTGATCGGCATTGAGCCCCAGATAAGGGTCATCCCAGAAATCCTGCTGCAACTGGCTGGCCTTTTTACACGCCAAACCTATGAGCTGATCGAAATGCGCTTTCAGGTCGACCGGCCATACCTCGTGAACACACAAAAGTTTTCGAAGCGGTTTTGGAGCGACGCGACGAGCTTCGAGGATGGGCTTCGGGCGACAATCGCATCCTATCGGGGTAAAGAATGATTACTCTGCCGCCTCGGCGACGGCGACTTTGCGCTGTCTGCTGCCGATCACGACGCCTCCGATGATGAACGCGAAGCCGAGCGCATGATAGAGGTGCAGCCTTTCGCCTAAAAACACCATCGCAAGGAGCGCGCCGAACACAGGGACGAGGAACATATACAGGCCGGTCCTCGTAGGGCCGAGAAGCTCGACGCCGCGGTTGTAGAAAATATAGGCGATGAGACTCGGGAAGATCGCGACATAGGCAATTACGGCCACGGTCGCGATGTTGACCGTCACGCCATGACCCATCCGGTTCTCGATCAGGGCCAGCGGGAAGTTGCCTGCTCCGGCCACGGCGTAAGT
Source organism: uncultured Alphaproteobacteria bacterium (assembly GCA_963764115.1). Classification (GTDB taxonomy): domain Bacteria; phylum Pseudomonadota; class Alphaproteobacteria; order Rhizobiales; family Rhodomicrobiaceae; genus Rhodomicrobium. The sequence goes on from CAVXRT010000011.1 coordinate 58,781, forward strand.
GCTGATGTTGAAACTTTGCCAGCTGATGTGCGGACGCTTTCTCAAGAAGCAGGTGTAGATGCTCCAGGTTATCATCGCGGCAATGATGAGAATGTCTCCGGCATTAAATCTGAACGCGGCAAGCGAAGAGAGATCCCCCTTGGCGATGATGAGGAGAACGCCGAGAAAGGCCGCGCCAAGGCCAAAAAGCTGCCTCGGCTCTACCGGGTCCCCGAAAAGACCCCAGGCGATGAGCGTAATGAACATGGGGCCCGCGGCGCCCAGCACGAAGGCATTCACGGCTTCCGTAGACACGAGGCCGAGGTAAGACAGCGTGTTGTAGCTGCCCGCGCCCATGACGCCGAAGAACAGGAGCATGGGCCAGCTTCTCCGGATGACAGCGGCGTCGCGTCTCAAATAGGGCCATGCAAAAGGAAGGAAAATCAGCGTCGCCAGCGTCCAGCGCAGGCAGGCGAGCGTCACGGGCGGGATCAGGCCCACGATGGCCCGGCCGAGCACGAAATTGCCTGCCCAGAATATCGCGACGAGAGTGAGCAGCAGCCCCGGCCGGTCGAGCAACGATTTCAAGGCATTATCCTCTTGCTTCCGGTTGACGCGGGAGGCCGGCATGCGAAAGCGACGATTTGCTTTCCGAACTTTGATTTCTCAGCATGGCGATGTGATGCGCCTTGAAGTAGTGTGTCGTTTCGAAAGCATCCGCGGATCGAAGGCGAAAAATGGCAAATGTCGTGGTAGTCGGCTCGCAATGGGGCGACGAGGGAAAAGGCAAGATTGTTGATTGGCTGTCCGAGCGCGCGGATATCGTGGTGCGCTTTCAAGGTGGGCACAATGCCGGGCATACGCTCGTCGTCAACAATCAGACCTATAAACTCTCGCTTTTGCCTTCAGGCGTCGTGCGCGGCAAGCTTTCGGTCATCGGTAACGGCGTTGTTATCGATCCTTGGGCGCTTCACAAGGAAATCAACGAGCTTGCAGGGCTTGGCGTTACGGTGACCCCGGAGCAGCTGCGGATCGCGGAGAACGCCACCCTGATCCTTCCCATGCACCGCGAACTCGACGCGCTTCGCGAGAACGCGGCGGGCGCGGGGGCCATCGGCACCACAAAACGCGGCATCGGTCCCGCCTATGAGGACAAGGTCGGGCGGCGCGCGATCCATGTTGTCGATCTGAAGAACCTCAAGACGCTGCCTGCGAAGATCGACCGTGCGCTCGTCCATCATAACGCGCTGCGGCGCGGACTCGGCCAGCCCGAAATCAATGGGGACGAACTCTTCCATGAGCTTGCGGCGATCGCGCCCAAAATCACGCCCTATATCGACGCGGTCTGGCTGCTTCTCGACCGGCACAAGCGCGAGGGCAAGCGCATTCTCTTCGAAGGGGCTCAGGGCGCGCTGCTCGACATCGATCACGGCACGTATCCTTACGTCACGTCATCCAACACGGTTTCGGCCCAGGCCGCCACGGGCTCGGGACTTGGGCCGGGCTCGATCAATTATGTCCTCGGCATTACTAAGGCTTATACAACGCGGGTCGGCGAGGGGCCTTTCCCGACGGAACTCAACGATGAGGCGGGGCGGCGGCTAGGGGAGCGCGGCCATGAGTTCGGAACCGTGACGGGCCGCGCGCGTCGCTGCGGCTGGTTCGACGCCTGCCTTTTGCGGCAGACGATCAAGGTTTCCGGCATCAACGGCATTGCGCTGACCAAACTCGACGTGCTCGACGGCTTCGACGAGGTGAAGGTGTGCGTCGGATACAGGCTCGATGGGCATGAAGTCGACCATCTGCCGGCTCTGCAAGGCGCGCAAAGGCGCGTGCAACCGATCTACGAAGTGTTGAAAGGGTGGCGGGAATCGACGCAAGGCGCCCGCTCCTGGGCTCAATTGCCTGCGGAGGCCATCAAATATGTGAAGCGCCTCGAGGAGTTGATCGACGCGCCTGTCTCGCTTCTCTCGACCAGCCCGAAGCGCGAGGACACGATCCTGGTGCACGATCCGTTTCAGGATTAGGCATTCGCAGCGCCGAACAAGGGAGGGATCGAGCCGTGTGCGGCGAAGACTTCATTGCGGAGAAGAAACCCTATGCCGTCGATGTCGAGGCTGGGAAGACCTATTTCTGGTGCTCCTGTGGCTACTCCTATCGACCGCCGTTCTGCGATGGATCACACGCCGTGTCCGACAAGAGGGCGATGGCTTTGATAGCGGAGCGGTCCGAGACGGTTTACCTTTGCGGATGCAAAGAGACAAACACCCCGCCCTTCTGCGACGGCACGCATAGCAAGCTGTAGCCGGGCATTCTCTTCTTCCGGCAGGGTGCTGAAAAAGGCGGAGATCCAGGCCTCATCCTTCGACAAGCTCAGGATGAGGGTAAGCGAATTCAACGGGGTAGACCTCATGGTGACCTTGTCGCGGTTCGGCAGGCTCACCGTGAGGCCATGGGCTGCATCGTTTTTCAGCAGCCGCTCGTTCCTCAAGTTTTTTTACATGAGTGTAGGCTAATCTATCAGCCGTTATCGTGTTGCTTTTGTATGGTTTGAGTTGAAGAAAATAAAGAGATAAGAAAAATGAAAACACTCATTTTCGACAACAACGCCAAGCGTCTGCAATGGATCAGCAACCGGGAGATCTATTTGGAGGCGCTAGAGGAGTTCAATGCCGCCATAGGCATCGACCCGAATAACGCAGAGTTAAACCCCGCTGATTGGACGTTCTACCGCGTGAGAGACGAAAAGGCGGAAGAAGTGATTGAGTGGTGGGAACACGGCGGATCCACGGAAAAATCCCCGCTCAACTAAGTTACGCAGGGAATTGCATCCCGGGTTTTTTGAAGTCCGCACCAGCGGGCGATCAACTCGGAATGGATGGCTTCCGCCTCTTCGATCCGCTTGATTGAGCACTACTCATCGGTTTGACGGGCTATCGAATGATCGTCGGGGGCCGCCCATTCCGGGTGTCCGGGTCGCCGCGTCTATGCGCCTCAAGTTGCGCCAGCACTTCCGTCACAGATCGAACCTGGCCGCCAAAGGCGCGCTCGTCGTGTCCGGATGCACCCTTCGCCAGCCGGTGACGGCGAAGCCGGGTATGTATTCAACTGTTAATAACTTGCATACAAATAGTTTTTGTTCCGCAAGAATCTATAAGCTTGGGCGCGACCGTAAAGAACTGCGGTCGCTGGAAGGAATGAAACAATTTCACCTGTGGGGAGAGAATATATGAAGCCGCTATCGAGAGTTCTGGCTGTGCTGGCCGTGTCTTGCATCGCAACGCAGGCTTCCGCCAATACGCAGATCACATGCCAGGGAACAGGCGCCAATTCAACCTACCAACTCATGTTCACAACTTCTGCCAATCCGTCAGGCCGCACGGTGGGTGCTCTAAACCTCACGACACCGAGTGCTGGCGCATTGGTCATTGCTGGCGTCCGCGTCGCGCAATATTTGAACAACCCTTTGCTCATATACATCCTTACCGATGACGTGAACCAAAACCTTTGGTTCGCATTCAGCGGCACTCCCGGCTTGCGGGAAAAAGATGGCAGCTATCCCGCCACTCTCACACAATACACAAATAACCAGCCCAGTTCCCTCATTACGTTGAAGTGTACGGCTGCAACCATCTAACATTTGGAAAATACATTCAGGGAAACGAGCACGCTCGTTTCTTTTTGAACAGATCGAGCCTGTTGCGACCGAAGCGACACTCATTCCGCCCGGCCCACCTGCTAAAACGGAACCATAAACGGCACTGGCGGGGCTGCCTCAGCTTCGGAGGTTTGCTTTGCGAACTTGTCGGCCTGGAATTTCCAGTCGGCATATGTCTTGGCCTTCTCGAAATCCTGCAGTTCGCTCTCGAAATCGGTTCGTCTGAAAGGCGGAGCCATGCTCGCGCTTGCAACTCCAGCGATCTGGCGCTCGGGCGTGTAGATGAGGGTGAAGTCCTCGCCCGTCATCGGGTCTTTGTAAAGCTGGCGGATGTAACTCCTCTGATCGCGGGAACCGCTGAGCTCTTTCAAGTTGGTGGGGTATCGCCGATTTTGCATCTGGAACTGTCTGATGGCGCGCATGTAGGCGCGGCCGCGAAACAGGAGTTCTTCTTCCTTGTCGCGCCTGAGCCGGTAGCTCGCTTCAAGGTCAAGCCGAGAAGCACAGATCCCCATCACAGCCACGATGATCAATAGGAGCGGGAAGGTGTAGCCTGGGGAGCCAGCCGGTTTTGCGCGAGCCATAGCATTTAAGTATAAAGCTGGCGCTTCGATGGATACAGTTGAAAAGGGAACTGTATCCCAGGTTTTTTAAAGTTCGCACCAGCGCGCAATCAGCTCGGAAAAAATGGCCTCCGCCTCTTCGATCCGCTTGATTGAGCACCACTCATCGGTTTGATGCGCCATCGAAGGCTCGCCCGGGCCGAGTATGATCGTCGGGGGCCCTCCCATCGCAGGCTTAAGCGCCGCCGCGTCGGTGAAATAACTTGCGCCGCCGATTTTGGAGGCGGTTCCCGTTACGGATTGCACGATGTTCGCGACATCGCGGACCCAGGGAGCATCAGGCTCGGTCCATACGGCATCCGATGTGCCCATGACCTCGAAGGCGATCGTCTCACCCGTCGCTTTCCTGAAACGCTCGATCAGGCGCTCTCGATCGACGCCGGGCACAAGGCGCACATCAACCCCAAGACGCGCTTCGTCGGGCACGGAATTTACATTCAGCCCGCCCCTCATCCAGCCGACATTCAAGGTAGGGCGGCCCAGAACGGGATGCGCGTCCTCTGAGAAATCGAAGGCCCCAAGCGCCAGGGCCGCGCGCGCCGCCTTGTAGACGGCGTTGTCGCCCTGCTCGGGCATCGACCCGTGCGCGGTCACGCCTCTCGCCGTGCCCTCGAGCCAGAACACGCCCTTGTGCCCCGCAAGAACCTCATTCGCTGTCGGCTCGGCGACGATAATAGCCCCGGCCCTGGGAAGGATGCCCTGCCGCGCGAGTAAGTTTGCGCCCTCGCATCCGCGCTCTTCGCCCGCGCTGATGACAAGCACAACACCGGCCGTATTCTCAAGACGCGGCGCAAGCTTGACGGCGGCAGCGATGAAAGCCGCGACACCGCTCTTCATGTCGCTGCTGCCGCGTCCGTAAATCTTGCCGTCCGCGGTGTCACCGCCGAAGGGCGCCACAGTCCAGGGCGCCGCGCCAAGTGGGACGACATCGGTGTGACCCGAGAAGCAGATGGGAGGCTTGTCCGCTCTCCCCCCGATGGAGGCAATGAGATTGTCCCGATTTGCCGCCATCGGTATGTAGCGGGTCTTGAAGCCCGAGGCTTCAAGTATGCCGCCGAGATGACACGCGCACGGAGAACTCATTGCCGGGCGGATTGATGGTCTCGAACCGGATGAGCTCTTGTGTCAGTTGTGTGGCTGGGATCATGGACGCTGTGAATGGTCTCCGAGGGCGCTACTGTTGTAGCTCGTCAAGATCGCGATAAAAGTCAAGGGCCTGCGGGTTGGCGAGCGCCTCCTTGTTCTTGACTTCCCGGCCATGCACGATATCGCGAACCGCGATCTCGGTGATCTTGCCCGATTTCGTGCGCGGGATGTCCGGAACCTGCAGGATGACGGCCGGCACGTGCCGCGGGCTAGCCCCCGTCCTGATCTGCGCCTTGATCTTTTGGCGCAAGGCGTCATCAAGTGAGAAGCCTTCGCTGAGGACTACGAAAAGCACGACGCGCACGTCGTTATCCCAGTCCTGGCCGATGACGATGGCCTCCTTGACCTCCTTGAGCTGCTCGACCTGCCGGTAGATTTCGGCTGTCCCGATGCGCACGCCGCCGGGATTGAGCGTAGCGTCGGAGCGGCCCAGAATGATGATGCCGCCACTCCCGGTCCACTCGGCGAAATCGCCGTGATGCCAGACGTTGGGGAAGCGGCCGAAATAGGCGTTGTGGTATTTCGAGCCGTCCGCGTCGTTCCAGAAAGAGACCGGCATTGCGGTGAACGGCTTTGTGCAAACGAGTTCGCCCTTGCCGCTCTCCATGTGATTTCCATCGCTGTCGAAGACATCGACCGCCATGCCAAGGCCCGGCCCCTGAATCTCGCCGCGGTAGACGGGCGAAATCGGGTTGCCGAGCACGAAGCAGGAGCAGATGTCCGTGCCGCCTGAGATCGAGGCGAGATGCACGTCGGGCTTGATCGCCTCATAGACGAAATCGAAGCTCTCAGGAGCCAGCGGCGAGCCCGTGGAGGTGATCATGCGCATGCTCGAAAGCCGGTGCGTATCGCGCGGGCGCAGCCCCGCCTTCTTGAGCGAGTCGATATATTTCGCGGACGTCCCGAAGACCGTGATGTCACTTGCATCAGCATAATCGAACAGGATGTTGCCGTTCGGGTGGAATGGCGAGCCGTCATAGAGTGCAAGCGTCGCCTCGCTCGCGAGCCCCGCCACGAGCCAGTTCCACATCATCCAGCCGAGCGTGGTGAAATAGAACAGCCGGTCGCCCGGGCGAAGGTCGCACTGGAGCTGATGCTCCTTCATCTGTTGGATGAGCACGCCGCCGGCGGAGTGCACGATGCATTTCGGCGTTCCTGTCGTGCCAGACGAGTAAAGAATGAAGAGCGGATGCGAGAAAGGCAGCGGCGCGAAGTCCGGGGCCTTGGGCTCGAACTTGCCAAGCGCCTCGGGCCAGCTTTCCGCCTTCTCCGACGCTTTCAGGATAGAACCTGGATCGCCACTATAAGGCACGATAAGGGCGTGCTCGACGCTCGGCAGTTTGCGCATGATTTCGCAAACCTTGTCGCCGATCCGGATCGTCTTGCCGGCGTAGTAATAGCCGTCGCAAGTGATGAAAAGCTTGGGTTCGATCTGGCCGAAGCGATCGAGCACGCCTTGCACGCCGAAATCGGGGGAAGCGCTCGTCCAGATCGCGCCAAGCGAAGAGGCCGCGAGCATGGCGACGATAGCTTCCGGCATGTTCGGGATCAGCGCCGCGACACGGTCGCCTTCGCCGATCCCGCGCGCCACGAAGGCTTGCTGCGCCTGGCTGACAGCGGCGTTCAACTCCGTCCAGCTCATGCTTCTTTTGATCTTGTCCTCGCCCCAGAAGATGAGCGCAGGCGTGTTGTCGTTCTTGCGAAGCAAATTCCGGGCGTAGTTGAGCCGCGCGCCCTCGAAAAAGCGCGCATCCTCGAATCGCCTCCCCGGAGCGAAGACCGGCCCCTCGCCGCGGTCTCCGATCACCCCTAGAAAATCCCAGGCGCGCGCCCAGAAAGCATCAGTCTCGCGAATCGAGAAGGCATGAAAGTCACTGTAAGACCGGCAGTTCAGCCCGTATGCCGCGTTCATCTCCGCCATGAATTGGGCCAGGCGCGAGTTTTCCACCGTTTTGGGCGAGGGTGTCCACAGCGGCGTCGTTTTCATGTGCAAGCTCCATAGAAGGAGTTGCCAAGGGGTGGCGAAGCTCTTAGACCTTAACACCAATTGACCGGGCGGGGGTGGCGGCTGTGTCGAAAATCACGACGTCTTCAGCGCTGCTTTCACATCTCCCGATAACCCAAGAAAAGATGTATCAGATCGTCCGTAAAGCTCGGTATGTCTTACGATCGCTCGGCCTTGTGGCTGGAGGTCTTGTTATTGCAGCTCTTGCTTCCGCTGCTTTTCTCCCGTTCCTCGTTGACGCCGAGGCTATCAGGGTCGCGCTTTCCAAGAACCTGTCGGCCTGGAGCGGCGGCCCGGTGGTGATTTCGGGGCCGCTTCGGATCGCGAGCTTCGCTAACCTGTCCGTCGAGGCATCCGGCGTCGATTTCAAATCCGCGCCGAAGGAGGGTCCGATTCGGAGCGCCAGGGCCGAGTTTGTTACAGCGGTGCTTCGAATTTCCTCCCTTTTGCGCGGAAAGCTCGATTTCCGAAAATTCATCGTGGCTTCGCCGCGTGTCGTTTTGCGCCGAGGCTTTCCAGAGGCCATTCAGAAGTCTTACGGGCTTGGAGCAGCCCGTCTGGCTTTAGCGCTCTCGGCGCGGAGTCCTTTCGCAGATGTCGAATTGCTCGATCCCATGTTCTTCTTTACCGGGAGCGCAAAAGGGGCTTACGAGCGAGCCCAACTGAGGCGGGTCAGGCTCCGCAAGGAAGCCGTCGCCTCCATTTCCACAGGTGTATTTGTGGCGAACGCCCCGGGGGCAGAGAGCGGCGTCTACGCTTTGGACGTGACGAGCGAGGGGTTCGCAGCGTCTTTCCGGGGGCAATGCGCTTCCGCGTGCCAGACGGCTTTCGGAACGCTGCATTTAACGGCGGCTGTGGATGACGGCGGCGGGAAGGCGATCCTCCACGCCATGGCGCCATGGGAGCGGCCCGATACGATTGCGTTGTCGGGTGAGTTGAACTGGTCCAGAAGGCGCGCCTCGCTCGATAACGCGGCGATCTCATTCGGAGACCACGCGGCTAAAGGCTCGCTCGCCCTCGATATGACAGGCGTCCGCCCCCGCCTTGAAGGGACGATCGCATACGACACGTTGGACGTGACGCCAGTCTTAACGGCGGAGACAAGGACGTCGCCCTCCGAAATCCGTCGGCCGGTGGCTCTGCCTTTTGCCAGCGGGGATGTCGATCGCCCGGTCGATTTCGATCTGCGCGTCTCTGCCGAGCGTTTTCGGGGCGGCTCTCTCGATACAGGGCCTCTGGCGCTGGCTTTGACCGCGACCCGGGACCGCCTAAGCGTTGATATCGCTTCCGTCGCGCTTTTCGGCGGACGCGCAAGTGGGAGACTGGATGTCAACCGGGAAGAGCCGGACGTGCTTTTGTTGCGCGGGAGCGGGTCAAGGCTGGACGCTAGCGCGCTTGCAAGCGCTGCCCAGTTGCCGCTCGGCTTCAGCGGACCGATCACGCTTCAGGCCGCGTTGACCCTTCCGCTCCATCAACCGGCCGAAGACATGGGCGCTGCGGCAGGAACTTTTACGATCCGGTTCCCCCTAGGTGGTTCTATTGAGGGTGAAGTAGCCCGGACTTTGAGCGCGGCGCTTACCGAGCAGGACCTGAGCTGGGTTTTTCGCGGAAGCTCGTTTCCCTTCACCGTCGGGAGCATTGATGGGACTGTAAGGCCCGGCGGCATTGATCTTAAGGTTGAGGGGCAGAGCGGCGAGAAGGGCATAGGCGGCTCGTTAAGAGTCGATTTCCCCGGCGCTGTGGTCAGCGGAACTCTTCTCGCCAGCGAGAATGCTCATCCACCCGGCGCTCCACAGCTCAAGACCGCGCCCGAGCAAGCGGCCAGCTCGACGAAGCTTATTTTTTCGGGCACGGCGGATGCGCTTATCCTGACCTCTTCGGGCAAACCCAGCCTTTCGAATTAGGCCAAGGAAACCCCGCAAGGGATTAGAACTTCTTGCCGTAGCTGATCGTGGCGTAGGGCTGCGGCGCGCTTCCATCGCTGGCTTGCGCAAAGCCTCCTGAGAGGGTCAGGTCGTGCGACCCATAGCGAAAATTGAGGAGCGCGCCTTCCCTCAGATATTCGTTGTAGATATCGAGACGCCTGCCTTCCTTGTAGATATCCGCATTCCTGACCATCGCTCCAGTCTCCGCTCCCGCGGACAAGGCCAGCCCGTGGAAATCATCAATGATCTGGTAGGCGACGCGATCGTAAAACGAGGCCGTGTTGTCGAATTGGAGCCAGGAGAGATTGGCGGAAACCCAGAAGCCGTTGCTCGCCTTCCAATAGGTCTCAACGGCTGCGGTCGCCCCATAGTTCAGCTGCTGAACCAACTGCCCCGCGTCCCAGAAAACCTGCGCTTGCTCCTGATAAGCCGCGCCCGCGTAAAGCTTGATCCAAACGTCCTCCCACTTGAGCTGGTATCCAACCATCGCATCACCGAGGGTCTTGAGACCGGACGCCATAAATGCGCTTGAAAAGACATTTGCGTTGGTTTCGCCGGTGACACTGGCAAAGCCGTCAACTTTGAGCCTGAATCCGGGCTGATCAATCGCGTCGAACATACTCCAAACGGTGCTGCTGGCGAGCGCCGCGGCCCGGCCGGAGTAATCCGCGGTGACATAGGTTTCGAAATGCTGGACATCGTCAGCAAGGCAAGGGAAACATGCCGCCACAAATGCGGGGCACACCATCGCCAAACGCAAAAACAACGAACGCAGCACAACCCAAACTCATACCGTAGGTTCTCTTTTTGAATGGTACTCTTGCAAACCGCACGCGGCGAATTGTTTTTGAAAAATTTTATAAAATCCTTTCCTGTTTCGAAACGAATGGAGCAGGGTGGTTCGAACTCGATATCGCGTTCAGGGGCAAGGCGCGTGCAGGCTTCTCATAGCTGGCTGGTTGTTGTGTTGGCGGCCCTTTGCGCTGCGCTTTCTTCATGCGCTCCGATGATGGCGCTGCACGATAGCGAAGTGAACTATAAGACCGTCGAAACGCCTGCAGGCCCGCTCAGGCTCGCGGTCATTGACAAGGGGAAAGGCCGCCCGATCCTTCTGCTCCACGGATTTGCCACGTCGAGCTTCACATGGCAGGCGATCGAGCCTGAGTTGGCCAAAAGCCATAGGGTCATCGCGGTCGATCTTCGTGGTTTCGGAGCCTCCGACAAGCCTCTTGACGACCATTATTCCGTTTTCGACCAGGCGGATGCGATCGAGGCGTTCATCGAGCAGGAGAACCTGAAAGATCTGACGATCGTCGGGCATTCCTTCGGTGGCGGCATCACGCTCGCGCTCGCGTTGAGGGCTACCGAGCAGGGCCATTCGCGCATCCGCAATATCGTGCTGATCGACAGCATCGCCTACAAGCAGCCGATCCCGATCTTCTTCAAGATCCTGCAAATTCCCGTGCTGGGCGAAGTGAGCATGACGCTCGTGCCGCCGGAGGTGCAGGCCGCGCAAGGGCTGCGCCTTGCCTATTATGATCGCGACAAGATTACGGCGCGGGCCGTCGCTGAATATGCGAATGCGCTCTACTCGCCGGCGTCGAAGCACGCTCTCATCAAGACCGTGGAGCAGATCATCCCTGCGAACATCGATGAGATCGCCAGCAAGTATCGCACGATCAAGATGCCGACGCTTGTGCTCTGGTGCAAGGACGACAAGGTCGTGCCCGCCATTTTCGGGCGGCGGCTCAGAGCGGACATTGCACCATCGGAGCTTGTCGTCTTCGATCACTGCGGGCACATGCCCCAGGAAGAAAAGCCCGAGGACACCGCGCGCGCGATCGAGGCCTTTCTCGCGCGTAACGAAAGCTGAGTGCTCGAATAGCGATACAGCCCTTTACACAAGGCTGGGCGCTGGACGGCGTGCTCTCTTATCCGCCGGAGAATTCTGAGCTGATATTTCGCCGTTAGCTTCTGCTCTTGGCGGAGCGAACGAAACAGCCCCATTATTCATGCGCCCCCCGGCTTTCCAAACATCCTGCCTTGGACAGAGGGGAGACGGGACGCCGTTGCAGCGGACACCCCCCGTTCACTCTCCCAACCGCATCGGCAAGCGGATGCGGTCATAAGTCAATTGCGAACTCGCCAAAACGAATTCGGATCGAGAGAGGGTTGGGGTGAGGGGGGGTGAGAACTCAAGCTGCGCCGCCCCCTGTGGCGTGAATTCGCACTGCGGCAATTAGCAAGAATTTACTAACCAAATTGTAACAACTCGCCCGCGCCTGTTGACGCCCATAAATACCCATGCTATCCCATAGCTGCCCGTTCGGAAGGGGGTGACTTGGGGGGAGAGAAAAAGCTTTTATCGCGCACGGCCACTGCGCGTCTAGGTTTCTCCCTCCGGTCCTTTCGGCATGGCCTAAAATGACTGATCTGGCTTCTTGTTTGTAACTTTACTTCGCTAATTTCCCGTTGATGCGCGAAACATGGATTTTGCATCCTTGTTTTTGTGTCCGGGTAGAGATGGGTAAAGACGGGAAAGTCCGGAAGGGTTGATGCAAACGTTGCGCAGCCGTCTCGTGCGCGTTCGACGGGAGCGTGGATTTGAGGGATGGATGAGTTCGCATCGCGCGTCGAGAGCAAGGTCGATCAACGGGGACGAGTCGCCATCCCGGCGCCGTTCCGCGCCGTCCTTGCCCAGGAAAGCGCCGACGAAATTCACTGCTATCCGCATCTCGACTACGATGCGATTGAAGCTGGCGGCGCGCGTCTGGTCGAAGAGATCAAAGGCATTGTGGGAAGGCATCCCGCAGGATCGCAAGAGCGGGAATCCCTCGAAATCGTCTATTTCGGAGAGTGCGAAAAACTCAAAGTCGACCCGGATGGCCGCACAGTCCTGCCCAAGCGCCTGCGCGATCATGCCGGAATCACAGAGACGGCGGTTTTCGTCGGCCTTGGCAACAAGTTTCAAATCTGGGAGCCTGAGGCTTACAACAAATTTCGCGAACGCGCGCGCGAACAGGCGCTCGCGCTTCGCAAGGGGCTCGGCGCGGGGAACCGCTGATGAAGCGGCGCAAACGAGGGGGCAAGGTGGGAGTGACGGACCGTGGGAGGGGGCAAGAGGGCCAGCCTCCCAATGGCGGACCGGTCCGTCACGTCCCGGTTCTGCTGGGGCAAGTGCTGCGAGTGCTCGCCCCAAAGGCGGGCGAGCGATACATTGACGGCACATTCGGCGCGGGTGGATATGCCCGGGCAGTTCTCGATGCGGCTCAATGCGAGGTGCTGGGCCTCGACCGCGACCCGTTTGCTATAGCAGGAGGCCGTGCGCTTGAGGCGGAGTGCGGCGGCCGCCTGAAGCTTGCTGAAACACCTTTCTCCGACATGGAAGAGGCCGCACAAGCCATCGGCTGGGATTGCGTGGATGGCGTGGTGCTCGACCTCGGCGTCTCGTCCATGCAACTCGACGAAGCGGAGCGCGGCTTCTCCTTCATGCGGGACGGCCCGCTCGACATGCGCATGTCCGGGAAGGGGCAGAGCGCCGCCGATGTCGTCAATACCTTCGAAAAAGATGCGATAGCCGACATCCTGTATCAGTTCGGCGAAGAGCGCCGCTCGCGCGCAATCGCGGCGGCCGTCGTGGCGGACAGGGTGAATGCGCCCTTCGAGCGCACAAGCCAACTCGCCCATCTTGTGAGCCGCATTCTTGGCCGCCGCCCCGATGATGCAAAACATCCTGCTACGCGGACCTTCCAGGCGCTCCGGCTTTACGTGAACGACGAACTCGGCGAGTTGGAGCGCGGGCTCGAAGCGGCCGAACGCATCCTGAAGCCGGGAGGGCGGCTTGCCGTTGTGAGTTTTCATTCGCTGGAAGACCGCATCGTGAAGCGCTTCTTGCAAAGTCACGGAGGCAAACAGGCGAAGTCTTCGCGCTACCTTCCAGGGGAGGCGCAGCCCCCCGCTCCTGCTTTTGAGCTGAAGGATCGCCGCGGGGTTGAGCCGTCGGAGGAGGAGACCGACGCAAACCCCCGCGCCAGATCGGCGCGGCTGCGCTGGGCGATCAGGAGCGAAGCGCCGCCCATGTTATCATAGGCGCGGCTCACCGCCTTCGTGTATGGCGACGCGCGGAAGATTGGACCCGCAGCGACGCAAGCTTGGCCCGCGCCCTCGTCCGATTGCAGGAGTGCTTCCCTATGGCGGCCGCCGTATCCGACGGCGCACGCCCCATGCCGCGCGGTTAACGGTTCGTTCGCGGCGCTGAGTGTTAATCTGAAACTGGTTAACCGGAACGCGGCCGATTTATTTCTGGTCCGGTTTACGCTTGGTTAAGGTTGATGGGACGTGAAGCGAGGTGGCTCGCGCCTACGGGACCGGCTAGGGGGCTCTGTACTAACTCATTGAAAATTAACGGAGTCCTGGCTTAGACCGACCCCATTAAATAGAATTTAATGCCGGAATTTTGGCATTAAGTGGGCTCTGAAAAGTCCGTTAAATATAATCCGGGTTCCCCTGTTAACCATTTCGGCACTGAAGCCAGGCGGGCGCGTGCGCCGCTTATGAAAAATGTAGCAGTAATATCAAGGACTTATTTTATTAACCTCCCGGCAAGGCGCTTTCTCCTACGATGCTCACTCAAGGAAATTCGTGACGCAAACTCAAGCGGCAAGCCAAGTCCAATGGTCCGCGTCCCGATTGACCGCACGACGCTTTAGATTAGGGAAGGCAGAGTGAATGCTGACGCTCGGCGGCGCGCGGTTGATCTCGGCAGATGGAAGCCGGGCTGAAATCGGCCTCGATCGCGGGTTTCGCCTGACGCTGTTCTTTCTGGACCGGCATCTTGTTCGTTTGCTGATCGTGCGGGCGCAAGGCTTGCGAATGCCTCGCACGTGGTCGCTTTCCCCAGAACTCTCGGGCTGCGATCCGTTGGCTGGCCGCGACCGTTTCGATGTGGGGGGATTTCCCGGCTCTGAGATCCTGTCAGTCGAAGAGGCAGAGGCCAGCGTCACGATTGAAACCGCTTTCGTGAAGGCGGAGATCCGCCGTTCGCCTCTCGCGCTCACCTGGTCCTTTCGCACTGAAAAAGCCGCGGCCTTCCAGCCCGCGCTGCAGGACAGGCAAACGCAGGCTTATCTCTTCGAGCGCGGGGCGGCCAAGCTTTGCCCATTATCTCGTCCGCAACCCTTCCGACCATTATTACGGCTTCGGTGAGAAAAGCGGCGACGCGAACAAGCATGGACGCCGCCTCAGAATGGGAGCCACGGATGCGCTCGGCTACGATGCCGCAACATCCGATCCGCTCTACAAGCACATTCCCTTTTACATCACCGTCCGGCCCGGCGCGGGGGCGCCCGCAGTCGGGCTTTTCTACGATAATCTCTCGCGCGGCGCCTTCGATCTCGGCCAGGAGATCGACGCCTATCATGGCCCTTACCGGAGTTTTGAAGCGAGCGACGGCGATCTCGACCTTTATGTGATGTTCGGCCAGGAGTTGCGCGATGTGGCGGCCGGCTATGTCGCCCTCACGGGGCGAACGGCGTTTCCGCCGCGCTGGAGCCTCAGTTACTCCGGCTCGACGATGAAATACACCGAAGCCGACGATGCGGAGCCGCAACTCTGCGGATTTCTCGCGCGGCTGAAGGAGCATGGCATTCCATGCCAGTCCTTTCACCTCTCGTCGGGCTACACCAGGCAGGGCGAGAGGCGCTGCGTCTTCACTTGGGACCGGAACCGCTTTCCCGATCCCGCCGCACTTTGCCGCCGCTTCTTGGATGCCGGCGTTCGCCTCATCGCCAATTTGAAGCCCGCCATGCTGCTTGATCATCCGCTCTTTGCCGAAGTTGAAGCGTTCCGGGGCTTCGTCCGCGACAGCGAGGACGAAACCCGCCCGCACATTGCGCAATTCTGGGGCGGGGAGGCGGCCTATCTCGATTTCACAAACCCGCAAACTTCCGCGTGGTGGCGCCGCGAGGTAAAAACTGAGCTTCTCGATTACGGCATCGCCTCGACGTGGAACGACAACAACGAATTCGAAATCTGGGACGATGAAGCGCGGGTCGATCTGGACGGACGCGGCGGCGCAATGTCATGCCTGAGGCCGGTGCAGACAGGGCTGATGCTGCGAGCCTCCGAGCTCGCGCAACGGGAGCATGTCCCGTCGAGACGTCCCTTTCTTGTGACGCGCTCGGGCGGGCCGGGAATGCAGCGTTATGCGCAGACCTGGACCGGCGACAACCGCACGGACTGGAAAACGCTGCGCGCGAATCTGCGCATGGGGCACGGCCTCAGTCTGTCCGGGCTTTATAATTTCGGCCATGATGTCGGCGGCTTCGCGGGGCCGAAGCCCGAGCCCGAACTGTTCATGCGCTGGATCGAGCAGGGCATATACTGGCCGCGCTTCTCGATCCATTCGTGGAAAGATGATGGCAGTGCGAACGAGCCGTGGATGTTTCCGGAGATCCTGCCTCTGGTTCGCGCGGCGATGGAATGGCGGGAGCGTCTTGTGCCGCTCGTCTACACGCTCATGTGGCGGGCGCACGCCCATCACGAGCCTGTCCTGCGCCCGCTGTTTTTCGATTTCCCCGACGAAGCGGAAAGCTACCTGGAAAACGACGCGTTCATGCTCGGCCCTGATGTTCTCGTCGCGCCGGTGGTTGAGCCCGGCGCTGTCAGCCGCAGGGTATGGCTCCCGAAGGTAGCCGGCGGCTGGTACGACATCAGGACGGGCGCGTGTCTGGCATGCGGTGAAAGGAGCGTTGACGCGCCGCTCGGAGTCGCGCCCGCCTTCATCCGCGCGGGCTCGATCCTTCCTTTAGGGCCTTCGCTTTCATGGGAGCACGGGCCGCTGACGCTTAGGCTTTTTCCGCTTGAGAACGGCGCGAGCCAGATCGAGATCTACGACGACGACGGCGAAGGCATTGTTGATTGGGCCAATCCGCCTTGTTTGATCAAAGTGGCCGTGACGTGGAAGCAGGGCGCCCCGTCTTCGACTGTCGCGAAACAAGGAGAGCATGAACCGCGCTGGGCCGAAATCCGGTTCGAGAATGCGTCAGGGCAGCCGTTTGCCGTCACGGGGAACGGCAGCGACGCCCAAACTGAGCGCTACGCCCTCCACGGATCGACAACATCGATGCCTAAATGATCGAAATCGGAGATGTTTCGCGTCGCAAGCGTCAAGCCATGCTCCTTCGCCGTCGCCGCGATGAGCGCATCCGGCAGATCGAGGACCCGGCCTTGCCCGCGCGCTTCGGCTCGCATCAAAGCAGATTCCCGAGCTTCGCGGCGGGTTATGGGAAGGATACTGTCTTTGTATCGGGTTAGTGCATGCGCGATTTTAGCCTCCAACGCGGCGCGTCTCTTGCCTTTTGGAAGCCTAGCGATGCCAAATTCGAGTTCATGCACGGTGATGACTGCTATCCATGCCGACTGTGCGTGCGAGACAAAGGCGAGAACTTTCGCGTTCGGCGTTCCCTTCACCAGTTCGGAAATAACGTTTGTGTCGAGGAGGACGCTCATTTTGCGTCTTTGTCATCTTCGAAGTCCCAGTCTTCGAAGGGCGAGGACCGGACCGGTTCGTGGCGGTCCGGCAATTCCAGGTCATCGAAGCCTCGCGGCAGGTTCTCGACGAGCCAGCGGCCAAGCGGTATGCGCGGTTCGGCGCGCTTTAGCCATTCCTCTTCGGGGACGACCACATATGGCGTCTTCGTTCCGATGCGCTGCGGGCCTTCCTCGCTGGCGAGCCGAAGAATTTCAGAGAGCCGGGCCTTGGCCTCTGCGACGGTCCAGGTTTTTCTTGGTTCGGCGTTCACGACTGCCTCTCTATGATAGGACTAATCTAGTCTAGTCGGTAGAAACTTCAAGCGCAGATAAGGGAGAGTCAAGCGGGGATAACCCTGCCCGCGCTCTTCTCCCCGGAAGGGCGGCCCGCGTACACTCCTCCGCTTGCCGGTACGAGTCGGGCGGAGGCTAAATCTTGTCGTCGATCATGCAGAAGACCGAGGCGCGCGAAAACGCGGGCGACGCCAGGAACGCCACGCCCATGATGGCCCAGTATCTCGAGGTGAAGGCCAAGCACCCCGAGTTCCTGCTCTTCTACCGCATGGGCGACTTCTTCGAACTGTTTTTCGACGATGCGGTGGCCGCCGCGAATGCGCTTGGCATCCAGCTTACGAAGCGCGGCAAGCATTCGGGCGAAGACATCCCCATGTGCGGCGTCCCGGTCGCCCGCGCCGACGACTATCTGCAGAAGCTCATCCGCAAGGGCTTTCGCGTGGCCGTGGCCGAGCAGCTTGAAGACCCGGAGCTCGCCAAGAAGCGCGGGCCGAAGTCGGTGGTGCGGCGCGACGTGGTGCGGCTCGTGACGCCCGGCACGCTCACCGAGGACGCGCTCCTCGCGTCGGGCAGCAACAACTTTCTGGCGGCAATCGCCCGAAGCGGCAAGGGCGCGGCGGCGCGCTACACTCTTGCTGCGCTCGACATCTCCACGGGCGAGTTTCTGTTGAGCGACGCGGCTGCGGCCGATCTTGCGGGCGAGCTTCTGCGTCTTCGGCCGGCGGAACTGCTCATCCCAGACGACGAAGTCGCCGACGAAGCCGCAAAGGCTGCGAGCGAAGGGGCAGGCGCGCCGCTGTCTCCGCTGCCGCGCGCCTCCTTCACGAAGGCGCGGGGCGAGCGCGCGTTGAAGGAGGCGTTCGAGGTGGCGGCGCTCGACGGTCTCGGCGACTTCGAAGACGCCGATCTCGCCGTGATCGGCGCTCTCCTACAATATGTGAACCTCACGCAGATGGGCGAGCGGCCGGCCCTCCAGCCGCCAAGACGGGAAGCGACGGCCACGCTCCTTTCCATTGACGCGGCGACGCGCGCGAGCCTGGAGCTGGTGCGCCCAAGGAACGAGGGCGCGCCGACCGTCTTCTCCGCCATCGACCGCACCGTCACGGCTGCGGGCGCGCGCGAATTGATGAGCCGTCTCGTGTCGCCTTCCGCGGATGTGGACCTGATCAACCGGCGGCTAGACGCGGTGGCGGCCTTGATCGAGGAATGGGCGCTTCGCGAGCGCGTTCGCCACATTCTGAAGACAGCGCCCGACATGAGCCGCGCGCTGTCCCGCCTGAAGCTGAAGCGCGGAGGCCCGCGCGATCTGGGCGCGATCTGCGATGGCCTTGCCGTCGCGAAGGAGGTGAGCGCGGTTCTGATGCAAGCTCCGGCGCAGCCGGCCCATCTCGCCGGAATTTTGAAAGCGCTTGCGCCTTTCCTTGCGAGCGGCGGGGGAGCCAAGGCTAGCCTTGCGCAGACCCTTGAACGTGCGCTCGGAGACGCGCTTCCGTTCTTCACGCGCGATGGCGGCTTCATCGCCAGCGGCTACGATGCCGCGCTTGACGAGCTTCGCGACCTTCAATCAAGCACCAAGGTCGTGCTCGCCAAGCTGCAGGCGGACTATGCCGCGAAAACAGGCATCAAGAGCCTGAAAATCCAGTACAATCAGGTCTTCGGCTATTTCGTCGAAGTCGGCCCTGCGTCGGCGCCGGCGCTGCAGGCCGAGCCTCACGCGGCGGTCTTCCGGCACAAGCAGACGCTCGCCAACGCGGTGCGCTTCACAACCGCCGAGCTGTCGGCGCTCGAAAACCGCATCCTGAACGCGAGCGCGGACGCGCTGGCCCGCGAACTCGCGCTTTTCAACGAGCTGGCCGCCGCCGTTCTCGACGCAGAAACCGCGATCGCGCGCGCCGCCTCCGCGCTTGCCTCGCTCGACTGCCTCGCCGCGCTCGCTGAACTCGCGCAGGCGCAGAACTATGTGCGGCCAAGGGTGGACGACAGCCGCTGTTTCCTCATCGAGGGCGGCCGCCACCCCGCCGTGGAGCAGGCGCTCGCGCGCGATGGCGCGCCCTTCATCGCAAACGATTGCAAGCTCGACGGCGCGGGCGAACGCGCGCCCGGCTTCTTCGTGGTGACGGGCCCCAACATGGCGGGCAAATCCACCTATCTCCGCCAGAACGCGCTCATCGGCGTGCTCGCGCAGATGGGCTCCTACGTGCCGGCCGCGTCCGCGCATATCGGCGTGGCCGACCGGCTTTTCGCGCGCATCGGCGCGGCCGACGATCTCGCGCGCGGCCGCTCCACCTTCATGGTGGAGATGACCGAAACCGCCGCGATCCTCAACCGCGCGAGCGCGAAGAGCCTCGTCATCCTGGACGAGATCGGGCGCGGCACGGCGACCTTCGACGGGCTTTCCATCGCCTGGGCCGTGTTGGAGCATCTGCACGACGCTACGCGCTGCCGCGGCCTGATCGCCACGCATTACCACGAGCTGACGCGTCTCGCCGACGATCTGCCGCGCGCGGGCAATGTGCGCATGGGCGTCACCGAGTGGAAGGATGCGATCGTGTTCCTGCATGCGGTCGAGGTGGGGGCCGCGAACCGGTCCTATGGCGTGCAGGTTGCGAAGCTCGCGGGCGTGCCGAAGCCGGTGCTCGTGCGCGCGAAGCAGATTTTGGCGCAGCTCGAAAGCGGGGCAGGGCCGCATGGCCCGTTGACACTGCCGATCGACATGCCGCTGTTTTCCGCGCCGGTGCCTGCGGCCGAGTCGGCGCTTGAAGACGCGCCGCACCCCGCGCTGGAGAAACTGGCGGCGCTGGATGTGGACAGCCTCAGCCCTCGGGAGGCGTTGGAGGTGCTTTATACCCTAAAAGGATTGTTTTGATCCCCCAAAAGCAGAAGTGAGAAATGAAGCGGTTGCACCCGGTAAAACCCTTACGGCGCATATCGCGCGCCGAATTAAATAGGGTGGCACGCCATTTTAAACAGCGTGCAAAAGGAGCAGCAGAGGCGGCAAGACTTGCGTTATTGATGAAAGGAGAGGTGGGAAGATTATAGAGAGATGAGGACTCGGTAAGGGAGGGTTTGCAACTATCATCGCGATTAATGAAAGCGGTAGAGTTACTTGCGAAGAATACTTATTCCAGAGCGCAATGCCAGTATGGCACCTGCATGAGCATAGATTTTTAAATGGCTCTTACGATGAACTTAAACCTATATCGGAAAAGAGTGGAGATATTGAACTAAAGTACGGTCTACGAGACGGCCAATACTGGACGCGTGGTTCTAGTCCTGTGGAGTATCGGAAACTAAACGTGAGATACAAAGCAAAAGCTTATTACGCGGCATGCGTCATGCTCGGTTCGGCATCCGAGGCCCTGATCCTCTTGAAATGCCTTCATGAGCCTTCACAGTTGTCTGCAGCTTTAACACAAACGGGAAGTCCCCCGGCTTTGCCGGGGTGACAGTAGCAGTTTGACATTTCCGGAGGTCTCTCCCCGACGCTGCCTTTCGTGAGCCGCCAAGCACACGAAAGGGAAGATCGATGGACGATCAAGAGAGCTTAAGCCACGCGAAATGGGACTGCAAATACCACGTTGTGTTCATCCCGCAGTGCCGGAGAAAGACGCTGTACGCGGAACTGCGCAAGTATCTTGGCGAGGTGTTTCGCAATCTGGCCAGGCAGAAGGAGAGCCGGATCGAGGAGGGGCATTTGATGAGGGATCACGTGCATATGTTGATTTCGATCCCGCCGAAATATTCGGTGTCGCAGGTGATTGGCTATATCAAAGGCAAAAGCGCGATTCATTTGGCCCGGGTCTACGGTGAGAAGAAGCGGAACTTTGTAGGGCATCACTTCTGGGCTCGCGGGTATTTTGTATCCACGGTGGGCCGTGATGAAGAGGCGATAAGGCAATACATCCAGAACCAGGAGGCTGAAGACAAGCGCTTGGATCAATTGCGTTTGTGGAACTGAAAATCCGCCTTGAGGCGGCTCGTCGAATTGGGGCCGCGTCAGCGTCCCCAGCAGCCGCTTTGAGCGGCTCATAATCTAAAGCCCCCGGCTTTGCCGGGGGATATTTACTCAAAATTCCTAATTCTCGCCGGCTTCACAAAGGGGGGCCTCAGTTTTGGAACTTGGGCCAACTCACCGAGGTTGCAAACGAAGCCGGATGGGTAGCCAATTTGGAAACTAAAAATGTGATTGTTGACATCGTGAACCTGATAATACATCTCCAAGAGCTGCGGAATTTAGTTCACCCTGGACGGCACGGCTTGCGCCGGCCCCACATCTCAATTGGCGAAGAGCAGTATGAAGACGCGGGCAGCGTATCTGGCTTTGCGGTAGGCTCTCGAATGGACGGTCGGCCAGTCCGCTTCTGGCACTCACACGCCTTAAGCCCATCGGGATGAGCGACACATCCGCGGCGGGCATCGGGTAATCGCTCAGCCTTCAGCACCAAGACGAGCCTCTGCCCCTCGAGCGGTTCGAGCTCGCCCTCCCAGTTGCCGCAGATTGCGCCATCGGCAAAAGTCAGGCTTATTAAGCGTGGCTTCCGACACAAGCGGCGCGAGCTGTGCGCCTTGTGTACATTTCAAGAAGAAAGGAGTGCAAAGGCGAACACTCTCCACTAACCTCATCACACAAGAAAATAATCTACCGGGACGCAAGGGAGACGAAAAATGGCAACAGTGACGATGGAGGACGCCGGGGGTCCAGCCGTACGGGCCACGAAGCCGTTTTACAAGGTCCTCTACGTCCAGGTGCTTTTCGCGATTGTCCTTGGCGCGGCCGTCGGATGGCTTTTTCCCAACTTCGCCACGCAGGACGGCGTCAAGGCGCTCGGCGAGGGCTTCATCAAGCTGATCAAGATGGTGATCGCGCCCATCATCTTCTGTACCGTAGTTTCCGGCATCGCCCATATGCAGGACGCCAAGAAGGTCGGAAGGGTTGGCGTCAAGGCGCTCGTCTATTTCGAGGTGGTCTCCTCTTTCGCGCTCGCTATCGGTCTTATCATCGGAAACATCGTACGCCCGGGCGCGGGCTTCACCGGCAAGCCCGATGAAGCGGCCGTTGCGAAGTTTGCCAATCCGGCCGCGCATCAGAGCACCGTTGACTTCTTCCTCAACATCATCCCGGATAGCGTCGTTGGCGCATTCGCAAAAGGCGATGTGTTGCAAGTGCTTCTCTTCGCGATCCTTTTCGGTTTCGCGCTCATGGCCATGGGAGACCGGGCCACCGTCGTGCGCACCTTTATCGACGATGCCGCGCACGCCATCTTCGGCGTCATCGCCATCGTCATGAAAGTGGCCCCGATCGGCGCATTCGGAGCGATGGCTTACACGATCGGGAAATACGGTCCGACGGTGCTCGGGAATCTCGTCAGTCTTATCGCTGTTTTCTACCTCACCTCGGCGCTGTTTGTTATCGTTGTGCTTGGATCGATCGCGCGCTTCGCGGGCGTCAATATTTTCCGGTTTCTTTTCTACATCAAGGACGAGTTGCTCATTGTGCTCGGCACGAGCTCGTCCGAAAGCGCTCTCCCGCAGCTCATGGAGAAGCTCGAGCGTTTGGGCTGTTCGAAGTCGGTCGTTGGTCTCGTCGTCCCCACCGGCTATTCGTTCAACCTGGACGGCACCAATATCTACATGACGCTCTCGACCCTTTTCATAGCGCAAGCGCTTGGAATCGATCTTACTTTCAGCCAGCAACTGACGATACTCGTGGTGGCGATGCTGACGTCGAAAGGCGCAAGCGGCGTCACTGGGGCGGGCTTCATCACTCTTGCTGCGACGCTTGCCGTAGTGGACCCCCGGCTTGTGCCCGGCATGGCGGTCCTGCTCGGCATCGACAAGTTCATGAGCGAGTGCCGAGCCTTGACGAACATCATCGGCAATGGCGTCGCGACAATTATGGTCTCCCGATGGGAGAATGAGCTCGACCACGATATGTTGAAGGCGCGGTTAGGCCAGGGTCTCGATCCCACCGATATCGAGACTGCGGTTACGACGGGATAAGGCCTGCAGTCCTTGCGGATGCGCTGCCGTTTAATGCCAGTCCTGCGGGATCGGGATGAGCGGCGCGTCCGCGGCCGGCGCCACAAGCAATACTTTCGCATACAAGCGAGCTTCTGCCCTTTGAGTGGCTTGCCCACTGAATTGCGGCAGGCATAGCAGCATCAGCAAATCCGTATAGCTGCTCCTTATCGCGATGAGGGAATAGGCGGTCTCAGTAAGGCGCTGAAAAACATCAAACATTTCACTATAAAGCTTGAGCTTAAGTATGGCCCATGAAATGCGATCTTGGTGAACTATTATACTAAATGTCGCATCTCCGCATTATGAATATTTACAAATAAACGGCTTGGGCGTATGTTTTATTCGTCAAGCTGAATACTATGCACACGTAATCACGGCGGCTGGAAGATGCCAGATCGCCACCCGTCATTTGCTGAAATGGGTGGTTTTATTCAACTTGGCTCCACAGTAACGAGCTAGGAGGCTCATATGGATCCGGTATGGATTTGGGTTGGTATCCTCGTTTTTGGAATTGCTATGACGACCGGCTACCTTAATTGGGATCCGAAGAAGAGGTAGTCCAGCCGAGAGGCGACACCCTCCAGCGCTTTCGCTGGGGGGACGTGCGTTCCGGCTGAACATTGGCGCAACGTCAATGCGGAGGACTGGCGTCGGAGCGCAATTGTAATACTGAACTTACTCGCCATCGGCTCAAGTTGGGCATCTCATGGCGACGCCCGCGTCCGATTACAATGAAGGATGCTTCAGGCACGCTCTGCGATCTGGCAGCCGCTATCTGCGACGGCACCCGCCGTATGCCTCGCGATTAACGGTTCGTTCGCAGCGCCGAGTGTTAATCTGAAACTGGTTAACGGGAGCGCGGGTGATTTATTTCCGATCCAATTTACGCTTTAATTAATGGCCGTTCGACGCGAAACGAGGCGGCTCGCGCTTACGGGCCGGCTAGGCACAAGCGGTTCTACTCATTGAAAATGAATTTAATGCAGGAATTTTCCCCTTAAGTGAGCGCGGAAAAGTCCGTTAAATATGTTTCGACTTTCGCCTGTTAACCACACCCTCGCGCACAGTAGCGCAGCGCGCGCCTCCGGGGACGTCTGTTCTGCACTTTTTTATTCCTTAATGAGCTGTTATATATAGCATAAAACTTTCGCTAAGGCGCTTTCTTAAGATCCGGGAGCAGGCAATCCGCGCTGCTTTTTTAGAGCCAGTCCTGCAAAATCGGGATGAGCGGCACATCGGCGGCGGGCATGGGGTAATCGCGCAGGCGATCCTTCCGCACCCAGGCTAGCTTCTGTCCTTCGAGCGGCTCGGGCTCGCCCTCCCAGTTGCGGCAAGCGTAAAGCGGCATCAGCAGATGAAACTTCTCATAAGTATGGCTGGCGAAGGTGAGCGGCGCGAGGCAGCGGGCGGGCACATCGATGCCGAGTTCTTCTTTCAGTTCGCGGATCAGCGCCGCCTCGGGCAATTCGCGCTCGTGAATCTTGCCGCCGGGAAACTCCCAAAGGCCGCCGTGCTCCTTGTTCGCGGGGCGCTGCTGGAGCAGCACGCGGCCATCGGTGTCGATGAGCGCCACCGCGACCACCGTGAGGACGCGCGGTGTGGTGCCTTTAGCTTCGGTAGTCGGCATTGATATCGATGTAGCCGTGGGTGAGATCGGAGGCCCAGACCGTCGCCCGGCCGTGGCCGCCGGTTCCGGCATCGACGCGGATCTCGATCTCGCCGCGTTTCATGTAAGCTGAGCCTTGCGCTTCCCGGTAACCGGGATGGCGCATGCCATCCTTCGCCACCTGAATGTCGCCGAACCAGATCGAAAGCCGGTCGCGGTTCGCAGCCTCGCCCGATTTGCCGACCGCGGCGACGATGCGGCCCCAGTTGGCGTCCGCGCCTGCGATAGCGGTCTTGACAAGCGGCGAATTGCCGATCGAAAGCCCGATGCGGTGCGCGGCTTCCTCGTTCTCGGCGCCCTCGACATGGATGGTCATCAGCTTTGTGATGCCTTCGCCGTCTCTGATGACTTGCATCGAAAGATCGTGCATGAGACGAAGGAGAGCGGCAGAGAAAGCGGCGGCTTCCGGGTCATCGGGGCTCGCAATCTTCGGCGCTCCGTGCGCGGCGGCTTCGCCGGTGGCGAAGATCAGAAGCGTGTCGCTAGTCGACGTATCGCTGTCCACCGTGATGGCGTTGAAAGTCGGCTTCGTGTGCCGCTGTAGAAGCTTGGTCAACACGTGGGACTCGACCGGCGCATCGGTGACGATGAACGACAGCATGGTGGCCATATCGGGCGCGATCATGCCGGAGCCCTTGGCGATCCCGTTCAGCGTGACGGGCACGTTGCCGACAACGGCCCGGCGCGTGGCGAGCTTCGGAAAGGTGTCGGTTGTCATGATCGCGCGGGCGGCGTCGGTCCACGCGTGTTCGCGGGTGCGCGGCGCGATCTCCTTCAGCACGTCCTTGAATTTGGAGGCATCCAGCGGTTCACCGATGACGCCGGTGGATGCGATGAAAACGCGATCCGCTTCGCATCCGGCTGCTTCGCCTGCGAAGGCCGCCGTGGCTTCCACCGTCTCGCGGCCGCGCCATCCGGTGAACGCATTTGCGTTGCCCGAGTTGACGACAAGCGCCCTGGCGCTTCCATGCTGAAGCTGCTCGCGGCACCAATCAACCGGCGCCGAGCAGGTTTTCGAACGGGTCAGGACGCCGCCAGCCTCCGTGCCTTCGGGGAACAGCATAAGCAGAACGTCGGTGCGGTTCGCATATTTGATTCCCGCCTCGGCGACCGCCAGCCGCACTCCCTTTATAGGAGGCAGCTCGGCAAGTTCGGCGGGCGCGAACGGCGAAACCTTATGAACTTCCGCCATGATGCGAGACGGCTCCTTCGTGCTTATTTCTGCTGGGTCTGAGGCTCGATCGCGGCCGCCTTTGCATCCTCTTCCATGGCTTTTTTCAAATCCGGATCGAGAATGTCAACCGTGGCGGCGGCCCTGAGCTTTTGCACCGTATCCTTGAGTTGGGTCTGGATCAGCGAAGCCACAATCTGATCCTTGACTTCCTCGAAGCTCGGGACTGGCTTGGTGCGCTTGTCTTCCACCTTGACCACGTGCCAGCCGAACTCGGATTTGATGGGGTCGGAAATCTGGCCCGGCTCCAGTGCGAAGGCGGCGTCTTCGAACGACTTGACCATCTGCCCGCGCGAGAAATAGCCGAGATCGCCGCCTGAATGGGCGTTCGAACCGTCCGAACTCTTCTTGGCAAGCTCATTGAAGTCCGCTCCGCCCTTGAGCTGCTTCACGAGAATCCTTCGCTTCTTCCTCGGTTTTCACAAGAATGTGGCGAGCGTGCACTTCCTGCTCCGGCTTGAGCTTTGCGATCTGTTCGTCATAGGCGGCCTTGGCCTGCTCGTCGCTCACGCCGCCGCGGACCTTTTTCTCGTAAAAGGTGTCGCGCATCGCGCGTAGCTTGTAATAGGCAAGGCGATCCTCGAACTCCTTGCCCGCGGTGAGTTGGCCCTTATTTGCCTCATCGGCGAAAAGATGCGCCTCGATGAGATACTCCACCAGTACGCGGCGGCGGCTTTCAGCGGGCAAGCCTGCGATTTCCGCCCCGACCTCGGCTTCGGCGAAGGCAAGCTCCGCATCGGTAATGTCGGCCCCATTGACGCGAGCGGCCGGGCCCGCGTAAGCGAATTGTGCGCCAAGCGCCAGCGCAAACGCGCCAATGCGAAAAATTCCTGCAATCACGGGTGAAGCTCCTCGCCTTTCCGGAAACATCAAGTTGGTGCTTTGCCGGCCCGAGCTTTCATCATTCGTAAATTCTTACGCCGTGCCGGGTTGGCAGCCTGCTCGTGCGTCTATTAAGGCCTTTGCCGGGCGCAAGCAACCCCGATGGGAGCTTTTCAGCACCTTAGAGCGGAACCGGGCGCCGCCAGGGAAATCGGGATAACCATCGATTTAGCGATTGGGGGCATTGTCACGTTGTGCTTCACCCGATTGCCCCGGAAGGGGCGCCATTGCGGCGAAACCAAAAAAAAATTAAGTTGGGATGTCTCAACAGGCTCCAATCATGCGCCTACACTTATGAGCGAGTTCACAAGCGAGCGGGGCGAGGATTCGGCTCCGGTGCTGCCACAGAGCGAAATAGCCGCTCTCGTGAAGGCGCTGACGCACGGGCAGAAGACAGCGCTCGTCAAAGTGGCGAGGTTGTATGCCAGGAAGACCACCTACGAGTATGAAGATCTGCTGCAGGAAGCTTTCAGTCGGGTGCTGGCGGGAGACAGGACCTGGCGAAGGGACTTGCCTGCCGTCACCTTTTTCAGCGGCGTCATGAGAAGCATCGCCTGGGAATGGAGACGCAACGACGGGTCGTTCGTGGAAGAGTTTGAACTGAGCGATGAAGGAGTGGAAGCACGAGGCGTGATCGCCAGATTGGACGTGCAAAGGGTGCTGTCTCTTTTCGATGACGACACGGTCGCCAGGAAATTGGCGGTCCAGATGATGGTCGGAACGAAAGCAGAGGAATTGCAGGCTGCGTTTGGTTTGAGTAGCACGGAGTATGAAAGCAAGCGAAAGAAGATTCGCAGGCGTATAGAGAAGCTACAATTGGAGTAAGGCCACTGTCATGGGCAAGAATAAAACAAACGACCCATTCTTCAACTTGGCCGATGCTCTGGTGGAGGACATCATTGCGGCTTCCGATGAAGACCTTCTTAGCGAATCCGCTCAGGATTTGAAGGATCCCTTTGCGTTGTCCAACAAGTTCGACGAAATTATCGGGCGCGGCGCGACGCCCAAAAGTCCCGTGGGCGGGAGCGGATCCGATTTTAATTCACGTGCGCAAAGGGGTGAATCGGTTATCGATCTTAAGCGATATTCAGAAAGCGGAAGCTCACGGCAAAAGCTGCACGACGGGCCAATATTCGACGCCATGGAAATGTCCCCTCTCGATCGGAAGTACGAGGTCGCCGCGCTCGACCCTTCCTCCAAGGTCACGCCGATCAACCGGAACGTCCGGCGCGCGAAACCCCAGGCGACCTCGCAGTGGTTCAAGATTGCGGCTGCCCTTGTCCTGGGAGTAGGGCTGGGTTTCGCAGGCGACCTTTCGCTTCGCAAAGACGGAGGACAGGATTGGCGACAAGCGCAGGATTGGCGACAAGCGGCGGCCAACTATCAGGCGCTTTATGTGACTGAAACCCTCGCGCTCACGACTGCTGTGGCGGATGAGGAAAGGCAGAAGAGGCTTTGGCAAAGCGAGGGCGTTCCGGCCAGCAGAGGCATCAATCCGGAAGCCGGCGGAAACGCCAATCTGGACAGGCAGAGAAGCGGCATCGCCGCCGTTTCCGCCAAGCTTGGCCTTCCAATAACGCCTGAAGCCTTGCAAGCGCCCGGCCTTGAACTCAAGCGCGCACAGCTGTTGCAGTTCGATGGCCGGCCGCTCGCGCAGTTCGCCTATCTGGATGCGGAAGGCGCGCCTATCGCCTTTTGGGCGACCCACTCCGGAAGCGCCGACAGCCCCGCCAAAACGGGCCGCTATGACAAGCTCGCGGCCATATCCTGGAACAAGGGCGGTTACGGCTTCATGGTCATTGGGGCAGCCCCGATTGCGGAAATCGAGCGCGCCGCTTCGTCCTTGGCTGCCCAGATTTGACTTGACCCGGGCATTAAGCTCGCCTGCCCGCTGCCTGCGATAGCAGGTGCTAAAGCTTCGTTCGCTTAATCGGATGCGGGCCTCGTTACGCTTGTCTGCCTGCACATTGGACCTCACTTTTATCCCCGGATCGGCGTCCCGCTTGCGTTTGCGTCACGGATGTTCTTTGAGTGAGAATTGTATGAGAAAGCGCCTTGCCGGGAAGTTAACGAATAAGTCATTGATATTGCGACGAAATTGTCAGAATGGATGGCGCTCCCGGCGCACGCGCCGGGGTGGCTTCGGCGCGTCGTAGTTAACAGGGAAACCGAGTTTATATTTAACGGACTTTTCAGAGCCCACTTAATGCCAAAATTCCAGCATTAAATTCTATTTAATGGGGCTTGGCGAAGACAGAAACATTTTTATTTTCAATGAGTTATAACCTCTTCTTACGAGCTGGCCCGTAGGCGCGAGCCGCCTCGCTTCACGCCCCGTCAACCTTAATGAAGCGTAAATCGGACCAAAAATAAATCGGCGGCGCTCCGGTTAACCAGTTTCAGATTAACACTCAGCGCCGCGAACGAACGGTTAACCACAAGGCATAGGGCGGGCGCCGTCGGAGACGGCAGCGAGCGCGGGGGGGCGAGAAGCGCTTCTGCATTTAGGAACCCTTGTTGTCATGGCCGCCCTTCGAGGCGCCCATCCAGGATTACAATTTCTGATCTTTTGGATTTCAGGGCTGGATGGCCGGGTCAAGCCCGGCCATGACATCTGTTCCAGGTGGCGCTACGGCGCCGATTTCGCGCACGCCGCGCTAGCCCGCGCCGAAAACGACGGTAGCGGTCGCAAGCGCGGCGATGCCTTCGCGCCTGCCGGTAAAGCCCAGCCCCTCGCTCGTCGTCGCTTTCACGCTCACGCGCTCGTGCTCGATGCCGAGCAACGCCGCCATTCGCGCGCGCATGGCCTCCCGGTGAGGCCCGATCTTGGGGACTTCGCAAATAAGCGTGACGTCGACATTCGTGATGCGCCCGCCGCGTTCGCCGACGAGTTTGGCCGCGTGGAGCAGAAACACCGTGGAGTCCGCGCCGCGCCATTGCGGATCGGAGGGCGGAAAATGGTCGCCGATGTCGCCAGCGCCGATTGTGCCATAAAGCGCGTCGGTCAGCGCGTGCAGGCCCGCGTCGGCGTCGGAGTGACCCTTGAGCTTTTGACTGTGGGGAATATGGACGCCGCAAAGTGTTACGTGATCGCCATCCTCGAAGGCATGCACATCGAACCCTGTTCCCGACCTCACATCGGCAAATGCGCGGGCGCCGCCCGTTGTGATCAAGTCCGCCATCGCCAAGTCCTCGGCCGTGGTGATTTTCATATTCTCGGAGGTGTTTTCGACAAGCGCCACAGTGAGCCCGCGCCACTCGGCGATGGATGCGTCGTCCGTAAAATCCGTGTGGGCGGCCGCTGCGCGGTGAGCTTCGAGGATTTTTGCGTAGTTGAACGTCTGTGGCGTCTGCGCGCGCCACAGGCCCTCCCGGGACACGGTTCCCGCGCTGCGCCCGCAGTCGCCTCGTTTCAGGGTGTCGGTCACGGGCGCGGCGGCGATTGCGCCATCCGAGGTTTGGAGGGCGTCGAGCGTATCGCCGATGCACTGGGCGGAGATGAAGGGCCGGGCCGCATCATGAATCAGCACGGCATCCGGCGAGAAGGACGTGAGCGCCTCAAGGCCTGCCGCGACGGAAAGCTGCCGTGTCGCTCCTCCGGGCACGGGCCTCAGAAGCTTTTCCGATGAGAGCCCTTTGGCCGCCTCCTCATAGAGGTCCTCGTCGCCAGCCCGGATAACGGCCAGGACAAGATGAACCTGCGGATGGGCGATGAAGGCCTCGAGCGTGCGCCGCAGGACGGGCTTTCCCCCGGCCTCGCAATATTGCTTCGGCCGCCCCTGCTTGAGCCCGGCGCGGACGCCGCTTCCGCCCGCCACGATGACCGCGGCGTGAAGGCGCTGTTTTTGGTCCTCAATTTGCATAGTCACCGGCAACTGCGGAGAAAAGGGATAGCACGACCTTATAAGTTGCCTTCCAAACAGCCAAGCGCTTTTGCGTGACGGTCATTTTGCCTACTGACACGAGGGCCGAATTTGCTACAATGCCTACAAACTAGTCGCTCTGCATTTATGCCTAGCATTTGGGCAGGCTTCGATGCGGCGTGGGCTTTTCAATCTCCGCAACTTTCATCGGACAAAGCCGGCTTGCTTGATTCAATGGGTCCTCGTGGAAAGACCAGGAAGACCGCCGAAAGCGCGAAGGCGCTCGACTTCAAGGCGTTGGTCCAAGGTCTCCCGCACATCCTTCTTGTCGCCGATGGCGAGAACCGCATTGTTTTTGCGAACTTCGCCGCTGAGGTCTTTTTCGGCATAAGCGAAACTTTGCTTAAAAAACGTGCACTGAATACGGTGCTGACTTACGCCAACCCGCTCACGGCTCTTGCGAACCAGGTGAGAGTGACGCGGGGCGCCGTCAACGAATACGAAGTCGATCTCGGCTGTCCGGAAACGCCTCATCGCGCGGTCGACGTTTTCGCTTCGCTCATCGCCGAGGATCAAGATCACGTTCTTCTCATGGTGCAGCAGCGCAGCATGGCGGCCATGATCGAACGCCAGCTCATACACCGGGGCGCGGCGCGCTCCGTGTCCGCCATGGCGGCCGTGCTCGCTCACGAAATCAAAAATCCCCTTTCGGGGATCCGGGGCGCCGCGCAACTCCTGGAGGCGGGAGCCGCGGAGGAAGACCGCCCTCTCGCCCACCTCATCACCGAGGAAACCGATCGCATCCGCAATCTCGTCGACCGCATGGAGGTCTTCGGAGATGAGCGGCCCGTTCATAAAGAGTTGGTCAACATTCACACAGTTCTCGATCACGTCCGCCAGATAGCGCGCGCGGGATTCGCACGTCACCTGACGATCACGCAAAGCTACGATCCAAGTCTCCCGAACGTGCCCGGCAATCGCGACAAGCTCATCCAGGCGTTCCTCAATCTTGTCAAAAACAGCGCCGACGCCATCGCCGACAAGCCGGACGGACAAATCACGCTTTCGACTGCGTTCCGGCTCGGCCTCAGCCTGAGGCTTCCCAATTCGGACTCCAGCGTAGGGTTGCCATTGGAGATTTGCGTCACGGACAACGGACCGGGCGTGCCGGAGGATGTGAAACCGCACCTCTTCGAGCCGTTCGTGACAACGAAGGCGAAAGGCGCAGGGTTGGGCCTTGCTCTTGTCGCGAAGATCGTCGGCGATCATGGCGGGGTCATCGAGTGCGAATCGCGCACGCGTCAGACGACGTTCCGCATGCTTCTGCCAATGTACAAGGCATCCGCGCGTAAAGATGGAGCGAAATGACATGGGCCGCGGAAATGTTCTCATAGCCGACGATGACGGGGCTATTCGCACAGTCGTGAATCAAGCCCTGGCGCGGGCCGGCTACAGCGCGCGCGCGACGAGCAACGCGGCGACGCTTTGGAACTGGATCAGCCAGGGCGAGGGCGATGTCGTGATCACCGACGTGATCATGCCCGACGAGAACGCCTTCGACCTTATCCCGCGCATCAAGAAGATAAGGCCGGAACTGCCCATTATCGTCATGAGCGCGCAGAACACGTTCATGACGGCCATCACGGCCGCGGAGCGCGGCGCTTACGAATATCTGCCGAAGCCGTTCGACCTTAAGGAGCTTGTCGCGGTCGTCGGCCGGGCCTTGAGAGAGCCTAAAGTCGCGAAGTCGTCCATTCCGAACGAGGGCGAAAGCGAGAACCTGCCGCTGATCGGCCGCTCGCCGTCCATGCAGGACGTGTACCGGGTGATGGCGCGCCTGATGCACACGGATCTGACGGTCCTGATCTCCGGCGAATCCGGGACGGGCAAGGAACTCGTCGCCCGCGCCCTGCACGACTACGGCCAGCGGCGCAAAGGACCGTTCATCGCCATCAACATGGCCGCGATCCCCCGCGAGCTTATCGAGTTGGAGCTTTTCGGCCATGAGAAGGGAGCCTTTACCGGCGCGGCGCAGCGCTCGGTCGGCCGCTTCGAACAGGCGGACAGCGGAACGCTCTTTCTCGACGAAATCGGCGATATGCCGATGGAGGCGCAGACGCGACTTCTGCGCGTGCTGCAGGAAGGCGAATACATGACGGTCGGCGGGCGCGTGCCCATCAAGACCGACGTGCGCATTATCGCCGCCACCAACAAAAGCCTGGAAAACCAGATCGCGCTCGGCCTCTTTCGGGAGGATCTCTACTATAGGCTGAACGTGGTCCCGTTGCGCATGCCGCCGTTACGCGAGCGGCTGGAAGACGTGCCGGACCTTGTCCGCCATTTTCTCAAGCTCGCGGAGAAGAGCGGCCTGCCGTCGAAAACTTTGACCCAGGACGCCTACGACCGCCTCAAGCGTCACAGCTGGCCCGGCAACGTGCGTGAGCTCGAAAACCTTGTTCGCCGCCTCAGCGCGCTCTATTCGCAGGAGCTCATTTCAGCGGATATTGTGGATAACGAACTGTCGACGAGCTCCAGCGCCGCCGCTTCCGAATCGCCGCCATCCGGAAAAGCCAAGCTCAACGAGTGGATGGAAGCCTATCTGTTGGATTATTTCGGCGCTTTCGGCGACCAGCTCCCGCCGCCCGGCCTTTACGACCGGGTGCTTCGCGATGTGGAAACTCCGCTGATCACCGCGGCTCTCGCGGCGACGCGCGGAAACCAGATCAAAGCCGCCGAGCTTCTCGGGCTCAACCGCAATACGCTTCGCAAGAAGGTGCGGGAGCAAAAGATCCGGGTCATCCGCAGCCCAACCTAAGCAATTCCGCCGTAGTCAACGAACAGCCAGGCTTCCGCCTTGCCCTGCATCCCGGTTCAATCGGCGATGAAAGCTGGTTTGGGTAGTGCTCCGGCATGCCAGCGAATAAGACCGGGATAGCCGAAGCGTCGGGCAAGGTCAGGAAAACCCCCGCGAGATATGCAGTTACTTCCGTGACTTGGCCTCAACCAGCGTAGCGAGAGGCTTGGATCGTTGAGCTTCGACGTGATTTGAAACCCTTCGGACACACCAAGTCACAACAAAACGTGGTGGATTTGCCACAATTTCCCCAAACTCAGCAGCCACCGATGCTGCTCGGCAACAGGGCGGCAGTGAACTCGTGACGGCAGGCTTCAAGGCGCAATTCACAGCGGGTCTCGCGAAGGCGGGACAGCGTTTCAGCGCCGCGCTCGCCTTCGTCAGGCCTTCCGCTTTCTGGATGAGTGTCAGCGTCGTCGTCGCCGCGCTCCTGTCGAGCGTCGCGACCTTCCTGATCCTGAACGGCCTGACGCTGCCCTGGATCATTCCGACGAACAACGTCAATCTCTGGGCGCTCGGCATCAACGCCGCCTTGGTTCTCGCGATCATCGGCATCATCGGGTTTCAGGTCGCCAAGCTTCTGAAAGCCAGGAAGCGGCAGGCGGGCGCAGGGCTGCATTTCCGTATCGCCGGGATCTTCAGCCTCGTTGCATTGTTTCCCGCGGTGCTCCTGGCGATCTTCGCCACCGTTTCAATCGACCGCACCTTCGACACGTTCTTCTCCACGCATGTGAAGAGCATCGTCAGCAACTCGGTCGAGGTCGCCCAATCCTACATGCAGGAAAGCGGGCAGACCATTCGCTCCGATATTGTGGGCGTGAGCCGCGAGGTCGAGGAGAAAGCGGCGCTTTATCAGGAGGACAAGCCGGCCTTCGACCGGTTTTTCTCGGCGGCCGTCGCTTTGCGCGCCGTTCCGGCCGCGTTCATCATCGATTCGAATGGCAATCTCCTGGCAACGGCGTCGGAGGGGCCGCCGTATCGCGCTCCGCCTCTCGGCGACATTGCTCGCGCCGCCGAAGGCCGGATTATCCCGGTAAGCTGGGATCTCTCGAACGGCATCGCGGCCTTGAAGAAGCTGAACGGCATGGGCGACGCCTATCTCTTCGCCTTGCGCCCTGTCAATCCCAACGTGTTCCGGCTGTTGCAACGCACGCAGTTCAACATCATGCGGTTCGCGCAGCTCGAGCAGATGCGGGGACAATACCAGTTCATCTTCGCGATCATGTATGTCCTGCTCGCCCTGACGCTGCTGACATCGGCGATCTGGACCGGGCTCGTCTTCGCGAACCGCCTTGTCATGCCTATCCGCAAGCTAATCGGCGCCGCGCAGGAGGTGAGCCAGGGCAACCTGAACGTTCGGTTCGACGACGGCTTTGCGCGCGACGACATCGGCCGCCTCGGAGCGACGTTCAAGCAGATGACCATCGATTTGAAGACGCAGCGCGACGACATTATGACCAAGAATTCCGAACTCGACGAGCGGCGGCGCTTTATCGAGGCTGTGCTTTCGGGCGTGTCTGCCGGCGTCATCGGGGTTGATCCGGCGGGGTGCGTGACGCTTGCAAACCGCTCCGCGCTTGAGCTCCTCGGTCTCAAGGAGGAGAGGCTCATTGGCAAGGCGCTAAGAACCGCCGTCCCTGAGTTCGGCGAGGTGATTGAAAAGTCGCGCCGCCATGTCCGCGCCAAGCCGGTGCAGAGCCAGGTCACGCTCGTGCGTGAGACCGGCGAGCGAAATTACGCCGTCCGGGTGACGCGCGAACAGGACGACAAAGCCGATTTCGGAGTGGTGTTGACGTTCGACGACGTCACGGAGCTGACGGTTGCGCAGCGGACGTCGGCCTGGGCGGACGTGGCGCGGCGCATCGCCCATGAAATCAAGAACCCGCTCACCCCGATCCAGCTTTCGGCCGAGCGTATCCGGCGCAAATATGCGAGTTCGATCACGACCGACCGCGAAGTCTTCGACAAGTGCACGGACACGATCATCCGCCATGTCGGCGACATCGGGCGCATGGTCGATGAGTTCTCCTCTTTTGCGCGGATGCCGTCGGCAGTCTTCGAGGAACAGGACATTCGCGAGATCGTGCGCGAAGCGGTCATCCTCTTCCAGATGAGCCGGCCCGAGATCGAATTCAAAATCGAGACGATGAAAGAGCCGCTGATAGCTTTGTGCGACCGCCGTCTTCTCACCCAGGCCATCACGAACCTCGTAAAAAACGCGAGCGAAGGCGTGGACGCGTATCAGAATGCGAACGGTGGCGGCGAAGGCAGGGAAGGGAAGGGCCGAGTGGTGATCCGCCTGCGCGTGGTCGAGAACCGGTTCGTCATCGATGTGATCGACAATGGCTGCGGATTGCCAAAAGAGAATCGCCACCGGCTGATCGAGCCGTACGTCACGACCCGGCAAAAGGGTACCGGGCTTGGTTTGGCCA
Organism: uncultured Alphaproteobacteria bacterium; assembly: GCA_963764115.1. Taxonomy (GTDB): domain Bacteria; phylum Pseudomonadota; class Alphaproteobacteria; order Rhizobiales; family Rhodomicrobiaceae; genus Rhodomicrobium. The sequence continues at coordinate 94,890 of CAVXRT010000011.1, forward strand.
TCGTTCAAAGGATAACGGAACAGCACGGTGGCGTGCTGGAACTCGCCGACGCCCCCGCAGGCGAAGGCTACGCGCATGGCGCCTGGATCAGCATGTCGATTCCGGTGTCACTGAGTTCCGACAAGACAGACAAAAACGAGACAAGGCCGACTGGCATGGCGCGGGGCGCCGCGTCAGGCCAGGCAGCGACGAGTGCGAAGGAGGGACTAAGCCATGGCGTCTGACATTCTGATCGTCGACGACGAAGCCGATATTCGGGAACTCGTGTCGGGGATCCTGGAAGATGAAGGACACAAGACGAGGCTCGCCAAGGACAGCGACGAGGCGCTGCGCGTCATCGAGGAGCGCCGGCCTTCTTTGGTCATCCTTGACATCTGGCTGCAGGGCTCGAAGCTCGACGGGCTGGAAGTTCTGGCCCGCATCAAGAAGCAGCATCCCGAGCTTCCGGTCGTGATCATCAGCGGTCACGGCAACATTGAAACGGCGGTCACCGCGATCAAGCGCGGAGCCTACGATTACATCGAAAAGCCGTTCAAGGCCGACAGGCTCGTTGTCGTGACCATGCGCGCGCTCGAAATCTCGAAACTCAAGCGCGAGAACAAGGAGCTGAAGGAGAAGAGCTATTACAGCTCGGACCTCATCGGCAAATCTCCGGTCATGAACCATTTGCGCCAAAGCGTCCAGAAGGTGGCGCCAACAAACAGCCGCGTAATGATTACGGGGCCGCAAGGGTCCGGCAAGGAACTCGCCGCCCGCTACCTTCACGCCAGCTCGCTGCGCGCGAACGGCGCGTTCGTTGCGGTCAACGCTGCGTCGATGGCGGCGGACCGGGTCGAAATCGAGTTCTTCGGCGTCGAGGAGACCGGCCAGAGCGTGCGCAAGGTGGGCGCTCTCGAGGAAGCCCACAATGGCACGCTCTACATCGATGAGGTCGCGGATATGCCCGTCGATACGCAGGGCAAGCTCTTGCGCGTGCTCGTCGAGCAGAAGTTCCAGCGCATCGGCGGCGGCCCCAAGGTTTCAGTCGACGTGCGCATCGTCTCGTCCTCGAGCCGCGATCTGGAGCGCGAGATGAGCCAGGGCCGCTTCCGCCAGGACCTGTTTCATCGCCTCAACGTCGTGCCGCTCAGGGTGCCTTCGCTGATCGAACGCCGGGAGGACATCCCCGAACTCGTCGAGCATTTCGTGAAGCAGATCGCGCTCTCCTCCGGCCTGCCGCCCCGGGTGATCGGCGACGACGCCATGGCCGTCCTGCAATCACATGAATGGCCCGGCAACGTGCGTCAGCTTCGCAATATCGTCGAGCGCGTCATGATCATGTCCAACAGCGATCCCGATGCGGTTATCACGGCCGACATGCTGCCCGACGATATCGGAGCAAACGTCCCTTTGTCATCAAACGGGTCGGGAGGTGAGCACCTGATGTCGCTCCCGCTCCGTGATGCGCGCGAGATTTTTGAGCGTGAATACCTCATGGCGCAGATCAATCGTTTTGGCGGAAATATTTCGCGCACCGCCGAATTCGTGGGCATGGAGCGCTCAGCATTGCACCGCAAGCTCAGGGCTCTCGGCGTGAACTCCAACGACAGGGCCGGGGACATCAGACACTAGTCCGGCCCGCGTCCGCTCGGACGCAGGCAGCTCTCCAGCACTCTAAAATCAATCAACTTTCCGCATGTAACGGGTTCGGATTGAATGCGGGTTGATCGAGCGCACTTGTGCTTTCACAAGCCGGATGCACTTTGGCAATAGAATTGCAGGTTGAAGGCTTGCGCAGGAAAAGCGGACCATGACACGGGTTGTCTATGTGAACGGCAGATATGCCCCTTACGCCGAAGCGGCCATTCATGTCGAAGACCGCGGATTTCAATTCGCGGACGGTGTCTACGAAGTGTGTGAAGTTCGCGACGGCCGCCTTGTCGACGAGCGCCGGCACATGAGCCGGCTCAGCCGCTCGCTTCGAGAAATCGGAATGACCGAGCCGATGAGCTTGAAATCGCTCGGCGTGATCTTGCGGGAAACCATTCGCCGCAACCGGGTAAATAACGGAATTGCTTACCTCCAGGTGACACGCGGTGTGGCGCACCGCGATTTTGCCTTTCCTGCGGACACCGTCGCTCCAACCGTCGTCTGCTTCGCCCGTTCGTTGTCGCGAGGCAAGGCCGAGAAGAGGGCCGGCGCCGGAATTTCTGTCATTACCATTCCCGATATCCGCTGGAAGCGCGTGGACATCAAGACCATAGGACTTCTCGCGCAGTCTCTTGCCCGGCAGCAGGCCAAGGAGGCAGGCGCCGACGAGGCCTGGATGGTCGATACCCAGGGTTTCGTCACCGAGGGCGCATCCTGCAACGCCTGGATCGTAACCGCAGCAGGCATTCTGGTGACGCGCCCGGCAGAGTTCTGGTATCCTTAAGGGAATAACACGCGAGGTGGCGATGGAAGCGGCCCGCGCAAAGGGGCTTTATTTCGAGGAAAGGCCTTTCACGGTCGAGGAGGCGAAATCGGCGAGGGAGGCTTTTCAGACGTCCGCTTCCGGGCTTGTGATGCCGGTCGTCAGGATCGATGGCCACGGCGTCGGCAGCGGAAGGCCCGGCGACATTACTCTGGAATTACGAAAGACTTATCACAGTGTGGCGGAGATTTCGTCGCCTCACGAACTTCTAGCATGACCGAAAGGAACTGATGGACTAACAGCGGCGCGGCCCGCTGGCGAGCAACCAGTCTGGTTGTGCGTATAAAGACCGAGATAAAAACGCAGGTGGGTAATCGGGTAGTGGGCAAGCGGCCACCAGTGCCGCGCTGAAAAAACGGACAGGTCATGCCAGACAAACAACAAAATTTACAAGACGCCTTTCTCAATCACGTTCGAAAAAACAAGACTCCTCTTACGATCTTCCTTGTCAACGGCGTTAAGTTGCAGGGGATCGTCACCTGGTTCGATAATTTCTGCGTTCTGCTCCGGCGCGATGGGCACTCGCAGCTGGTCTACAAGCATGCCATCTCGACAATCATGCCGGGTGGTCCCATTTCGTTTCTCGATGGAGATCAGAACGGAGAACGTTAAAACCTTTGAAAAAGCTCGCACCCCGCGAAATTACTGAGAATCGCGCCGCAGAGAGATGCGCGAGCGTAGAGGGGGCTCTTGGCGCAACGCGTGCGGTTGTCATCGTTCCAGTCCGGAAGTTCCTGGAGCATCAGACAGCGCAGGTTCGGGCGCTCGCGCACCTGACGAGCAGCGAACGCCTTTCGGAAGCGACCGGTCTCGCAACCGCGATCGGTTTGGATGTCTGTTTCGGCGGGATGGTTCCGCTCATCCAGCCCAGGCCCGCAACTCTTCTCGGTTCGGGGAAGGTTGAGGAACTCGCTGCGATCATCAAGACCGGCGATGTCACGGTGGCGATCGTGGACCACGTGCTCAGCCCGATCCAGCAGCGCAACCTCGAAAAGGCCTGGAACGCGAAGGTTCTCGATCGTACCGGGCTCATTCTTGAGATCTTTGCCGATCGGGCGCGCAGCAAGGAGGGCAGGCTGCAAGTCGAGCTGGCGCGCCTCACCTATCAGAAGGGCCGGCTCGTCAGGTCGTGGACGCACCTTGAACGCCAGCGGGGCGGTTTCGGCTTTCTGGGCGGCCCCGGCGAGACGCAGATCGAGGCCGACCGGCGCGCCATCGGCGAACGCATCGACACGATACGAAGCGAGCTTCAAGTCGTCGAGCGCACGAGGCGCCTGCACCGCAAGCACCGGAAGGCGACGGAGCAGCGCGTTGTTTCCCTTGTCGGCTACACCAACGCGGGAAAATCGACGCTGTTCAACGCATTTTCAGGAGCGGGCGTGCTCGCAAAGGACATGCTGTTCGCGACGCTCGACACGACATTGCGCCGGATTGAATTCCCGGAAGGCGGCGCGTTCCTGCTATCCGATACCGTGGGCTTCATATCCGAGCTTCCTACCCAGCTCATCGCCGCCTTTCGGGCCACGCTCGAGGAAATTCTCGAAGCGGACGTGATCCTCCACGTTCGGGACATAGCAACCGAATCCTCCGAAGCCCAGCGCATCGAAGTAGAAAAGGTTCTGACAGAGATCGGGATCGGCGCCGAAGAGCAGCGAACCCGGGTCGTGGAGGTGTGGAACAAGGCCGATCTCTTGCCAGAGGAGGAAAGGGCCAGTCTTTCGAAGCGGGCGGCACAGGCTACGCCTGCCGCAGTGTTGATCTCCGCTGCGACAGGGGAGGGCGTGGCGGAACTGGCGGCCTTGATCCGCGGGCGGCTTCAGAAAGACATGCGAACCCGCAATGTGGTTGTCCATGACGGCAATGGCGCACTCATCCATTGGCTTTATGAGAATACGGAGGTTCTTCGCCGCCATGATCTGAACGATGGCAGCTTGCAGTTCGAGGTGCGCTTTGCCTCAGAGAAAGAGTTCGACCTCGACAGGCATCTGGGGGCGCGCTCCGGTTAGCAGGGGCCCTGAAAAAGGCGGAAAGCCAAGCCTCATCCTTCGACAGGCTCACGATGAGGGTAAGCGAATTCAGCGGGTTAGACCTCATGGTGAGCTTGTCGAACCATGGGCCACATCCTTTTCAGCATCTGCGTTTCCGGGCGGCGGATGATCGAGGCGATGATCGCAGGCGTGCGCAATCCTCAAAAGCTAGCCCAATTGGCTGACCGGCGGATAAAAGCCTCGCCCAAAGCCCTTTACGATGCGCTGCACGGCCGCTTGACCGATCATCACCGGTTCATGTTGCAGCTTCATCTTGGTCAATATGACGCCTTGGCCTCTCGGGCAAATCGACCGGCGGGTGGAGGCAGCAATCGCCAAGATGGACGAGGGGGCGGCTTCCGGTCAGCCTCCCTTTCACAGCTTGACTGGGCTTCTATGCACAATCCCCGGCATTGCCAGCTTGGCGGCAACCTCGATCCTTTCTGAGACAGGAAGCGATATGAGCCGGTTTGCAACCGATGGGCATCTGGTTTCTTGGGTAGGTCTGTGTCCCGGCCAGAACGAAAGTGCGGGCAAACGCAAATCCTCCCGGCTTCGCAAGGGCGCCCCCTGGCTCAAGACGTTGCTCGTCCAATGCGCCTGGGCAGCGGTCCGTAAGAAGGACAGCTACTACAAGGCGCAATTCAACCGGTTGAAGAGCCGGCGTGGCCCCAAGAAAGCGATCTGTGCGGTGGCCGCCCCGATGCTGACGGCGATTTATCACATGCTAAAGGACGGCGTCGAACATCGAGATCTCGGGGGTGGCTATTTCGATCGCCGCCGCCCAGTTGAACAAAAAGCCAAGCGCCTGGTGGCTCAACTCGCTAAGCTTGGCTTCAAGGCCGAAATTCAACCTCTTGCGGAAGCTGCTTAAAAACCAACGCCCCGACCCGGGCGCGCCGCGGCCAGGGTAGTTTCTTCTTAGAACGTGCTGACTGCTACGGTCTTGCCCCAACATTACCTGGCGATGAACAGCGCCAAAGCCTCCCCGCACACGCCATAGGTCGAATTGCCGGGTCCGATCAAGGTCTCGTTTCCCGGCGCCGCCCAACTGTCCGGTCCATCGTTCCATTCGCAAGTGTCGGTGACCCGATACCAATTCCTGCCCGGTGGCGCGGGCGGCAAGGTGAACAGCGTCTCGTTGGCCGGGAGGTCGCCGGTATAAGCCGAGCCGCCGTTATAAATGACGTAGAGCGTGGAATCGCCGAAATCGCCGCCATTGATCATGGCGGCGAGATAGGTGTTGGCGCCGTTCCAGTAGTTGTTCCGGGTCGGGTCGTTTGAAACCTGGGCGGCGTTGCTGTAGTACCAGACCACCTGCGCCGGCGTGTACCAGACGGCTGGCCGCAGCGAAGGGTGAGCCTTGCGGAAGGCGATGGCCCGCGTCACGTAAGTGCTGAAGTTATTCTGGTCGGGCGTCCGGTTCGACTGCGGGATCAGCCAGGTTCCGGCGGAGTCCACATTATAAGGATTATCGTTGCAGGAGAGCGTCCGCAGATATTCGTCGCCCGCCTGGATCATGGGCGTGCCTGCCGACAGCATGACGAAGGCGAGGCCCGTGCGCGCCGCCCGTCTTTGGGCGGCTGCCTGTCCCGTGGCGGGATGGCCCTGGTCCCAGCTGACATCGTCCGAGCCCCCGTCACTCGGCCCGTATGGATAGCCCTGGTTGTTATTGGGGCCGTCGCAGGAATAGAGATCCTTCAGCGTCAAGCCGTCATGGCTGTCCACATAATTGATGGAGTTCCAAGGGTTGCGATTATTGCGTCTCGCGCCCTGGAAGAGGCTGGCCGAACCCGTCAGGGCATCGGCGGCGGCGCCGGGCGGGATGGGGACGACGCCGAGCTTGTTCTGGGCCTTGGGCAGAACTTCCTTGTAGGTGAAGTTCCACTCGGAAAATCCCGGCGGGAAATTGCCCTGTTGGGCTGGATTGTCGCCACCCACCGCGTTGGGTTCGGCGATCATATCCAGTCCGCTCCCGCCAGCGGCGGGACGCAGCGCAAGCGAGGGCTCGCTCTGAAGGCGGGCGAGCGCCGTCTTCGGGTCCGATGTGTTGAAATAGAAGCCCGTTCCGGCCGGGCAATAGGGTGTGTGCGGCCCTCCCTGGTCGCTTTCGCAGACATTGCCCAACAGCGGCGCCTCGTCGAAACGGAAGCCGTCCACGCCCATGGCCGCGCTCCAGTAAGAGAGCGAGTCGACGATCAGGTTCTGGGCGGCGCGATTGTGAGTGTTGTAATTGGGGCCGGCGCCATTGGCGTCGTAATAGCCGGCATTGGCGGCGCCTTGGCCATTCACCGCCAATTCGTAGTAGGTTCCGTTATCGAGCCCCCGCATGCCGTAGAGAGGATAGGCGCTGACCGCCCCGGTGTTGGGGATCGGAGCGCCTTCGCCGGTGTGGTTGTAAACCACGTCGAGATAGACCTTGATCCCGGCCTGATGGAACGCCTTGACCATCGCCTGGAACTCGGCGGTCGGGCCGCCCGGGGCCTTGTTCGAGGCATAGCGCCGGTCGGGGGCGAAATAGGCGAGCGTCATGTAGCCCCAGTAGTTGGCGGTGTAATGCCGCCCCGAATTCCAGGTGGCGTCGCCGGCGGCCGGCGGCGCGCCGCCATGGGTGGCCGCGTAAATGTCGTTCTGGTCGTTCTGCACCTCCTGGACAGGCTGCAATTCGACGGCGGTGACGCCGAGCGCTTTCAGGGAGGCGGCCTTTTTTGCCGCGCCCGCATAAGTCCCGCGCTCGGCCTCGGGAACCGAGGGATCGCCGGCCGTCAAGCCGCGGACATTCATCTCATAGATGATGTCGTCCTTCTGCGCCCCGGTTGGCTTGGCGCCGAATGCGTTGGCCGCGGGCGTGACCACGATCCCTTTGGGCGCGATCTCTTGTGTGTCGTAATCCCGGTTGAGTTCACTCGTGAAGACCGTCGGGTCGGCGTTGGGGAGGCCGGGACCGATCGGGTCGCTTGAGAATCTCGAGGGCGTAGGGATCGAGAAGGAGCTTGTTGGGATTGAAGCGATTGCCCGCAGCATCGACCACCGAGACAAAGCCGGCATCGCTGCCCGGAACCCAGGAGGCATCATAGACCCAGTTCGGCCCCCAGGCGCGATAACCGTAAAAGACCGTCGAGAGGCCAGCGTTGGCCAGCACGCTCATCGGGAGCTGCGTGGACCAGACGCCGTCGCCGTTCGACGCCTCGATGTCGCGGGTCAGGACCGCGTTTGCGCCTTGGGCCGAGGCGAACAGGCAAAGCTCAATATGCGTGGCATGAGCGGAATAGACCGCGAACGTCACCGTTCCGCCGTCCTCGGATATCGAGGCGCCGACGCGCAATTCGTTGATGTCCGCGCGGGCGGGCATGGCTGGCGCGAACTCAGCCAAGATCAGCGCTATCGCCGCCATCGCTTTCAAACGGGTCATTGACGCGCGTCGATATGGCATCTTTTTGCGTGAGCTCTCTCATGTCCGCACGCACGATACCACGGCTGGCGTGGACGGGGCGATAGAGGATGGCGCCGCGAGCCCGGCCCGAGGCAAAAAGCGAGACCGCTTTCGCGGCGGCCCGCTGTCTCGCGGCCCGAGTTCCAGCCTCGCCGAGGCTTGCCGTTCCCAAGGCATGACGCGGGGCCTGCTGTAGCAGGATGATGAAAAAGCGATGTTGCCCATGGCCTCACGGTGAGCCTGCCGAACCGCGACAGGCTCACCATGAGAGTTGACCCGCTGATAACACTCAACCT
>CAVXRT010000012.1:0-84614 GCA_963764115.1 uncultured Alphaproteobacteria bacterium
GGTGAGGCCGAAAGCTGCCCTGTGGCTTGTTGGCCACCATGTCTCTTCCTTGGGGCCAAGCGGGATTTGTAACCTCGCGGTTAGGCTGTCTTGGGCTTTGACTGTCCCCTCCGAAGGCCTCTCAAGCGCTGCTTATTGTGTGGGCGTGAAATCCGCAAGCACCTCGCTTATCGCATGGCTCTTCACAGAAGAAGGACCCGTGAATGGATAATTGATCTCCACAACCGCGTAGACAGCGGTGAAGGTCAGAAGGGAGAGGAAGGTCGTCATTAGTATCTGAGCGCGAAGGTTCGCTGCGCCGAAAAAGAAGGCAAATGCTACGGTGAGGGCAGCCCCAGCAAAAACGACAATCCAAACGATAGTGGGAACCACTCCGCTGGCAAGATGAAGCCGCGTCCGCCGATCATGGGTGATTTCGTCGAGCTGTTTGAACATTTCTATAAGCAGGGCTGTATGTCGAACTTCTCCTTCCGCCAAGCGCGCGACGGAAGCATAGAGGGAGCCGAGCGCCTCCGTGACCTCAGGGCTTCCCTCTCCTTCCTCCATTGCGGGCCAGTCCTTTTCGACGTCGAGCTTGAGGTAGCTGCGCAACGCCTCTCTCGTTTCTTTCACCTTTGCATCGGAGCCGGCGGCAAGCCGGTAGAGCGTTTCGGCGGCGCCCGCCTCTTGGGCTACCGCGCCTTGCGCCTCAGCGAATTTTTCCCAGGTGACAATGATGGCGAAGGCGACAATCACGGCGAAGATGACGCCAACAGTCGCAAACTTGAATCCGGCGATCTCGTTATTTGTTGCCAGCAGCCGAAGCTCGAAAACTCTACGCACTATGATCTGCACGCAAACAGCGACGATGGTTGGGAGAACCACAACGAGAAGCATCGCCTGCCATAGTGGCAGTCCGGCCAAAAACAGCATCATCTATTATTCCCTTCTTGAAGGCGGGAGCAAGAAAGCAAATTTATGCTTCTCTGTCAGCACAAGCTCATCAAGAAGATTTGCTTTGGAACGAAAGGCGACCCGCTGCTAATTGCACCGCCGCCGACACGCCTGCCGGTATGAGCTAACCAAGCTCGAACGTCGTGACGCCGAAGCAGTAATCGGCCCGCGTGGCGGGAAGCCGCTCTGTGTACATCCGAGCCGTCTCGAACGCCGGCTGCATCTTGTGCCGATTGGCAAGCTCGATGGCGGCGGGATTGACCTCGGGCGTGTCGAGAAAGATGGACTGCTCTGATGCACGCGAAGCCAGCCCTCTGAAGAGAGTGTCGGCTGTTTCCTGATCTTCGGCGAAGAGCGGCCCGATCTTGAACCCCTCCCGGCAGGGGCGAAGCACACCGTAACCAACGAGGCGCCGATTGTTCAGCACGCCGAGAGCCGCTGCCTTGGGCTGCTCGATCCAGCGCCGCAGAAAGTTTGGACGCGCTGCAGGAAAAACCATCGCGTCGTAGCGGGCGACTTCTTCGAAGGGCATACGTGCCAAGTCAGTCAGACCGCCTGGTTCGCTCCCGCCGCCCTTTCCCTGATAGCGGATATTGCGATAAGCGAGAGTGAACCCGGATTTGCGGTAGTTCGCTTGCTGGGCAAGGACGCCGTCGAGACCGACATTGCGTCCGTTCAAATAGGCCATCGCGGCGCGCCAGAGCTTGAGGCCAAAGCCTTTCCCGCGATAGTCGGGCGTGACGATGTAGAGCCCGAGGAACCCGTACGAATTGTCATAAGCGACGGCGGAGATGCAGCCAACGGGCTTGCCCTCGAATTCGCCGAGGAAGAATCCCTTCGGATCAGCCGCGTAGAAGCATTTCGCGTCCTCGAGCCCCGGATTCCAGCCCTCGCTAGCGGCCCAATCAAGGCCCAAAGCGAGCTCTTGCTCGCTCATGTTTCGAATAAGAAGCCTTGGAGAACCCATGACGATGCCTCCCGCTCTTGTGTGCTTCCGGTTCCTCCGTACGCCATAATGCCGAAGTCCCACATGAAACTGAACTGGTTTCCTTAAGGGGGCTTTGCAGAGGAGCCGAGCTTTCCCAAAAGGGCGCCTTTGCCCATCTCAGCGAATTTGTATCCCCAGCGAATTTGTGCCCTCGACGACATGTCCGGTTCCGAAGGTTCAACTGCCTACATTTGCTCAGGTTGAGTATTACAGCTTGCGACCCGCTACAGACTTATTTCAAGCTTTGGCGAAGCCATGCACTTTTGCTTGGGGTAAGCCTTGAGAGGCGACCGCGAAGGCCAGCACAGCATCCGGATCAACGATCAATGGCGGATTTGTTTCGTTTGGGACGAAGGAGGTGCGCGTGATGTCGAAATCGCCGACTGCCACAAGGGATAAAGAGGCGTTGCTGCCGAACCCGCATCCGGGCGAAATCCTGCTGGAGGAGTTTTTGAAGCCCATGGGCTTGAGCCAGAACGGGGTTGCCCGCGCCATTCACGTGCCGCCGCGCCGCATCAATGAGCTGGTTCTGGGAAAGCGCGCGGTGACAGCAGACACGGACCTGCGGCTCGCTCGCTATTTTGGCATGTCGGAAGGCTTTTTCCTGGGGCTGCAGGCCGATTATGATTTGATGGAACGGCGGCGGCAGATCGAAGCGGAGCTTTCATCGATCAACCCTCGCGCCGCAGAATAACCTAGTCAGACTCGATTGTGTGGCGCCAAGGTAGAGCTCCAGCGGCGGCGGAGCGGCGGGAAAGGGGGCCAATTTCCGGCCCCCTCTCATGAAGCTTCAGCTAGAGCTTGCTGTGCCATTCGTGGACTTGCTTCTCGGCTTCCTCTTTCGTGACGCCATAGCGTTCCTGGATTTTCCCGGCCAGAGTTTTCTGATCGCCCTTCACCTGCTCCAGGTCGTCATTGGTGAGCTTGCCCCACTGATGCTGGACCTTGCCTTCGAACTGCTTCCAGTTTCCAACGATCTGATCCCAATTCATGAACCTTCTCCTTAGTTAGAACGTATCCCGTCCCAACTCGCGCGGAGCGCGATGGTTCCGGTCGATGGAGGAGCCCTCGATTCCAGGCGAGGGCGTGCGTCAGGCACTCTGGACGCCGAAAGCGGCGTCAGCATCCGCATTGATTCTTTCGAGGCCAGCTCGGAGTTCACTCCCTTACGGCCCCGGCTAAGCAGCCGTCAGCTACCGATCCTCTTCATCAGCTGGGCGCGCCAACCGTTCCTCTCGCATAAAGTAATTATATTCTTAGATATAGGCGTTTTTACAAAACGAAACCAATTTCAACCCTTTGTAAACCGTAACGCGAGAGCCGCGCCTCAAGACCTCGGGCAAGCATCCGGCGCTTTCGACGCCTTTGGAGGTCACCTCAGCTTACGCCGGAACAGCCAGCTCGCCGCCGTCAGCGTGAACACCGCCATGACAGCCATCGGCCAGATGCGCTCCGCGACCAGCGACATCGGCATGTCGCGCAGGAAAACGCCGCGCACGATCACGAGGAAATGCGTGAGCGGGTTCAGAAGCGCGACGGGCTGCAGCCAGTCGGGCATGTTCTGCACGGGGCTCGTGAAGCCCGACAGCATCATGGCGGGCATCATGTAGACCATCGCGCCGAGCATCGCCTGCTGCTGCGTCGAGACGAGCGAGGAGATGAACAGCCCCACGCCGATGATCGAAAGCGTGAACACGATAAGGCCCGCGTAAAGAACGAATATCGAGCCCGTCAGCGGTATGCCGAACACCAGCGTCACGATGCCCGTTATCACCGTTCCCAGCACAACGCCGATGATAAGCCCCGGCACGGCCTTGCCGATCATGATCTCCGTCGGCTGCAGGGGCGAGACGAGAAGCTGCTCGAAGGTGCCGAGTTCCCGCTCGCGCGAAACCGACATCACCATCACCATCAGCACCGTCGTCATGGTGAGCGTGCCGACAAGGCCCGGCACCATCGTATTCCTGTACTCGCGGTTGGGGTTGAACCAGGAGCGGTCGAGCACCATGCTGACATCGGGCCGCTCCTCACCGAGAACCACGTCGGCGGCGTAATTCGCGACGATGCTGCTGATGTAGCTGTTGAGGATCTGCGCGCTGTTGGATTTCCGCCCGTCGAGCAGCACCTGCACGCTCACCGGTTCTCGCGCCGCCACTTTGCGCGAAAAATCCTGCGGGATGCGGACAACCGCCAGCACGCTCTGGCTGTCGATCGCCGGCTGGATTTCCTTCTCGCTCTTGAAATAAGTAATCGTCGAAAACGCCGAGGCTTCCTCGAACCGGCTGATGAGTTGCCGCGAATACTGCCCCCAGTCCTCGTTATAGACGCCGATGGGCGCGTTCGTAACCTCGAGCGTCGCCGCATAGGCATAGAGGAACACCTGCATGATCGGCGGCACGATGAACGCGATGCGCGTGCGCGGGTCGCGGAAGGCCGACAGAAGCTCCTTGATGATGAGCGCGATCAGTTTGGGCGGCATGTCTAATCGAGCCTCATTTTCGAGTTGCGCCAGGTCAGCAGCATCACAAGGACGCTCATGACGGTGAGGATGAGAATGCTCGGCACGAGCACGGAGGCGATGTCGCCCGCGAGGAAGATGGTCTGCAGGCTCGTCACGAAATAGCGCGCCGGCACGAGCGCCGAGAAGGCGCGCAGCGGCGCGGGCATGCTCGACAGCTCGAAGATGAAGCCTGAAAAGAACAGACCTGGCAGGAACGACGCCATCATCGCGATCTGGCTTGCGAGGAACTGCGTCCGAGCCACGGTCGAGATAAGAAGCCCGACGCTTAGCGCCACGAGCAAAAACGCCGTTGTCGCCGCGAGCAGGCTGAAAATCGAGCCTCTGAGCGGCATGTCGAAGACGAACACTGCGAAGATGACCGAAACGGCCATCGCGCCCAAACCCAGGAAGAAGTTCGGGACGACCTTGCCGACGAGAAATTCCGGCACGCTGGCGGGCGTCGAGAGCAGCGCCTCGATGGTGCCGCGCTCCCACTCGCGCACAACGACAAGCGCGGTCAAGAGCGACCCGATCATCATCAAAATGAGTGCGATGGACCCCGGCACAAGGAAGCGCCGGCTTTCAAGCTCGGGATTGAACCAGACGCGCGGCTCGGTCGAGATGAGCGCCTTTCCCTGCAGGCCGCTGCTCAAGGCGCGCTGAGAGAGCCACGTTTGCCATGCGCCTTGCACATAGGCGGTGACGAGGCTTGCAGTGTTTGGATCGGTGCCGTCGGTGATGATCTGCACGCCAGCCGTGTCACCCCGCCCCAGGCGCTGGGTGAAATCACCGGCCAGGACTACAACGCCTTCGATGCGCGATGCGGTCAAATCATCGAGAAAAGCGCGGCGGTCATGGGCAACGCGAACCCGGAAGAACGGTGTGTTCGCGAGCGACGCCACGAACATCTCGGTTTCCGGGTTCGCGTTCTCGATCACGACGCCAACGCGCATTTTCGTCACATCGAAGGAAACGCCAAAACCGAACAGGAAAAGCAGGAGCAACGGCAGCACGACCGCCACGACAAGGCTGCTCGGATCGCGGATGATCTGTAGCATTTCCTTGCGGATCAAGGCGCGCATGCGGCGGATGCTGCCGCCTTCATCGCCGGCCGCTACTTCGGGACGCACCCTGGCCTCGGGCGCCTCGAATCTCTTGTCGGCGGCGGGCTCAGGTGCGGGGCGTGTCCTCTCAAGCGTTTCTAAATCGCTCATGCGGCCTCCCGCCTATCCTGGGCTTCGATCAGCGCGATGAACGCGTCTTCAAGAGTCGGATTGGGCAAAGCTGGCGTCCGTACGCTCGCCTGCAAGGCGTCCGGCGTATCGATGGCGATGCTTTTGCCGCGATAGATCAGCGCGACGCGGTCGCAATATTCGGCCTCGTCCATGAAATGGGTCGTCACCATCACGGTCACGCCCGTCGCGATCATGGAATTGATGTAGCCCCAGAATTCGCGCCGCGTAATCGGATCGACGCCCGATGTCGGCTCGTCGAGGAACAGCACCGGCGGGTTATGGAGAATTGCGCAAGAGAGCGCGAGCCTCTGCTTGAAGCCGAGCGGCAGCGTCCCCGCGTTCACGCCCAAATGCGGGCCGAGATCGAATGCCGCCACCACGCGGTCGACGGCGTCACGCTTCTTCGCGCCCCAAAGCCCGTAAGCGCCGCCAAAGAAGTCCAGGTTCTGGCGCACGCTTAGATCGCCATAGAGGGAGAATTTCTGCGCCATGTAGCCAAGCCGCCCTCGCGCCGCCGAAGGCGCGCGGTAAAGGTCGTAGCCATCGACCCGCGCCGTCCCGCCGGTCGGACGCGAGAGGCCGCACATCATCTTGAAGGTGGTGGACTTCCCTGCCCCGTTCGGGCCAAGCAGGCCGAAAATCTCGCCGCGTTTGATGCTGAACGAGATGTGGTCGGCGGCCGTAAAGTCCCCGAATTTTTTTGTCAGATTGAGCGCTTCAACCGCCGCGCTTCCTTCGCCGGCTGCCTGCCGGGCCGCTTTCAAATCGAGCGTGCGCTTGGGCTGGCCGCCGAGCATGGCCACAAAGGCATCCTCGAATCGTGGCTTTGCGGGCTCAATCGTGATTGGCCCCGCGCTCCCCAGCTCTTGCGCCGTCGGGGCGGGCGCATCCTCCTTCAAAACGAGCCGCACAGCGTCGCCTTGCAGCACGCCGTCGATAATATCCGGCCTGGAAAGCGCACGCGCTAAAAGCGTTCGCCGTTCGCCGCCAGCGCCTTCGACCAGGAAAACGCGGTCGCCGATGTGCGCCGTCATCGTCTTAGGGTCGCCTTTATAGAGAAGGGCGCCGTTGTTGAGGACGATAACCTCCGCGCAATTCTCAGCTTCATCCAGATAGGCGGTCGTCCATACCACGGCGACGCCTTCGTGGGTCAACTCATGCACCATGCGCCACAGCTCACGCCTCGAAATCGGGTCGACGCCGACGCTTGGCTCATCCAGAAGGAGCAGCCTTGGCGACTTCAGCATCGCACAAGCGAGGCCGAGTTTCTGCTTCATCCCGCCGGAGAGGTTTCCGGCAAGGCGGCTCGTGAAGCGCGCCAGATCGGTGAAGGCGAGCAGACGTTCGAAAGTCGCGGACCGGGCCTTGCCGATGACGCCGCGCAGATCTGCGTAGAGCGTCAAGTTCTCGAGCACCGTCAGGTCTTCATAGAGCCCGAAGCGCTGGGGCATGTAGCCAATGGCGTGGTGCAGCGCGATGCTGTCCTTGATGGTGTCGTAACCGCACACCGTGAGACTGCCTTCGGTGGGCACAAGAAGCCCCGCCATGAGGCGCATCAGGGTCGTCTTGCCCGCGCCGTCCGGACCGGCCACGCCGGTAACTTGCCCGCTTTTGATCGAGAAGCTGATCGCATCGAGCGCAGGGCGCGCGTCCGGTGCGAAGCGCTTCGTCAGCTTGTCAACAATGGCGACTTCTTCGCCAATCATGGCGTAGTGCTCGCAACAGGTGTTCTTTCGGGTGCGGGCTGAAGGTCAATCGTGACCGGCATGCCCTGGCGCAGTTCGTCCGCCGTCCCGTCCACGACGATACGGATGCGGTACACGAGCGCGGTTCTAAGCTCCGTCGTTTCGACCGTCTTCGGGGTGAACTCCGCAGCCGTGGAGATGAAGCCGACCTTGCCCTTGTAGACTTTTCCGCCAGACAAATCGGTGTGGACGCTTACCTCCATGCCGGGCTTGATGCGCCCGAGATCAGGCTCGGAAACATAGGTGCGTACCCAGACCGGCGAAGTGAGGCTCAAGACATAGACAGTCTCTCCGGCCTGAACGATGGCTCCGACTTCGCGCACGCGGCTAAGCACCGTGCCGTCGCTCGGCGCGATCAGATCGGCGTCGGCCAGTTGCCGCTCGGCTGTCTGCAAGTTCGCCTTCCGCTCATCGAGCTGCGCCTTCGCCAGGGCAATGTCTTCGGTCCGGAAGCCGATCTCCTGCAGCCGCAGCGCCTCGCGCGCCGAATTGAGCGATGCATCCGCCTGCCGCTCAGCGGCCGTCGAGTCATCGACGGTCTTCTGCGACCCAGCCGGCGTCTTCAGGAGGGACTCAGCCCGGTTTCTCGTGATCTTCGCATTCGTCAGCGTCGCTTCGCGCTCGGCCACCAGCGCCCTGGCCTCCGCGATCTCTTCGGGCCGGTTACCGGCCTTCAGCTTCGCATAATTGGCGGCCGATTGATCGAGCTGGCCACGCATTTGGGCGAGCGTATCCTGGAAATAGATCTTTTCGAGAGACGCCAGAACCTGGCCGGTGCGCACGCGGTCGCCCTCATCGACATTCAAGGTCTCGATGCGGCCCGAAACCTTGAAGCCGAGATTGACCTGGCGCACCTCGACGTTGCCTTGCAGGACGAGTTCGCCGCTACCCGCGTGGCGGGTCTTGTACCACCAGGCGCCCGCCAATCCGCCCGCGACGAGAAGGGCGATGAGAACCGCTTTCGGGGGACGTTTCATTTGGGGATCTCCTCATCCTTCAGGCCGAGCATCAGCCTGCGGTGGCACTCGATCATCGCCGTGACGTCCAGCGGGTCGAACCGCGAGAACAGCGACCTCCAGATCACAGCAGTCAAAAGCGGCGCGAAAAACAGCTGCGGAAACCTGGCCATGGCATCCGTCGGAAGCTCGCCCTTCTCATAGCCGCGCGCGACGACGGTGCGGATGATTTCGCGGCCCTTGCTGATGACTTCGCGATGGTAGAATTCGGCGATCCTCGGAAAGCGCGGCCCTTCAGCGATGACCAGCCGAAGCAGGCGCTCCCGGTTCGTTCCGATGACTTCGTCCCGAAACAAATCGAGGATGCGCCCGAGCACAGCACTCGCAGGTAGCGCGGGGTCAGCCGAAAGCGCTCCGATCCGCTGAAAAACGGGGTTGACCAGCCCCCGCAAAAGCTCCTCGAACAGGGCTTCTTTGTCGGGAAAATACAGATAGAGAGTGCCCTTCGCGACGCCGGCCTTCTGCGCGACATCGTCGAGCCTCGCGGCGGCAAAGCCGTTTTCCGAGAAAACATCAAGGGCGGCGGAGAGAATTGCCGCGCGCCGCTCATCCTGGGTCGGCCGCTTTCTCTCGGCGCGCTCCGCGAGGCCATTTTTGGGGGCGGTCTCAACTTTTGCTGCTGACTTCGACATCACCGAGCCATAAACTGACTGACTGGCCAGTCAGCATAAGACGATAAGCCGACAACGCAAGGGAAATTGTCTTGTGACACGCCAGAACGGGACCGATATCCAAGCTGATGATCAAGCTTTTCCACCGCTTTCAGCGGCAAGCTCAAGGCGGTGGCTCACTGATGGATGCGAAGCCGATGGTTGTTTTGCAGGCGGCGGACCGCGCGAAGGACGAAGCCGATCCAAAGCGCAGTGCGATATGGGCCGCCTATCGTGGGGCCGAACAGGTTTGCGTACCCCCGCTGATCGAGGAAGCGCGCCTCGATCCGGCTTTGTCGGCGAAGGTGGAAAGCCTCGCCTACCGGCTGGTGTCGGAATTGCGGACCGAACGCGGACACACCTTTGGCGTCGAGGCGCTGATGAAGGAGTTTTCCTTATCGACCCCAGAGGGCGTGGCGCTGATGTGCCTCGCCGAGTTGCTTCTCCGCATCCCCGATAACGAAACGCGCGACCGGCTTATCCGCGACAAGCTCAGCCTCGGCGACTGGGGCGCGCATGTTGGCGCGAGCCCATCCTGGTTCGTCAATGCCTCGGCCTGGGGATTGCTGATCACCGGCAAGCTGGTCGCGACAACCAGCGAGCATGGCGTGGCGGCTTCGCTCAGCCGCGTCCTGGCGCGCGGCGGCGAGCCTGTCATCCGCAAGGCCATGGATCTCGCCATGCGCCTTCTCGGCCGGCAGTTCGTCACCGGCAAGACGATCGAGGAAGCGCTTGAACATGCCCGGCCGCTGGAGGAGCGTGGGTTTCTCTACTCCTTCGATATGCTCGGAGAGGCCGCGCTCACCGAAGATGACGCCGCCAATTACATGGAGGCTTACGAGCGAGCGATCGAAGCTGTCGGCGCCGCCAGCAGCGAGCCAGCCATCTACGAAGCCGGAGGGATTTCGGTCAAGCTGTCGGCGCTGCATCCGCGCTACAGCTACACACAGATGGATCGCGTCAAGGGCGAGCTTTATCCGAGGCTGCGGAAGCTCGCGCTGCTCGCCATTCAGCATGGCATCGGATTCAACATCGACGCGGAAGAAGCGGACAGGCTGGAGCCGTCACTCGATCTTTTCGAAATGCTCGCGAATGATGACGCTCTTGGCCGCTGGCAGGGGCTCGGCTTCGTCGTGCAGGCGTACCAGAAGCGGGCGCCGTTTGTGATCGACACCCTTATCGATCTCGCGGAACGCACGAAGCGCCGCCTCATGGTCCGCCTCGTCAAAGGCGCTTACTGGGACAGCGAAATCAAACGCGCCCAGGTCGATGGCTTGAGTGGCTATCCCGTTTACACCCAGAAATCCTATACCGATGTCTGCTATCTCGCTTGCGCCAGGCGCCTGCTTGCCCGCCGCGACGTCATCTTTCCCCAGTTCGCGACGCACAACGCCCACACGCTCGCGGCAATCTACCATATGGCCGGGCCGGAGTTCCAGATCGGCGATTACGAGTTCCAATGCCTGCACGGCATGGGCGAGACGCTTTACAGCCACGTGGTCGGCGAGAAGAACCTGAACCGGCCCTGCCGCATCTACGCGCCGGTGGGAACGCATGAGACGCTGCTCGCCTATCTCGTCCGGCGCCTGTTGGAGAACGGGGCCAATACCTCGTTTGTCCATCAACTCGTCGATGAAAAGATCCCAATCGGAGAGCTTATCGCCGATCCGGTGGCCGAGGCGGCGAGGCTCGGCGGCGCGCCGCATCCGCTGATTGCCCTTCCGCGAGACCTGTTCGGGTCGGAGCGGAAGAATTCGAAAGGGCTCGATCTGTCGGACGTGAGCGAGCGAGCGGAACTTGAGCGCACTGTCTCTGGCAGCGCTGGCGCTTCACATGATGCGGCGCCCATCCTCGCAACCTCCGCTGCCGCAGGACAGGCCGGGAAGGCAATCCAAAATCCCGCCAATCACGCGGACACCGTCGGCCATGCGACTGCGGCAACCGAGACAGATGTCGAAGCGGCGATGGCCGCCGCCGCTGCCGCCGCGCAGCGCTGGGCTGAGACGAAGGCGAGCGAGCGGGCCGCGATCATCGAACGCGGCGGCGACCTCCTTGAGCAATCCATGAAGCGACTGAGCGCCCTTCTCATCCGCGAGGCCGGCAAAACCATGCCGAACGCCATCTCGGAGGTTCGGGAGGCTGTTGATTATTGCCGCTACTATGCGGCGCAGGCTCGAAGCGAACTCTGCGCGCCGCACAAGCCTCTCGGGCCAACGGTGTGCGTCAGCCCCTGGAATTTCCCTCTGGCGATTTTCACAGGGCAGATCGTGGCGGCTCTCGCGGCGGGGAACCCTGTTCTGGCGAAACCGGCGGAGCAGACGCCATTGATTGCAGCCGAGGCAGTCCGGCTGCTTCATGAGGCTGGCATCCCGCGCGACGTTCTCCAACTCGTTCCAGGGCGAGGCTCCGTCATCGGCGCGGGCCTCGTCGCCGACCCGCGCACAGAGGCCGTCGTTTTCACGGGGTCGACAGAAGTGGCGCGCTCGATCCAGGCCACGCTTGCCGCGCGAGGCAACGTCCCGCTAATCGCGGAGACGGGCGGACAGAACGCGATGATCGTTGACTCGTCCGCGCTCCCCGAGCAGGTGGTGATCGACGTTCTGGCTTCTGCTTTCGATTCCGCGGGGCAGCGCTGCTCGGCGCTTCGCGTCCTCTGCCTGCAGGACGATATCGCCGATCGCATGCTTGAGATGCTGCAAGGCGCGATGGCGGAACTGAAGCTCGGCAACTCCGCGAGGCTGGAGACGGATGTCGGGCCGGTGATCGACGCGGGCGCACAATCCGCCCTCGACGCCTATATCGAGTTCAAACCGCAGCCGCGTTCTGTTTCAAGCCCCGCTTCCGGCTTCATGCGCGGATGGCGCCTTCGTCGCCCCTACCCTTATTCGCATCGGATCGATCAGGGAACTGACACACGAAGTCTTCGGCCCGATCCTGCATGTGATCCGGTTCAGGCGCGATGACCTGCCCCGCCTCGTCGAGGACATCAACGCGACCGGCTACGGGCTGACGCTCGGCATCCACTCCCGCATCGATGAAACCATCGATTTCATCGTGAACCGCGCTCGCGCCGGGAATATCTACGTCAACCGCAATATGATCGGCGCGGTGGTCGGCGTGCAACCCTTTGGCGGCGAAGGCCTTTCGGGAACCGGGCCGAAAGCGGGCGGCCCTCTTTATCTTCACAGGCTGCTTCGGAGCGGACCGCCTGCCCGGCTGGAGGGCGTTCGTGATGAGAAAAAGCTCGAACCTCTCTCTGAACTTGCAAAATGGGTTGAAGGCGCCGCCAGCGGTCTCGTCAGCGAAGCCGAGCGCACGCGGCTTGCCGAAACCTTCGAACGCTACCGCAAAGAGTCCCCTCTGCCGGTTGAGATGACGCTGACGGGACCCGTCGGAGAAGACAACACGCTTCGCTTCCTGCCGCGCGGAACCGTGCTTGGCATCTCAAACGCGATACCCGACGCGTTGCGCCAGTTCGGGGCGGCGCTTGCGACCGGCAACCGCTTTCTGCTGCACGGCAATGAAGCGGGCAAGCGCCTCATCGAGCGCCTTCCGAAGTCCCTGCGCGCTTCCCTTGCAAGCGCCGCCGCCTGGGAAGCGTCCAGTTTCGATGCGGTGCTCGTTTGCGATGAGGCGAGAGGGCGGGAGATTGCGCAGACTTTGGCTCGATGCGCTGGCCCGATCATTGCGGTTCTGCCAGGAAACCCCGAATACAGCCTCAACATGCTCGTGAAAGAGAAAACGGTCTCCATCAACACCGCAGCCGCGGGCGGGAACGCGAGCCTCATGACCATTGGAAAGTGACCCTTCGCTTGAGCAAACTCAACGCCCCCCAACGGTTTCGGAAAGGAGACCGCCTTACTTTGGAAATCCGCATCTCTTTTCATGGCCCTGGTCGGATCGTAACGACTGGGTGGGCTGGTCAATCCCGGCCATGACATCGATCGGTTCCAGCAAATCCCGACGCGCTTTAGACTAGTGGGTCGCGTCATCCAATTTGAGCCAGGCGCGACAGATTGATTCATGGCGCCGAAAGGGGATTTCCAAAGGCGGACGAGTCGGATCCGGCATGTCCGGCTGCCGGGCGTGGCGGCCAGATCAGCCGGAGCGAGGATTGGGCCATGGCCGCCAGGGAAATCGCGGCAAAAAAATACATCGTCAAACTGAGCGAAGCAGAACGCAATCATTTGCTGGCCCTGATCAACAAGGGAAAAAGCCCAGCCAAGCGGCTTCTAAAAGCCCGGATCCTGCTCAAGGCCGATGCTGGCGCGCAGGGCGAGAACTGGAGCGATGGTGAGATCATAGAGGCCTTGGATACGAACAAATCCATGGTGACTAGCGTCCGCCAGCAGTTGGTGGAGGAAGGCCTCGAGGCTGTGCTGAGCCGCAAAGAACGCACAACGCCTGCGATCACGCCCATTTTCGACGGAGAGAAAGAGGCCCGGGGCGCTGGCCTGCTCGACGCCTCCCGAAGGCCGTGCGCGTTGGACGCTGCGGCTTCTAGAAGACAAGGTGGCGGAACTTGGCATCGTCGAGCGCGCCAGCGACAACACGATCGGGCGCGTTCTGAAAAAAACACGCTTCAGCCACACCGCAAAAAGCAGTGGGTCATTCCGCCGGAGGTGAATGGCGCTTTCGTAGCGGCGCTGAGCCGGGAAGTCGCTGCTTGGCAGGCCAGCCGCAATAAAAACCAAACCAAAGCGGATTGGCGCTTCACAACCGCTGACGCTCGCATCAAGCTCAAGCGCCTTTATCCTCGGTTTGATTAACTCGGGACACTAGGGCGTGTCGGCCTCATGAGGTTGTGTTCTGTGCCGGGGCAACGTTTGACGGCGACGCAAAAGACGACCCCTTCAGATCATCGAATTTCCTGGGCTGGCTCTGGATCAGGACAGACGGAGAGAATGTCCCCGTCTCCATCTTGCAATAGAACCATTGGCATTTGATCTCGCAGTGGCCCACGAGATTGGTATTGACCTCGGTGACGGTCATTGGCGGGCCGCCGGATTTAAGCTCAACGATGTCGCCCACCTTGAATTGGTCGCTGCTCATGGCCGTCCCCGAACATCAGCGCCGAGCTTTTCCGGCTGCCCGATCAGCAGTCCCCGGCGCGCATCATCACTTCGGGGTCCGGTTTTTGATGCCGGACGGCTTGCGGCGCGCAGCACGCCGCGACAAACGCCCTTTCTGCATCCTGATAGACCGGTTGGCTGGCAACGAGGAAAGACGCATGGGAAGTGCTACCTCCTCCACAGCTTCCACCGGCTTTTGCGTTTCCTCGGACGGCAGCGGAACGGGCGCGGCCACGACATCTCGCTCACCGGCGAGCCGGTGCCAGAGCCAGCGAAGCGCGCCGCCGCGGATATCGTGGTCCGCCATAAAGGCCACCACCCGGGGCACGATTTCCTTCCTGTAGCGCGAACCGTTGAAAATGCCGTAGTGGCCGACGCCTGGCTGCGTGTAGTGCAGCTTCTTGGAGCGCGCGAGGTTCGTGCAAAGATGGAGCGCCGCCTCTGTTTGGCCTGCGCCAGTAATGTCGTCTTTTTCACCTTCTATCGTCATCAGGGCGACGTGGCGGATGGCGCTGAGGTCGATCAACTCCCCACGATGGCGCATTTCGCCCTTCGGGAGTTGATGCTTTACAAACACCTGATCGATGGTCTGCAAGTAGTACTCGGCGGAAAGGTCCATCACCGCCAGGTATTCATCGTAGAATTCTTTGTGCTTCTCAACCGAGTCGCCGTCGCCCTTAACCAGGTTCAAGAACAGATCCTTGTGCGCATTCATATGGCGGTCGAGATTCATCGCCATGAACCCCGTAAGCTGAAGGAAGCCCGGGTATACGAGGCGGCCATGCCCGCGGTTCGGCCAGGGCACGGAGGTGATGACCGTCCGCCGGAACCAGTTCGTGCCTTTTTCCTCTGCAAGTTTGTTGACCGAAGTCGGGCTTTGCCGCGTATCGATCGGACTTCCCTTCAGGATGACGCTCCTTGGAAGGAAGGGATGGTTGCGCGCCTCCATAAGGGCCACGGCCGACATCACCGGAACCCCGGGCTGGCAGACGGCCATGACGTGCACGTCACCCTGGAAGATCTCGATCATCGCCATCACGTAGTCGACGTAATCATCGAGGGTGAAGGCGCCTTCCCGAAGCGGGATATGACGGGCATCATGCCAATCCGTGATGTACACGTCGGCATAAGGCAGCATCGCTTCGACCGTTCCCTGCAGGAGCGTGGCGTAATGGCCCGACAACGGCGCCACGATGAGGAGGTGAGGCTCGCTGGGTGCGCCTTCGGGTAGGATCTTCTTGAAGTGAAGGAGATCGCAGAACGGTTTGCGCCAGACGATTTCCTGGGAGATTTCGACGGGCCGGCCCTTGACGGTTGTGGCTTTGATGTTGAAGCCGAGCTTTTTGTAGCGGCGGGTCGTGCGCTCCATCAATTCGGCGGCTGCTGCGGCATTCCGTCCAACATTGGTGTAAGACAACGGATTGAACGGATTTCGAAGCATAAGCCGGGTCGAATTGGCCGCCGCTCTCGCAGGGGATATCGCGGCATGACTCAGCTCATAAAGATGATAGAGCACGTGATCTCCTTCTCAGAGTGATCGACCTTATTAGATAACCCGGAATAGGCAGCGAATGAGCAACATAAACAAATGTTGAAATTTACGCCATCCATAAAGCTTGCATGGAAAGCCAGCACTGCAAATTAATCTTTGGTTCAGCTTAAGCCCTATCCGATGCGTTGTCAGCCGCAATTTGCTTCCTGATCACAGCCACCATCGCATCCGGCGCCGAACTGAATGAGAAGTGAGTCAAATACCTGCCTTCGCCATCCATGAGATACACGAAAGCCGAATGATCGACCGTGTAATCGTCTCCTCCGGTCTCTCCAGTCTTTCGATAGTAGACGCGGTAAGCCTTTGCGGCGCTTGCGATCTCATCCTGCCCCCCGGTTAATCCCGTGATCCGCGCGTCGAAGTTTTTCATGTAGGCGGCAAGCACCTCCGGCGTGTCGCGCCTCGGATCGACCGAAATGAAGATCGGCGCAACCTTGCCGGCCTCGGGCCCGAGTTTAGTCATGACCTCGGACATGGTTTGAAGCTCGGTCGGGCAGACGTCGGGGCAACGGCTATAGCCAAAGAAAACAAGCATCAGCTTGCCGCGAAAATCGCGGTCGGTGACGCGTTTCCCGTTTGTGTCCACGAGCGAAAAAGGGCCGCCAATGAGCGGCCTGCCCTCGCTCTGGACCCTTTCGGGCAAATTCAAGAGCGTGTACATCGCCCCGAAGCCCGCGGCGAAAAGCACAAACGCCAGAAAAGCTGCATAGCGGGTTTTCATAAGTTTCTTTGCTCGCCTTTTTGTCGGAATGCCGTTGATTTTCCGCGCGTATTGCGAGAAGACGTGGTCTTTAGGGCAAGTCCCGTCAATGAGGCATTGCCACGGCCGGATGTAAAGGCCTTCGAAGGAATTCTCCTACGCTCGCCTGCATCGGCGAGTTTCAGGTGCGTCTCATGTTCATGCCACACTTCTCGCAGGCCAGCCGCCTGCGGCTTAGAACCACAATCAGGCTCAGATGGTTTGCCGTCGCGGGCCAGATGGCGACCATCCTCACGCTCTATTACGGGTTCAACTTTCCCGTGCCGCTCGCGTTTTGCATGGCCGTCATTTTGATGTCAGCGGGCCTGAACACGGTCTTGAGCATCGCCTATCCGCGCTCGCAGCTGCTTTCGAGCAAGTCCGCGATCCTGCTCCTCAGCTACGACGTCCTGCAATTGTCGGCGCTCCTTTTTCTAACCGGCGGCCTCGAAAATCCGTTTGCGTTCCTGCTCATCGTTCCGGTCGCAGTCTCGGCATCGACGCAGCGCCTTGTTGTCACTGCAATGCTGGCTGCGTTTACCGTGATCCTGGCCACCATCCTCGCGCGCTATCATCTGCCCCTGCCCTGGACGGACACCGAGCCTCCGATCCTGCCGCTGAACTATCTGGTCGGACTCTGGTCCGCGCTGGTGTCGTGCATCGTGTTCATCGCGATTTACGCCTGGCGCATCGAGCAGGAGGCGCGGCAAATGGCCCAGGCGCTTTCCGCCGCCGAGCTTGTCCTGGCGCGTGAGCAACGCCTGACGGCGCTTGACGGGCTGGCGGCGGCAGCCGCCCACCAGCTCGGCACGCCCCTCTCGACAATCGTGCTGGTAGCCAAGGAACTGGAACGGGAAATCCCCAAGAACAGCTCCGCGCACGACGACATTCTTCTCTTGCAGACACAGGCGGCGCGCTGCCGTGAGATCCTGAGCCAGCTTTCCAAAAGCGGACGCGAGGGCGAGGAAGACATTATCTTTTCAAAAATGCGGCTCCGCCACCTGATCGAAGAGGTGGTTGCGCCTCTCAGGACGTCAGGCGTCGAGATCGATGTGCTTCTTGCCGACGGCTCGCAGTCAAGCAAGCCGGCGACAGAACCTGTCATCACACGCAATCCCGGCCTCATGCACAGCCTCGTCAACCTGGTCGAGAACGCTGTCGAGTTTGCGAGCGAGCGTGTCACCATCGATGCAACCTACGATCTGAATAAGGTGCTGATCCGGATCGGCGACGACGGCCCCGGCTTTCATCCCAATGTCATCAACCTTCTCGGCGAGCCCTATGTGACGAACAGGCCCCGCGCCGAGGGCGACCGGGAGGAAAGCGGCATGGGCCTCGGTTTTTTTATTGCCAAGACACTGCTTGAGCGTTCAGGCGCTTCCATTCAGATCGCAAATCGGGTATTGCCTGAAACTGGAGCACTTGTTGAAATTTCCTGGCCTCGTGACCGGCTTGAGGCATCATCTTAAACTAAAAAAACAATAGAGATCGCAGCATAAATTTTGTGCGCTCCAGTTTTGTGTCGTATACTGCGACACTGTGTAGGGTGTGACAAAAAGGTAAATGCAGCAATGGCGACGCTTGCAGTCCCGGAGCCCCGGGCGGACAACTCCCTCCTGATCGTTGACGACGACAAACCCTTCCTTTCCAGGCTAGCCAAAGCCATGGAGGCTCGCGGCTACAGCGTTCGCACGGCAGAGACGCTCGAGGCGGGCAAGCAGGCGATCCGGGAATTGGCGCCGGCCTATGCTGTGGTGGACATGCGCCTTGAGGATGGCAACGGCCTCGATGTCATTCGCATGCTGCGCGAAATGCGGCCCGACTGCCGGGCGCTTGTGCTGACCGGCTACGGGAATATCGCAACCGCGGTCAACGCGGTGAAGCTTGGCGCCGTCGATTATCTGTCGAAGCCGGCGGACGCCGAAGACATCCTCGCCGCGCTCACCGCTTCCGGCGACGGGAAGCCGAAGCCGCCGGAGAACCCCATGTCGGCCGACCGTGTCCGCTGGGAGCACATCCAGCGCGTCTATGAGTTGTGCAACCGAAACGTTTCCGAGACGGCCCGCCGGCTGCATATGCATCGCCGCACCCTTCAACGCATCCTCGCGAAGCGCGCGCCAAAGTAATAATGCCACCCCTCAGCCCTGCTTGGGCTCACCTTGGATGTTCCCAAGTGCCGTTTAAGGCTTAATGCGCGCCAATACTGACTCAAGCCGTGGGCTTTTATTATAACCAACAGCCGGGTCGTTGGCGCAAAGTGCAACGATAAACTCCCGTTCTTTGCGCAGCACCTCGGTCTTCGAAGCTGTCTCAAACTCCCACAGAATTTCTCTTCGCACCGCCATATCCCGCCGGGCCTGACGAGTAGGAAAATCTGCTTCAATGAGACTTCTGTCCGGGGTGCCGAAATAGGTAATCGAGTCAGTCAGGTCGCTGCCGACATAGATTTTACCATTCGGCCAAGTAACTTTGTAGATAACCTTCATAGCCTTGTGTTTAGAAGTGTTCGTTAAAGATCAACTCGCCTCGCGGAACCGCTCCGCCGCCTGCAGATCCACGGACACGAGCTGGCTTATGCCCTTCTCCTGCATGGTCACGCCGAAGAGCCGGTTCATGCGGCTCATCGTCATCGGGTGGTGGGTGATGACGAGGAAGCGCGTTTCGGTCGAACGCGACATCTCGTCCATCATGGTGCAGAAACGGTCCACGTTCGCGTCGTCGAGCGGCGCGTCCACCTCGTCGAGCACACAGATCGGCGACGGGTTCGTGAGGAACACCGCAAAAATCAGCGCCAGCGTGATCAACGCCTTCTCTCCGCCTGAGAGGAGCGACAGCACTTGTGACTTCTTGCCGGGCGGGCGGCAGTAGATTTCCAGGCCGCTTTCCAGCGGGTCGTCGCTTTCAATGAGCTGAAGGTGCGCCTCGCCGCCTGCGAAAAGAACCTTGAACAGCCGCTCGAAATGCGCCTGCACCGTGTCGAAGGCTTCGAGGAGACGCTTGCGGCCCTCCTTGTTCAGGTTCGCGATGCCGGTGCGCAGCTTGGCGATGGCGTCGGTCAGGTCGGAGCGCTCCTTCTCCATACCGTCGAACTCGCCGCCGAGTTGGGCCGCCTCTTCTTCGGCACGCAGGTTTACGCCGCCAAGCCGCTCGCGTTCCGCTTTGAGTTTCACGATGTTCTGCTCGATATCGTGCGCGGCAGGCAGATCGGCGGTCTCTTCCAAGCCGACGCTTTGCAGCAATTCGACGGGCTGACACTCGAAATTGTCGCGGATCATGGTCGCGTATTCGGTGCGGCGCTCGCGGGCGGCTTCCAGCCGCGCCTCGATCCGCGCCCGCGTCTCACGCGACGACGAGAGGCCGGATTGGGCATCGCGCAGAGCCTTGTCCGCCTCGCGAAGCGAGTTTGTCGCCTCGGCAAGCTTGTCAGCCGCGGCTTTGCGCGCCCCTTCGGCTTGCCCGATCTCATTCAGGATCTTCGCGCGCCGCTCGCCAATTTTTGCCGGCAGATCCGCCAGCGATTGAAGCTCGGCCTTAATGCCGCCGAGCCGCTCGTCCAGGCTCGCCATTTGCGCGCTCGCGCTTTTCGTGCGCTGGAGCCAGCGAATACGCTCTTCGTTGATCGACTTAAGCCGGAATTGTCGCCCGCGAATGTCGCGCTCGATGCCGTCCAGCGCCGCCTTCGCCTCGGTGTAGCCGTTCCGCTTGAAGCCCGCCTGCTTTTTCAGTTTCTCAAGCTCGGCTTCGGCGTGATCGATGGGCTGCGCAGAGGCGAGCGCGTCTTCAGCGTTCTCGCGAGCAGCCTCCGCCTCTTCCCTCGCATAAGCGGCTCGCTCGCGCGCCTCGTCCAGGCTTTGAAGCTTGTTCGCCTCTTCCATCGCGGCGCGTTCCGCCTGCGAGAAGGACGCGCGCTTCTGGGCCAATGCCGCCTGCGCGGCGCGCGCCGCATCGCGAAGGCGCTTTTCGGCCGCCTGCGCTTCGGCGGCGGCGGTTTGCGCCGCGTGACGCTCGGCATCGGCGCGCTCAGCCGCTTCCCCCAATTCATCGAGCTGCGCCTCAAGGCCGGTCAGACGGTTGCGCTCCGCGAGCCGGCGCGCAGCGGCGCTCGGCGCATTCGCGGCCGACACGAACCCGTCCCAGCGCCAGAGATCGCCCTCTTTGCTCACAAGCCGCTGGCCGGGGCTCAGGCGGTCTTTAAGCCGGTCGCCATCCTCCCTGGAGGCGACGACACCGATCTGCGCGAGCCTGCGCGACAATTCCAAGGGTCCACGAACATAGGCTGATAGGGGTTCGACGCTCTCAGCCAGGGCGGGGTCGCCTGAGACATCGCTGATCAGCGTCCAGCGGGTTGGCGCAGTCTGATCGGCGGTTACGTCGAGATCGTCGCCAAGAGCGGCGCCGAGCGCGATTTCAAAGCCGGGCGACACCGAAATCTGATCGACGACAGGCTTGAAGCGCCCTGCGTCAGAAGGCTTCAACAGCTTGATGAGCGTGGCCACCTCGGTCTCGAGGCTCTTGGCTTTCAGCCGCGCGGCTTGCGCTGCGTCGCGCGTATCCTTTTCACGCGTGCGGGAATGCGTTACCGCTTCCTCCGCCGCAAGGATGTCTCCTTCCAGCGTTTCGAGCTGGTCTTCCAGCATCGCCACGTCTTCGCGCAGGTCCTCGACAGGCGAGCAAGCGCCGGCCCTGGCCCGAAGTTCCGCAACCTGGCGCGCAATCTCCGCTTCCTGGGCGGCGAACCGGTTTGCGCGCGAGCCGTGCTCGGCAATCTGCGTTTCAAGCTGGCGGCGTTCCGCGCGAAGCTCCGCAACCTTCGCGGTTAGCGTAGAAACCGCCGCCTCGGCTTCGTTCAACGCGGCAAGCGCAACCTCGGCGCGCTCCGAGGCTTCTTCGCGCGCCTCCGAGCCGTCGCCCTGCGCCTTGATCGCCTCTTCGTCGCGGTCGAACCTTTCCAGAAGCTCGCGCGCCTCGGCGATGGCGGCATCCTCGCGCTCAGCGTCCTGCTGGATCTGATCGAAGCGCGCCTTCAGCTCGGCTTCCCGCTCCTTCGCCCGCGCCTCTTCGCGGTCCAGCGTATCGCGCTCCACCTGAATGCGATGTAAAACCGCCGCGCGGGTGGCTTCCTCGTCCCGAAGCGGCTGCAAGAGGTCCGCCGCCTCAGTCTGGGTGCGCAGCGCCGACGCTTCGGCTTGCGTGAATTGCCCGACCGCACGCAGCGCTTCAAGAAGTTGCGCCTCCTCCGACTGCACCCCGGCATTGGCCGACGCATAGTGCTGATGATGCTGAATCGCTTCGAGCTTGCGAAGCTCCGCCGTCAGTTCCTTATACTTCTGGGCCTGCCGCGCCTGCCGCCTCAGATTGGCGAGCTGCGAGCCGATCTGCCCGATCACATCCTTGAGCCGTTCGAGATTGGATTCGGCGGCCTTGAGGCGCAACTCCGCCTCATGGCGGCGGCTGTAGAGCCCCGCGATGCCTGCCGCGTCCTCCAGGATTCGCCGGCGCTCCTGCGGCTTCGCGTTGACGAGCTGGCCGATTGTCCCCTGCTGGACGAGCGCCTGGCTTCTCGAGCCGGTTGCGGCATCGGCGAAGAGGATTTGCACGTCCTTGGCGCGCACCTCCTTGCCGTTGACCTTGTAGATGGAGCCAGCCTCCCGCTGAATGCGCCGGGAGATTTCCAGCACGTCTGCGTCGTTGAACGCGGCCGGAGCGGTGCGCTTCGAGTTGTCGATGGCGACCATCACCTCGGCCATGTTGCGGGCCGGCCGCCTGTCGGTGCCCGCGAAAATGACGTCGTCCATGGCCGACGCGCGCATGCTCTTGTAGGACGTTTCGCCCATCACCCAGCGCAGAGCTTCGAGGAGGTTCGATTTTCCGCAGCCATTGGGGCCGACGACGCCCGTGAGCCCAGGGCCGATCAAAAGCTCGGTCGGCTCCACGAAGGATTTAAAGCCGAGAAGCCTTAGCCGTGTGATTTGCACAAGTTCCGCCCTTCCGTTCGACCGCCCGCGATCCAAGCTCCTGGCCAATCGTCAGCGGATGCGCGTCAGGCTGATCCGAAGACCACCGGGTCAGTAATGCTTCGATTCGCAAGCGACGCCGCAAGTTAGTCGGGCCTGAAGCGGGCGAATTACACAGGATTATGACGCCAAGCGAGATTTACGACGTCCTTCAGCGCCGTTCCATGCCACGCCTGCGCGGATAACCATGAGCCTTCGCTCTATAGATAATCGCATCGTCAATCCGGCGAAGCGCTCATTCACCGAGCACTTGATATGGCGCCGAATAATCTGTTTTCACGCCCCAGGATGCGGCGCCCGGAAGCCGAGCCGCCGCAATAAATCCTTTCGCCGCACCTATTGCGTGCTGAGATAGGGCTTAATCGCTTCGGCCAGCGCCGCCAGAGTGGGCGCGCCATTGTAAATCTTGCCGTTGATGAAGAATGTCGGCGTCCCCTTCACCCCCTCCTTCTCGCCCCGCTCACGCACGGCGAGAATCTTTTTCTGAAGCAACTCGTCGTCGATGCACTTCTCGAAGTCTGCATCGGTCAGCCCGGCCTGTTTCGCATAGAGCTTCAGCGGCTGCAGAGCATCATCCTTGAAGGCCCAATCCTCCTGCTTCGAAAACAGCAGGTCCGTAAAGGCGAAGAAACGGCTGGGGTCGACGCAGCGGGCGAGCACGGAGCCTGCCAGCGCCGCGTTATTCAGCGGGAACTCGCGCTGGATGAAGCGCACCTTACCCGCATCGATATACTCGGACTTCAACGCCGGCATCACGTCGCGATGGAAATGCGCGCAGTGAGGACAGGTCAGGGACGAATATTCGACGATTGTAACCGGAGCGTCTTCCTTGCCCAGCACCATGTCGGGCAGCGCGCTCTCAGCCGCGGCTGGAGCAGCTTCCTTTGCCGGCTCAGCCTGATCCTCCGCAGCAAGCGCCGCGTCAAAACCCATGCCGTTCCCTGTGACCGGGAATGGGTTGAAAGCCAAAAGAGCGATTAATGCCATCGCTCCGGGCGCAAAAACGGCGATCCTTCGGTTCCTGTCCACAGGCCTCTCCTGGCTAGATCCACTTCGCGTTGTTTTGGAGCGGCTGAAGCCAAATTTCAAGTCGGCGCAGCGCGGCGGCAGCCTTCTCAGCCCGAACATCCACGGGCTTTTACGCCTTGAGCCATCCGCGCCAGGGCCGCGCTCAGGCGATTCTCGGGCTTGGGCGGTTCTTCTTTCACCTGCGCGGGCTTCTCCAGGCGCGGCCGCCTGGCTGGTTTGTTGAATATGGGGGCCTGGACGACGCGCAAGCCGGACACTGCTCTGAAGCCCAGCGTTTGGTTGATGCGCTCGATGAGCTGCGGCGTGCAATATTGCACTTCGAGCGCCTTTACGGGATCGACCTTCAAATGGAGCACCGATGGCGCGGCCTTTCCGGCTGAACCAGGATCAGGGGCGGATTTCGACAGCTTCGCAGGGCTTGTGTAACCCGCGAGCGAGGGACCGGCGATCGCCGCCCACTCACTCATCAGCTCGGCCAGTACCGTGCCGCCGCGGCTCAACGTCTTGCCCGCGATGGGCGCTACAAAGCGCCCGACCGACACGGGACCTGTAGAAGCGCCCGCCGATTGCGATGAACTGATGCTCTTGCCTTGATTGTGGAAGACCGCCATAGCTTCGCAGTTGTCTAATTCGACGCGCGCCAGTAAGACGAAGGCTCCAAGCGTTGGCGAAATCCCAAAGCGTGATGCCCGGTAAGCACACTCCGTCCCTGCACTTTGCCCCGGCAGATCTCCAGCGCGCGCTCCTCGACTGGTATGATGGCGCGCGGCGTGACCTTCCCTGGCGCGCGCGTCCGGGTGAGGCGGCCGATCCTTACATGGTCTGGCTTTCGGAGATCATGCTGCAGCAGACCACGGTCAAAGCCGTCATTCCTTATTTCGAGACATTCATAACGAGATGGCCGAGCGCGGAAGCCTTGGCGGCCGCGTCCCGTGACGAGGTTCTCGCGGCCTGGGCGGGGCTTGGCTATTACTCGCGGGCGAGGAATCTCTACGCTTGCGCCCAAGCCGTCGCCCGCCATGGGTTTCCTGCGACCGAGGCGGCCTTGCGCGCGCTCCCCGGCGTCGGAGCGTATACGGCGGCGGCCATCGCGGCCATCGCCTTTGGCGAAGCGGCGACCGTCGTCGATGGAAATGTGGAGCGTGTGATTGCGCGGCTGTTTGCAGTCGAGCAGCCGTTGCCATCGGCGAAACCTGCGATCCGCGGCATGGCGGCGGCGCTCACCCCTTCGAAACGGCCAGGCGACTACGCTCAGGCGCTGATGGACCTTGGCGCCACGATCTGCACGCCGCGCTCGCCTTCCTGTCTCGTCTGCCCCGTACGAAGCTTCTGCACCGCCTTGGATCGCGGCAATGCCGAGCGCTTTCCTGCCAGAGCGGCGAAGGCGGAGAAGCCGGTCCGGCGCGGCGACGCCTTCGTGATCATTCGCACCAAAGGGGGCGCGGCGCACATTCTCCTGCGGCGGCGCAAAGACAACGGGCTGCTCGGCGGCATGATGGAAGTGCCCTGCACCGAGTGGATGGCGGATGCAGCAGGCCCTTCGGCCTTCCAGGAGCCCCGCGCACGCTCACTTCAACCGAATGGCGATTGGAAAGAGGCCCAAACCGTCAAACACACCTTCACGCACTTTCATTTGGAAATGCGCGTGCTTGCCGCGGGCTATCACCGCGTCAGGGCTGAGGCGGAAGCTTTCGGCGGCGAGTGGGCGGCGCTCGCAGAATCTGGCGGCATTTGCGCTACCGGCCGTCATGAAGAAAGCGGTGGATGCGGGCTTGGAAGCGCTCGGGATGGAAAGCTTGAGCGGTCAAGCGCCCGCTAAAGCGTCGAGGAGAGCGGCCAGCGTCTCGACTGTCGAGCGGTCGGCGCGGCCATCGACCAGGGCTGGCCGGAAGTGACGCTGAAAAGCGGAAACCACAATTTTCGTGTGCTCGTCGAAGGCGGCCGTGGGGTCGATGCCATAGCCGTAGGTCCTGAGATTATGTTGCAGGGTCCGGACGCAATCGCCGCCATCGCCCAGTTCCAGAACCTCGCCGCCGGAAATTTCCGCGGGCTTGACCCAGTGGCCGATCCTCGCGAGGGCCAGCCTCGCCCAATCGAACTTCTCGCCCGGATCGATCTTGCGGCGCGGAGCAACGTCGGAATGGGCAAGAACGCGGGCGCCCGCGATCCCGTGCCGGGCCATGATGTCGAGGCACAGCGCTTCAACCGCCGCCATCTGAGCGTCCGGGAAATCGGGATAACCGCCATCGTGCCCAGGATTGTGGATCTCGATCCCAATGGAACAGGAATTGATGTCCTCGACGCCCTGCCAATGCGAGATGCCCGCGTGCCACGCGCGATAAGCCTCGGGCAGCATTTGCGTGATGGCGCCGTCCTCCGCCACGACGTAATGGCAGGACACGCCCGACTGAGGAGACGCCAGGCAGCGGATCGCATCCTCGCAGGATGGCATTCCCGTGTAATGCAGGATGAGCATGTCCGGCCGCATGGCGTTGCGCCGCTCGTTGAAATTTGCGCTCGGCACGATGTGCGAGACGGACGGGAAATCAGGGGCGAAAGGCGGGCGCTGCAGCTTTGAAGTCATCGCCAACTTATTGGCGCAGCATGAAGCTTCAGGCAAGAGCATAACGCGATCCCGCAAACCTCCCGCGCAGCGTCCGGCCATGGCCGTCAGCTCCGCCGCGTCAGCCTTGCGAAACGAGCTTCGCTGGCGGCTTTGCGTTCTGCGAGTTCCCCATCGATGCGCCGGTGAGGTCGAGACTGACGCGGGCCGAAGCAACCTTCGCCAACCCGGCCAACGGACGCCATTGCAGACGCCGCTTGCTTCCTTCGTCGTCCCGGCCAAGCGGAGCGCGAGCCGGGACCGCAAAAAACCAAGCGATCCAACCCATACGATCCCAGATAAGGCTCCGCCTTTCCGGGACTTGATTACCGGGGTTTCCGCCAATTCCATCGTCATGGCCGCCCACCGAGGCGGCCACCCAGAAAGAACACGGCATTTCAGAGGGTCACTGGATGGCCGGGTCAACCCACGGGTCAAGCCCGAGGGCATGGCCCGGCCATGACAGAAGAGCGAAAATTCGCCAATGTTTTCATGGGCAAGTTCGCTTGAGAGCGTGCAGCAGAGCGGCTGCGAACTTGCCTCGGGCTGTACGAGCCGGAACTTCGGGCAGCGTTGCGAAGGCTCCGTAGTGCCCGAAAACCTGAAGAAACTGCCGAACCGCCAGAGCGCCTGTTACCTGCGGTAGTGGCCGCCTCCGGCTGCTCCACCGCGTCCATAACCGCCGGCCCTGTAGCCGCCGGCCCCCTGGGCGCCGCCCTTGTAGCCGCCGGCCCTGTATCCGCCGCCACTCGCGTAGGCGCCGCCTGATCCGGAAGAACCGCCATAGACGTAGCCGCCGCTTGATCCCGAAGAGCCGCCATACACGGCGCCGCCGCCTGATCCGCCACTACTGCCGTAAACATAACCGCTGCTGCCGCCATAAGCGCCGCCAGCTGCTGCTCCGCCACGCGCATAAGCGCCGCCGCCCGCTGCTCCGCCACGTCCATAAGCGCCGCCAGCCGCTGCTCCCCCGCGCCCATAAGCGCCGCCGGCCCCCGCTCCCCGAGCCCCTCGCCCGCCATAGGCAGCGAACTCAGGGTGCGAAACGCCGGCATTGGGGTGAAAACCGTCGAATGGCCGGGCATTGGCGTCATTTGACGCAAGTCCCGCCATGCAGAGCATGGCGCTCGCGGACAGGATGAGCAGACTTTTGTTGAACATGGGGTACTCCTTACAATTGGCGCCCATGTAACTGGCCGGCCTTCCTGCACGATGCTCAGGAGTGTAACCTTGCCATCATAGGCGCCACCATCTTTTGGATTGCAAAGCTTGCGGTTCCATTCAGTAAGGCGGACCTTTTTTAACAAGCCGGCGTCCGGGTTGCTGTCGTCGCCGGCATTTGGATTTCTTGGTTTACGATGCGCGCACAGCGAAGCGTTGCATTCGCAGAATTTGCGATGAGTTCGGATGAAGCCAGGTTACGGGGATCGTCGGCTTCAGCTAACTTCGCCACCCTGGCCAACGGATGCCATTGCAGACGCCGCTCGCTTCCCTTCGTCGTCCCGGCCTTGCGAAGCGCGAGCCCGGACCGCAAAAAACCAGGCGCTCCAATCTATTACGACCCCCGGATAAGGCTCCGCCTTTCCGGGACTCAATTCCATCGTCATGGCCGCCCTCCGAGGCGGCCATCCAGAAAGAACACGGCATTTCAGAAGGTGACTGCATGGGCGGGTCAAACCCGGCCATAACAGCAGAGCGAAAATTTGCCGATGTTTTCATGGGCTCTTAGCGCGTCCTGCGCAAAATCGGAACCGGTTGCGGGGCGCCGAATGCGCCAAGTCGCGTTCCGGGCGACGATCACGATGACGCCCGTATCCGATTGAACGCGGGATGCTTTGAGGCATGGTTCGCCAATTGCCGGCCATGCCTGCACGGCGCTCTCCGCCGCCTAAAGCTCGTCATCCCGGAACGACGCCTGCGTCGTATCCGGGATCGCAACAGGCGCTTCGATTTGTAACGGCCCCGGATATGCGCTGAGGCGCATTCCGGGGTGACGATCATCGGCACGCACGACGCTCTAAAGGTAAACCGTTCGTCAACCTCCCGTAAGCGTTAATACAACATGGTTAACAGGAGCGCGCCGGATTTATTTCCGGCCCGAGTATGCTTAAGAAAGCGTCTATCCGCCGCGAAAGGAGCAGCGCCGCGCCTTACGGCTGGCCGTAGGCGGTCTCGTCTAAGCCATTGAAAACGAAAAACTTTCTGTCTTCACTCGATCGCCATTAAATAGAATTTAATGCCGGAATTTTGGCATTAAGTCGGCTCGCAAAAGTCCGTTAAATATGTTTGCAAGTTCACGAGTTAACCCTTTCGCCAGCCCGAAAAGCTGCGGCGCAGGCGGCGGCGATGGCGTCCCGTTCGGTATTTTCCCCTTATTTAGCAGGGGTTGGAGCGGGGTCACGGCGCGTTAACCTGCCCGCAAGGCGATATCGCCGAAGATGTTTCAGATCAAGAAGTGAGGACGAAATCGTCAGGGACAGATTGACAAGCAGAGGCCGCTTTGGGCAACGTGTATACAAAAATGTATCCAGCCTGCGTCCGATTAAGGGTCCCATGCTCTAGGCGAACAGAAGCATCGGCGATCAAGTTCCGGGAAGACGGCAGCGGCGATCCGTTGGCGCATCGGCACACTCTGCTTCAGCAAAGCGGCTGCCGGAATAAACGGCTGCGCCAAACCGGGTGAAATGTGATCAATGCATTTTGGGTTCCGCTGGCGTTACCCTGTCGCCTTTGCGGAACTCTCGAAAGTCCTGTTTGGGGGATGCAACGGTTTTCGGGGTGTTTCAGGCACTTGATGGTCGGAGCGAGAGGATTTGAACCTCCGACCCCCGGTCCCCCAGACCGGTGCGCTAACCGGGCTGCGCTACGCTCCGTGCCGGGCACTCTGCTGGCAATCGCAGCGCCCGTCAAGTCTTGTCACTGGCGAAACTCACATATTCAGCTTTCGCCTCGCTCAGGAGGAGGCCACGCGCTTTTTAGCGGGAGCCTTCACCGTAGCGGCTTTCTTCGCAGCCGCCGGGGCGCGCTTCGCCGGTTTCGGCGTAGGCGCCGGCACAGGCTTCGCAAGAGCGGCGTTGATCCGGTCTTTCATGATGTTGCTGGCCTTGAACACAATAACGCGGCGAGGCGTTATAGGAACGATCTCGCCCGTTTTGGGGTTTCGGCCCACGCGCTCGGACTTCTGACGAAGCCCAAAGGAGCCGAATGAGGAAAGCTTTATGGGCTCTCCACGCTCCAGAGCGTATACGATTTGCTTTAGAACCAACTCAACAAGCTCAGCCGCCTCGTTGCGAGGTAAACTTACCTTTTCAAAGACTGCCTCAGCCAGGTCAGCCCGTGTCAGTGTTTTCCCGTTGAGCGCCATAACGCGCTATGTCCCTCCCCAAAGGCCGAAGCGCAGACAAGATTAACGCCCCACATGCGTTATAGCAAATACTAATCTTAGAAAAATCCCTTTGGAAACAACTTTTGTGGGTAAGAATGACGCAGCCTAGCCATGCGTTTGCTCAGTGTTGTGTATCACACTTGGCTACCATCGCAAGAGATTCGCACCCCAGGTGAAGCCGCCCCCCATCGCCTCCAGAAGAATGAGATCGCCCTTTTTGATCCTGCCGTCCTCAACAGCCGTCGCGAGCGCGAGCGGAATCGATGCAGCAGACGTATTGCCGTGTCTGTCGAGAGTGACAACCACCTTTTCCTCAGCAATTCCAACTTTTTTCGCTGTTCCGTCGAGGATCCGCTTGTTCGCCTGGTGTGGGACGAACCAGTCGATGTCCCTGGGCGTCAGATTATGAGCCTCCAGCGTTTTCTCCACGACGCTCGCGATCGCATTGACCGCAAAGCGGAATACTTCCTTGCCCTGCATACGCAAATGGCCGACGGTTTGCGTCGAGGACGGGCCACCGTCAACATAGAGCTTATCCCGATGGCGGCCGTCGGAGAAAAGCATCGAGCCAATGATGCAGCGCTCGCGCATCGGGTCTTGAACTGTCTGAGCCTCCAGAACCAAGGCGCCGGCCCCATCCCCGAACAGAACGCAGGTGCCCCTGTCCTCCCAGTCGAGGATTCGTGAGAAAGCTTCCGCCCCGATGACAAGGGCGCGCTTGCCCTGCCCCAGGCGGAGGAAATTATCGGCCACGTTCATCGCGTAAACGAACCCGGAGCAGACCGCCTGCACATCGAAGGCGAAGCCGCGCGTCATGCCGAGCGCCGCCTGGATGGTCGCAGCCGTCGCCGGGAAGGTGTTGTCCGGCGTGGACGTTGCGAGAACAATGAAATCGATGCTTTCGGCATCGACATTCGCGTCCTTGAGGGCTGCGATTGCCGCGGCGATTCCAAGGTCGGACGTCTTCTCGCCCTCGGCTGCGATATGGCGGGATATGATCCCCGACCGCTCTCTGATCCACTCGTCGGTGGTGTCGACCATGCGGGCGAGATCATGATTGGTGAGGATTCTGCTGGGCAGGTAAGCCCCGCAGCCAAGAACTACGGATCGGGTTTCTGTCACTGAGCGGCTGCTTTCAAGGCTCGTGCTGGTTTGGTCTGCAGCGCGTCGTGGAAACGTTCGACATCATGCCGGATGTTTTCAACGAGCCCGCTGGCAGCCATGTCGTAGCCCAGGTCGATGGCGCTTGCAAAGCCCACAGAGTCGGCGCCCCCATGACTTTTTATTACAAGACCGTTCAAACCAAGAAACATTCCACCGTTCATTTTGCGTGTGTCCATCTTCGCGCGGAGCGCCTGGAAGGCCCCCTGCGCCAGAACGGCGCCGAGGCGGGCGAGCAGCGAACGGTTCATTGCGGCCCTGAGATACGAACCGATTTGCTTTGCGGTGCCTTCGGCGGTTTTCAGCGCGATATTGCCGCTGAAGCCTTCCGTCACAACCACATCGACGATGCCTTTGCCGAGATCGTCGCCTTCGATGAAACCGCGATAATCGATGGGCAGGCTCGGATTTTTGAGCGCGGCGGAGGCCGCCTTGATCTCGTCAAGGCCTTTCGCTTCCTCTGCGCCAATATTCAGAAGTCCCACGCTCGGCTTCTCCACCGAGAACAAGGCGCGCGCGAGCGCAGCCCCCATGCCCGCGCAGTCTACGAGCGCACGCGCGTCCGCGCCGACATTTGCGCCGACATCGAGGACAACGCTTTCGCTTGTCAGGGTGGGCCACAGCGCAGCAATGGCGGGCCGGTCGACGCCGGGCAGCGTGCGCAGGCAGAACTTCGCCATCGCCATCAGCGCGCCCGTGTTGCCTGCTGAGATCGCAACCTGCGCCTCGCCCTTCTTCACGGCTTCCAGCGCAAGCCACATGCTGCTCTTCCAGCGGCCATGACGGAGCGCCTGGCTCGGCTTTTCGTCCATGGCGACGGCGACATCGGTGTGGATGATCTTGCTGACCTTCGCGAGCGGCGAATCCTCCGACATATGCGCCCGGATCTCGGATTCTTGCCCAAATATCATGTAATGGGTGTCGGGATGACGGATAAGCGAAAGCGCCGCGGCAGGAATGACCACGGACGGGCCAAAATCTCCACCCATCGCGTCTAGCGCAATTGTAACTGGCGACCCCATGTTTAAAACCAGAAAGCCCGCAGGCGTTTAGAGCGCTTGCCCAGCAGCAGCGCCGACTGAGCAGAGAACATACTGGATAAAGGTTTTGTGACAACGAAAAAGATTGCGGCCAAAGAACCTGCGTCTTCTCATCCTGAATCCGGCTTTTTTTGCCGCAGCCTTGCCAGCTCCGCAAATGGGGTCACGCTCGGCTCTTTTTCAGCCGGTTCCCACGAAAACGCATCGCCCGCGTTTCGCGGATAGGGATCGAGCGATACGGAAAAAAGTTCACATAGAATCTCCCCGATCAGAATCCGGCCGCCCACGATCGGCTCCGGCGCTTCATTCTCGAACGAAACCGCCGCTTCGCCGGTCTCCTCGATCAACTCCTGCGGCCAGAACTCCACACTGAAGTCTTCCTCGATTGCGGCCGGAACAGCGCTCAGGTCGACGACGCTCGCCTGCGTTGCGTCAGCCTGCATCGTCCCCGTCACCCTGACTTTACCGGCGGCCAGCGGCAGGACTTTCAGCTGCGCCTTGAAGCTTTTGACGTCCTCAATCTCGGCATAGCGCCTTAACGT
Source organism: uncultured Alphaproteobacteria bacterium (assembly GCA_963764115.1). Taxonomy (GTDB): domain Bacteria; phylum Pseudomonadota; class Alphaproteobacteria; order Rhizobiales; family Rhodomicrobiaceae; genus Rhodomicrobium. The sequence goes on from CAVXRT010000012.1 coordinate 32,204, forward strand.
GTCGCGTTCGTGACTGTCGGCCTCATAGGACAGGCTCAAGGGCGCATGAATCGAATGCGCGTCGATGAACCATTGAAGCGGAGGGTTGCTCATGGGGCGCCTTCCAGTGCCGTCACACGGCTTGTTTCAACCCGTAGATTTCGGGAAAATTGAGGTGCCCTTGCAGGAGAAGGTTCAAGGGCATTTCCCCGATGTTCTTGATGGCTTGAAAGATATAGGAAGCGAGTTCATCCGCGGCTACATTCGCGTTCTCGTCCCCGGACTGAAAGCTTTTCCAAATCGCTTCGGCCAGCGCCGGCCTGTTCTTCTGCTCGACGGCGTTCGCATAGACGACAAGCTGGCGATAAAAGAGATCCGCGATTTTCCGGACTTCCTGCGCCACGTAGACATCGGCGATGCCCAGGTCGCGCACCATGCTGTCCATCTCGCGCACGAAGGCCTCGATGATTTCCTTGCCGAGAAGCTTCCCCTCGTTCGCACCCAGTTTGAGGTTCTGCATGACGATGAACATGTGGATGACCAGCATGTCGAAACGCCCCGACAGCGTATCGGGTACACCGCACCGCACGTAAAAAACCGGATTGCGCGATTGCGCTACTATCGAATCGTATATCTTCTCAGCAGCCTCACGGCGAGCTGTGCGTTCTGCGAACCACCGGAACATTGTGCGGCCTGAACTCCAGTTATGCGCTAAGGGGCGACTGTACCTTATAAAGCCTTAATCGCATCCGAAAAGTTTGCCATTGTGTTGCGGCAAAGTTAGGTCACGAACCGAAGCGCTGGCAGCAAACATCAAATTTGGGGGCGACATGTCAAATCAATCCTCTAAGGATTTGGGGCTGAAGCGCTTGCAGGCAGGCAGCGGCCGGGCTCCGCTGCGCTCCGTCATTGTTGTTGCGGGTTGCTTCCTTTTGGCCGGTTGCGGAGGACATGTCATCCGGCAAGGTCATCAATTCCAGGAAGAGGATCTGAACCAGGTTCGCGAGGGCATGAGCAAGGAGCAGGTCACCCTTGCGCTCGGCACGCCTGACACGCAGTCGGCGGTCGGCGGGGGCGCCTACTATTACATCTCGACCACGGCCGAGCAGCCCATGGCGTTCATGTCGCCGTCAGTGACCGACAGGCACGTTGTGGCTATCTACTTCAGCAACAAGGACCGCGTCGAGAAGGTTGCGCATTACGGCTTGAAGGATGGTCAGGTGGTCGATTTCGTCTCCCGCGAGACGCCCTCCTACACGCGCGACCAAGGCCTGTTGAAGGAACTCTTCCGGAACATCGGCGCCACTCCGTCGATCCCAGGCCTGGGCAAGGCCGGCGGCTAGCTAGTTCCGCGCAGCCCACGTCTTTCTAACTCAGTCGGAATCCCAGCCTAAGGAAACCTCGCCAACCCGGCCAACGGATGCCATTGCAGCCGCCCTTTGCTTCCCTTCGTCGTCCAGGCATTGCGAAGCGCGAGCCGGGACCCGGGTCAAGCCCGGCCATGACAGGAGGGCGAAGATTCGCCGGAAAGGCGGCGGCCATCCGTTGGCGCGTCCAGCAAACTCTAGAACCTGGCTTGGAGCACAATGTCGGCGACTTCTCGCGGTTGACAGTGGCGCTCGGGCGCGGGCGCGATCCGATAGAGCGCAGCGTGGGGTCGCGCCGCAACCGGGATGAAGTCAGCCGGGAGATCATGCGCGGGCGAACCGACGATCGAGAGGTAATCGAAGTCGCAAGCAAGGGACCTGTAGGGACGCAGTTGAAAGCGCGTGTCTTCGTCGAGGCCATCGTAGCCGCCGCTCAACAGCGTTTTCACGTCCGACAACGAGGGCGCCGCGCCATCAATGGCGTTGACGGCGCCAATGGCGGCAAAGGGCTGTTCGAGACGCGCCGTCGATTGGCCGGGGGTTGCGAAGAAAGCCGGAACGAAGGCCTTCCGGTCAAGGATGGCAAAATCAGCCACATGCCACAGATAATCGTCGTCGTCGCTGGTGAGCGCCGTGGCTAGCCTGGCGCCATAGGGCAGATGAGTGGCGTTCATCTGACGCAACTCGACGACGGCATCGACAGGACTGCGCCAACTAAGGATCGTCAAGGCGCTCCCGGCGGCAAGCAAAGCAAAGTAGACGCCGCAAATCAGCGAGAGCCGCGCCCGGGAATTGAGCCGCGGCCACTCCACAGCCAGCACAGACAGACCCACGACGACGAGGATCGCGCCCATGCGCAACTCGGCATTCGTGCCGCCAAAGGCTTCGGAGGGCGTCAGCAGAGTGGCAAGCAAGGTGACAAGCAGGAGGCCGATGCCAACCGGCGCGGCCCGCAGCCGCCCGGTCAGCCAGGCCACAAACCAGGCAAGCATGATCAGGATTGGCGGAAGATTGCTTGCAGAGGCCCCAAGCGCCGTCGAAACAGTGAATGGGGCCTCGACATTGGCTAAAAAGTCAAAGGCGAATTCGCCGCTTTCGCCATGCTCCACCCACAGCGCCCAGGCGAGAGCAGCGGGCAGAAAAACGATGAGGCCCTGACAGACGGCTTGAAGCGTTCGGCGGAGGCTGAACCGACCGGCAAACAGCCTGCCAAGTTCAATCCCTCCAAGCAGGAGGGCGAAGACCGCAAGCGCCATCATGTGGCAGAAGAGCAAGACAAGGGCGAACCCCGCCATGGCGCCCAGAAATAGAAGCGAGCGCCGGTCTCGCATGACACAGAAGCCGGCTCCCGCCAGCGCAAGCCCCGCCCCGAAGTGGAAATTGAAGAAGCCCAAACTGAAAGGCACGTTGAACGCGAACGGCGCTGCAAGCAAGGCCTGCGCGTCATAGCGGCCCCAAAAGCCGCGAAACAGAAGACCTGCGCCGGCGATCCAAAGGCCGAGGCCAAGCGTGGCGAAAAGCTTCAGACCCACGACCGGCCCGGTCAGGGGCGCCACCGCCGGCACGAAAACATCCATGCCAAGATTGGCCACGGGCCTTAGGTGAACAGTCCAGTAACGCGCCAGCGTCGGGTCCAGGGGAAGGTTGGAGAGCAGCGTGACACGGACCAGATGGGCCGGATAATCGAGGATAGGAAGCTCCGTAAAGGTCCAGATCGGCGCCGCTATAATCGCAAGCGCCAGAAGGGCGAGCGCCCAAAAGGTTCGGGGTGAGAGCGGCACGGGTTAACTCCGGAAGGCGGCGCGGCTGGCCGTAAAAACACCTGGAAAAAAAATTCGAAACGCATTTGAAAGAGCGACCCGGGAGCCTGCCGCTCCCGGTTTACTCTCAGCAACAGAATTATCGGCCGAGAATGCAAAGGTCCGTACTCGGCCTCTTGGGTGGGTTCAAGTCAAATTCAACGCAGCCCACCGGCATGCCAGCAATCAAGACCGGGGAAATGCGTCGGAAAACCAGCTTCCCGGGTTTAGAGCATGTCCGCTTTTGATAGAATCAAAGGCGGTAGGCTCTAAGTTTTTGTTTTGTCGTGCGTCTTTATCTGAAAACCGCTTCGCGCTTTTCGGGACGCACTTTAGCGTGTCCGGACGATCAGCCCCTCGGGACCGCTCTCGATACTAAGGCCTTGCGCCCCGGCCATTTCGGCCAGCCGCTCAGGCCCTCCTGGAAAATCGAAGCCGATCTCGGCGCTGCGCGGGTTCACCGATCGGAGATCCCAATTCTGCACGCCGGGAACGTTCTGCAGGCGGGCGCGGATGGACTGCCACTCCTTAAGCCCCGAGAACTCCGCGGTAACCTGAAGCGACACAAGCCCCTGAGCAGGAGACGTCTCGTGAGATTGCGTCATCTCATGGCCGGCCGCGGCCGCGCTCGCAACCGGCGAGGAACCGCGCGTCAGCTTCCAGCGCTCCTCGACTGTTTCCAAAGCGAGACGCGCCGCCGACTGGATCGCGGCATCATCAATTCCGTCCCTGGCTTTAATCTTGCGCTTCAAGGAGAACAGGCCGAGCGCATCGTATCCAACGAGCTTGAGGGTCATGCTGTCGCCGCCGCCCTCGATTTGGGCCAGCGCCAGGAGAACATAGGCGGTCTTGTATTGCGATTTCAGGGTTTCCGCCCCGGACGCCGGATTGGCGAAGTAGGCCTCAGCCACCCCCGCGGTGAGGTCGCTGCGGGTTGGCGCGAGCTTTGCCGGCGCCGTTGCATGCGCAAGATCAAGCCCTGCGAGCGCGTTTCGCCAGGAGTTGCGGTCCGAGGTCTTCACCGCCCCATCCTCGACGAACACAGGCACAATGAGAATTTCGGGTCCGCGCTCAACCATGGGGTGCACGCCATATTGGCGAAGAAGCCCTGTGATCGCGCGCTCGGAGAAGTTCACGCCGAATGTCGCGACGTAGGTGGTTCCCGTGACGCCCTCCGAGCGGACTTCGATATCGGAGACGAGCCTTTCGATCTGCTCGGGGGGGAGAGACGGGATGCGTGACTCTCCCTTGAAGTCCGCCAGGCGCGAGACGAGCAGGCGGAAGGCGCGCGCCTCCGCGGACTGCGTTGCAAGCTTTTTAGCCTCGACCGCGTTGACCGCCTCTGCTGCGGCGGTCACATTGGCCACCGTGAAAAGGCTCGGCGCTCTTTGCTGCGCGAAGGCTGGCCCGCACAGAATTGCAAGCGCCGCCACCGCGCCTGCAAGAATTTTCGCTGCGTCCGTCGTCGCCATGGATTGAACTCCCCGCTCGTCAGGCCGGTGGCGCTTCAGTACAATGCGCGCTACTGATAGTCCCTCTTTAAATCGTGTCCCGAGGCCCCGCAAGTCTTCGCCGGTCTCGTTCCAAGCGTTTCACGGCAGGTAGCATGACCAGAGAACCGAACGGCTCCTATGCGGCGGCAGGGGTGGACATCGACGCGGGCGAGGCGCTCGTCGAGCGGATCAAACCGTTCGCCAAGGCGACCGCGCGTCTCGGAACCACGGCCGCGCTTGGCGGATTTGGCGGGCTTTTCGACCTGAAGGCGGCCGGATTTCGCGATCCTATCCTCGTTGCCTCGAATGACGGCGTAGGGACAAAGCTCAAAATCGCCATCGAGACGGGTCTCCACGATACGATCGGCATCGATCTTGTCGCGATGTGCGCGAACGACGTCGTGGTGCAGGGCGCCGAGCCGCTGTTCTTCCTCGATTATTTCGCCTGCGGCAAGCTCGATGTCGATGCCGCGGCGCGCGTCGTCAGCGGAATCGCGGAGGGCTGCAGGCAGGCGGGCGCGGCGCTGATCGGCGGCGAGACCGCCGAGATGCCGGGCATGTATGCTGAAAGCGATTATGATCTCGCCGGTTTTTGCGTGGGCGCGGCGGAACGAGGCGCGCTCCTGCCCCGCGAAGACATCGCCGAAGGCGACGTTCTGATCGGCGTGGCCTCTTCGGGCGTGCACTCCAACGGCTTCTCGCTCGTCCGCAAAGTCGTGCACGACTGCGGGCTATCCTGGAAGGACCCTGCGCCTTTCGATCCGTCCCGCCCGCTTGGCGAGGCGCTGATCGTTCCCACGCGCATCTATGTAAAGGCCGCGCTCGCCGCGCATCGAACCGGGCGAGTGAAGGCTTTTGCGCACATTACCGGCGGCGGCCTGCCCGGAAACGTTCCGCGCGTCATTCCGCCTGACGCGCGCATCACCATCGACCTCGCCGCCCTGCCCTGTGCGCCGGTCTTTCAGTGGCTGGCCAAATCCGGGCATGTGGATCAGCCTGAGATGCTGCGCACTTTCAACTGCGGCGTCGGCTTTGTCGCCGTCGCCGCTCCGCACGACGCGGCCGCCATCGCCGCCTCATTTCACGACCATGGCGAGAAGGCCTTCCCCATCGGCGTGATCGAGAGGCGCGGAGACGATTCCCCTGCGGTCCGCTTTACCGGCAAGCTCGGGGCTTCGGCATGACCACCCGCAAACGTGTCGGCGTGCTCATTTCCGGGCGCGGCAGCAATCTGGCTTCGCTGATCGAGGCGACGCGCGCGCCGGATTATCCCGCCGAGATCGTGCTGGTTCTCTCCAACAAGGCCGACGCCTTCGGGCTTGTCCGTGCGGAGGAAGCGGGCATCGCGACGCGTGTCATCACGCACAAGGGTTTCGCAAGCCGGGAAGAGTTCGACGCGGCGATGACGGGCGCGCTGAAGCAAGCCCGCGTGGACCTCCTCTGCAATGCGGGGTTCATGCGCCTGCATTCGGCGGCTTTCGTGCGCGAATGGTCGGGGCGGCAGATCAACATCCACCCTTCCCTCCTGCCCGCTTTTCGCGGCCTTCGCCCGCAGGCGCAAGCCCTGGAGGCGGGGGTGCGCGTTTCAGGCGCAACCGTTCATTTTGTGAGCGAAGAGATGGACGCAGGCCCGATCATTGCGCAAGGCGCTGTCCCGGTCAGGCCGGAGGACACCGAAGAAGCGCTATCGGCCCGCATACTTTCGATGGAGCACAGGCTTTACCCGCTGGCTTTGAGGCTTGTGGCGAGCGGCGCGGCCTGGCTGGAAAATGGCCGCGTCGCGTTCGCAAGCGCCGGTTTCAGTCCGTCGCTTTGGCCTCTGACATAGCGGCTGCGCTGCTATCCCCCTCACCCCGGCCCTCTCCCGCAAAAGCTCGCCAATGCGAGCTTGCATCTTTTGCGTGTCCGCATCCGCTCGCGGATGCGGTCTCTTTAGATTGCGAACACGCAAAGAAGAAAGCAAAAGATACGACACTCGCTGGCCATGAGTTGATTAAGTAGTTCCAAAGCTGCGCCTTCACAGCGGCTCCGGCGCCCTGAAGCACACCTGCAATAATGATACATGGATGGAGCCAGGCAAAACTCATGACGTGTTTGCTCCCCATGACGGTTGCTCTGGCTGCATTGCAGCCATTCTGAGCATCCCGAACACGACGAGAGCAAAACCGCGCCGCGGCTTGGTCATATTCACGACGGATTAAAACCGTTAATTGATCGTTATCGATGGGTGTGGGCGTTTCCGGCAAGGGTAAAGCGCATCTGTCGCTGGCTCACGCAAGAAGCAACCCCGGGCATTTCCGCGTAGCGCGGGCAGAGCTGCCGCTACCGATGAGGGGTCATAGGAAATGCCTGGGGCCAAATCTGGCAATAGAGGGAATACACAAATGAAAAAATGGCACGCCGGTCTTCTAGGCCTGACGTTGACAAGCGCTCTCGCGTTCTCCGCCAACGCGGCCGATTTCTACCGTGGCGGTTTGAAGGACGGCCCGCCGCCGCCGGTTTTTGTCGCTCAACCAATCTGGACCGGCTTCTATGTTGGTTTCAACGGCGGATACGGGGCGAACGCCAATGATGGCTATCTGTCGCCTTCCGGCGGTTTCGGCGGCGGCCAGATCGGTTACAACTGGCAGGGCTTGTTCGGCTACAGCCCCTGGGTGATCGGCGTCGAAGCCGACATACAGGGCGCCGGCATCTCCGACAGCGCCGGCTATGGGCCGACCTATATGCAGAACAGCCTCAACTGGTTCGGCACCGTACGCGGACGGCTCGGCTACGCCATCGGCCCGACCCTGATCTACGCAACCGGCGGCTTCGCCTACGGAGAGGTCGAGTTGAAAGGCAACCTCCCTGCATACGGGTACGATGTGTCCGAGACGCAAACCGGCTACGTCGTCGGCGGCGGCGTTGAATACAAATTCAACCCGGCCTGGTCGGTCAAGGGCGAGTATCAGTACATCAACCTTGATGCGAGCAACTGGAACGGCGCGGGGCCGCTCAACGGCTCGCCCTACAGCGACCGGTCCGAAATCAACACGTTCCGAGTCGGCCTGAACTATCACCTTGGGCAAGGGTGGATCAGCCCCTTGAACTGACCAGAGGCCACGCTGGTTGTTGAAGCGGCGCTTCGAGCGCCGCTTTCCTTTTTGGCTTTCATCCGGGGGAGCGGACGCGCCAGCGGAGAGCCAGCGTCGTCATCCAGGCCTTGAGAAGCGCGAGCCGGGATCGCAGCAAAGAAGCAGGGCCTTCAATTTGTTACGATCCCGGATAAGGCTTCGCCTTTCCGGGATGACACAGGTGAGGGCCGTGTTGGACGGGCGCTTCAGCGCCCTTTGGGTTCAACCGGAAAGTCGAAGGCTTTCCCGCGGAACGGCTCATTTTTCAACTCGAAGTGCCACCATTCCTTCTCATAGGGATTGAACCCGCCCGCTATCATCGCCTTCTCCAAGCGCGTCCGGTTGCCCTGCTCCTCCTTCGTTAGCTTTGTGTTGGAGAGGTTTGCGCCCGGATCGAGACAGTCAAACCCGGTCCCCATGTCGAGCGCGCCGTCCTGAAAACGCTCATTCTTCGGAGCCGTGCAAGAGACGGGCGGTACGGCGGGATCGAACGCAGGGGGCGAAGCGTCCTTCGGCGCAATGCCCAGGTCCACCGCGCTTCCGCGCGAGTGGGCGGAACGCGCCGCGATGTATCCCAGCGCGAAAAGCGAGCCTTTGTTGGTGTTCGGAAAGAATTCGGCCTTCATGCCGCTCTCGGATGGATTTTTGCTCCAGCGCGCGAAGTCGGCGACCGCTCTCGCGGGCCGGTAGCAATCCCAAACGATCAGCGACAGGTTCTCTTTGGCGAGCGCCGCCTGAACCTTGGCAAGCGCGAGCGCGGCCTGCTTTGTGAGGATGCACTGCGGCGCGTTGTATCCGTCGATGCGGCGGCCTACGAAATTATGAGCGCTGTAATAGCGCATGGCCTGAATGATGCTGGGATCGACATCGGACAAATAGACGAACCCAGCCGGAAGCTCTGCTTGCGCAGACGGCGAGAAACACAAGACGCAAGCAAGCAGGAGCGTAACGAGTGCGCCAGCAGGCGGCCTGCGGCCTATGATCGATTGCTTCGCGAAACGAGGCATCATTCGCCCCCTCGAACGGATTGGGTTTCGTGTGAATGCTTTACATTGCCTGCTTATGGTTGAGAGATGACTTGGGTGGTTTCGTCAGAGAGACGACGGGTTACATTATTAAGTCGCTCAATATTGCGCTTAGTAACCTCCACATGATAGGTCGCACCGTCCTTTGTGAATTCCTCTAGCGCCCCGGCGTAAACATCGGCCGCCGCTTTCAGCGCCGCTTGGCTTTTCGCTTTATGTGTCTGCGCCTCGCGCTCCCCAAGCTGTCGTAACGCGTTGCCGAGATTATTCTGTGTCATGGCCCAATCCAGCGGTACATGCTCCCGCGTCAACTCCTTCAATGCGTCGCGATAGGCCGCAACAGCCTCCTCAAGGCGCGGCGTGCTTCCCTCGCGCTCGCCAAGCATGCGCAACGCACTGCCGAGATTGGTCTGCGTCGCTGCCCAGTTCAATGGCACATGCTCCCGCGTCCATTCCTTCAACGCCTCGCGGAAGGCTGCAACAGCCTCTTCAAGGCGCGCCGTCCCGCTCTTACGCTCGCCAAGCAGCGATAAGGCAGAACCTAGATTATTCTGCGCCGTAGCCCATAGCAGTGGAACCCGCTCGCGCGTCCATTCCTTCAGCGCTTCGCGGAAGGCTGCAACAGCCTCTTCAAGGCGCGCCGTCCCGTTGTCACGCTCGCCGAGCCTAGACAATGCAGCACCAAGATTATTCTGCGTCGCAGCCCATTGTAACGGCGCTCGTTCGCGGGTCCGCTCCTTCAAAGCATCACGAAAGTCCGCGGCTGGCTGCCTCCTCAAGACGCGCTGTCCCGGGCTCACCTTGGCCGAGTGTTGTGAGCACTACGCCGAGATTGTTTTGTGTCATCGCCCAGTCCAATGGTACGCGCTCGCGCGTCCGTTCGTTGAGCGCTTCATGAAAGGCCGTAACTGCTTCCTCAAGGCGCACCTTGCTTCCATCACGTTCCCCAAGCCTCGATAACGCCGCGCCGAGATTGGTCTGCGTCATGGCCCAGTCCAGCGGAACGCGCTCGCGCGTCCGTTCCTCTAGCGCTTCGCGATAGGCTGCAACTGCTTCCTCAAGTCGCGACGTACCACTTTCCCGCTCGCCGAGAACTGATAGCCCGGCGGCGAAATCGTTCTGCGTCATCGCCCATTGAAGCGGGACCACCTCGCGCGTCCAGATGATGAGCGTCTTTTTGTAAAAGGCAATTGCAGACGCCAGCCGGGCGTTATCGCCACGCTCTTCGCCAAGCCGCTGCTCACCGGCGGCGTAAGCATGCCAAAGCTGCGCGCGCGTTTCATCCGAGAAGCTGGCGGGCGGTTTTTCCGCCAACGGTTTCAACCTGGCGACGAAGGGGGCGATCAAATCGGCGAGCGTCTCGCCAGCGCGATCATAGACGGGTGAGATCGCAGCAGCAGCCTGTGCCGCGAAGACGGTGCCGAGATCACCGCCGAAATCGGCGGGGAGTTCCAGCGTCTGCTCGCTCAGAGTGTAGGATTTCGCAGCCCCGTCGCCTTCAGCCGATACGAAGCGCAGTCGCAAAAGCTTGTCGCGGGCTGCTGCTTCGCCCCAGATCAGCACGCTTGCATTTTGCTCCTTGAGCCACGCGCGGCCTTTGGAGGCCGCCGCCTCAAGGACCGTCTTGAGGTTGCCATCAACAGGGATCTTGAGCGTTTCGCCGCGCATCAGGATCTCGATATCGCCTCGCCTGATGGCCTCACCGAACTGCGTTTCCAGACTCTGGCGGATGTGATGCGTTTGACTATGCTCCACGTCGCCGTCAAGGTCGGCCACCAAGATTGCGAAAGGACTTGTGGCAACTGGCGGAGGTGGCTTCCGCGTCGCAATGTAAGCTGCACCAAGTGCCACGCACAAAAATACAAGTCCGACAGCACCTACCCAGATCTTGCCTTGGTTGGACCTACGCCCCCACCAAGTGTGCAGTCTAGGAGTTAGGCGCTCCCACGAAGGTTTCAGCAATTTGGCAAGGAAAAGGGCACCCAAAAGGGCAAGGCCCGACAACATCGCCTTCGATGCGATCGTTTTGAAAACATCCTGCAATATCGAAAAGAGCGAATCCATCGCGCAGCGACCATGCGCGGATCTATCTTTCTTGGCAAGAAGCGCGGGCTATGCTTTGCACCGCGATCTCCACTGTTCGCCGCACGGTGCAAAATCCCAGCCGCAAAGTAAACACTTCGTTGCCGGGCTTAGCGGCGCTGTAATGGTAAATCGCACCGTGGTTAACAAAAGCGCGCCGGAATTATTTCCGGTCCAATTCATATCTTGTTATCCTTTATCGCTGGTAAAATTTGAACGCCCCGCCGGTAACCTGACGGAGATAACCTCTGAAAAACAACAGACTTTTAGCCATTAAATAGAATTTAATGCCGGAATTTTCGCATTAAATGGGCTCTGAAAAGTCCGTTAAATATACTTCCACTTCGCATCTTAACCATGAGCGCGTCGCGGACGCCCGCCAAAGACGATGCCGCTATGAACTTTTTCCTTTTGATGTCAACGGCTTGCGCACATTAACCTCTCAGCAAGGCGCTTTTTCGTACGATCCCGCGCAGGAAATCCGGGACGCAAACGCAAGCGGGAAGCCGATCCAGGGATGAAAAGAGATGCCGACTTCATACTATGCATACACAAAGCATCCGCGCCCGCCTAGCGACGGCTCCGGATAACGTCTGCGACGTTGCCGGGGCGAGGAAGGCGCGAGCGTCATCCCGGAAGCCGCTCGCGGCTATCCGGGACCGTCAAGAAAGGCGGCGCCGGAGATTGAAACGATCCCGGATAGCGCCTTCTGCGCTTCCGGGATGACGATGCTGGATGGTGACGATGTGCGGGATCAATACTTATACAGGTCGGACTTGTACGGCCCGTCGACCGGAACGCCGATGTAGTCAGCCTGCTCCGGCGTCAGTTGCGTGAGCTTCACGCCGAGTTTCGCGAGATGAAGCCGCGCGACGCTCTCGTCGAGATGCTTCGGCAGCGTGTAGACGCGGTTCTCATACTTGCCCTTGCCGGCGTTCGTCCAAAGCTCCATCTGGGCCAGCACCTGGTTCGTGAACGAGGCGCTCATCACGAAGCTCGGATGGCCGGTGGCGTTGCCGAGGTTCACGAGCCGCCCCTCGGACAGGAGCAGGATGCGGTGGCCGTCGGGGAACTCGATCATGTCCACCTGCGGCTTCACATTCGTCCATTTGAGGTTCTTGAGGGTCGCGACCTGGATCTCGTTGTCGAAGTGGCCGATGTTGCAGACGATGGCCATGTCCTTCATCTTGCGCATGTGCTCGATCGTGATGATGTCGCGGTTGCCGGTGGCGGTGACGAAGATGTCCGCCGTGCCGACCGCATCGTCGAGCGTCACAACTTCATGGCCGTCCATCGCCGCCTGCAGCGCGCAGATCGGATCGATTTCGGTGACATGCACGCGGGCGCCTGCGCCGCGCAGCGACTGCGCCGAGCCTTTGCCCACGTCGCCATAGCCGCAGACCACGGCCACCTTGCCCGCCATCATCACGTCGGTGGCGCGCCGGATGCCGTCCACGAGGCTTTCGCGGCAGCCATAACGATTATCGAACTTCGACTTGGTCACGCTGTCGTTCACGTTGATGCAGGGGAAGGCCAGCGTGCCCTTCTTCTCCATCTGGTAGAGGCGGAGCACGCCCGTCGTCGTCTCCTCGGACACGCCCTTGATGGCGGCCTTGGCCTTGGAATAGAAGCCGGGGCTGCGCTCAAGCCGGCGCTTGATGGTTCTGACCAGGCTGTACTCTTCCTCGCTCTTGGGATTGTCGAGCACCGCCGGGTTCTTCTCGGCCTCGGCGCCAAGTTGCACGATCAGCGTCGCGTCGCCGCCGTCATCGAGGATCATGTTCGCGGTCTGCCCATTGGGCCATTCCAGGATGTGGTCCACGAAATCCCAATATTCGTCGAGCGTCTCGCCCTTGAAGGCGAAGACCGGCGTGCCCCTCGCCGCGATGGCGGCGGCCGCGTGGTCCTGCGTCGAGAAGATGTTGCACGAGGCCCAGCGGACATCCGCGCCGAGCGCCTGCAGGCTCTCGATCAGCACCGCCGTCTGGATCGTCATGTGCAGGCAGCCCGCGATGCGCGCGCCTTTCAGCGGCTGCTCTTTGCCGTACTGCTCGCGCACGGCCATGAGGCCCGGCATCTCGGTTTCAGCGATGTCCATCTCCTTGCGGCCCCATTCCGCAAGGCTGATGTCTTTGACGTAAAAATCGGACGGGATGGACGATTTGTGGGCAGCGGACACAGATTTCTCCCAAAGTTGTTCGCAATAAGTGGTGAGATTTGGCCCACTGGTAGCCTGGACGCAAGCAAAAAGCAATAAACATATAAACATTGCTTTATGTCATGCGCGCGCGGGGGCCTGCATCCGCCGCCTCGAGGGAGCCAAACTCCCGCTTGGCGTACTCTCAACCTGACGAGAAGGATCCCTTCCATGCCCGCGATCGCAGCCCGCCTCCTGTTTCTCGCCCTGCTCCTGCCATTCTCGCTTCCCGCCTTCGCGCTTGAGGACACGCCTCAAAATCGCGAGCAGCAGGCGGCCCGCTACCTTCAGGCCGTGCCGCCGCAGTCGATGATGAGCGACATGTCGGCCAAGATGGCTGAAACCCTACCTGAAGATCAGCGGGACGAATTCACGACGCTGATGACGAAGTATCTCGATATCGAACGCGTCGCGGCGGCCATCAAGGCGGCGATGGTGAAGACCTTCACGGCCGAAGAACTCAAGGCGCTCGCGGACTTCTACGGATCGGACGTTGGCAAGTCGGCCATGGCGAAAATGGGGACCTACATGGCGGAGGTGATGCCTGCCACCATGAACGAAGTGCAGGCCGCGCTCGGCAAAGCCCAGGGGGAGGCGCATCAGGGGCATCCCGATCCGGGCGCTGAAGATAAGGGAAAACAGGAGAATTAGATAGGGCAACGGACGTCGCTTCAAGCGATGGCTTGAGGTGGTCATCCCGCGATATTGATGGTGTCGTCAAGAAACGAGGTCGGATTTATCCCCCCAAGCATCATCGGGGGATGACCACCTCTGCGGACTTACGCCGAAGAGCCGCCCGCCCGTTTCTAGCGCGCGCGAGGGCCCCCTTGACAAGGTCCTCGCGCGCCGAAATTTCTCCTGTTGGAGAAATCCGAGCTTAAAGTCTGCCGACAAGAACAGAGCCGCTTTGGCGGTGCAAGCAAGCCAGCTTCGCGCTAAGGTGCGCTTCGCATTTCTAGTCGGAAAGAGCAGAGAATGGACGTCGACGATCTAGAGCCGCGCAAGCAGCCCTCGAAACCAAAGGACCTCACGGTCTACTCTGTTGCAGACCTTCGCGCCTACATCGAGCTTTTGCAGGCGGAGATTTCGCGCGCGGAGGCTGTGATCAAGCAGAAGGATGCGCACAAGGACGCGGCTAGCGCTTTCTTCAAGAAGTGACCGGCCCCGCTCAGGCGGCCGGAAACTCAATCCTGATGCGCTCGATATGGCCATCAACGGGAGACGCAGGTTTATTCGCCGGGCCCGAGCCATCGCCGAGGATGCGTTCCAGCCTCATAATCCGGTCATGAAGGCGGTAGCTCTCCGCGATCAGCGCCTTGAACGTCTGCGGCAGAGCCTCAAAGCCTTCGGGACGCGTGGTGCTTTGGGGTGAAAGAGTAACCCGATGCCTGTGCGTGTGCGCTTGCGCGGCGGTGATTTCGCCCGAGGCTATCGCGCGCCGGACCAACAGCCATGAGGCGAGTTGCGTGAGCCGGGTTGTCAGCCTGATGCTTTCCGACGTGTAAGCCAGGCTGGCCGGAGGCGTCAGTTGCTTGGACTCCCCTCTCCCTGCCCCATCGAGATACTCGGCCGTTTCCTCGACGAGGTCCATGCCTTCGCGAAAAAGTTTCATAAACTGAGGCGACGTCGTGAAACGATCGCCAAAAGATAAAAGAGCAGCATTCTGGAAGTTTTCGGAAACGCAGGAGCTCTTCATAGGATTCCGCCATACGCACAACGACCGGCGCAAAGCGCGCCGAACTCGACACAGCCTAGCCGGAACTGCCTTTAAAAAAGTGAAGACAGCTGGCTCGCTCGCGCCACATTAGCCAAAAAAAAAGCCGTATCAAGGACGCGGCGGAATTAAGATAAAAAAAAATAGCCGCATGTTGGTGCGGCTGAACAGTATGGAGGTGTTTCTGGGTCGACCCAGTTTACATTGGCCAACGATAGCAAGAGCCTGTTAATTTACGGTAAATATCTTAAGGATGAGTTTCTACAGGATGCCCCGGAGGAAACGCCATGAAGACAATCGTCATTCGCGAACCGGGCGGCCCGGAAGTCCTGGCGCCTCAAGACCTTCCGACACCAGAGCCGCGGGCTGGCGAAGTTCTGATCCGGGTAGCCGCTGCAGGCGTGAACAGACCGGATGTTCTCCAGCGCATGGGCCTTTACCCCCCGCCTCCCGGGGCCTCGAATATTCCAGGCCTTGAGGTTGCTGGTGAAATCGCTGCCCTTGGCGAGGGTGTGTCACAATGGCGCACCGGAGACAAGGTCACGGCGCTGACAGCCGGCGGCGGCTATGCCGAATATGCGCTGGCGCATGCAGGATGCTGCATGCGAGCGCCCAAGGGCTTCGGCATGATGGAAGCGGCCTGCATCCCCGAGACCTTCATGACCGTCTGGCACAATGTCTTCGAGCGCGGCGCGTTGAAGGCGGGCGAAAGCTTCCTCGTTCACGGTGGATCGAGCGGCATCGGCTCGACGGCGATCCAGCTTGCGGCGCATTTCGGCGCCCGCGTCTTCGCAACTGCGGGCAGCGACGAGAAATGCGCTTATTGCGAGGATCTCGGCGCCGAGCGCGCCATCAATTACAAGACACAATCCTTCGCCAAGGAGATCAAGGGGCTGACCTCCGGGCGCGGCGTCGATGTGATCCTCGACATGGTTGGCGGCGCCTATGTGCAGGACGACATCGCGTGTACGGCGGAGGATGGGCGCATCGTGCAGATCGCCTTCCTGAAAGGCTCCCGCGTTCAGCTGGACCTCATGCCGCTGATGCTGAAGCGCCTGACGCTCACGGGCTCGACGCTGCGGCCGAGAAAACTCGAGTTCAAAGCCCGCATCGCGAAGGAGCTCCAGCAAAAGGTCTGGCCGCTCCTCGAAAGCGGGGCGGTCAGGATCGTTATCGACAAAGCCTTCCCTCTCGATCAGGCAGCCGATGCCCATCGCCGCATGGAGTCGAACGCGCATATGGGCAAGATCGTGCTGGAGGTAGCCTAAGCGTCGGGCGCTCAATCGGACGCGGGCCTCGATCCGCTTTTCCGCCTGCACATTGGACCTCACTTTATTGGCTTCCCCGCTTGCGTTTGCGTTACGGATTGTCTTGAGCGAAGACTCTACGAAAAAGCGCCTTGCGGGGAAGTTAATGGGATAAGCTATTGAAATTACTAAGAAAATTTCAGAACGGACGGCGCTCCCGGCGCAGCGGCTGGCTGATTTCGGCGCGGTCGTGGTTAACACGGGAAACTGAGATTATATTTAACGGATTTTTCAGAGCCAACTTAATGCCAAAAATCCGGCATTAAATTCTATTTAATGGCGCTTGGCCGAAGACAAAACCCATTCATTTTCAATGAGTTGAACCGTTCATCCCTAGCCGGCCCGTAAGGCGCGAGCCGCCTCGCTTTACGCCACATCAACCTTAATAGTGCTTAAATCAGACCAGAAATAAATCGGCGGCGCTCCTGTTAACCAGTTTCGGATTAACACTCAGCGCTGCGAACGAAGCGTTAACCACGAGGCATAGGGCGAGCGCCGTCGGAGATGGTAGCGGCGAGAGGGGCGAGAAGCACTCATGCCTTCAATCGGACGCGCGCGCCTGGTTGAGCTTGCGTCGCCGAACGGGCCGCCTCAAGAGGCCGCCTTGAAGACGAGGAAATATTGCCTCGGCAGGAGGTCGTGGCTTTCGACGGGCGTGTATCCCGCCGCAGCCAGCTCTTCCGTGACCTTCTCGGGCGAAATGCGGTGCTCGACGGGCGGCCCGATCGGCGAATCCGCCTTGAAGTCGATGATCGCCAGCCGTCCGCCAGGACGAAGCGACGATTTCAGCTTGGCAAAATAGGCGACCCTGTGCCCGATGTGGTGATAGGTGTCCACGACCAGGATAAGGTCGACGGGCTCGGGGAGGTTGGCCGCATCCGCGCTCGCCTGCACAGGCACAAGGTTCGCGAGATGCTCGCGCCCGGCCCGCTCGCCGAGGTAGCGCACCATGTCCGGTTCAACATCGGCCGCGAATACTTTGCCATCGGGGATGCGCTTTGCGATCCTTGCTGCGAAATAGCCGGTGCCGGCGCCAACGTCCGCGATGCTCGACGCGCGGTCCATATGCAAAGCGTCAACGACCTCTTCCGGCTTCTGCCAGGCGTCCCGTTCCGGTTTATCGAACTCCTTGGCCCACTTCTCCGCATCGTCGAAGCGGCGATGAAAGGCGCCGTCGGAGCCGTCCATCTGATGCCCGTGATGCTGACTCATGTCCTCTCCTGCGGGCATTTCATGCATCGGCTGAGCGAGAGAAGCGCGTAGCGCCATCGCCATTCCCACAATCCCAACAACCGCCGTGATCGCTACGATCCTGTATTTCACATCGCACCTTTAACTTAGCATTGGGAGCCGCCTTGCCACGCAGCGGAACCCAGAGTTCCGCCGCCAGCATCCCCCCAGGACAGAAGCACACGTTTAGAACATGATACCAAGGGCGGCGTTAAGCTGCCAACTCTCGCCGATCTGCGGACCGTTGAGGTCCTGATAGATCGGGAAGCCAGCCTCGATCGCGAGCTTGGTGTGCCCAAGGCCGAACTCGTGGCCGGCGATTTCGATGCCGCCGAACAGATCCACGCGCTCGCCGCCGTACCAGCCCGGATATGCGCCTTGCATGGCGCCATATATCTGCGGATCGGCGCCATCGATCTTGCCCTGGACCGTGCCTGCGACCCGCGCCGTGGCGGTAACGCCCGGAACGAAGGTGTAGCCGAGCCAACCCGACAGCTGGTTGATGTCGCCCCAGTGGTAACCCTGGTTGCTGTCCAGCGCAAAACGGCCGCGGTACAGCGCGCCCCACGACCACAAGTCCTTCGCGCCGGTGTAAGTCACGCCGGGGAGGAAGTCGTAAGTTCCAGTTCCAAGCTGCATGCCATAATTGGCGCGCATCAGCATGTACGTGCCCATCGGGCTCAGCATGTTCATCTGTTCGGTCGTGCTGCCCGTGGGCAGGCTCAGGCCGAAGTTGACGTGGACATGATTGACGCCGTCCTCGTACACGCGGACCATGCCCACGACGGACACGTCGCCAAACCCGTCCGTGCTATAGGTTTGCGTACCAAGGACTTTCGGACTCATCATGCTGCTGCCCATGCCGCTATAGGTCGTCATGGTCATATCTTTATCGACGTAATTTCCCATGACCATCACATTGACGGCGTCTGTCACGCCATAGGTCACGCCGAACATGTTCGTGTCCGCGTCCATGGCGCCCGGAATGATGCGCAGGTTTGCAGGACCGTTGCCCGTGAGGTTGGGCGTTTTGAGCAGCGTTGCCGTCGAGACTTTGTCGGCGCCGATGTAATTGCCTTCCATGTTCATATACATCGGCATGTACATCGCCATGACCTGCCCCTGGCAAACCATGGCTGCGCCAGAAACGCCCGCGGGCAGCGTGACGAAGGAATTGCCGCAATGCGCCATGTCGCCGCCAACGGCAGGAGCGTCCTTCAAGCTGCCCGGCTCGCTGAGATCGGCGGCATATCCAGCGCCGGAAAAAAGGATTGCAACGCACGCGCACGCACTCGCCAATCTGCCGCCCCTGCGGGAAGTGTTCATTTTATTCGCCTCTTCCGGTGTAAAGCCCCATCGCCCTTAAAGGCGCCTTCTCAAGCTCTTTCGCGGGCGCTATTCCTATATCCGTTACGATACAGGATTCGTGCGGCTTAGCTTGAGGTGCGCGAGGCCGAAGCGGTGGCTGTGGCTCAGCAACATCATCGACGGAAAAGTGCCTATCAAACGTGCGAAAACATGAGCTTAGCCGCGTGCTCGAGCCCTTCGTCCCAAGCAACGGCCCTAATTCGAAAATCGACGCTCCGGAAGAATAACCGCCCTATGCTGAGCCAGCGCTGAGGCGTCTGGCTGCAGCGAAGGCAAACCCCGGCGCTTGCGCCTTAGTCGACGCCGACCATGACATCGGAGGACTTGATGATGGCGTACGCCGACATCCCCTCCTTCAGCTTCAAATCGTCCGCAGCCTCATTCGTGATCGAAGAGGTGACGGTCGCGCCATTGACATCGATCAGGATGTGGGATGTTGTCGCGCCCTTGACTACCTTGGTGATCTTGCCTTTGAGAACATTCCGCGCACTGATTTTCATCGAAGCCTCCGATTATGAAAGCCTGCTTGGCTCAATTCGCCACAGGCACTCTCATATGAAGTGGAGGCGAGGAGATCTTGCAACCCAACTAAGTGAGAATGACGCGCGCCGCTCAGGCCTCGCGTCAAACGCGCCTCGTCCACCGCTTGTGAATCGACCGTTTGCACAAAACGAAACCACCCATTATATTGGCCCTCAATTGCCGTTCCCCACACAAACGACAAAGACGCCCAGGAAGCTGAGAGGGATCGCTTCCGGGACCGGAGGAAATTTATGAGCGACAAACCCTTGATGCCAAAGGCGACCGCGGTCTGGCTCGTCGAAAATACCTCGCTTACCTTTGAGCAGATTGCGGATTTTTGTGGCCTGCATGTGCTTGAAGTGAAGGGCATCGCCGATGGCGACGTGGCCCATGGCATCCGGGGTCTGGATCCGATCACGTCGGGGCAGCTTTCTCGCGAGGAAATTGCGCGTGCCCAGAGGGATTCCGCTTACAGGTTGAAGCTGTCGCGCTCGAAGGTCTTCATTCCCGAGATCAAGGCGAAGCGCGCGCCGAAATATACCCCCGTCTCGCGCCGCCATGACCGGCCCAACGCCATTCTGTGGCTTCTCCGTCATCATGCCGAACTGCGCGATACGCAGATCATGCGGCTTGTCGGCACCACGAAGTCGACCATCGAATCCATCCGGGAGCGGACGCACTGGAATTCAGCCAATTTGCAGCCGCAAGACCCGGTCGCGCTGGGGCTCTGCTCGCAGATCGACCTCGATTCCGAGGTGCAGAAGGCGGCAAAGCGCGCCTCCGAGGAGCACAAGGACGAGCCGGTTCCGGCAGGCGTAACGATTCAGCCGGTCGAGGAACAGCCCTATCTCGATATCAAGGAATGGAAATAGCGCTCTAGCGCTTCGTCGTCCCGGCCAATAGGAGCGCGCGCCGGGACCGTAAAAAAGGCGGACGCTTCAATGTATTACGATCCCGGATAAGGGTGCGCCTTTCCCGGCGTGACGGTGGCGGCGATCCGTTGGCGCGCAGACTCGGCTAAGAATTGCGGTATCGTACCGTCATGCAGACCTATCTCGACCTTTTGCGCATGGTGCGCGAGCGCGGCGTTAAGCGCGGCGATCGCACGGGCACGGGCACGCTGAGCCTGTTCGGGCATCAGATGCGGTTTGATCTCGCCCAGGGCTTTCCGCTTCTGACCACCAAGAAGCTGCATGTGAAATCCATCATTCACGAGCTTCTCTGGTTTCTCTCAGGCGGTACGAACATCGCCTATCTGAAGGCCAACGGCGTCTCCATCTGGGATGAATGGGCCGACGAACGCGGCGATCTCGGCCCGGTCTACGGGGCGCAATGGCGATCATGGCCCGCTCGCGACGGCGGCGGCATCGACCAGATCAGTGAGTTGGAGCACGCGCTCAAGGCCGACCCGAACTCGCGCCGCCACATCGTAACGGCGTGGAACCCGGCCGACCTGCCGCGCATGGCGCTGGCGCCGTGCCATTGCCTGTTTCAGTTCTACGTCGCCGAGGGGCGGCTTTCCTGCCAGCTCTACCAGCGCTCAGCCGATGTTTTCCTGGGCGTGCCCTTCAACATCGCGTCCTATGCGCTCCTCACCATGATGATGGCGCAGGTGACGAACCTTCAGCCAGGCGATTTCGTCCACACCTTCGGCGATGTGCACCTTTACCTCAATCACATCGACCAGGCGGATGAGCAGCTGCGGCGCGAGCCAATGCCACTTCCGCAAATGGCGCTGAATCAGGCGGTGCGCTCCATTTTCGGCTTCACCTATGCCGACTTCACGCTTAGCGGCTATAGGCCCCATCCGGCGATCAAGGCGCCTGTCGCGGTTTGACGACAAGCGCCGAGTTCACCGTGTCCCTCATCGTCGCTATCGCGGACAACGGCGTCATCGGGCGCGAGGGCAAGCTGCCCTGGCGGCTCGGAAGCGATTTGCGCCGCTTCCGGAAGCTCACCATGGGTCACCCGCTGATCATGGGCCGGAGGACCTTCGAGTTGATCGGCAAGCCTCTCGATGGGCGGGATTCGATTGTGGTGAGCCGCGGCTCGCGCTTGGCGGCAAACCCCAATATTTTCGCTGCGTCTTCGCTGGAAGAAGCACTGACCATCGCTCGCAGGCAGGCCAGGGCGCGAGATGTAAAAGAGGCCTTCGTCATCGGCGGCGCCGAGCTGTTTGAAGAGGCCCTGCCGCGCGCCAGCCGCATCTACCTGACGCGCGTGCATGCCTCGCCCGAAGGCGACGTATCCTGGAAACCGGCATTGGACTGTGCATGGCATGAGGTCTCCCGGGCAAACCGTCCGGCGAGCGAACGTGACGAGTTCCCTGTCACCGATGTAATCCTCGAGCGCCGTAAGGGTGCTTGACTCGGCTTACGCGCAAGTCCATATGCCGGGACACATCGGGAAGCGGGGCTCATAATCCCAAGAAATGAATGCCTATGCCTCGCGAAGACGAGATCTGTCAAATCGTGACCGCAATTGACATCCCTTTACAGACCTGATGAATAGCCAGGCGGGCGGCCCGAAAGCGGTTATCTTGCCGATTGCGAAGGAATAACAACATGCCGTGGAATTCAGAATGGCGGCGGCGGCTGGAAAGGCGGTCCCGGTGGCCCTTGGGGTCAAGGGCCAACTGGAGGCGGGCAGCAACCCGATCTTGAGGAGATCCTCAGGCGCAGCCAGGACAAACTCCGCCAGGCCATGCCGGGCGGTATCGGAATTGCCGGCTCCATTCTCATTTTCCTCGTCGTGGCTGCGGCCGTCGGCTACTTCGGTTTCACGGTGCGCATCAACCCGGACGAGCGCGGCGTCGTGCAGCGCTTTGGCAAGTACGACCGCGAATTGTATAACGGCCTGAATTTCCGGTGGCCCTACCCCGTCGAGGAAGTGACCGTCATCCCCTATACGCGGCAGAACCGGATTGAAATCGGTTTCAGCTCGGGCGGGAGCGGCCCCTACGGTCAGATACGCTCGCCGAACCGATCCGAGGAAAGCCTGATGCTGACCGGCGATGAAAACATCGTCGATGTTAATTTCAGCGTGTTCTGGAACGTGAAGGATGCGGCAGCCTTTCTTTTCAACGTTCGCAACCAGGGCGAGAGCATCGACGCAAATTCAAACGTGAAGGCCGTCGCCGAAGCCGCCATGCGCGAGGTCATCGGCCAGAACGAAATTCAGCCGATCCTGACAAAGAGCCGACAGGAAATCGAGGAGTCGGTGAAAGCGCTGCTCCAGCGCACGCTCGACAGCTACAAGGCCGGGATCGCCGTTACACAAGTCGTTCTGCAGAAGGTGGACCCGCCCGCGGAAGTGATCGCGGCGTTCCGCGACGTGCAGGCCGCTCGCGCGGACCAGGAACGCGCCCGCAACGAGGCTGAAGCTTATGCAAACCGCGTCATTCCGGAAGCCCGCGGCGAAGCCCAGCGCATCCTGCAGGCAGCCCAGGGTTACCGCGAGCAGTCCGTCGCCGAAGCCAAGGGCCGGACTGATCGCTTCCTGAAGGTGTACGAGGAATATCAGAAGGCCCCGGATGTCACGCGCCGTCGGATGTATATCGAGACGCTTGAGCGCGTTCTCGGCGGGATGGACAAGTTGATTATCGACGAAAAGACCAGCGCCAGCGGCGTTGTCCCCTATCTCCCCCTGGGTGACTTGCAACATTCCGGACAGGCAGGAGGCCAGCGATGAGAGCAGGACTTATCGGAGCGCTCCTCCTTCTCCTGGTGTCCGTGGCGGCCGCCATCGGATTTTCCGCCTTTATCGTCAGCCAGACCCATCGCGCGCTCGTTCTTCAGTTTGGCGAGCCGGTCAGGGCCATCGATGAGCCCGGCCTTTATTGGCGGACGCCTTTCATCCAGACGGTCGAGCAGTTCGACCGGCGGATTCTCGATTTGCAAACCGACGAGCAGGAAGTGATCGCCTCGGATCAGAAGCGGTTGATCGTCGATGCGTTCGCCCGCTACCGGATCAATGATCCGCTGGCGTTCTATAAAGCCTTCCGCGGCGAGGTCGGCGCCCGTCAGCGTCTTACGGCCATTGTTGATTCCACCATCCGCAGCGTGCTTGGCCGCGCGACCTTCATCGACATCGTCCGTAACAAGCGCGACGCGCTCATGAAGCAGACGATCAAGCAGGTGAATAGCGACGTCGGCAACCTCGGGGTCGAGATCGTGGACGTGCGTATCAGGCGCGCGGATTTGCCTGAGGCTAACAGTCAGGCGATTTACAGGCGAATGCAGACGGAACGGCAGCGGGAGGCGGCGGAGCTTCGGGCGCAGGGCAGCGAGCAATCGCAGCGCATCAAGGCGACGGCGGATAAGGAGGTCACCGTTCTTCTTGCCGACGCGACCCGCGACTCCGAGCGGATGAGGGGCGACGGCGACGCTGAACGCAACCGCATCTACGCAGACGCCTTCACAAAGGATCGCGATTTCTTCGCTTTCTATCGTTCCATGCAGGCCTATGAAGAGGCTTTGAAGGGCGGCCATACGCGGATCGTGCTTTCGCCGAACTCCGAGTTCTTCCGCTATTTCAACGGAGGAGCGGCAAAGCCAGAAGAAGGGGTGAAGGCGCCACCCGCGCAGCCGGCCGGATCGAGTGCAGCCGCAGCAACGCCCCCGGTGCGCTGATTGCGTGGCGGGCAAAGCAGTATCGTTAACCTTTATCTGCTATCGGCAATCGAATTAGGAAGATTGCGCTCGGCGCGTTTATGCACCACTTTAGAGGGGGCGGCGTTTTCCTAGGGCGACTTTCGCGGTTCCGTCTTCATGTTCTTCTGGCTGAGGCCCCAATGACGATCCACCATCGTTTCCGGCTGTTCATCGGCGCCGGCATACTAGCCGTCGCGTGCGTGGCAGGCGCCCCGCGGGTCTTCGCCGTGGACGCAAGGTCGGACCTGTCCTTCGCCGATATCGCCGCCCACGTAAAAACATCCGTGGTGACGGTCGCCGCAGCCGTGGTGGACAACAGGCAAGCCGCCGGTGAAAGGCATCGGCTCGGCCGAGGCCGGGAGAGCCACGCCGAAGGTGGCGAGTCACAGTCCTTCGAAGACTCCAGCCCGCTCCCGCCGAGAGGCCTGGGCCAGCCTTCCCACCAGTTCACCTCTATAGGCTCGGGCTTCATCATCGACCCGAGCGGGCTCATCGTCACCAACAATCACGTCATCGAAGGCGGAAACGCCATTTACGTCATCCTGTCTGACGGGACAGAGCTGAGGGTCGATAAGATTATTGGCCGCGACCCGAAAACCGATATCACGCTGCTCAAGGTGACGCCCAAGGCCTCAAAGCCGCTTCAGGCGGTGTCTTTTGGCGATTTAGGACGGATGCGGGTCGGGGACTGGGTGATCGCCGTAGGCAACCCCTTCGGCCTGAACGGGACCGTCACGGCGGGGATCATTTCCGGTCGCGGGCGCGATATCAGCGCCGGCCCCTATGACGATTTTCTGCAGACAGACGCCTCGATCAACCGGGGAAATTCGGGCGGTCCGCTGTTCAACGCGGTCGGCGAAGTGATCGGGATCAACACAGCGATTTTCTCGCCGTCTGGCGGCAGCATCGGGCTTGGCTTTGCAATCCCGTCCAACACCGCCCAGCGCATCCTCGACCAGCTCAAGCGCTACGGGGAGACCCGTTGGGGCTGGATCGGCGTGCGGCTTCAGACCCCGAGCGACGATTTGGCGAACGGCTTCCATCTGGCCAGCGCTGAAGGAGCCCTGATAGCTCGCATCGACAAGGGCGGTCCTGCGGATCTGGGGGGGTTGCAGGAAGGCGATCTCGTTTTGTCCTTCGCCGGGTCCGAGGTGAGGCATGCGCGCCAGTTGCCTCGCATCGTCGCGCAATCGCCCATCGGCGAGGAGGCGGATGTCGTCATTCTTCGCGAGGGCCAGCGAAAGACGCTGAAAGTTAAAGTCGGGCTTCTTGAGGAATCCCACGGACCTGCCGCGCTGTCAGCTCCGCATGGGAAACCCAAGCGCCACAAAATCAGCTTCCAGTCCCTGTCGAACGAAAGCCGCGAGCGCTTCTCGCTGGCCTCGGACGCCGAGGGAGCCGTGGTGACGGGCTTGGAGACGCAAGACGTCGCGAATGTTGAGCTTCGGCCAGGAGATGTGGTTATCGAAGCCGCGCATCAGCCGGTTCGCAGCTCGGAAGACCTTGAGGCGCGATTGGCGGAACTGAAACGCATGTCGCGGTCCGAAGCGCTCCTGACCATTAAAGACCGCAATGGCGGCATTCGCTTCTCGCCCCTTCCGCTCGGCGATGACTGACTCAAACAAGCTTCTCAAGGCGATTGCGACGGCGCCAATCTATGTCTACCGCTACGCGATCTCGCCCCTCATCGGCCCGCGCTGCCGTCACTTGCCGACCTGCTCTCAATACGCCATCGACGCCATCGATCTGAACGGAATATGGATTGGCTGCTGGCTGGCGGTGGGCCGCTTCGCCCGATGCCACCCATGGGGCACCCACGGATACGATCCCGCTCCCGACCTTCGGAATGCCGGAATTCCCTTATGGGCGCCGTGGCGCTACCTCGACTATTACCCGCGGCATGACAAGGCGGACGCTTAAGGCGTCAGGTTGAAAGCCTGGATACCATGCCTTCTATTCCAAACAGGAACATGCCAGCGCCGCCAATCAGCAAGTGAGACACAGTGGCGGCCATAAGTGAGTTCGTCCTAGCGAAAATCCAGCCCCACAGCATGCCGGGAAGAAACGCCGCGATCGCAAAAGCGAGGCTGATATGGGCATGCGCGGCTGCGAACACGAAATTCGAAGCAATGATCGAAACCCAGCGCCGCTTCAACTCGCTGCCGTGGAGAAACGCGTAGAGCGGCGCCTGAATGCCGGACCGGGCCACAAACTCCTGCAACGGCGTGAGCAACAAATAGACCGCGAGCGCGATCCAGTACCATGCCGTCATGGTTACGGGATGGCCGCTCACTTCGATATCGGCGCTGTCGATCAGCGGAACGCCGGCGAAGCTCTCCGACGTGTTGATCAGCACCCACTTGGCAGCCACGAAAAGAACGAGAAAGGACAGTGAGGCCTGCAGCGAATAGGAGAGCGCTGAACGCCAATTGTCAAAGCGCAGGCCAAAGAATTTCAGCGGAAAGCCGCTCGTGGCGATGATGGGCGCGAAGCAGAGGCCAAATAGAAGAATCATCAGCGGGCTCAGCACGAAATTGACATGAGCCAGGCTTTTGAAACTCGGCAGAAAGCTCGACGCGAGCGTATAGAACGATAACAGGCACAGTGTGGCGACCACGATGTGGCCCACCCCATTTCGATAGGCGGCGAACTCGTTTTCAAGTTGAAGGGTGTTCACCCGGAGCATCACGGATTCGTCGGCGTGCCTCGTGAGATGGTGACGCAGCTTATTAGCCACCACATCGCGCAGCCTCCTCGTCGTGCTTCTCCGCCGCGATCCGCTAAGATCAACGACAGCGACAGTCACCTCCGACTTGGCCATGAAGGAGACAGCGCTCGGCTTGCCATCAACAAAAGACAGTTCACCGAATATCTCGCCCCGGCGGAGGGTGCCAAGCTCATAGCAGATCGGCTCGCTCTCTATGGGGCAAAGCCCTTCCTTAGTCAGAGCCACCTGCCCGTCCATGACGATATAAATCTTACCGGGATTTCTCATGCCTTCCGGCAGGATCACGCGGCCGGGCTTTAACTTCTTGTGTTTTATGTGAGGAAGAATAAGTCGAATTTGCTGACGAGACAGGCTTGTGAACAGCGGATTCTTCGGAATCTCAGTATAACGGCCTCTAGCGCGCGTCGGCAAGCGTGGTTCAGTTACTGTGACAAGCGCGTTGGCCAATTCAATCATGATCTCCCAAAGCCGATCCCGAGTTTCAGTTTACCTTGTGCCCCTGCGTATGCACAGAAAAACCTTCCGTCAGCAAAACGATCCAACGGGCATTCCAGCTATGTTGTTCTCAGCAACAAGATTATGTGTACAGCGCGTTGAGCAACTTTGATCAACTGCACACCCTCGCAAGCCGCCGCCGTCGACAAACCCAGCTCCTTCTCTCCCGGCAAGGAGAGATTATGATAGTCTTTCCTGGGCCAATTTTAAGTTAACGGAAACACCTGCAAGTTTATAGCCCCGTCGCGCGTGAGCGATGCCCCTCCCCTCATGACTGCACCAGATCGAGAGCAGTCTAATTTTTAGCTTTATATTTCTTAATTCCTCTCGATTTCCGCCTCGTCCCTGATTTCTTCGAGGCTTGATTCATGATTTTCTCGATCTCATGATGAATGATACCTGAAATTCCAGCGAACACATTTTTCAAAATTGCGTGAACGGCCGAAGCCAGATGAATAATACACCGAATTTGGTTAACGCGCAAAGCTCAAGGTCGGCGGCTTTCGCCGCCGACCCTTCCCATCCGGGCTTTTGCTGCTCGTTAAACTACGCCGCCTCGCGCCTGTGCGGCTGTTTTGCCGCGGCAAGATCCGGTGGCACGGCCTCAGCGGAGATCCGTCTGATGGCCTCGGCGAGAGGCATCGTTTCCTGCGCCTGGCTGCCGAGCCGGCGGATCGACACTGTCTCTTCCTCCGCCTCGCGCTTTCCGACCACGAACATCACCGGGATTTTCGCAAGGCTGTGCTCCCGGACTTTGTAGTTGATCTTCTCGTTGCGAAGATCGGCCTCGGCGCGAAGCCCCGCCTTGGCGCAGGCTTCCAGAACCCTGCCAGCGTACGGATCGGCGTCGGAGACGATGGTCGCCACCATCACCTGCACCGGCGAAAGCCACAGCGGAAGATGTCCGGCGTAGTTCTCGATCAGGATGCCGATGAAGCGCTCCAGGCTTCCGAACATGGCCCGGTGGATCATAACGGGCGTGTGCTTCGCTCCATCCTCCCCGATGTAGAAGGCGCCGAGCCTCTCAGGAAGGTTGAAGTCGAGCTGCACCGTCCCGCACTGCCAGTGCCGGCCGATGGCGTCACGGAGCGTGTATTCAAGCTTCGGCCCGTAGAACGCGCCCTCGCCGGGGCTGATCGAGTAGGGATGCCCGATCTTGTCCAGCGCCACTTTGAGCGCCGCCTCGGCCTTGTCCCAGATCTCGTCCGAGCCAACACGCTTGTCAGGCCGCGTCGACAGCTTGATGATCACGTCCTCGAAGCCGAAGTCGCGATAGATCGACAGGATCATGTCGTTCATCTTGATGCACTCGTCGATCATCTGATCCTCGGTGCAGAAGATGTGCGCGTCGTCCTGCGTGAAATGCCGCACGCGCATGATGCCGTGCAGCGCGCCCGATGGCTCGTAGCGATGCACCTTGCCGAACTCGGCGATGCGCAGCGGCAGGTCGCGATAGCTCTTCAGGCCATTCTTGAAGATCTGGATGTGGCCGGGGCAGTTCATCGGCTTGCAGCAGAACACGCGCTCGTCCGGGGTTTCGGTGACGAACATGTTCTCGCCGAACTTCTCCCAGTGGCCGGACTGCTCCCAAAGCTTGCGCTCCATCATGTCGGGCGAGTTCACCTCGACATAGCCGTTCGCTTCCTGGCGGCGGCGCATGTAGTTGATCAGCTCGCGGAACACGGTCCAGCCCTTCGGATGCCAGAAGACGGAGCCGGGGGCCTCTTCCTGGAGGTGGAAAAGGTCCATCTCGCGCCCGAGCCTGCGGTGATCGCGCTTCTCGGCCTCCTCAAGCTGACGGAGGTAGGCCGCGAGTTGCTCCTCGGTCGCCCAGGCGGTGCCGTAGATGCGCTGCAGATGCTCGCGGGCTTGGTCGCGCGCGCCAATAGGAGCCAGCCACCTTCATCAGCTTGAAAGCCTTGCCGACCTTGCCCGTCGAGGGCATGTGCGGCCCGCGGCAGAGATCGAGCCATTCGCCCTGGCGGTAGATTTTCAAGTCCTGGTCTTCGGGGATGGCGTCAACCAGCTCGACCTTGAAGCCCTCGCCGTGCGCCGCGAAAAAGTCCTGAGCCTTGGCGCGCGACCACACCTCTTTCGTGAACGGCTTGTCCGCAGCCACGATGGCGCGCATCCGCTCCTCGATCCTGGCGAGGTCGTCCGGGGTGAAGCTCTCTTCGCGGTAGAAATCGTAATAGAAGCCGTTCTCGACAACCGGGCCGATGGTGACCTGTGTGCCGGGATAGAGATCCTGCACCGCCTCGGCCATCACATGGGCGGCGTCGTGCCGGATCAGTTCCAGCGCTTCCGGATCGTCGCGCGTGACGATCTTCACTCTCGCGTTCGCGGTAATCGGATCGGCGATGTCGGCCAGCGCGCCGTTCAGGCTGATGGCGACCGCCTTCTTCGACAGCGATTTCGAGATTGAAGCCGCGAGTTCCGCGCCGGTGATGCCGGACTTGTATTCGCGTGCGGACCCGTCGGGAAAAGTCAAAGTAATCATGAGTGTCCTCTCACTCCCGCATACCTTTCGCGGGTAAGATGTTGGTGATGCGTCGTAATGTGGTTTCGGGCGGCGAAAGTCAAGGTTGGGGATCAGAGGCGCTTCATGGCGCCGTGGAAAATGCCGAGAACGATGAGTTCGTCTCTAGCTTTGTGAACCTCGTAGACTATGATGTACGGCGCAGCGATCAACTCGCGGGTTCCGTGTTCGCGCCCTCGCCGTCCAATCTCCGCAAATCCTGTCGTGGCCAGAAGTTCGATTTTTAATCGGATGCGCCGGATCGCCTCCACCGCCGCGCGCGGATTGTCCTTTGCGATCCACTCGAAAATGCCATCGAGATCGCGATCCGCCTCGGGGCGGATTAAAACCTTCATAAACCGAAGCGGCTCAGGCGCGAATCGAACTCTTCGAACGTCAGGAGCTTCGAATCCTTGTCTGCACGCCGCCGGCGCACTTCCGCAAGCTGCTCATCCGTCAGCTGGAATGGGCTTTGGTCCAGGTCTTCGAGGAGCGTGAGCAGCTCCGCCGCCTCGCGCTGCCTCTCCGCCGGCCAATGCCGGACCCGCTCAAGAATCGCGTCGATTTGTTCAGCCATAAGCTTACTATAGCACCGTTGGAGAAACTGATGCGCTCGTTTGTTTCAAGCCATCCTGTCGCTGCGCTTCGATCAGCCTCCCGGCGATGGCGCGGCCTTGCGCCACGTCGTCGGACGTGGCGAGATAGACCCCTTCCGGCAGCTTTTCGATATGTAGATTGACGATGTGTTCCATGCCTGAAGCATAACTCAAACGGGATGATATGGCGAGACAGCAAGCGTTGCGGCCGGCAGCAATTGCCCTCGAACCACCCAGCACGGCCATGGTCCCACGCTTGATCCGAAGCAACTTTTGATCTGCAGGCGGCTTCACACCGAATGCAGCTTTCGCAGTTTCTTCCACCGATGCTTTTGGTAAGCGGCGACATCGGACGCGAACGGCAAGTGCGCCGGAACGCGGACATGTGTAATAGATGTCACGATTGGGTTGGGTTCGTTGGGAGGCTGAATGCGGCACATGATGCCGCCTTCATCGCCCAGATAGTACAGTTCAGACACGGTCTGCCGCTTCTCCAATGCGCCGCAGGATGGGCTTTGTTTGAGCGTGGCCAGCAACTCGGACGTGAGATCGACTTCGAACGGCGCCGCCGCCTCCAATGTGGCCAGGAGCAGACGCGTCTTTTCAGGGTTATCTGATCACCGGTTTTCCTCCGAGACCGCAAGCATAAGTGATGAATAACGAGAAATCCGGCGCGAGCTGTCGCGCCGGTAGCAGACGCCGAGCTTACCCGCGCGCAAACCTCGCGAACTTCGCCTTCGGCGTGTCGAGCGCGGCGGCGCCGAGACGGCGGAGCTTGTCCTCCTCATAGGCCTGGAAATTACCTTCGAACCACTCGACATGGCCGTCGCCCTCAAACGCGAGGATATGCGTCGCGAGCCGGTCGAGGAAGAAGCGATCATGGCTGATGACCACGGCGCAGCCGGGGAAATCCTCCAGCGCCGCCTCGAGGCTCGACAGCGTCTCCACGTCGAGGTCGTTCGTCGGCTCGTCGAGGAGGATCAGATTGCCGCCCTCTTTCAGCATCTTGGCGAGATGCACGCGGTTGCGCTCGCCGCCCGAAAGCAGGCCGACCTTCTTCTGCTGGTCCGGCCCCTTGAAGTTGAACCAGCCGCAATAGGCGCGGGAGTTCACCTCGCGGTTGCCGAGCTTGATCTGATCGAGCCCACCGGAAATCTCTTCCCAGACATTTTTCTTCGGATCGAGCGCGTCGCGGCTCTGATCCACATAGCCGAGCTTCACCGTGTCGCCGATGCGAAATGAGCCCGCATCGGGCTTGTCCTTGCCGAGGATCATCTTGAACAGCGTGGTCTTGCCCGCCCCGTTCGGCCCGATCACGCCGACGATGCCGCCCGGCGGCAGCTTGAAGTCGAGCCCTTCGATGAGCGTGCGGCCGTCATAGCCCTTCTTGATGTGGTCCGCCTCCAGCACTATGCCGCCAAGCCGGGGACCCATCGGGATCTGGATTTGCGCCTTGCCGACCTGATCGCGGCCGGCCTCCTCTGCGAGCTTCTCATAAGCCTGGATGCGCGCCTTGCTCTTGGCCTGCCGCGCCTTGGGCGACGCCCTGATCCATTCCAGCTCGCGCTGCATGGTCCGCTGCTTGGCCTCGTCCTCGCGGCTCTCCTGCGCGGCGCGCTTGGCCTTCTGCTCCAGCCAGCTCGAATAGTTGCCCTTGTAGGGCACGCCCTGCCCGCGATCGAGCTCCAGCGTCCATTGCGTGATCGAGTCGAGGAAGTAGCGATCGTGGGTGACGAGGATCACGCAGCCCGGATAATCTTCGAGGTAATGCTGCAGCCAATCGGTGGACTCGGCGTCGAGATGGTTGGTCGGCTCGTCGAGCAGCAAGATGTCGGGGCGCGCCAGCAGCAGCGCCGTCAGCGCAACGCGGCGCTTTTCGCCGCCCGACAGGTTCTTCACCTCGGCATGCGGCGGGGGGCAGTTCATCGCCTGCAGCGCCTGCTCGACCTGCGCATCGAGGTCCCACAAATTGTGCCCGTCGATTTGGTCCTGCAGCTTCGCCATCTCGTCGGCGGTCTCGTCGGAATAGTTCATGGCAAGCTCGTTATAGCGGTCGAGCATGGCCTTCTTCTCCGCTACGCCCTCCATGGCGTTGCCGAGCACGTCCTTCGTCTCGTCCAGCTGCGGCTCCTGCGGGAGATAGCCGACGCGCACGCCATCGGCGGCCCAGGCCTCGCCCTGATGCTCCTTCTCGACGCCCGCCATGATCTTCAGGAGCGTGGACTTGCCCGAGCCGTTCACGCCCACCACGCCGATCTTCGCATCGGGCAGGAACGAGAGCGAGATGTTGCTCAGCACCTGCTTTCCGCCGGGGTAGGTTTTGGAAAGCTTCTGCATCACATAGACGTATTGCGGAGGGGCCATTGAGATTCCTTCGTTGGATTGCGTTGGGCGTTTCGCGAGACGGATGCGTGGCCGCAAGGGTGATGGCGGCGCTTGACGCAGGCGAAGACGCGGGAAATCAGGATGCTTATGTAGCGGATCGCGGGCGGCGGCTCAAGGCGGCCGTTGCGTAAGACTTGTGAACCGGCCGGAAACTTCTCTGCTCAAAGGTTACAAGCCTTTGGCGTTTTCCTTTGCATGCCGCTCGACATATTCGCGCAGCGCCTTGTTTATGATCGTCTGGTAGCCCTTGCCGTCGCGCGTCCGTTCCTTGAACCAGGCGACGATATCCGCATCGATGCGGAGCGTAAGCTGCTGCTTGATGGGGCGATAAAACGCCCCGCGCATGGCCCCAGACCAGTCCCGCGCCTCCGGAATGTCGGACGTGTCGATCTCATGATCGGGAAGCTCGGCAAGGGCGTCGAGTTCCGCTTTCTGAGAAGCGGTGAGGTCAGAAGTCGCCGTCTTCGTAGGCTTGCCTTTCATGCGACGTCGCCTTTCGCGCACTGATGATCCTGCCAACTTCCTCGCCGGTCTCCGGGTTCGTCTCAAGCGAGGTATGGATCACAATAACCACCACCGGGCCAATCGCCCCGATTGTTCGCCAGCGTTCCTCAAAGGGAAACGGGTCGAGCAGCGACGCTGCAAGGGGATCGTCAAAAACAAGTTGAGCAGTCTCAAAGCTTAGCCCGTGCTTCTTCCGATTGGCGCCGTTTTTCTCCTCGTCCCAAATCCAAGTCACAAATCGCGTCCTTAGACTACAAAAATGTAGCTACAGTAGTGTCGTTCGTCAAGCGCAGCAAGCGCGGAAAAACCTTTACGAAACGGCTCCTGCTCGCGCACAGTTTATGTTGCGGATCGTTTACGGCGGCTCAAGAACGTCCTGAGGTCGCGGAACCATGTTGTCCTGGTTGAAAAGCGCCAAAATCGGGGGAGGAGGCTAACATGGAGTCGGTGATAGAACACCTTCCGGTAAAAGCTTTGGAAAAGCTGGCCAGGAAAAGCGAAGGTCTCTAGCCGCTCCATCGAGGCAGAGGCTGCAGCCATTCTCGGCGCTTCGTGGGAGGATGTTTCCCTCACACCTGTGGATGACATGGACGACGCTCGGCGCATGGTTTAGGAGGCATATCGCGGCAAGCTTCCGGGTAATGTTGTCAATGAGTTCCTCGCCGAGCGCAGGCTTGAGGCTAAAGCGCAGTCTGAAAAGCTGGGCTAGCGCCTAAGAGTGTCGGCCTCCACTGACTTTTGGTTTCCTCTTAAGATATTTCTATCCGCACAGCGGAAAAACTTTTCGGTACTACTTCAGTTTGAACACTGCGGAAGAAAGCGGGGCTAGTGCCCCGCCACGCCTACGCCAGTAACTTGACGATAAGACCAGCCAATGCGATGGCGATTCTAACCAAATCGACAATTGTTAGTGGTCGAAGTCTAATGAACCTGAGGATAGACATAGCGCCCCCTTTTCCCGCTCTTTCAGACAAGCGGCTCAACGTTTCGAATTATCCAGCTAGGACACTTCGCTATGGCGACAAGTCGAAGCACTCCACATAGGTAGAGTGATTCGGCTCATAGGCACAAGCATTTTCTCTGCATGTGGGGGCACTAAAGGTCTACGAAGGCGTGTGCGATGGGCCAGCACCAATCGCCAGCGTCTTCGCGCAATTCACGCTCCCTGTTGGTCTCGTCTGGATTTGTCGGGCGCAACACCTTTCTCGGCCCTTCCGGTCCTCGCTCGATGTCAAACTTTCGGATTACTGCCATTCCGAGCTTGGGGAATACGGCCAGGACAAAATTGCCTGGCGCGCACTTCTGGTGCGGCAGCACGATCATCCGCGTCCCCTTTGGGATCCTTGGCTCCATTGAGGCGTCAGGCATTTTTATCGAAATCAGTGGCTCAGTAAGCTGGGTACAGTCCTGCCCCAATAACAACCCGGCGTCCTCTAAGGTAGCCATTTTTGGCCATTCAAAAAATTCACCTCTTTGAATTTTCTCCAGATAGGGCACGTCTATGATTGAGAACGCCCGAATTTGAGTTTTGGCAGGAGCAACCTGTGCCTGTAACGTTTTTGAATCAACCTCTTCCACAGCAATCGTGGGTTCCCCTTCACCGAACATGAGCCACTCCGCCGTTGTGTTGAGAACCTTCGCTATCTTTCGAGCGTTCTGAAGCCGCATGCCGCGGTCGCCCAGATAATAGGAGCCGAGCGTCTGCGCATTGACGTCGGCATCGCGCGCGAGATCAGCCTGCTTCCGATAGCCCATCGCCGTCATGCGTTCCTGAAGCCGTGCCGCCATCTCTAACAGCTTGGGATCTCGAGCTTTCTCTTCCCCTGTGGATGAATGTGAGGTATGTTTGTCCATCTTAGCCAATTGCGGTTTGAGACAGGAATTATCTTGGTCACAACTGTGTTGTAACTGCATTCGCATCCATGTCAACAGCGGCCCGATGACGAAAAAGATGCAAATTCAGATAGGAGGGAACCCGCAAACTATGACGCTTGGAACGACTTCGCGCCGCATCCCTTGCCTCGCACTTCTCTGTTACGATATACATTAGCCACTGTATATCTTAGGAGCATCACACATGCGGGTCGCGAAATGGGGCAACAGCCTTGCCGTGAGGCTCCCGGCTTCGGTCGTCGAAGCGCTCGGGCTTCAGGACGGCGATGAGATCGAGATCACCATCGCGGGAACGCACCGGTTCGAGATCGAGCACGACGACAGCCGCGCGAACGCGCTGTCGCGGTTGAAGGCGCTGCGCAGGCCATTGCCTAAAGGATTCCGGTTCGCCCGCGACGAAGCCAATGAGCGCTAACGCCTTCCTCGACACCAACATCCTGATTTATGCCTTCTCGGACGATCCGGCAAAGGCGGAGCGCGCCGCGGAGGCGCTCGCAGCTGGCGGAAACATCAGCGTCCAGGTCCTGAATGAATTTGTGAATGTTTGCCGCAAGAAGCTGAAGCTCGATTGGAAGGAGATCGAGGAACGGCTTGCGGTCGTGCGGGCGCTTGTCAATGAGGTTGTTCCCGTCGGCGTCGACATGCATGAAAAAGCCGTCGAACTCGCCCGAGACCACGGCTTTTCCTTTTATGATGCGCTCATCGTTGCGGCTGCGATCGCACTGAATTGCACCGAGCTTTTGACTGAAGACATGCACGATGGACGCGTTGTGGCGAACCTTACGATAAGGAACCCATTTGCCTGACCGTTAAGGCTTTGAAGTGCCGAGCCAGCTTGTTAACGACTTATGGTTAATTTCTGCGCGCAGGATTTAGTTCCTGCCGGCATATTCATTAACAATTGAATAAGATCAGCCCCTGTCCGCCAGCGCAGACGGACTGCAGCAACAGCTTGAAAATAAACAGGTTTCCGGCCTTGGCCTGCAGGGTAACGGAATGTATTTTTGGCGGAAATGGGACGCGATAAAGTCCGTTAAATATAATGTGTTAACGAGCCGCGCGCCTTTCGTCAGCATGGGCGCGCCAGATCCTCTTGCCTAAAGTAATTATATTATTAGATATAGGCGTTTTTACAAAACGAAACCAATTTCAACCCTTTGTAAACCGTAACGCGTGAGCCGCGCCTCAAGACCTCGGGCAAGCATCCGGCGCTTTCTCCTCCTTAGACCGCTGCGAATGGCCGGAACGAACCACGCCCCCGATCCATTGCCTTCCCAAAGGAGTAAGCAATGACAGATGACGTAAAAACCGTTCCCCTCCCCGGCGGGACAAGCGGCCATGACATCCCGGCCGGCGGCATTCCGGGCAGCGGCGGGATCGATACCGGCAAGCCCGGCCATGGCGGCGGCGGCGTGCAGCCCGTGCCAAACCCCTCCGGCATTCCGGGCAGGTCGCGCGCAGGCGAAGGCGAGGACAAGGGCGATCTCGCCCCCAGCCCCGATCAGGCTTTGGATGACATCAAGAAGGGCTCGCGCTAGAGCGCTGCCCTCCCCTGGAACCAAGTTCGCCCCGGTCCATTGCCGTTTGAAAGCATTGGAGTTTCAGAGATGGCAGACACAACGAACGATGGCCAGGGCGGAGGAATGAGCGGGCCAGGCAGCGACAGCGGCGGTCCTGGCGGAAATCGTGGCCCGCGGCGGCTCGCCGTCGTCACAGGCGCTTCCTCCGGGATCGGCTTCGAACTCGCGCGGGTCTGCGCCATCTACGGCTTCGACCTCGTTGTCGCCGCGGATAGCTCCAAGATCAAGGAAGCCGGCCAGCGCCTGTCGAAGCGCGGCGTCGACGTTCGGGCCGTCCAGGCAGACCTCGCCACCGAGAAGGGCGTCGACACGCTCTACGAGGCGACCAAGGCCATCAACCGCCCTGTTGACATCCTCTGCGCCAACGCGGGACGCGGCCTTGGCCACGCCTTCCTCGACCAGGATTGGAAGGAGATCAGGCGCGTGATCGATACAAACATCACCGGGGCCTGCTATCTCTTACAAAAATTCGCGCGCGATATGGTTAAAAGGCGCGAGGGCCGCATTCTGATAACCGGCTCGATCGCAGGCTTCGTTCCAGGCGCATACCAGGCGGTCTATAACGGGACGAAGGCTTTCATCGACAGCTTCTCTTACGCGCTTCGCCATGAAATAGCAGACACGGGCGTAACCGTCACCTGCCTGATGCCCCGCGCAAGCGAGACGCCCTTCTTTGAAAAGGCCGGCATGGCGGACACGCCTATTGGCAGGGCGCAGAAAGACGATCCGCTCGACGTGGCGCTGACCGGCTTCGCGGCTTTGATGAGCGGCCAGGGGAGCGTCATTCACGGATTGAAAAACAAGCTTCAAGTGGCCGCCACCCGTGTCGCGCCGCAAAGCTGGATGGCGGAAGCCCATCGCATGCAGGCCGAGCCTTCGGGGGAACAGCGGTGACGAAGAAGAAGACTGGCATCGGGTCATATCCCGCCGACGAACGCGATTCCAGCCGCCGCGAGACGAAAGCGGGCGGCGCAAACAGCGCGAACAAACGGAGCGGGAAGCTCGGGCTTGCGCGCGATCCGGATCGCATTCAAAGGGACCTCGACCGTTATCGCGAAGAGTTGGTGGAAGATGCGCCGGCCTCGTCCTCCCGGGAAGACAACCCGTAGGGGTTTCTCCATACCGCGCGACCGCAATAAAAAAAGGAGCTCTTTCGAGCTCCAGTTTGGCGCCGCTATATGCTTCGTCCTCGCAAGAAGTGCGCGACGAGCGAAACGACCAGCAGCACGAGGAAAACGTAGAAGATGATTTTCGCGATACCGGCTGAGGCAACGGCGATGCCGCCGAACCCGAATACACCGGCAATGATTGCGATCACGAGAAAGGTCAAGGCCCAGCCTAGCATGCTTTTCTCCCTGGAGCATTACTTGTTCAAGGGACAAAACACACAGAATCGCTCGCGCGTTCCTTAGTTCTTTTTGTCCTTGCGGGGGAACGATATTACGGGAGCCGGCTGGAATGTGCGCCCATCGCGGAGCCAGAGAGTGCAATCGATGGCGGCGCCGCCCGCTTCGATCGTCCAGAAGCCGTTTGCCTCGCCGCGCATCCGGCTCGAGAGCGCCGTGGGCGCCCCGATCGCGAGCATGGGCTGCCCTGCAACCTCGGTCTCGATGGCATAGCTTTGATGGATGTGTCCCGACATGACGAGATCGACGCCGCACTCCGCGAAAGCTGAGAGCGCGAGCTTTGCGCGCCGCACGGGCTCCGCTCTCGGGAAACCCGGAACCTTCATCAGCGGATGATGAGCGGCTACGGCCTTGAAACGGCCCGCGGGCGCCGACGACAGCGCAACCCTCGCCGCCTCAATGTCCCGAAGCCGCGCCGTTCCTTCCTGCCAGCGCAAATGCGGCTGCCACGGGCGCGTGGTGTTGAAGCCGAGCACGATCCCATCCCGGCGCTCGATCACCGGCATGAGGCCGTCGCCGCCCGCGGCGCGCCTGTAGCGATGAAACGGATTACTGAAGCGCTGAACGAGATTGAAGTAGGGAAGATCGTGATTGCCCGGAAGCACCAGCGTTGGGGCTTCAAATGCTGAAAGCCAGACTTTGGCTTGCTCGAACTCCCTGCGACGCGCTCTAAGGGTGAGGTCTCCTGCGATCACGACGACATCCGGCTTTTCCGCGTCGATGACCGCCCGCAGCTCATCGGCGAGCCCCTCCGGCACGCTTCCGAAGTGGAGGTCTGCGGCAAGAGCGATCTTCATTTCTGGGCGAGCGGCGCAAAAACTTTCAGCGCCCTTGGATGAATTTGGTAACGCAGCGGTGTTTTTAGCGTCTCCACCTCCCCGTCGTTGGAAAGACGGAGCCTTTTCTTGTGCGTCTTGATTGTCACTCTTTGCGCGGAAAGACAGTCGAGCCTGTCATCGCCGCTCCAAAGCCCCATCGCAGCGCGCGCCAGCACCCACAACATCCCCAATCCGCTGTGCGGCTTTGCGATATAGACGCCGAGCCGGCCCTGGTCGAGAGCTTCGCGGGTGAAGGTCAGCGACGGCTCGCGTCTGTAGACGTTGTTTGAGACGGCAAGCGAGAGGACGCGGACCCGGCGCCTCTTTCTTTCATCGTCATCGATCGAGAGGTCGATATGCCTGCGAGAGGAGAGGATATTCCGCAGCAATTTGAAATATCCCCTTACACGGGGCCACAATGGCTGCCCCCTGAGATTCTGCCTCTCCTCGCTGACTTCCGACGGGAGGCCCAGCATGGAGTTGCAGAGGAATATCTCTCCGTTGACTTCCGCAACATCGATCTCGCGATAGTCCCCGCTGGCAAGCGCCCGCGACGCGGCCCGCGGCTCCGCTGGGATGTGCAGATCATGGGCGAGCCGGTTCACCGTGCCTAGGGGAAGAACGCCAAGCGCAATCTTCGAACCCAGAAGGCGGCTCGCGGCGGTTCGGATGGTGCCGTCGCCGCCGCCGGCGACAAGAATATCGGGGGCCGAGGCGACAGCTTTGTCGAGCGCGGCCTCGATGTCTTCAGGCTCCACGACGTCGATCGCAATCTCATGTCCGGCTTCGCGGAAGGCGGCTTCAGCCTCGCTTGCAAGCTGCTCCACCGAAAACCCGAGAGCGCTTCCTGCTTTGCGGTTTATGACGGCGTGCACGCGCATTGGTATTCCTGCCCCGGAGTCGAAACGCCCATGCGCAACACGCTGAGACGAAGCAAGGTTTCCTATCTGCTGGCGCATTGAGCACGGCCGCTGGCCATGCTTCCTGGCGAAATCAGAACGATGCTACTCACCCTGATTTTGCGCGTCGCGTTTCTCGTTCGCCGCACGCTGGCGCTCGACCATTTTCACCGACAGGATCGAAAGCTCATAAAGGAGCAGCGTCGGAATGGCGAGGCCGGTCTGGCTCAAGACATCGGGCGGTGTGAGAAGAGCCGCCACCGCGAAGATGATCACCACGGCATAGCGCCATTGTTTTCGCAGCCATTGCGACGACACCATCCCCACCCGCGCTAGCAGCGTAAGCACGACGGGCAGCTGGAAGCAGAGGCCGAACGCCAGGATAAGCGTCGTGACGAGATGCAGATATTCGCTAACCCGCGCCGTGAGTTGAATATGAACCTGCCCATCGCCTGCCTGCTGCATCGACAGGAAGAAGCGCATTGCAAGCGGCATCACAATTAAAAATACAACAGCCCCGCCGATGACAAAGAGGATGGGCGTCGCGAACAAATAGGGCAGAAACGCCTTGCGCTCGCTTCGGTAAAGGCCCGGCGCGACGAACATGTAAAGCTGCGTCGCAAGCACTGGGAATGTAAGCACAATCGCGCCGAAGAAGGAGACGCGAAGCTGCGTGAAGAAGAACTCCTGCGGCGCGGTGTAGATCATGTCGATCCGCGTCTCGCCGCCCACCGCAAGCTTGTACGGGATAAGCAGGAAATTATAAATATCTTGCGAGAAGATATAGCAGAAGAAAAATGCCGCCAGGAAGGCCACAACGCAGTAAATGAGGCGTCGGCGCAGCTCGATCAGATGCTCGATGAGCGGCGCTTTCGTCTGGTCGATTTCGTCTTCTTCAGGGTTTGCCACAGCCATCAATATGCGCTCACGCTGCCGGAGCTACGCGATCTTTGGACGGCTCTGTTGCTGCCGCAGCAGCAGCAGCGGGCTGCGGTTGCGTCGCAGGCGCGCTGGCGCTTTCCGCTGCATCCGCCGGCGTCTGATGCAGCGGTTCGGCCAGTAAAACATCATGATCCATCACTGGCGTCTGCGCGGGAGCTTGTTCACCCGGCGTGACGGGTTTCGGCGTATAGTCCTGGTTGATCGCGCGGGCGATGCTATCTTTCAGCTGGCTCGCCGGGTTCAGCGAGCGAAACTCCTGTATGTTCTTGTGCAAATCCTCGTAGCCCGCCTCGCGCACGGAATCCTCGAACTGCCGCCGGAAATCGTCGGCGGTACGGCGCAGCTTGGCAGTCATCCGCCCGAGACTATGCAAGACCTGCGGTAATTCCTTGGGGCCGATGAAAATCAGCGCAATGACCGCTATGAGAAGAAGCTCAGACCACGCGATGTCGAACATATAAGACTGCCGCCCTCAAAAAACTTGCCCGCTCGCGATGGCCTAAGCCTTCGTTTCCGTTCCCGTCGGAGCCTTTGTTTCCGACCGGGCGGGTTCGTGCTCGATGGGCGTGGCGGCCGAAGCCTGCGTGGATTGAGGCGGCGCCGGCTGACTATCGTCCTCCGACAGGCCCTTCTTAAAGCTCTTGATGCCCTTGGCGACATCACCCATGACGTCGGAGATTTTGCCTTTGCCGAACAAAAGCACGACGACCAGCAGAATAAGGATGAGCTGAAGCGGACTCCAGCCAATGTACATGAGTTCCTGTGGCATCTCCATCCGCTCCTTCGCCCTGCTCTTCCGGCAGCGGGCAATCATTACTTCTTTGTCGCACTGAACGTGGCTGCACGCGGATGCCATGTCAAGCACGGCAAAGCTGGCATAGCGTCTCACGCAAAATCTTGGTTTATCTAACCGGGACCGGCGCCATCATACAGCATCGGCCGGGCATGCGCCACGTCATCCGGTGGAAACCGCCCGGATCGGAGCGGCCGGCTCCGTCTCTTCTCCTGCGTGTTCCGGTTCGTTGTCTTCGATCACGTCTTGCAGGTGCACCCCCGGAGCCTCATCCTCCAAGGGGTCTTCATCCTCTCGAAGCGCAGCGCCGTCATTGGGCTCGGGCACTGTGAAGCCTGGCGGGAGATTGCTGTCGAGGAGGCCCGCCCCCTTCAGCTCCGAGAGGCCCGGCAGATCGCGGATCGCATCGAAGCCGAAATGGTCGAGGAATGCCTCCGTGGTTCCATAGGTGACGGGTCGTCCGGGCGCGCGCCTGCGCCCGCGCAAACGAACCCAGCCTATCTCGAGAAGCACGTCGAGAGACCCCTTGGAGGTGCTGACGCCCCGGATTTCCTCGATCTCCGCCCGCGTGACCGGCTGATGGTAGGCGATAATGGCGAGCGTTTCGAGCGCGGCCCGCGAGAGCTTTCGCTGCTCGACCGAATAATGCTCCAAGAGGAAAGAGAGGTCTTCCGCCGTTCTGAAAGCCCATTTGCTGGCGACGCGGACGAGGTTCACGCCTCGCCCAGCGTAAAGCGTCTGCAGTTCCTCCAGGAGCTGAACCACATCGTCCTTGGCGCCCAGATGCTTCGCAAGCGAAGCCTCGTCCATTGGCTCTGCAGCCGCGAACAGAAGCGCCTCCAGGATCCTGAGCTTCTCGCGCCTGTCCGCCGAGGGCAGACGCGTTACGTTCGAAGGCAAAGGCAACGGTAAGATCGGCACGCGCCCGCTGTCGCCATCCTGATCTGGTCTTTTGCCATCCCTGCCTGCCATCGGGAACCTTTCGTTATCCCCATCTTCTTCGACGCTTAGTTCGCCTGATTTGGGGATCATGTGCAAGAGGCCCAAGAGGGACCCTGGATTGTATCTCCGGACAGCTGACTTCCTCTCGTCAACGAATTGGAAAGCCTCAGCGCTTGAGGCCGAGATTGCGGCAAACGTCGAGGCTGAAGCCTCGTGCACTTAATCGGACGCGGGCCTCGCTAGGCTATTCCGCCTGCACATTGGACCTCACTTTTATCCCCGGCTTGGCTTTCCGCTTGCGTTTGCGTCACGGATTTTCTTTGAGTGAGGATCCTACGAGAAAGCGCCTTGCCAAGAGGTTAACGGATAAACCATTGATACTACCACGAAAAATTCGGCCGGACAGCAGTCCAAACGCACGCGCCGGACTGGCTCCGGCGCGGTCAGGGTTAACAGGGAATCCGGGACAGGGCTATGCAGTTAACTCCCGTGCCTCCAGATGTTGTGTGTGAGCGTCTTGGCTGGGATTGGATCGGTTTGCAGCGCACCTTCGATAAGCCGGTAGAGCAGCTTGCCGCGCGAGCGTGAGGTTCGCCGGTTGAACCGGAAAGTGAACTCATCAAGATAATAGGCGAGGTGGTCCGGGCTAATGGCGCCCTGATGCGTTCCGAGCCACCAGCGCTTCAGGAGGGAAGCCACGCGATGCGCCAATGGCGTCGCGTCACCCGGGGTGGCCTCCTTGTGGAAGCTGGGAACAAAGGCTATCGTCACCTGACCTATGACAAACGCTGCCAGATCTATGCGCTCTTGAAAAGCGGATGCGCCAAAACCGAGGTTGCCGAGCTGCCCGGCGTGCATCGTTCGACGATCACGAACGAACTCAAACGCAATACCGGCGGCAAGGGGTATCGCTACCTCCAGGCGCAGGAGAAAGCGTCCGCCAGGCGCGCCGCCGCATCGGGCGCGCCACGCAAAATGAAGCCCGGCCTCGTCCGCGAGATCGAGGAGAAACTGACGCAAGACCAATGGAGCCCCGATCAAATCAGCGGCTGGCTCAAAAGCCAAGGACGGGCCTGCGTCAGCCGCGAACGCATCTACCGGCACATCTGGAAGGACAAGAGAAACGGCGGCGAGCTATGGCGCCATCTGCGCCATAGCGGCAAGAAATACAACAAGCGCAAAGGCAAAAACTCCGGCCGCGGCCTAATCCCCGGCCGCGTCGACATCACCGAGCGGCCCGCCATCGTCGCCGAAAAACGCGCATCGGCGACTGGGAGGGC
Organism: uncultured Alphaproteobacteria bacterium; assembly: GCA_963764115.1. Lineage (GTDB taxonomy): Bacteria > Pseudomonadota > Alphaproteobacteria > Rhizobiales > Rhodomicrobiaceae > Rhodomicrobium. The sequence continues at coordinate 75,831 of CAVXRT010000012.1, forward strand.
GACACCATCATCGACCGAAGCCTCAAGGGCGCGATCCTGACCCATGTCGACCGCGCGTCAAAATATGCAAAGCTCGCCATCCTCCCGGACAGAAGCGCCGCCTCCGTCCAAAAGGCCTGCGCCGCCTCGCTTCTTCCCATCGCCCACAAGATCGAGACCATCACGTATGACAACGGCAAGGAGTTCGCCGCCACGCCAAGATAGCAGCCAAGCTCGGCGCCCAAATCTACTTCGCCAAGCCTTATCATGCCTGGGAGCGGGGCCTGAACGAACACACCAACGGCCTCGTCCGCCAGTACTTCCCAAAAGGCTCCGACTTCTCTACCCTTGAGCTCGTCTCGATCCAGCATAGCCCGCCATGCGGCTCTTCACCGATGGCGACTTTCTGAGCTTGGCGTGCCGTTTGAGTTTATCGCCGCGGTTATGCGAAAGCCCTTGGGCGTCGGTCTGGCGAAAACTGCAAAACAACGCATTTTCAATCAATTGGTCATACTCAGCCTAAGGCAATTTATACCCGCAGGATTTATAGAGGAAGCCATCACAACCTAGATCTGCAGCGCCCCACATACATGACATCGTTCACGTTGAAAACGAGCATTCGATGGAGGGCCGCCAACGCCTGATCTTGCGCGGCCTCGAACGGCTGTTGGAGGCTCGTTACGTTTGCCACACCCTGGAACGACAACCTTGATGCATATCTCGAATGCCGGAGGCATGAATGCTCATAAAAGTCACCTGAGTTACCCTTGGAACCCCTGCACGTCAGGCCCACTCCAGGTTGTGATTATAACGATACTTATTGGTTGCGCTCTCTTATGCGATGGGATGTTCCATGTCTCAACAGCATGAAATCGAAGACGATCTTGACGCCGCCTATGTCTCCCGTGTCCGGCCCCATATTGAACGCCTGGCACAGGCCGACGAAGACATCATTCTCGATTTTTCCAAAGTCGAGTTTGTCGACAGCTCGGGTCTCGGCGCTCTCGTGTTTATTCACAAGAAGCTCGTTTCAAAAGGGCATAAACTCCGTGTTGTTGGGTTGAGGGGGCAGCCCCTGCAGCTTTTTACAAATCTGCATCTTGTCCCCTTGTTCTGCGATTGAGCGTTCGAAGGCCCGCGATCGGTCATCGTCCCAAGCGGGCGCCGACGGAGCGTGATCGGCTCCGGTCGAGCATGCGTCCGCTCGGTTACAGAAATACCTCCAAAAGTGTTGACCAACAGACTCCATGAACCTATGGTCCATTCGGATTTGCGCACATCTCCGCTGCGCACGCGTATGATTGCTTCGAAGAGCCCATAGCTCAGCCGGTAGAGCATCTGACTTTTAATCAGAGGGTCGATGGTTCGAATCCATCTGGGCTCACCAATAAAATCAAAGACTTATCGAATTCCGGCAGGTCGAAGAACACTTCGTGGGTAGCACATGGGTAGCACCCGAAGCGGGTGTTTGTGCGTTCAGCACGGTTCCGTTCTGAGCCGACGATCGTAAAGTGATCCGCAAAATCCTGGCGCTGTTTTCTAAAAATATTGCGTCGGCACACCGACAAGTGCGGCGGCGGACACGCACGCGAGGTGTGGACATGTTTCTTTTTTTCTAAAGTAGCTGGTAAAATTACGTACATGGATTATCAAAACCCGGGAGCCGCGACAGGCCCCGACCTGTCGCGACAGGGCGCGACAGACAACGACACCGACTTCTCTCTTTCCCTTGAGGAGGTCGCTGAACATTATCATCGCGCGGGTCACCCCCGTACCCTGCGCAGCTTGCAGCGCTATTGTGTGAGTGGCCACCTGGATGCACGAAAAATTGCGACCGCACTTGGAGACAAATATTTAGTGACGCCGCAATCGGTAGCGCGGCACATTGCGCAAATTGCGGAGTTTGCGCAGCTCGATTTTGTCGCGACAGGACGCGACATGTCGCGACACGTCGCGACGGAAAAAAATGGCTCACTAACGTCGAACGATGGTGCGACAGGCGAAGACAGGCAACGACAACAAACATCAACGAACCATCCTGACGACGCGCGACAGGGCACGACATACAGCGACGGGCTGCGACATAGCGCGACAGATGGTAATGGATTCTCGCGCGACAGTACGCGACATGAGAATGCGACAGGCGACGACAGCGTGCGACAGGGCACGACACATGTCGCACATGATTTTTCTTCTGAGCGATTTTTTCCGCAAGGCACAGCTGTAGACGTTCAACATCGTGCGCCGCATACTGGAACGTCAACGCTCGACACCCCGCGACAGGCAGCGACACAGGATGCCGTAGGAAGCGCGACTGACCTCGACACGTCGCGACAGGGTGCGACACCACCAAACAATTCGGCAGAAGACCGACGTTATGTTGCTCAACTCGAGAAACGTCTTGAGATCGCAAAAGATGAATCTGATTTTTTGCGTGAACAAATCAACCGAAAAGATCGCACCATCGAATCTCTTATCGAGCGTGATCGCGAGACCAACATCCTTGTACGCGGCTTGCAGGAAATGCTCACGCCGCTACTTGGCGGTGGACGCCGACAGGACAACTCGCAGGGATATACGCATTAGCACTTCTTCGATAGGGATTGAGAACAGCCCATCGAGAAGCAAGGCACCCTTGAGTTTCCCACAGCCCCGCCGTCGGCATGCGAAAATGCCGCGTATAATGTGAGCATGCAACCGCCGAACAGCGCGCAGACTCAAGCGATCGAAAAGTTATTTATGGAAAACACACTTTTGCGTGTGACGGGCGCTCTTTTTTGTCATGACCCCAAACGCGCCGCGACGCATACCGACGTGATCGTCGTAAATTCCGGAGCCGATGGCAAACTCATCAAGATCCGACCAGACTCCGAGCTCGGTCAGCCAGGCCAGCTCGCGCACAAAGTTTTTGTCGCACTCATTAAAAAGCATTCGGACTACGGACTGCCGGTTCAAAACGAAATTTCGTTTAGTAAGCGTGAACTCAGCGCACTCATCGGCCGATCGAGTTGGGGCGGGCACTACAGCGAACAACTTTCGCGTGCGCTATATCAAATCCACAGAACTTTTATCACGACGTATTTCAAAAAAGGGGAAGGACGCTTTGTTGAGCATTCATTCGCAATCTTTCCCGAAATAATCATCGAGCGTCGTGAATTTGCGAGCGACCCAATTGAGGCATGCACCGTGCGTTTAGCCGAGCCGATTATTAAGTCACTCGAGGAGCAGCACTTCATTTGTCTCAACTATGAGCTGATGCAGGAGCTCGCCACCATCGGGCAAGCCATGTACATGCGTCTCTTCTTCCACTTCGCCAACCTATATGACGGAAAGAACGAAGCGAGCTTGGTGCTGCAAAAACGCTATGAAGCGATTTGCACGGAATGGCTCGGCGGTCTCAAAGTCCTTCAGCACAAATCGAAGATAGTCGGCGAGCAACTTGGAAGCCACCTCGACCAACTGACGAATACCGGCTTTCTCAAGGCCTATACCGTCGAACGGGCCAAAGATGGAGAAGGGTTCGTTCTTTCGTTCTGGCCGGGTAAATTATTTTTCGAAGATTACGATCATTTCTATCGCCGCCAAGGGAAGCATCGCCCAACTCGTAGCCAGGCGACCGATCAGCGGGCAATAGGGGATCCCATGCGTGTCGCGCAGCTTTTTGCGGAGCGTCGTGACGGCAGGCCACTCGCCGAAGGATTTGTATCATCGACTGACGTATCCGCCGCTCGAGAAATCCTCGGGGCCATACCTATCGACGACATTCATACGTTCCTCGACTACGCCCTCAACGAAGCGAAAAAGACAGACTTCGCCGTGCAGCGTCTTGCTGGTTTACGGCAGTACATCCCAGGCTATCTTGCATGGCGAGAAAAAACTGCGATACGAAAAGTGCAGACGACGGCCCGCCTCAAACGCGAGAAGGAAGAGGCCGAGAAAGAAACCTACCAGCGCGCCCGGCGCCAGGAAGCAGAGGCGTTGTTTGAGAGGCTCCCACAACAAGAACGGGACGACATTCTTGTCCTTAGCCCAAACCGCGGCCGCTCGCTTCTCTGGCTCTTTAAGGAACGGCATGATGGACTTTCACAAGATAAAACTGACGATCGATCGATACGGCGACAAACTACCCAACTTTGAGCAGTGGCAAGCCAAGTCCAAAGATAGAGTAACCAATAGGGTATCACCTCAGCTGCCAACACCGATCGCAGTGCTTCTTTCTCCTTGGATAGGCGGGGCCTTTGACCGAAAAACAGCGACAACTCGGACAATTTGAGGGTGGGGCCTTTGACCGAAAAGTGGGACTTTTGACCGAAAGACCGGGGCCTTTGACCGAACCCAGTGGGACTTTTGACCGAAATTACTGGGACTTTTGACCGAAAAAATGACAGCCACATTTTTCTATTTTATCGCTTTAAATATATAGTTATTAAGGATCGCGTTTCCGCTCTAATATATTCTAGTATATTCAAACACTCAGTGTGTCTTTTTTTTTAAAAATATTCAGGAATGCAAAATGCCTATTAAGCGACGAGTTGAGACAAGATCCTGAGAATCCTCAGCCTGCCCGCGCCGGCCGGACGATGTCGGGGTAGGGAAGTGCCCGCAACCATCGTTGGGGCGCAGGCCTCTGTTTTCCGCTGCAAGGAAACGATCCCGTCTGGTGGCCTGCCGGCGGTCTTTCGCATTCGTTGCAGCTTGGCCGTCTGCTATATAATGCACATGCATATGGCCAAGCAGTCGACCGTTCATAAAGTCATCTATTTCGTCCGGCATGGGGAGAGCGAGGCGAACATCGCACCCGTGTTTCAATCCCCGGAGTCGCCACTAAGCGAGCGGGGACGTCACCAGGCGCAGATGATTGCCGGGCGGGTGTCGCAGGGCGCTTTCGACGCCCTTATCTCCAGCCCCTTTGCCCGCGCCCGGGAAACGGCGCACGCGATTGCCCAGGCTACGGAAGCGGATGTGGAATACTCCGACCTCTTCGTCGAGCGCCTGAAGCCGTCGTCGATCAACGGTAAGCCATTTACCGATGAGGCCGCCAGCGCCATCTGGGCGCCGGAAAAATTTCTTTCACGCCGGGGAGCCGCGTCGAAGACGGAGAAAACTTCGACGACCTGGTTGCGCGCGCCCGACCGCGCCCTTTCCTCTTTAGAGGGGCGTCGCCAAGATGCGCTATTGGTTGTCACGCACGGCTACTTCCTGCGCACGGTCATCGCGCGCATGGTGATGCGTGATGCGCTTACCGGCGCCATCCACCGCGCGTTCCAATCGTCCTTTGTTAGCCAGAACACCGGCATCACCGTGATCCGGCTCGAAAGCAATCAGCTGGAGCCGGTGCCGCGCTGGCGACTTTCACTTTCAACGATCAGCGCATTGTGGTAGGTAAGTACCGGACGTGGCCTGGGCGCACTCGTTGGTTTAGGGTGACCTTTAGCGCATTAGGCCGGAAGCTGACTAAACGGTGTTAGAAACTTTTTTAGATCGTTGCGCCCGCTTTCTGATCGCTTTGCGGGCTTTATTGGGGTTAGCCTGACGCGGTGAAGGTGGCCTGCGAGAAGGTGAACGGTTGGCAACATTCCGCGCCTGATATTCGAGAACAGAAGGGGATGACTGAATTCCTGCTCGCTCAAGACCAACCGTCAGTTTTGTGCTTGAACTCCACGGCTGGAAAGCTCGTCAGAAATATTCGGATTGATGATCCTCGCCTCCGCCATGTCGTTTCTTCCGCTTTCATTGCCTTAGCTTTGCAAGACCAAGGCCGAATAAAGCTGCGGCCCGTTTCCCCTGGCTCAGGGACGCCTTCAAATCGGTAATCGCCTCGTTGGGATGATCCATTTTCAGATATGTAAGTCCGCGATTTTCCAGGACCAGCGGATCTCCGGACGCAGGCCGCAGCGGCTTGTGCAATCGGAAAGGGCCCGCTCTAACTCGCCCATCGTTGACAGGACTTCGCATCTGCTGGTGAGAGCGTCGGTATTGGAAGAATCTTCTCGATTGCTTTGTTCAAATTTTGAACGCCTGCTTTAAATCCTTCTTCTTCCGATAAGCATTTCCAATTAGCCAATAGGCTTTACTCTTATCGTCCATGGTATAAAGCAGCGCTCCATAATGCTTGATGGCTTGATCAAGCTCGCCTTTGGCCTCATAGGCCATGCCTAGATGAAGAAGCGCATCGACGTTCTTATAATCCGCATTGACGACTTCACTGAGGTTTTCAATCGCCGCATCATAATTGCCATCAAGCCAATAAATCTCTCCCAGATTATTAAATGCGCGTAGACTTTTCCTGTCGCTTAGGTCAATGGCCTTTTCGTAATCATGAATTGCTTCTTCCCTTGCGGTTGGTAACCTGATAAACGAGGCCGCGCAGATAGTATGCCTCCCAGTTCTGGCCATCCGCTTCACTTGCCTTATTGAGATTGACGAGCGCGTCATCGTACTCACCTCTCATAATACGAGTGCGGCCACGCTCGACGTACCCTTCCCCGTCTTGTGGCGCAAGATTGACCGCTTCATCAAGGTCCGAAAGCGCTCGATCGGAATCCCCCTTTTCTCGGTAAGCCATGCCCCGATCGATATGCGCTCGAACATTCCGGGGATCCGTCGCAAGAACAACATTCGCGTCTTCGATAATTCGATCATTCTTCGGCAGTGATGTATAAGCTGGGGTCCGAAGAGCTTTGCGAAGCACATCCTCGAATGCCGAGTAAGGAAATGCTCCAGGCAGAACAAGGCCGGTGAACTTGTCTCCCGAAGACCTGCCAATGACAAAACTCGGAGTTCCCGTGATACTCAGTCCGCTAGCGGTCGCTATATCTTTCGTAATCTCGGCCTCATGCTGCTTGCTTTTAAGACAAGAGCGAAAACGAGACATCTGCAGTCCTGCCTTCTTGGCATAAACAAGAATTTGCTCCGGACGTAACTCTCTCGGGTGCGCGACCAGGGCATCGTGCATTTTCCAAAACCTGCCTTGATCGGCGGCGCACCAAGCGGCTCCCGCCGCGCCATGCGACATAGAGTGGAAGTCGAGCGGCAAGTCACGGACGATAAACTGAACAAGCCCTTTGTCTATGAAGTCGCTCTTAATGTGCGGAAAGGTTCCCTTATAGAATTCTTGTGCAATAGGGGCATTCGTAGTCTATAAACTCAATGACAATAACCGGCGCTTTTTTATTTCCGAGAACGCGCAATGCGAAGTTCATGTCGAGACTTACAGGTTCATCGCGAAGACGCTCAGACGCAAATGCCGATCGCAGACGGCCAGTGGAATAAAAACAAGCAAAGAGAGCGTGGTTTTTATCAGCATTCTTTTCATTACAATTTTTACCTTTTATGTCCGGCCTGGTGGACCGGTTTTGTCAAGTCTTCTAGCGCCTTGATGGCCCTTTGCGTTTGAGGATCAACACCACCAAGCGCGGATCGGCAGATATGAGCCTCATGCTCTTTTTGGAAATCTTCTCGAACTTGCTCGAAATGATGTTCAAGCTTTATTGCAGGGTTGTTCAACTTTATCCCCACAAAGAGCAGAAACAATTTCGCTGTGGGGCTTGGTGGGGGACCTTTAATTGTCAGCCCCTCCTTCGACCGCCGCTTCATAGGAATCTTGTCGGCGTAAAATCTCATACATTTCGTCGGGCGTCAGGGCGCAGCAATATCCCATTCCGTATGAAATATGCTCCGTGTATTTCACGACTGTTTTTATTCGCGCCCTTATCTCTTCTGGCAGAGGATCGGCTAACCGCTGGGGTGTAGGGGCTCGGAAAACCACTCCTTTGACCGATTTATTTACCGGCTGACCCCGCGGCTCAGGAAAAAGGCTGTTAAACGCGGGCTCGTGTCTATTTGCATCCATATGATGCGCCGCCAAAAGCCGCGTGAATTTATCGAGAAAAGCCCGACCTCCTCCTGGTTGTGCAGCTTCAGCGGACACATAGGCAGCCTCTAGCATCCTTACATCCGGCCAGGAACGCCAGTTCCCCCATGTTGCTGGCGCATCTTGAGGAGGAAACCCCAGTTGCGCTGGAATTTTGTTGGTGTAATTCGCCTGTTTCCCTCAAGCGCCTGCGCAAGAAAGCTAACGTGATCTCGCCCCTTGGCCGAAATCTTTGCGCCCTCACACGGCCCGGTCGTGGACAGCAAGGAGCTTGGGACGACGAGCAGAAGAAGCAAAGAAAGACGTACTAAATAGAGCCGCAAGACACTCATCCCCAGCTTGTAACAATGGGCCACGACCGAAGGGTCGCCAATAACTCCAGAACTTCCTTTTCCTGGCCGACAAAAGTATATGGCGGTGCTTCATAGAGCAGGGGCCGCAACCATACGCGGTCCACGCGCTGCAGCTTGGGCGAAAGCCGTCAGCCAGTAATCCTCGACACCCACCATCCCAATGTTTGGCAGGGTCGAGAGGGTGATCAGCCGCGGCCTCATATCTGGCTCGATCCGCACGCGCAAGTTATTCGCGCCGATAACCGCGGTTACGCTCTGGGCAGCGGTCATCGTGTAAAATGCCTGAATGATGCTAATGGGTATAACAGGAAGGACACCGCCTGGGCCGGGTGGAAACGCGCCTACAACACGCACCTTTTCATCCAGAGACATCTTCGGATTGGGCTCCACCAAACCCTGAAATCGCCAAGCAGTACGCCCCTTGTGATAGTCTGATTGGACTCTGTATCAAGAACGGGTAGCAGCCGAGAATAATGAGGGGAACGGCCAGACCGCCCAGATCGGTTGCTGCGTTTCTTGTTCTGGCCACCATCCCACATACTGCCCCGCTCCGAAAGTTTAGAAGAGGAGCTCCACTCA
>CAVXRT010000013.1:0-199598 GCA_963764115.1 uncultured Alphaproteobacteria bacterium
AGTCGAACCCCTCTTTCAAGATTGAAAATCTTGCGTCCTAACCGATAGACGAAGGGGGCGCTTCCAGCGATGCCGTGCTGGCAGCACGATATAAATCGGGTTTGCACAGCTTGGCAAGCCTGCAATCTTCGCAATCGGCATTGGCGCTCAACGCTTGGCTGCGGCAATGTCCTCGATCTGGAATTCGATGCGGTTTCGCCCGCCCCATTCATCCCGCTCGATGCGGCCGGCGACATGGCAGGCGAGGTCACGTCCCTGCGCGAGCGCCGCGCCAATCTCCGAGTTCGCGGCCCGGAAGGCAACGGCGCTGATCTGGCTTCCGTCCACGGCCTGCAACGCGCAGCGGAGGTGGCCGCCCGCGAACTCCTTCACCATGGTGGGCCTGACCGACGGCAGGCAAAACCGCGGCGCTGGATTGCCTTGGCCGTAAGGGCCTGCGCTTTCAAGCTGCAACGCAAACTCAAGGGTTGCGGCGCGCGGTGCGAGCGCCCCGTCCACCGGAAGCACCGGCGCCGCAGCCGCCGCCCGATAGGATGGCCCTAGAGCTTCGCGCAGATAGGCGGCGAGTTCATGAAGGCGGTGCTGCTCCACCGTGACGCCCGCCGCCATGGCGTGTCCCCCGCCCTTTTTCGCGACGCCTGCCTCGACCGCCCCGCGCACCGCCGCTCCGATGTCCACCCCCGAGACGGAGCGAGCGGAACCCGTCGCCTCGCCCGCGCGCTCGTCCTGCGAAAAAATCAGGCAGGGGCGCTGAAACCGCTCCGTCAATCGGCTGGCGGCCAGCCCGACAAGGCCCTTATGCCAGGCGGGCGAGCCTGCGATGATGATGGGGCAGGCAGGGTCCTCAAGCAGGGCGCGGTCCGCCCACGCGGCAGCTTCCTCCACTGTTTTCAGCTCGATCTCGCGGCGTTCGCGGTTGAGCCTGTCGAGGGTTTCCGCGATGCGCGCCGTTTCGGTGGCGTCGTCCGAGGCGAGAAGCCTTGCGCCAAGCCCCGCGTCGCCGATGCGTCCGCCCGCATTGATCCGGGGGCCGAGCACGAAGCCGAGCGTGTAGGGCGATGGCGGCTTGTTCAAGCCGGCGGTGTCGCAGAGCGCCTTCAGGCCGGGATTATTGCGGTTGCGCAGCACCTTCAGCCCTTGAACGACAAAAGCACGGTTGACGCCTGTCAGCGGCACCACATCGCAAACCGTCGCCAGGGCGACGATGTCGAGCCACTCCAGCAGGTCCGGCGCCTTCCGCTTCGCATAGAAGCCTTTGGCCCGGAGATGCCGTTGGGCAGCAACGCATATCAGGAACACCACCCCAGCGGCGCACAAATGCCCTTGCCCGCTGAGGCAATCCTGGCGATTGGGGTTGACGATGGCGTAGGCGGGCGGATGGTTTTCACCCATCTGGTGATGGTCGGCAACGAGGACGTCCACGCCCCGCTTGGCGGCGACTTCGAGGGCGTCGAAGCTCGTGGAACCGCAGTCGACCGTCACGATGAGCTGGGCGCCATCTTCGATCAGCGACGCGATCGCCGCCGTGTTCGGCCCATAGCCTTCAGTGATCCGGTCGGGAATGTAGATGCGTGCGTCGAGGCCGTGCGAGGCAAGAAAGCGGCGAAGCAATGCGGAGGACGACGCGCCGTCGACATCGTAATCCCCGAATATCGCGACCCTCTCGCCGGCCAGCACGGCTCGGCCGATGCGCTCGGCGGCCTTTTCCATATCGCTGAAGGTTGCGGGATCGGGGCAAAGCGCGCGGATGGTCGGGTTCATGACGTTGGGAACCTGCTCCAGCGCGATGTCTCGGGCTGCGAGAAGCCGTCCGATGATTTCAGGCAGATTATGCCGCTGCGCGATTGCCGCCCCGAGATAAGCTTGCGAGGGCGAGAGCCGTTCGATCCACCTGAGACCGCGAGCAGACTGCTCTACACCAAGAAAAGCCGCGGCTCCGCGCGACGGCTGCTGAAGCGGCAAGGATAAAGGACGCAAAGCATGGCTCCAAGAATCTCTGGAGCGTTAGCGTATCTGATTCGCCTTGCGTGAACCTCGAGGGGATGCCCCATAAAACTGTGGAAGGAAAAACAGTGAATAAGCCGCTGAGAAACCTCTCAGCGGCTCAATTCCGGCAGCCCGTTGATGACCGGAGATCAAAATCAGTTAGGCGCGTGCGCTAAGCCAGTTGGACGCTTTCTCGGGGAAGCCACCCCAGGAGGCATTGCCGGGATCGACCTTCACGACCAGGATCTTGTCGTCATTAGTGAGATGCTTGGCGAGCTTATCCTTGATCCGGGCAGCTGAGAGAGCCGTGACAATAAGGTAGGTGTTGTCGATGTGGTTCCAATAAACGTCGGAAATGGACTTGATTGCGTCTGTGAGCAGCTTGTCGGCTGCGTGATAGGCTGTTGCTGGTTTCTTCGTATCGTAGACGATCAGATAAGTCGCCATTTCGGCTTCCCCCTTGGTTCATCAATGCCCAGATGCAAGTGCAGGGTTGACGCGAGTCACGCCACAGTAGAAATCTGGCCCGTAAATCCACATCCGCCCCACCGGCGGTTTGCAAAACGCCAAAACTCAGTTCCGCTTTGGGCTTTTCTTTCTAAATTGACCCAACATAAGCTTCGCGTTGGCCGCAGTGTATCAACAAGAAAGAGATATTCACTCGGTTTCGCGTTCTTCTTTTTGCGGCCTTTCGTCGCCAGCAGTTAAACGCCTGTCTCTAGCCCCACCTGAAAAAGTTGAAAAAGTAATTGCCTCAAACCAGTTCAGTATTCGAAACAATATCTTAACGCAGATTATTATCCTGAAGCGCAGAAAAACCGCGTTCAAGATCGCGTTTCAGATCCTCGACATCTTCGAGACCGATATGAAGTCTGAGCGCTGGGCCTTGCACGGTCCAGCCGGTGGCGGTTCTTGCCGCCTTGCAGTCGAAGGGCACGATCAGGCTTTCAAAGCCGCCCCAGGAGTAGCCCATGCCGAAAATGTGTAGCGCGTTCAGCATGCGCTTCACCGCCGCGGCCGGGCAGGGCCTCAGATAGATCGAGAAAAGTCCGCTCGCGCCACGAAAATCCCGGCGCCACAAATCATGGCCAGGGCAGCCGGGCAGCGCGGGGTGCAGCACCGCCGCCACCTCCGGGCGGGTCTTCAGCCATTCGGCGATGGCGAGGCCCGACTTCCAGTGCCGTTCCAGACGAACGGAGAGGGTACGTAACCCGCGAAGGGCGAGGAAGCAGTCTTCGCCGTTCGCGCAGAGGCCAAGAGCTTCGTGCGTTGCAGCAACCGCCCTGGCCGCGGCCGCGTCGCAGGTGATCGCGCCGAGAAGGGCGTCCGCGTGACCGACAATGTATTTTGTGGCGGCCTGGATCGAGATGTTGACGCCATGGTCGAACGCCCGGAAATAAAGCGGCGTGGCCCAGGTGTTGTCGATGGCGAGGGGGACGCCGGCGCCGCGCGCCGCTTCGCTGATCGCCGGGATATCCTGCACTTCGAAGGTCTGGGATCCGGGAGATTCGGTGAAAACGAGCTTCGTCTCGGGACGTAGGAGCTTCGCAATCCCGTCGCCGATCAAGGGATCGTAATACTCGATATCGACGCCAAGCCGCTTGAGAACGCGGTTCGCGAAGCGCCGTGTCGGCTGGTAGACGCTATCGCTGATGAGGATGTGGCCGCCGGCCTCGGCAAAGGCCAGGAGGGTTGTCGAGACGGCGCTCAGCCCGGATGGCGTCAGAAAGGTTCGCTCCCCGCCTTCGAGTTTCGCCAGCGCAAGTTCGAGCGCCCGCGTCGTAGGGTTGGAGGGGCGGCCGTAGGTGTATTCGACCGCCCGCGACTCGAGGCTTTCGGCGTCGGGGAAGAGCACCGTGGACCCTCTGAAGACCGGGGCGTTGACAAAACCGGAGTAGCGCTGCGGGTCGCGGCCGAGCTGGGTCAAGGCAGTCGCATCTGCCAGATCGCTTTCGTCCTTGCCGTCTTCTTTCATGCTACCTCCGGGTTGCAGCGGGTTCCTTCGCCTTTTCACGGCGCATCGTCAAGCTTAACCGGGCTGCCAAGAATGTGCGGCTCAGGGCAGGATGGATCTGTCTCGGGGAGGTGATTCGCGCGGCGTCGCGAATATGCGCGGGATGGAATGTGACGCAGGCTCATATTTACTATTCGTCCACAGCCTTTTAGGAGCCGCCCAGCGCCATGGCTGGAGCACTCTTCATCCTTTTGAAGGAGACGCTCCGCTGATTCTTAGTGATTGAGTTCTCTCATTTTCTTCCTGAGATTGCGTCCGCGACGCCGTCACGTCCGATCTTGAGCCTCTCCTGCAACTCACGATGCTTATTTGGTGCGCTCGTTTTTTTGGTGCTTCCGGTGTGATATTGATAAAGTGCTAAAGCCCCGCTCGAACGCAGCAGAAAAAACCCAGTTCACATGACCGGGTCAGAGGGACGAACACGATGGATCCAGACATAGTGCGTCAGCAGGAGGACGCCGAGCGCGCGGCCGCCGGTCTTCCGCCAAAGAACCCCGTAAACGGCTCCGCCGGTCCAGTTCAGTCAAGGCATGCCCCTTCTATTGAGGAGCCTGTCACGTTCGGTCTTGATTCCGTGCCCGGCGAGACGCCGGCCGCGGCGCCGCCGCAAAGCGTCAACTCCAACCGTCGCGCGCTTCCGCGGGTCGGTTCAGGTCGTCTGCCAGGTGAAGCGCCTCAACCGCGCCGGCGGGTTCGCGGCTTGCTGCGCCTTTTCCTCTATGCTCTCGGCGGCGCAGCGGTTGGCGCCATTGCCGGGTTTGTCGCAATCACCTATTTGGATGTGTTCAAGGGGCAGACCGAGTTCTTCATTTACAGCGTGGCTGGAGGCTTCGCGCTTCTTTTCGGCCTCATGCACCTCCTGCATTACGACCCCTCATAGAGCAATGGGAAGAGTGCGCTAAGCGCGCTCTTCCAGCGGAACATAGTCGCGAGGCCGCTCGCCGATATAGAGCTGGCGCGGGCGGCCGATCTTCTGCTCCGGGTCGGAGATCATTTCTTTCCACTGTGCAATCCAGCCCACCGTGCGCGCAACGGCGAACAGCACGGTGAACATCGACGTCGGGAAGCCGAGCGCCTTCAAGGTGATGCCGGAGTAGAAGTCGATGTTCGGATACAGCTTCTTCTGGACGAAGTACTCGTCTTCGAGCGCGATCCGCTCCAGTTCCAAAGCGACCTGGAGAAGCGGATCGTTCTTGGTGCCGACGATATCGAGCACTTCCTTGCAGGTCTTCTGCATGACACGCGCCCGCGGATCGTAGTTTTTGTAGACGCGATGCCCGAAGCCGCTGAGGCGGAAGTCGTCGTTCGGGTCTCTGGCGCGCTTGACGAACTCGGGGATGCGGTCGACCGTGCCGATCTCCATGAGCATCTTCAGCGCGGCTTCGTTCGCCCCGCCATGCGCCGGTCCCCAGAGACAGGCGATGCCCGCGGCGATGCAGGCGAACGGGTTCGCGCCGGATGAACCGGCGAGGCGCACGGTCGAGGTGGACGCGTTCTGTTCGTGGTCGGCGTGGAGAATGAGGATGCGGTCGAGCGCTCGGGCAAGAACCGGATTGACCTTATAGGGCTCGCAAGGCACCCCGAACATCATGTAGAGGAAGTTCGACGAGTAATCGAGCTCGTTCCTCGGATACATGAACGGCTGGCCGATCGAATATTTGAAGGCCGTAGCCGCGATCGTCGGCATTTTCGCGATCATACGGATGGAGGCGAGATCGCGCTGGATCGGATCGGTGATATCGATGGAGTCGTGATAGAAGGCGGCGAGCGCGCCGACCGTTCCCACCATCACGGCCATCGGGTGTGCGTCACGGCGGAAGCCGGAGAAGAACCGGTTCATCTGCTCGTGGATCATGGTGTGGTAGGTGACGCGGTTCACGAAGTGAGCATATTGCTGGCTGTTCGGCAGCTCGCCATAGAGGAGGAGATGGCAGGTCTCGAGGAAGGTGCCGTCCTCTGCGAGCTGGTCGATGGGATAACCGCGATAGAGAAGGACGCCCTCGTCGCCGTCGATAAATGTGATGTCCGACTTGCACGACGCCGAGGAGGTAAAGCCGGGGTCGTAGGTGAACACGCCCGCTTTGTTGTAGAGGGTCGAAATGTCAACGACATCCGGCCCGACGGTGCCTGAGTAGACCGGAAACTCTATCTGCTTGTCGTGTAGCGTGAGCGTTGCGGTGCCGTGTGCTTTGGCCAATCTCGTTGGACGGTGGCGTTTCGCCGTCGTGCTCATGCTCGTCTCCTGGGCACAGTTTGACGCGGAAAATGGGCGCGCTTATTGCCGTGAAGGTGACACGCCTGCGTTGAATTGGCTAGTCCATTTTGCAGTGCACTATAATGGCCCGGCGCAATTTAACGCGAGCGCGAACATGGCCATTGCTTTTGCTTCCTTGGACGATAATTCGAGATAAATATTCTCTGCGCACTCAGCCGTTAACGCCCGGCGAACTCGCGCAGCGCGTCCAGCACGGCGCGGTTTTCGTGCTCGAGGCCGACCGTCATGCGGAGCGCGTGCGGGAGCTTATATGAGCCGAGCTGCCGGAGAATGATGCGCCTCTCATTCAGATGCGCATCGGCGTCCTGCGCGGTACGTCCGCGCTCCTGCCCGAACGGGATCAGCACGAAATTCGCGGCGCTGTCCGGCACATCGAAGCCGATCTCGCGCAAGCTCCGCGTCACGCGATCGCGCCAAAGCTCGTTGTGGGCCTTCGCCTGCGCAATGTGCTGCCTGTCTTCAAGCGCGGCGGCCGCCGCTTCCACGGATGGCTGCGCCAGATTGAACGGGCTGCGAATGCGGTTCATCGCGTCCGCGATACGGGCGGGCGCGTAACCCCAGCCGACGCGCGCCGCCGCCAGCCCGTAAATCTTCGAGAAGGTCCGCGTCATGATAGTGTTCGGCGTGGTCGCGACCAGTTCGATGCCCGCTTCGTAATCGTTCGCGCTGACGTATTCGGCATAAGCGCCGTCGAGCACCAGGAGCACATTCTCCGGCAGCGCCCCTCTAAGGCGGTTCACCTCCTGGTAATTGAGATAAGTCCCGGTCGGGTTGTTCGGATTGGCGATGAAGACGGCCCGCGTGCGCTGCGTCACGCGCTCGAGAATGGCGTCCACATCGGCTGTAAGATTGCGCTCCGGCGCCACCACAGGCTCTGCGCCCGCCGCGAGAATGGCGATGCGGTAGACCAGGAACCCATGTTCGGTATAGATCGCCTCGTCGCCAGGCCCGAGATAGGCCTGAGCCAGAATATGAAACAGCTCGTCGGACCCGTTTCCGCAGACGATGTGCGCCGGGTTAAGCCCGTAGAACGCGCCGAGCGCCTCGCGAAGCGAGGCATAGGAGCCCTCGGGATAGCGGTCGAGCCGGTACGCGGCCTCGCGGTAAGCCTCAATCGCGTGCGGCGACGGCCCGAGCGGCGTCTCATTCGAGGACAGCTTGATGACCGGCCCCGCGCCCGCAAGTTTGGAACGCCCCGGGACATAGGGGTCGACGGCGAACACGCCGGGACGGGGCTTGAGACCCTCTCCGCGAACCACTGATCTCTCCTTGGAAGATGGCATTTAGTAACGAGCGGTTATAGACCCATCTTGCAGTGCGGGACAATAAGTTGTGAGAGCAATGTTTGTTCGTATCGAGATCATCATATTTCCGGGATCGGATACCGGAGGAAGCGATGAACGAAGGCAAAAAGCCCGAGAAAATCTATAACGATCAAGAAATAGCAGACCGGCTCAAGGCGGAACTGCCACGCTGGTATTACCGGGATGGGTTCATTCGCCGCAAATACCAGACGCATGGGTGGAAGGGCACGCTGATGGTGATCAATGCGGTCGGCCATCTCGCCGAGGCGGCGTGGCATCATCCCGATCTTCATGCGTCCTACGCATGGGTCGAGGTGCGCCTGCAAAACCATGACGCGGGTGGCATTACGGACAAGGACTTCGAACTCGCCAAGAAGATCGAGGAGATTGTGCAGTGGCAGCCGGCCAAGGCCGGCGGAGCGCTGACAGGGACCCCGCATGAACCGCGCCACGCCTACATCAAATATGACTGAGCAAGCAATTCCTGGCTTTGCTGGCAAATAGCCGAGGCTTTGATGGTCGGGCCAGCCGCGGCCGCGAAGACGGATTCCCTCTTGGGTTGAACCAGGAGCGGACGGCCAGCATCGGTCTCCATCCAGCCAGACTCGGCGCCCACTCGCTACGGTGCGCGAAAGCGGTGCTGATCTGCAGGGGTACACAGGGACGCGCAGGGGTCAGCGAAACAGAATTGAAGGCCGGCTAAGACTGAGAAGCCGCGCAATTTGCGCGGCTTCTCAAGAGCATCGTCATGGTAGACGTCTGAAATGAGCGGGTTGATCTGGAGGAAGACTACCAGCCGCCTCCGCCCCAGCCGCCACCGTTCCATCCCCAGCCGCCACCGTTCCAGGGACGATAAGGCCACCAGCGATAGCCGCAGCCCCAACCATAGTATCCACAGGGACGGTAGCAGGGAGTCCAGCAAGGGCGGTAACAGGGACGGCAGCAGCCACATCCGCCGCCGTTCCAACCGCCGCCCCAGCCGCCGCCCCAGCCGCCACAGCCGCCACCCCAGCAAACCTTCTCAACTGACCCCACAGACGTGGCGGCTTGATCGGTCTGCATTAACGCTGGCAACACTGGGGCAGCTTGTGCCGCAGCGCTGAACAGCACTCCAATTGCGATGAACGCAGCAACTATATATTTCATAACTCTAGACCCTAACGTTCCTTTCCTCGGCAATTTTATTAAATATCGAAAAGATGCTAAAAAAAAGTAAATATGTAAGTCAATGATTTGCTGAAATAACAGAAGCGTTGGCCGAGAGATCAAAGGCCCGGACTCGGCCTTGATGTGGCAAAGATCGCCCTAAGCAGAGT
Source organism: uncultured Alphaproteobacteria bacterium (assembly GCA_963764115.1). Classification (GTDB taxonomy): domain Bacteria; phylum Pseudomonadota; class Alphaproteobacteria; order Rhizobiales; family Rhodomicrobiaceae; genus Rhodomicrobium. The sequence goes on from CAVXRT010000013.1 coordinate 8,896, forward strand.
TTGGTGGACGCGCCGACGGATCGCGGCTTGCGTCAGCCAGGAAAAGCAAAGGCTTATCTGGGATCGTAATAGATTGAAGTGCATGACGTTTTTGAGATCCCGGATAGCCGCAAGCGGCTTCCGGGATGACGAAGTGGAGGCGTCTGCAATGACAATCCGTTTGCCGGGTTGGCGAAGTTTACTCAGGCCGGCGCCGGGAGAGGCGAGCTTACGAAGCGAGCGCCGCAGGCTCGCTAATGCTCTCGCCGGTCAGAAGCGCGGCGAACTCCGCAAGCGGCATCGCGATGCGCTCGATGTTGTACAGCTCCATGAACTTCGCCTCGTTGCGGGTCGGCTCCTCGGGCAGCACCGCCCAATGGCGGTCCGAGGATCGCTTCATGATCTGCTGCGGGAAGGCGCGCTCGATCTGCGTCGAAAACCGGCACCCGAGGAAGAGGAAGCTGCGGCCCTTGCGGATAGTCTGCACGGCTCCGGGGATCGGGGTCTGGATGTCGATTTCGGTCAGCACCTCGACGAAGTCCGAATCCGAAACGAGGAAGTTCGCGGCGGGCGAGACGGAGCCTAAAGGCTGATAAAGAAGCGGCATCCAAGTGTCCGCCTCTGAGGCATCCCGGCGCTCGCCGTTCGAAAAATAGTGAACCCAATTGCCGAAATGCTGGGACTGGCTGACGCCTTGCACGATGCCCCAGCCGTCGCGTCCGGCGAGCGCCTTCTGCGGAAGATCGTCATACCAGGCGTGGACGAGAAGCTTGAGCGAGGGGATCGATGCGAGAGTGCGGTGCAGCGCCGTCGGCGGCACATCCGCGCTGAACGCCTCCGTCATCGCCTTCACAACCGTCTTGCGGTGCTTGAAGTTCTCGATGAACTGCGCTGCCGCCGTCAGGTTCTTGCGGATTTTGTACGGCACGCTTGCCTTGGCGGTGAGGCGATCCACGAGAACCTCAGGCGAGGCGGGCAGCGGGCAATCCTTGCCTGCGAGCGCGAGCACGCCCGCGCCAAGGTATGGAATGACAACTCCGCTCGCCAATTCTTCCAGGATGATCTCAACCGTCGTGGCGGTCATGTGCGGGCCGCTCAATTCAACGCTGCGGCTTTGAGCGCGTCCAGCCGGGCGCGCTCCAGCCGGAACACGCCGCGGCCGCCCGCGAGGGGCTGATAGACATCGCCCGCTTTGTTATTCAGGCGCGTAAACCACTCCTGCTCGCTGATGGTCGCCGGCTTTTCGCCGATTGCGCTCACAAAGCCGTCGGGGGCAAAGCGGACATGGATCAGGATGGGAGTTTCGGACATTCAGTTCTCCTCACACCTATGCTGGTGAGCTTGAGTTAACGACCTCGATGGTGACATCCCCGCTCCCGAGGATGGCCTGGCAGGCCAGCCTGGAAGCCGGTCCCGCGCTAGCGATCGTCTTGAGACGATCCGAACTCGGGTCCCGCAATTTTGGAGAGGCTCTCGGCGCCCTCATGAACGAGGATGTGGCACTCATTGCACTTCGCCTGTGCGTTGCATTCCGTACGCAGCGGCATGCCTCCCACAAGAAGCGAAAAGAAAATGGTGTCCTCTGCGAAGGCGTCCACGGTCGCGCCCGAGGGCAAAACAGTTATCGTCGGCATGGCGTCAAGCTCCCTGATTTGTGCACTGCAGCCGTCATGCCACAGGACGGCGGGCGACCACAACAAGGCCCGTCGCCTCATCCGGGTTTTCTGTGAGTCGCCAGCAGTGGCCGCCGCCATCGACGAGATAAAGATCGAACCGCTCATATTCCCGGAACGGCGTCTCGGCGCCGAGGTCGGAGGGATCGCATCGCGTGACCGATAGCCGCGGGAAGCGCTGGCGGATCCTGGCAGGCGCTTGCGCATCCGCATCCCCCGCCCCGAGCAGCGCATCGATCCCGGCCAGTTCTTCCGCGCTCAGCCCCATGGCGTACGCCGCGCCGTCATCCCGGAAGGACGCATCTTGCGTCCTATCCGGGATCGTGAAAAGTGACGCGCCTTCTCCTGTGCGATCCCGGGTCGCGCTTCGCAAGGCCTGGACGACGATGAGAGGGGCGGCGCCGAAAATGTCATCACGCTATTCCGGCAGCTTGCGCGCTTCGACGGTGATCGGCAGGCGCGTATCGGCGGCCATTTCGGGCAGTTCGAGGCGCCAGCCATTGCCGAGCGTGATCACGCCGCCCCACATTTCCGGCTTTTCCATCGACACGACCGGCTCCTCCAAATCCTTCTTCGGGACATAGGCCGATACCGCGCCCTCGGGGCTTTTGCGGATCATCACTTTCATTGTTGTTGTCTCCTTGTCCTGCCTTAGATCGACCCGCCTGGACTTCGCTGGATGGGCCAACGGATTGCCGCCTTCGTCATCCCGGAGAGGCGCAGCCTTATCCGGGATCGTAACAATTTGAAGCGCCAACTTTTTGCGATCCCGGCTCGCGCTTCCTTGGCCGGGATGACAGTGACTGAGACGGTTGGACGCGGGCTGCTCCAGAACGCGGGTTGTTATCTGGTCGCGTTAAGAGCGCTGATCTCAGCTTCGAAGCAACCGACGACGATCTTCTCCCTGAACTCCACGAGGTAGATGTGCGTGTTGGTTTCCGTGTGCGTGCCGACGTTCACGATCTCGCCTTTTTCGCCGGCTTCGACGAGTAGCGCATCGGCGGGAGCTTCCGGATAGGAGCCGTCGTTATAGAGGTTCTCGACAGCGCTCACCCATTGGCCCCATTGGAACTTCGGTGATTTGGGGATCATGCCGACACCTCCTCTAACGCGACATCCTCGGGCTCTTCCATTGGCTCCAGCTCTTTCAGCTTCATGCCCACGCGGTGGCCAGACCCGATGAACTCTACGCCGTAAATGTAGAATTGCTGCAGAAATGTGCCGATGCTGACGACGTAACCCTCGTCGCCCTTCTTCACGAGGATGTCGCCGATCTCCTTGCCGGGGAAGGTGCCGTCGTTCTTGATGTTGCGCCGGGAGCGTACTTTCTCGCCGTAATAGAAGACCGGCGCGTCGTTGATCTCCACGATGTCGCTGTCGCGGCTGATGTTTGTCATGTCAGCGCCTCCCGGGATTACGCTTATCTGCGGCCGAAAATGGCAGGACGTTGCCGCCGACCTCGGGGTTTTTCTGCGCCGCAATGCGCTTCAGCACGAGTTCGCGGACGATTTCGTCCGGGTCGTCCAGCATCGCGGCCAGCATGCCGGGCACCATCCGGCTTGCCGCCTCATAGCGGACGCGCCAATCCGCATCGCGATGAAGCCCGATCAGTTCAACAGGCGAAAGCCGCCGGGCGACGGCAAGGCGGACATCGGCGTCGGGATCGGACAGCATGCGCCACAACGCTTCATGCTCGACGCGGCTTGCTACGGCGCGGCGGACTTCCGGCTCCTCATCCGTGATCATGGCGGGGAGTTCCGCGGAAGAGATGCGGCGCGCGACCGTCAGGCGAACGTAATAGTCCTCGTCGCCCATCATGGAGCCGACGTCTTTGGCGTCGAGCAGGGTCGCGACCCGAATGCGGACCTCCCGGTGCGGATCGTTCCGCAAATCGAGGAGGTAGCGGTGCGGCAACCGCCGCGCCGCATTCCAGCGGACGGTCTCGTCCGGGTCGGCAAGAAGGGCGGGGAGGCGGAACATATCCGCAAACTTCGTGGCGATCGCCCGCACCTCGAAGTAGGGGTGATCGAGGTAGCGGTTGGCAAGCGCCGGATTCCAATCGAGGAAGCGGTCGATGCGCCGGGCGTAGCGGTCGTGAACGCAGGCATGCCTGGGACGGCAGCGCTCTTCGGCGAGGAGAGCCTCATGCTGGCAGCCCTCGCAGGAGACGGCGGAACCCAGCCAGTCGATGGCTTCATCGATATCAGCCGTCATCGTCCCGCCCCATGCGATCGAGGACGCCGAGCAGAACGTTCGCGCCTGTCTTGTCGCTCGGATCGAGATCCAGGAGCTTGGCCACGGCGGCGCGTCCCTCTTCAACATTGCCGAGCCGCATGTTCAGATAGGCGTAGCCCTTCAGCGAGAAGAGGTAGAAGCGCGGGAGGACGGCTCCGAAATCTGCGAATGCCGCATCGGCGGGGACGAACCTCGCGCCAATCGGGCGAAAGCCCGTTGTCCTTCGCCGCTTTTTCGAGACACGCCCGGGCCACGCTGAGAGCCTCGACGAGCCGGTTTTTGTAAAAATAGAAGCGATAGAGGCCGATCAGCACCGCGGGATGATCCGGCGCCGCCGCCTTCGCTTGCCACAGATGCGATTCCGCCACCTCGTCGTCGCGATAGGAGGTCGCGGCAAGGCGCAAGTGGCGCTCGGCGGCCTCGGGTAAACCGGCGCCGAGAACGGCGGCAGTCAGACTTGCGTCTTCCATTGGAAAGACGGCCTCTGCGCCAGACTCGGTTGCCGGACCCATACGCTTTTGTTCCTTCAGCAGGTTCCTGAAAAACGATGCCGCCCATGGTTCGACAAGCTCACCATGAGGTTGAAGCCTCTGAAAACGCTCGGCCTCATCCTGAGCCTGTCGAAGGATGGAGCCACGTTCTCAAGTTTCTCAGCATCCCGTTAGGCAGCTGCGCGCGGAACGCTCGTGTCGACCACGACGGTGTTCTCGACCGGACACACGGCCACGCACTGGGGCGCATCGAAATGACCGAGGCATTCGGTGCACTTCTTCGCGTCGACGACGTAGGTGCCGCGCTTCGTGGAGATCGCCACATTGGGGCACTCGGCTTCGCAGGCGCCGCACGCCGTGCACGACGAAGCTATGATTTTGTAGGCCATAGGATTTCTCTCCTGTTCTCTTAATGGGCGGCTATGCCGCGGTGAAGGCTCCCTGGCGGATCTCCGCGTCGCCGCGAGGCGTATGCGTGATCTCGCCAGTTCTGATCTTGTCGAGATACTCCTTGAAATACGCGACCGCCGATTGTTCGATGAACTCGTGCGCGTATTTCTCGATCGCGCCGATCCCGGCTTTCTCAAGCGTTTCTTTCGGGCAGGTTCCGATGCGCGCTACGAGAACGGCAGTGCAGTCGTTGATGGCGCGGATCACCGTTTCGAGCTTGTCCTCGTCCCCGAAGCCGCCCTGGCAGTAATGGTCGACGCGGCGGTGGCCGACGAACTTCACGCCGGACGTCGAGATTTCATAAATCTGGAATTCCTTGGCGTGCCCGAAATGCTCGTTGACGCGACCGCCGCCCTTGGTCGCGACCGCCACGAGGATGCTGACATCGCTCATCTCTTTGGCAAGCGTCGCAAGCTCGGCATTTTTGGCGTTGGCTGTTGCCTCGCGTTCTTTTTCCACACCGGCCTGATAAGCCTTGCGGGCTTCGAGGTCGTATTCGACCTGCATAGCCATGACCTTTTCAGTGGTAAATTCATCGGAGCGATCCTCACCCAGCAAGCCAACCGCGTCGGCGCGGCACTGGCGGCAGTGCCGCATCATGGTCATGTCGCCTTCTTCGCAGGCGTCCTGCAGCGCTTTCAGCTCCTGCGCCGTCGGTCCGCGCTGGCCGGCGAGGCCGAACGCCGTGCCGTGCTCGGGCGCGGAGATGAGCGGCATGATGTTGTGAAGGAAGGCCCCGCGCGCTTTCACTTCGCGGTTCACCTCGATGAGGTGCTGGTCGTTGACGCCGGGGATCATGACCGAGTTGATCTTGGCGAGAATGCCGCGCTCGGTCAGCATCTCGAGGCCGCGAAGCTGATGTTCTAGGAGAATGCCCGCGGCCTCGACGCCGGTGTAACGCTTGTGATTATGGAAAATCCAGGGATAGATCTTCGCGCCGATCTCAGGATCGACGGCGTTGATGGTGATGGTGACGTGGTCGATCTTGTATTTGACGATGGTGTCGATCTGCTTCGGCAGCGCGAGTCCGTTCGTCGAAAGGCAGAGCTTGATGTCGGGGGCCTGCTCGGCCACGAGTTCGAAGGTTTTGAAGGTCTTTGCGGCGTCTGCGAGGGGATCGCCAGGGCCGGCGATGCCGAGCACCGTCATTTGCGGGATCGTGGAGGCGACCGCGAGAACCTTCTTGGCCGCCTGCTCGGGCGTCAGCCGTTCGCTGACGACGCCGGGGCGTGATTCATTCGCGCAGTCATATTTGCGGTTGCAGTAATTGCATTGGATATTGCAGGCGGGCGCAACGGCGACGTGCATGCGCGCATAGTGGTGGTGCGCCTGTTCGCTGTAGCAGGGGTGGTTCTTGACCTTCTCCCAGATCTCGTGGGTGAGATCGCCCCGGCCCGCCGCCGAGCCGCAACCGGACTTGCCGTTTCCGCCTTTCGAACTGCAGCCGCCCTGGGGCAGAATGTTCAAGAGCCCCCCGGCGAGCGATTTGCTGAGCGCCGCGATCGCTTCTGACTGCTCTTCGGAATCAAACATCCTCGATCCTCGCAAAAGGTCTGCCGCCGGGAGTGGACCTTCGTCCATCCGCATCGCCGCACCGCTCAGGGCGCAGCCTTGTCGGCAGTCCTAAAGCAATGACCGTGCCACGACACCAGGCTATTGATTTTGCAGGGGAAGAGCCTTCGCGATTGCGTCCGCTGTCGCGTTTGCGACATGCTACTGCGGCGCTGCACGTATTTGTACGAAAGGAGACAGCGCTCAACATATGCCTCCGTGTTTTGTGCTCCCTTCCGCCAAACAGGCATGCGCAAACCTCCCGCGCCTGCGCCGCGTCCTCCATCGGAGCGGCGAGGTTGTTTGCGATGACGGGAAGCGTTTCCTCCGCCGGCCCGGCTGAGTACTTTCCGAATTTATGAGGATTTCAAACTTCGTGGCTTAAGGTGGAGCTTTGATACTCACGCGGGTTTTTCGCGCGCACTATTGCCGAAGGACGTTTTGAAGTGCCGAAAGTGGCTGAGTTTAGCAAAATGCCCGACCATGGGCAAACCTCGCTCTCCGAGGCGATCCTCACAGAGCTCCCACGTCTCCGGGTCTATGCGCGGATGATGACGAATGACATTGCAAGCGCTGACCGCGCGGTCGCAGACGCGCTGGAGCACGTACTCTCCGATACTGAGCAACTTCGCATACGCAAGGCCTTACGATTATACCTGTTCATGATCCTCAGGGATATTCTCGTTAGCGAGAGCGCGGCGGGTAAATTCAAGGGGCCTTTCCAGATCGAGAATGAACTTGAGACGCCGGTCAGCCTCGCAACCGCGCTTCTCTGTCTTACCTTCGAGAGCCGGGAGGCTGTCGTCTTACGGGCCGGTCTGAGACTGTCCCAAGTGGAAGCGGCGACAATCATCGGCTGCGAGCTGCACATATACGACGCAAGAGTTCGCAGAGGTCTCACGCGCCTTGCGGAACTTCTGCCGCAGGACGAATTCGCGAAGGCGGTTAGCGATGCCATGATGGTGCGCCGCGCGTTCTCCGGGGCCAACAAGAAAGTGCGAGAAATGGTCTTGCACTAAAGCATCGCGCCTTCAACCGGAGGTGGGCGTCTGGATGCATTTTTGTATACACGTTGCGCAAAGCGGCCTCTGCTTGTCAAGCTATCCCTGACGATTTCGTCCTCACTTCTTGATCTGAAACATCTTCGGCGATATCGCCTTGCGGACAGGTTAACACAGCGTGACCCCACTCCAACCCTTGCTAAATAAGGGGAAAATACCGAACGGGACGCCATCGCCGCCGCCTGCGCCGCAGCTTTTCGGGCTGGCGAAAGGGTTAACTCGTGAAATTGCAAACATATTTAACGGACTTTTGCGAGCCGACTTAATGCCAAAATTCCGGCATTAAATTCTATTTAATGGCGCTCGAGCGTTTACAGAAATCTATTGTTTTTCAATAGCTTAGATGAGACCGCCTACGGCCACCCGTAAGGCGCGGCGCTCCGCCTTTCGCGGCGGATAGACGCTTTATTAAGCATACATCAGGCCGGAAATAAATCCGGCGCGCTCCTGTTAACCATGTTGTATTAACGCTTACGGGGAGTTGACGAACGGTTTACCTTTAGAGCGTCGTGCGTCCCGATGATCGTCACCCCGGAATGCGCCTTAGCGCATATCCGGGGCCGTTACAAATCGAAGCGCCTGTTGCGATCCCGGATACGACGCAGGCGTCGTTCCGGGATGACGAGCTCTAGGCGGGCGGCGAGCGCCGTCCAAGATGGCAGCGCCAGATCGGCGAAGCATGCCTCAAAAGATCCCGCGTTCAATCGGATGCGGGCGTCATCGTGATCGTCGCCCGGAACGCGCCTCGGCGCATTCGGCGCCCCGCAACCGGTTCCGATTTTGCGCAGGCCGCGCTAGAGCCTATCCGCTTTTGATGGAATCAAAAGCGGGCTCTAAGTTTTTGTTTTGTCGTGCGTCTTTATCGGAAAACCGCTTCGCGCTTTTCCGGACGCACTAAAACCCAAGTCAGTCGCGCTCCGCATACCGGCGTCCAGCCCCTGAGAGTAACTGCGAGAAATGCCTTTCTGCTCAACCGGACCAGGGCGGGGGCGCGTCGGCGACGCGATTGAGGATGTCCTTCGCCTTGGCGCAGTCCTCGGCCATCTGGGCGACGAGCGCTTCCGTGGAGCGGAATTTCATGTCCTCGCGAATGAAGCCGATGAACTCGATTTCGACGGTCTTCCCGTAAAGATCGCCCTCGAAATCGAACAGGAAGATCTCAAGGACCGGAAGCCCCGCGTCGAAAGTGGGCCGCGTCCCGAGATAGGCCGCGCCCTGGAGCATCCGCCCATCGAGATACGCGTTCACGGCGTAGATGCCGTGCATCAGGGTGACGCCCTCGTCGAGGCGGATGTTGGCGGTCGGGTACCCCATGATGGTGCCGCGCCCCGCGCCCCCCACAATGACGCCCGAAATGCGCCACCACGACCCCAGCATTTCGGCGGCTGCGCTGACATCGCCCTCGGCGAGCAATTCGCGAACGCGCGTCGACGAGAACATGTCGCCGTTATCCCCCTGTGCTTCCACCACCGTCACCCCGAATCCATGAACGTTGCCTTGCCCGGCGAGAATGCCCGGGTTCCCGTCGCGGCCTTTGCCGAAGAAGAAGTTATAGCCCACGCTCGCGTGCCTTATCGCGAGCCCCTCCACCAGAACCTGGCGCACAAACTCGGCGGCGGGCAGCCCGGCAAGCGTTTTGTCGAACGGGATGACGGCTGTGAAATCCAGGCCGCATTCCGAGAGCAGCTGCAGTTTCCGCGGAAGCGGCGTGAGGCGGAAGAATGGCTTTTGCGGCTGGAAGTACATCCGAGGGTATGGCTCGAAGATCATCGCCCCAACCGGCAGGCCGCCGTCCCTGGCTCTCGCCTTCGCCGCGTTCAGAACCACGCGATGCCCGCGATGGACGCCATCGAAGGTGCCGATCGCGAGCGACCCGCCCTTCACATGCTGGGGTACTTCATGCCACCCATGGACAACGTCCATCCCGCCTCGCTCATTTCTTTGGCGCGCGCGAAGGCACCATCAGTTCGGCCTCGCCTTCAAGCACGGCCTTTTCGCCAACCTTGCAGACGCAATGGAAAATTGCGCGTCTCTTGCCCTGGATCAAGTCCGTTATCTGCACACTTGCGATAACTTCATCGCCAATGTGAACGGGCGCCCTGAAGCTGAGCGTTTGCGAGACGTAGATGCATCCAGGCCCAGGCAGCTTCGTCCCCAGGACAGCCGAGATGTAGGACGCGGTGAGGATGCCATGCGCGATCCGCTGCTTGAACGGCGTCGTGGCCGCGTGGGCTTCGTCGAGGTGAACGGGATTGAAGTCGCCGGAGACCCGCGCGAAGTCCTCAATATCCTGAGCTGTCACGGTGTGGGCGATCCTCGCCTCCATGCCGATGGACAGATCCTCGAAAAAGTGCCCTGGCCCAACTTTGATGGTCATCAGTCCTCCTTAGCGTTACGCGATGGCGTGGAAGGCTAGGCTGCAGCTTCGCCTTCGCAGTCTTAGAAGGTATCGCGGGAGGAGGCGCGGGCGGTACCAATTTCTTTGCCGCAAGCGCGCCTGCGTCACAGCGCGCGCATTCGGCCGGGGCAATCGGCGGTCCATCATGTGAAGAACGGCCGATACCTCGAAAGAAGAGTGCATTTGCCATAATTTACGCCAAGCCGGAGGTTCCTTTGCGGCATTGAACAACGGCGCAGCGAGATTCGCGTGATCACAAGCCTGCAAAGAGCCTGGAAGACGGCCACGACCGATCGCTTTTCATTGCTGGCCCTTCTTCTTTTCATTCCGCTCATGCTGGCCCTTCTTTCCGCGCCCAAAGCGGCCGCCACCCCGGCGGAGGCGTTCAGCATAGGAAAGCCGCCCCTGAAAATTACGGTCTTCGCCGGCCCCCGGAACGATTTCTGCTATTCGGACCACATAGACGCCATCGAAAAGCTTGTAAGAAGCGAACAGAACCGCATCAACAAAGCCGGGGGCATCGCGGGCCGGAGGATCGAGGTCCAGGTCCGGGATGATGAAGGGGATCCGAAGCGAAGCGTTGCGAATGTAAGCGCGGCTCTCGCCGATCCCCAGACCATTGCGCTGATCGGGCTCCAGGGTTCGGAGCGCGCAAAAGATGTTTTCAAGGAACTCGGCCCGAGGATCAGCGAAAGCAGGATCCCCTGGCTCTCCGCCATCTCTGCATCGAACCTGTTTTCCGGTTACCCGAATGTGTTCAGCCTGAGCGGATCTCAGGAAGACGAAAACATCCCTGTCCTCGCAGAGTTTGTGAAGGAGAAGAAATTCAGCCATCCTGCCTTTATCGGCTTGACAGGACAACCCTCCATCGAGGTGTTGCTCAAGGGCCTGGAAGGAAAACAGGGCTTCCCCGCCTTTGTCGCCAAGCATCTTCTGACGCTGCCCGGCGCCGACAGTAAAGCCCGGCAGAACGCGCACCTCGATCCGGGCGAGATCGCGAAGACAATCGAGGATCTGAAGGCGAAAAATCCCGACATCATCTTTTTGAGCGTGGGAGGGTGGCGCGTTCCTCCGTTTCTCAAGGCGCTTGAACAGGCCGGAATTAATGCTCCGCTCTTCGTTGCAGGCCGCCTTGACGACATCTTCCGCTCGCCGGAAGCGGCCTACTCCGGCGACATCTACCAGATCGCAAGGGACGAGCTGCCCAACCTTTACAACAGCAGGGTTCGCCAACGCCTGTTCAGCGAGCGCCCGGAGGAGTGGGCATTCAACGGCCGGCGTAACCAGGACGCCTTCGACCGCAAGGAAAATGGATGCGAGGAGCGTCCGGCCGGGACCGCTTCCCCAGTTCTCTCGCGCTCAAATCTCAGGGCGATCGGGATAGGATTGGAATTCAGGGACATGGTCGCCATGATCGCAACCGTGTTGAAGTCGGCGAACCCGGCGGCCGATCCCGATGATATTGCAGGGATTCGTAAGGAGATCCGGGAGGGAATCCTGGCATCCTATGCGTCCGGCAAGGGAACTTTCAAGGGTTCGCTCGAAGACTGGTCGTTCCGGCCTTCGTCCCGGACGTCCGTAAGGGTGCCTTTTATCGTTGAGCGTCCGAAGGAACTGCGCAGACAGCAGCTTTCGACAAATCAATATGTTCTGTTGAAAGATAACAAGCTTCGAAAGATACCCACCCTTTACCTCGATATTGATCTGATCCGCATTTCGCGGATCGACGACGCCGATAAAAGCTTCGGCGCCGATTTCTATGTCTCGATGAGCGATGAGAACAATCCGAACATCGACATGATCGAGTTTGCGAACGCGTTTCTGGATTACAAAACGAACAGCAGGCAGATCACGATCCACCCCCTGCACGAAGGCGGGGAGAACGATACCTATCCAAGTCATATGAAAGTCTACGCCGTGTCGGGGAAGTTCACGCTCGACCCCGACTACAAAAGCTATCCTTTCGACGTGCAGAGTTTCACGATCGACTTGCGGCCCAGACGAGGCGATTCCCCGTTCATCGTGCAGCCTCTCCAGCAAGAGTTGCGAGAGAAGCCTTTCGATGCCGAGGGTTGGGAGGTCAGGGACTCGTACGTAAGCTATGACCAGGATTCCATATCGGTCTTCGACACTAAGAAACTCGAGCCGAGCGTCGTGCCGTTTTACAAGAGCAGCTTCGCCTGGGTCTTAAAGCGCAGTGCAACCGATTTCTATCTGAGGGTCATCATACCCTTGTTTTTCATCGCAATCGTCGCCTATCTCGCCATTTTCATTTCGAGCGCTCATTTCGAGTCCATTGTGACGATTTAAGTCACCGCGTTACTTTCAGCGGTCGCCCTCTATATTACAACTCCAAAGGTTGATTCCAACTCGGCGACAATCCTGGATCGAATATTTGTCTTCAACTACATGATATTCAGCCTCATGATCGTGATATCGATCTTGCGCGTGAACAAGTTTGTCGCGAGCACGCTCCATCTACGACGCGCCCTTGCCATCTTGCACGTCGTTTTCATTCCCACCCTTCTTCTGGTCATGGTCTTCTACGTTTACGGAGTGGGAGGCTCGGACAGCCATTCGGAGCTGGAATTCGGCCCGGCCGTGCGAGACGGCGTTTCGCGTTTCCTCGGTTGGCTGCAAGCGTAAAGGCCGCCTGCAGAGCGCGGTGCAACCTGTCGCACTTGCCACGTCCCCGGCAGCCGCCGGCTTGCGCATTGAAAGGGCATCCCGGCAGTCAAGCTTGTGAGGCTGTTGTTCTTTTCTGCGTCATTTAGCAGCGGCAATTCGCGGCGCTCCTTAGACCGAGAACTGGTCATGAGGCCGATAAAGCTTTACCATGGCGGCGCGCTGACATGCGGGCCGTTTGGAGCTAGGGAGATGGATCGTTTGCTCGTTGCGCGTAAAAGCGTCAGGGGCCGTTCAGCACCGCTGGATGCCGAAGGCTAACGTGAAATCGATCTGCCGGACGATCAAGCAGCTAATCAAAGGAGAATAACATGGACCTTTGGACATTTCTGGGTTTTGTTGCTGTCCTAGCTTTACTTGCAGCAATAGAGAAACAACTTATTGCGATCCATAAAGACATCGTAGAAACCAAGGTGAAGATTGAATACATCAGCGCCTTGGTCCTGAAAAAGGATACCACCAAACTACCGGGCGCCGACCTAAAGGAACGTGAGGCCGCTTAGACCACCGCAAAACACGAGGCTGACGGACGCCTGCGGGCTCCGTCGGGCCTCCCCCCGGAGCGCCACCGGTCTGGCCAACGGATCGTCTCCAGGCCTTGCAAGGCGCGAGCCGGGATCGTTCCAACTTCGGGCAGTGTGTGCGTGTGCGGTGATCCCGTGTCTGTGGCGCGCCGCTCCGCGTCGCGCGATGACGGGCGTTATGGCGTCCCCGCCGGTTTCGAGCGCACCATAAAACAAACGGTCTGCCCGGAAGGCTGATGCATTCCCGTATTCCGCAGCCGCACCATATATGGCGAAAAGTTCCGGTATCGCCATGCCAAATCCGCCCAAGCCCCCGTCGCCGAAAGAGGCAGCGCACGAGATCGCGCCGCAGGACTCGAGCCGCGCCGAGATCGATGCCTTCCTGGCGCATGTGCGCTCTGCGCCGGCGGCCGCCACCTCGGGGAATGGCCGCTTGATCTTCGCCATGGACGCCACCATGAGCCGCCAGCCGACCTGGGACATGGCGCTGCAGGTGCAGGCCGAGATGTTCAACGCGGTGAAAGCGGTCGGCGGCCTTGACGTGAAGCTCGTCTTCTTCCGGGGCTTCGATGAATGCAAGTCGAGCCGCTGGGTGAGCGATGCAAGCGCGCTCGCGCGCCTCATGACGTCGGTTGAGTGCCGGGGCGGCTTCACGCAAATCCGCAAAGTCTTGAAGCATGCGCTTGACGAGGCGGCGAATGGAAAGGTGAGCGCGCTCGTCTATGTCGGCGACGCGATGGAAGAGAGCGTGGACGAACTCGCCAATCTGGCCGGCCGGCTCGGCCTCCTCTCCATTCCCGTCTTCCTTTTCCAGGAAGGCTACGACGGCCGGGCGCAGGCGGCGTTCGCCGAAATCGCGCGTCTGACGCGCGGCGCGACCTGCCGGTTCGGGCCGGGATCGGCGGCGCAGCTCCGCGAGCTTCTCGAAGCCGTCGCCGTCTACGCCGCCGGTGGACGCAGGGCGCTTCAAGACTATGCAAAAGGCCGCGCCGGGCCTACTTTCCTGCTCGAACAGATGTCGAAGCCATGATGGCTTCTTCGGGGGAGTCCGGCAATTTTACCGCTTTTCTTATTCCTGCTGGTCTTGGGCCTCATCCTCTATCTCCTTGGATGGGTGAGCAAGGCTGAGGTTGGAAAGCTTGCGGCCTGGATCCGGAAAAGCGGCGCTGTGCTGCTTGTCGCGTTCGCCGCTCTCATCTTCACCCGGAATCCGGGACTTGCGATCATGGCCGGAATGGCCGCCTACTCCCTCTTTGCGCGGACGGGCTGGTTTTCCGGCAAGGGGGGCGGCTCGTCGGCGGCGAACTCCGCGGTGCGAACGCCCTACCTTGAAATGTCCCTCGACCATGCGACGGGAGCGGTATTCGGGCGCGTGCATTACGGGCGCTTCGCCGGGCGGGCTCTGTCGGATTTCACGGATGCCGAGCGCATAGACTTTCTTGCGGAACTGCGCGCGAACGATGCCCAGGGCGCTCAGCTGTTCGAAGCGTATCTCGACCGCAATTTCCCCGGCTGGGACGCCAGCGGAAAAGACAGCGGGTCGCGCAGCGGCGCGTCCCGCGGCATGACCGTTGACGAGGCTTATCAAGTTCTGGGCCTTAGCCGCGGGGCGACGCGCGAGGAGGTGCAAGCCGCGCACCGCAATCTGATGAAGCGGTTTCACCCCGATCAAGGCGGCACAACCTACCTCGCCTCACAGGTGAACGAAGCAAAAGACGTGCTGCTGAAGCACATGAGAGCCTAAAAGGCTTCTGAAAAAACAAGCTCAGGATGAGGTCGAGAGTTATCGTGAGCCTGTCTGGTTCTACGAGCTCACCATGAGGCCATGGGTAGCATCTCTTTTTCAGCTTGCTGCTAATACCGAAAATAGCCGCGGTAAGGCGTAAACGAGAACCTGCTTCTCGCATACCAACGCCCCCGGTTTATGCGCTCGCGCCTCCGGCTTTCCACGCGACCGGATTGGGCGGCGACTTGCACGGTTAACGCAGCTCCTTTGTTGACCGCCGGCAAGCCTTGAGCGAGTTCCTTGGCCCGCAGCGCAGTCCACGGCGGCAGGTAGCCATCGCTCGGTATGCCTTCCTCCGGCGGGGCAATGATGACAACCGGGGGAATCCTGCCATTGATCACGTCTTGGGCGGCTTGCAGGTTCATTGTTGCGCCCTGGCGGACAACGGCTTCTTTCATTGCAGGTTTCGCCGCTCGCAAGGAATTCAAAAGCTCAACCGAGGGGGGCGTGCGCCCCGAACCTGTGAATTTGCGCACTGCGCCGCGTACCCGATCTGTCCAGGCTGATGTGATTGGGCCGTCGTAGGCGCCGATCCGGGCCATTTCCTTCTGGATCGCCACTATGAGTTCCCCGTCAGTCGCGGGAAGCGGAGACGTCACAGAGACTGGGTGGACAACACGCTCCTTCATCGCGGCGAAGGACTGAGAGGCATGTTTAACTTCGGCCTCGCGCTTGCGTGGCGCATCCGTCAAAATATTGACCTTGCCGACCTCTTGGGGGCCACGAAAGAAAAGCGCCAAGCGAGGAAGTCCGACCAGTACAACAGCGGTGCAGAGAGCAAGAATAACCGCGCGCGCAAAGCTGCGTCTCGCCGGAAAGTTTGCAACCAGAGATGGGTGACGCAACGAACAGCAACCCTTATATAAATATCTGTGCCTTCTTCCCGAGTGTTCGGCAGCTCATCAACATCAAGCTTTTCTACAATACCCCAGGTACTACATCTTGTGGAGAAAAATTAGTGCTCGCTTAATTTGCCGCGAATCAATAATTTCAACCTTGGGGGCCTATATAAGCGCTTGAATTGCGTGAGAAAAGGGCTGCGAACCGGCGGCGGATCGCGGTCTTGAGTGGGAATCCTGTACGCGCAAGGCAAGCCTGTGTGATCAGCGTATGCACCGGGTGCAGCGGCATGCCCTTCAAACGGCATGAGCCCGGGTTCGCGCGAGAAAATCAGCTGGCCCCCGCAGACCGGCGCCGACCGCTAAGCGGCGTCTAATAATTTGGGGGCAATAAATGAGACACGCATTAGGTGTTGCAGGCGTTATCGCGGCGGCGGTCCTTCTTCTCGTATCCGCCGCGATGAACTGGCGATTCGGGTATACGCTCGGGAAGTCCGAGTTCGAATCCCAGCTGTACGGCGGCGCAAGCGCGGCTGCGGATTGCTTCAAGGCTCTCCTGCCGTTCTTTATCTTCGCAGCGCTCCGGAACAGAAGCTACAGCCAGGCGCTCGGGGGGGCGCTCTTGTTTGCTGTTTGCTTCTCCTACTCGCTGACATCCTCGCTCGGTTTCGCCGCGCTGAACCGGGCCGATATAACCGGCTCGCGCGTTCTTAAGGTTGAGTCGCACGCCGACCTGCGCGCCGACCTCGAACGCTCGCGTGCGGAGCTGAAGACCCTGCCGGCCCATAGGCCGACGGGCACCGTGAACGGCGAGATCGACGCGTTCAAGCAAAACGGGCGCTGGCTCTCAAGCGCCGGATGCGCGGACGCCACGGCGGTGAAGAGCATGAGCTACTGCGAAGGCTTCTTCAAGCTCAAGGCAGAGCTTGGCATCGCCGAGCAGGCGGATAAGCTTGAAGCGAAGATTTCCCAGCTCGACGCGAAGGTGGGCGATCTTGATTCCTCGGCGGCAGCGAGGGCCACCGATCCTCAAAGCCAGATGCTCGCGAGCCTGACGGGGCGGTCGACCGAGGAAATCCAGATGGCCCTCACGGTCCTGATCGCGCTTCTCGTAGAGTTGGGCGCGAGCCTCGGCTTCTATACCGCATTCTCCTATTGGCGGATCTTTGATGTCAAAGGGCTTCCGGCGCCCGAACCGGTCCGCATGGCTGCTCCCGCGCCCGCATTCGCGCCCGCTTCCATGCTCCAGGCGCTGCCCGGCGCCTCTGATCCGGAGCTGAGGTCCGCGCAGCCCAAAACCGACGTCGAGCTCTACTTCGAGGAGCGCGTCGGCCGGGAGAACGGCTCAAGCGTTACGGCGCTCGCGCTTTACGACGATTATTGCCAATGGTGCGAAGCGAAGGGTAAACAGCCGCTTGGCTTGCCGATCTTCACGCGGCGGTTCAGCGATTTGGGCGTCCAGAAGGCCAAGGTCGCCGGCCGCATTCGCTATATGGACGTGCGGCTCCTCTTCGGTTCGGCCGACGATGGGCTGCCAGAGCTTTCCGCTGTGTCCTGAACAGGCAAAAGAGTGATCAACTCTCTTCAAACCCCGCCGGATTACGGCGGGGTTTTGCTTTATGTCCGTTCACAATCTTGAAGGGGACTTGGGCGCGCCGTCCGCTGTAACCCCTCTTGCAGGCATCCCAGCTGGATATTTTTTAACATCGCACGGGAAGTAGCGCTCCGTCGCCATGTACCAGACTTGATCGGGCTGAAACTTCTCGATCCATTGCCAGTCGAACCCGCAAGAATTGTGGTGAAGCCATATTGCGCGGCCTCCGCTTGCTGCGATCATTGGCGCAAAGTGGGCGGCCGTAAAGGAATCGCCCAGGATAAGAATCACCGGCCCGTTCCGTCCCTCACGGGCAAGCTCAAAGACTTGAGGCGTTGTCGAGTAATCGATCCGCTGGAATCCGCCCAGGTTCAAGGGATGGTCCACTTCACTGACATAGGCCGCAATTCCCAACATCCGGGCTAGATCTCCGCCCTGGAGCTTGGTCTCGGGGCCTATTGCGGTTGCGGGGTCGAGGCGCCAGCCTGCGAGGCCTGCTTCGGCCGCGATCGCGTTGAAGGCGGCAAGGGCGCCGCTCGCGTTCCAGTGAGTATCATGGTGAAGGTAGGTGTCGCCGTGGGCGCGCGCTTCACGCAATACAGGGCGAAGATCGACAGCCGCGATTTTGCGGCTTCGCAGTAGCGACAGCTGGAGATCATACTCCGTCTGCCTGCCCGGCTGGGGCCATCCATGAATCTTGTCCGAATAGATGGTTGCCGAATTCGGGGGAGAAGCGACGATCAATTTGCTGCCCCTGGCGCTGAGCAAGGCTTCCATGTCGGCGAGCACACTTACGGCATGCTCGATTTGAGCCGCCCGCATGATCCGTCCGGAGCTTTGTTCCAGCATGGAGCCGCCACGATAGAACATCCAGCCATCGTCGCCTCGAAGGACGCTTGCGTTCCCGGTTACGTTCGAGGTCGCCTGGTTGATCCAAGCATAAAGCCGGATGATTGGGTCTCGAAAGCCGAAATGATCATTCAGATACGCGTCGAAGCGGGTGGACCAACCCTTCGCGTCTTTTTGGCTCTTTGGGATGCCCGGCAGAGAAGCGAGCAGTCTTCCTTCTTCCAGCGATACGCTCTTGCCTGAACTCGAGAGATGCACGGCTGCGGGCGCGACAAGAAGCCCTGCCATCAAGATCAACCAGAAACGGGCATACGGAAGCAGCATGGGCGTCAGAACCTGAAATAGAGGAATGGGCTATAGCTGCCAGCGCCCACCCAAATGATGGCGAGAATGAAAACGCCGAAGGTCCATGACGCTTCGGCCATCGCCAGCCGGGGTCTCGACCACCCGCGAAGAAAAACGAAACGGGGGAGGATCGCGAACAGCACGCCAAACAGAAGAGACGAGAAGATGAGCGGCTGCCAGGCGGCCTCGATCTCGAATCCGGGCTCGCTCTCTCCGTTGAAGCCCAACATGCCGCGAACCATTGCAACCGCGGACGCCAGGTCCGCCGCCCTGAACAGAACCCAGCCGAACATGACGACCGCCATCGCATAGAGCCAGCGAACAGGCGTTGGCAAGACCTTCAAAACCCTTCCCAGGCCCGTTCGTTCAATCACCAGGAACAGGCCGTGCCATACGCCCCACAGAATGAAAGTCCAGTTCGCGCCGTGCCATAAACCGCAAAGAAGGAAAACGGTTATGAGGTTGCGATAGGTTTCGGAGACCGTTCCCCTGTTGCCGCCCAGTGGAATATAGAGGTAATCGCGCAGCCAGCTTGACAGCGATATATGCCAGCGCCGCCAGAATTCGGTGATCGACAGCGACGTGTAGGGCAATCGGAAGTTGCGCGGGAAGGTGAAGCCGAGGCACACGCCAAGGCCGGACGCCATGTTCGAATAACCGGCGAAATCGAAATAGATCTGGATTGTGTACGCAAGCACGCCGGTCCACGCCGCGCCCGCCGATGGCGCATCGGTCTTGTCGAAGACAGCCTCGACGAGAGGCCCGAGCTGATCCGCGATCAGAACTTTCTGCGCCAGTCCCACCGCAAAGATTTTGGCGCCGACCGCCGCCCGGCCCCATGTGTGGCGGCGGCGATGGAAGCGCTTCGCGATTGTCTTGTAGCGGACGATCGGCCCGGCGACGAGCTGCGGAAACAAAGAGATATAAAGAGCAACGGTAACCGGATCGCGTTCAGCCCGGAAGCGCCGGCGGTAAACATCGATAAGATACGAAATGCAGTGGAAGGTGAAGAAAGAGATCCCCAAAGGCAAATGCACCTTGGGAACGGGAATGGTAATCCCCATGGCTGCGAACGGCACGGCCAGATTGCCGACCACGAAAGCGGAATACTTGCAGATGCCAAGTATCAGCAAATTGACGCCGATGGCCCATGCCAGGGCATGTTTTCGCGCAAACCCCTCCCATTGATCCATTTTGTAGGCCATCACAGCATTAAAGGCGATGGCGGCGAGCAAGAGGAAAACCAAAGTCCCCTCGCCCCATGCGTAAAAAATGAGGGAAAACAACAATAGAACAATGTTCTTGTATCGAATACTGCCGACGGCGAAGTAAACCACCATGAACAGTGGCAGGAAGTAAAAAAGGAAGGTAACGGAGGAGAAAACCATGGGCTAACGGCAGCGTCTCATCGATTGACCAGTGTCAGTGCTGTTACCGGGACGATTGGACATCCGTAAGGGGAGGGGCAACGGATTAACAGTTTTTTAAGGCTTGTCACGCCAATTGAGTCGCCAATGCTGCATAACTGCAACTTTTGAACCGCAGCCCTGCCATGGACGCAGGCGTCCTTTAACATTTGTTATTTGCAATAACTACTTATCTATAAAGATACATGTGTTTTTACAAAACGAAACCAATCTTAAAAGTTATTTTACCAACGGCCCCTTTTCACGACGGGACTGACTTCGCCCGCCTCTCTGTTTCCAATTCGCGGCAGAATCCGCTAGCGTGGGCCGCATGAACGCACGTCTCATGGATCGCGAAAAGCAGGAAGAGGACGCAGGCGAGTTGACGCTACGGCCTCAGCGCCTCTCCGAGTTCATCGGGCAGGCTCAGGCGCGCGCCAATCTCAAGGTCTTTATCGATGCCGCGCGGGCGCGCGGAGATGCCCTCGATCATGTTCTTTTCGCTGGCCCACCGGGCTTGGGGAAGACAACCCTTGCCCAGATCGTGGCGCGGGAGCTTGGCGTGAACTTCAAGATGACGTCAGGACCCGTGATCGCGAAGGCAGGCGACCTCGCGGCGCTTCTCACAAATCTTGAGGAGCGCGACGTACTCTTCATCGACGAGATCCACCGGCTGAACCCGGCAGTCGAAGAGATCCTCTATCCCGCGATGGAGGATTTCCAGCTCGACCTCATCATCGGGGAGGGACCGGCGGCGCGGTCGGTCCGCATTGATCTTGCGAAATTCACGCTTGTGGGCGCCACAACAAGAACCGGGCTCTTGACGACGCCCTTGCGGGACCGCTTCGGCATTCCGATCCGGCTCAACTTCTATACGGATGATGAGCTGGAAGAGATCGTCAAGCGCGGGGCGCGCGTGCTTCAGATGCGAATGACGCCGGACGGCGCACGCGAGGTGGCGCGGCGCAGCCGTGGAACGCCGCGCGTAGCGGGAAGGCTGCTCCGGCGGGTGCGAGATTTCGCCGCGGTCGGTGGCGAAAAAGAAGTTGACCGCCGTGTGGCGGATGCGGCCCTCGGGCAGCTTGAAGTCGATTCTCTTGGCCTCGATTCCATGGATCATCGCTACCTGCGCTGCATCGCCGAGAATTACGGCGGCGGCCCTGTCGGGATCGAGACCATCGCTGCAGCGCTCAGCGAAGGCAAGGACGCTATCGAGGAGGTCATTGAACCTTACCTTCTGCAGCAAGGGTTTATCGGCCGAACACCGCGGGGCAGGGTGATCACGCTGAAAGCGTTTCGCCATCTCGGCCTCGCGGCTCCGCAAGCTGTGCGCGACAGCCAGCTGCCCCTTTTTGACGGTTCCCGGGACAACTGACTTCTGGGATCTTGATCGCCACAGTCAAGATTCACCCACAGGATTCACACAAGAGATTGGTCGGCCGAATTCTTTTTCAGGTGACATTTTGGTTGGAATGCCGTTTTATAAAACCAAGCAGAGTAGCTCTGCAACGGTTCCAATCCACGTGGACTCAATTGCCACGATGGATGGAACGGAACGCCTGGCGATTTAGGTTTTGCGTACGTCAGGCGATTTCGTTTAGTACTGCACCTCCTCCCCAATTTTAGTCTCGATATGTGCCCTTTGATGGGCGCTATCATCAAATTGCCTTGATCCCATAGGACCTTTGCGTCCGTAGACGCAGGAAGCCTTTTTTGCTTATTATCTGCCCATGAGCAACGCGACAACCATCACTTTGCAGAAGATCCAGGCCGCCTTGGGAGTAATCAGCCACACCCTCCGGTGCGGCGTCCTGATGGCTCTCCCGCTTTCAGGGCTTGTTCTGTTTTTTGAAATGACCCAGCCGGCGAAAGTGATGAATGCCGGTTTCCCGGCCACACGGATGGCGAGCGAACCGTCGGAGCCGATCAGTGATGGTAACGTCAGGCCTTGGGTTTCGCGTGGGCGTGCGGCGATCGCCCGGTTCGAAGGCGTGAGCGCGCAGCAGTCCGACAAGGCTGAGCCCGTCAAGTATGTTCTGACTGCGAGCGAGGCGGAGCGGGCGTTGGCGGGCGCGCCTTTTGGAAGCCTCAAGCCGGGCTTCTACACCGAATTTCTTACCAAGGAACGCCACCGCGTCGCGCTCTTCATCGTGAGCCGCGAACCCCTCGTCGATCGTGCGATTCCCGATAATGCACGCCTCATGAACATCGCAGAGGCTTCGACCGCCAACACGATGAAATTCGTGTGGGGGCGCTGGCTCTACAAAGTTGACATCGAGGACAAGGGCGTTGAGCCTGACGTTGTCGTCCAGAAGGTTCTCTAGGAGCCCTTCTGCATCAGCATGCGATAGAACCCGAGTTCGTGCTCCAGGCAGGCGCATATCGTTTCCGCTCGGCGAAAGCCGTGCCCTTCGCCTGAAAATTCATGATATTCGACCGGAACGCCTTTCCCGCGGAGCGCCTCGGCAATCTTGATGGACTGCTCCTTCGGGACAACATGGTCATCGGCGCCTTGGAACAGAATCAGCGGGGTTTCGATAGAATCGACATGATGGATCGCTGAGCGCTCGCGATAAATCGCCTCGTTGTCTTCGAGCGAGCACCCGAGCAGCATCGCCTGATATCCCTGTTCGAATTTGTGGGTGGTTCGCTGAAGCGCCACGAGATCGCAAATCCCGTAATAGCTGGCCGCTCCTCGAAAAACGTTTGCCGTCGCGATCGCCATAAGCACGGTGTAACCGCCAGCGCTTCCTCCAGTCACGAAAATCGCGTCGGCGTCTGCGAGACCTTGCGATGCAGCGACGCGGGCCGCGGCGATGGTGTCTTCGACATCGGCGACGCCCCAGTTGCCTCGCAGGCGGTCGCGATACGCGCGGCCATAGCCGGTGCTGCCTGAATAATCGAGATCGAGCCAGGAGAAGCCGCGCGAGGTGAAAAACAATGTGCGCGGTTTCAGGCCTCGCGCCGCCGAACTCGTCGGTCCGCCGTGCAAGCTGATGATGAGGGGAGGCTGCCTGCCAGCAGGCGCCCCCGCACACGGATTTGTGGGCGGGTAAAGCAAGCCATAAACCTCGCCGTCGCCGCTCGGGATCGCGAGACGCGTCGGGCGGGAAACGTAAGCGCGGTCGATATCGACAGCACCGCTGCGGCGAATGATTTGCGGCGCGCCGCGAACGCTGGAGGAAGCCTGATCGCGAAAGACGCAAAGCGACTCGTCATCCGTCATTCCGGCAAGGGCCACGCCCGCCGAACCCCTCGACAAGGTGGTCGCTGCCGTAAGGCCGTTTTCGTGAGCGTCCAGCGCGCCAGTCTCAAGGTCGAGAATGGCTGATTTGGTGTCCCCCCTATCGACATAGCTCAAATAGGCCTTCCCCGCCGGAAAGAGGGCGTAGCTTGCCGCGTGGAAGATCCAAAGCGGCATGGAAAGATCGCCATCGAGACGTGTGATCTGCTCCGGTTTATCGCCTTGTTTCCAGCGGTAGAGATTGCCTAGCCCATCGGCGTCCCAAACGAAGTAAAGCATGCCGTCGTCACGCCATTCCGGCTGGAAGCAGGCGCTGCCGTTTCCGCCCGCGACCGGGACTGGCTCCGCGAGCGATCCGTCTTGCGCGATATCCGCGACGAAAAGTTGTGCCGCGTCCCACGGCATATTGGGAAGATCCCAGGCCAGAAAGGCGAGCCGTTTGCCGTCGGGGCTGAGGCGCGGGCTGGCGTAGAAATCGCGGCCTTGAAGAGCAACGCCAAGCTTCTCAAGTGTCGCGGCGGCATCAAGAGGGATGCGCCAAAGCTCATTCTGAGGCAGTGGCGCGGCGCCGTGCGTTTCGGCAACGGCGATGAGACTGTTGCGGCGGCTATCCCAGGTTAGATCGGCGAAGCGAGTATCCGCGACATTTGTAATCCGCCTGATCGGCGGCTCGCTCCCGCGCGACAGATCGGCTGCATAAATGTCCTGATCGGCGTCGTTTACAAAATAAAGCACGCCGCCAGCGACGAGGAATTCCCCGCCGCCATACTCATGCACCCGCGACCGGGCCGAGTAGGGAGGGGGCAGGAGTTCGATCGCGCCATCCTCTCCTGTCCAGCGCATGACCGGTGCGCGCCCCTTCTCCGCTGGGCGGCCCTCGCTCCAATAGACAGTGCGGTCCACCACCTCAACCCGGCCGAAGCGAAGCGAATTTCCGGCCACCAACGACGCGGAAATGGGTGAGGGCCAGTGGCCGAAGGCGTAGACATCCTTTTCCATGGTCGCCCCTCTTTAAGCTTGAGATTGAGATTTCAAAGTTTTGCGGCCGCCGCTATTTCTGTTCGTCCGGCATTCGATAGTGGGATCTCATATGGTGACTTTGCAAGAATTTGTGCCGCTGAAAGCAGCGGAACAGAAGCTGTTGGCGGTCGCGTCGACGGGCAAGCAATGTTCATTTGGCAGAGCACGCCCGGAGGCGCCGACAGACGCCAACCTCATAAGAGCCGATTTCGTGCGTTTCCTCGCCCTCGGCCGGGACGCCGCGGCGTCCGTGCACGAGGGCGGCCTCAAAATCCAGGGCGCTTACATTGATGGGACGGTCAACCTCGACGGCACGACAAAAGTCAGGCCGCTCTGGATCGTCGACAGCACGATCACCGGCGAATTTGGCTTCGCGGATGCCGAAACCAAGGTTGTGAGCCTGGACCGAACGGCTGTGTCCTCCATCCGCGGTGACGGTGTGATGATCGACGGCAGCCTGTTGCTGCGCGGTACCCTTATCGACGGAAGCCTGCAGCTTTTCGGCGCTGAGATCATGGGCACGCTGTCGTGCGTCGGATGCAGGATCGAAGGCAGGCGCTGGCGCTCCCAGCGTCTTGCGGCGGATCTCACCACGGTGACGATCGGCGGCAACGCCGAATTCCGGAATGGCTTTTACGCCAACGGCCTCATTCATTTCGACGACTCCGAAATCGGCGGAACCTTCGATTGCTCCGAAGGGACATTCCTTCCGGGCTTCGACCCGCAGGCGAAGCAAACGTCGCGCTGGGATGCCGCCATTCGCGCGCTGAAATGCCATCGGCTGAACCTGAAGGGCAGCCTCTATCTCAGAGACTGCGAGAGCGAAGGCGAGATATCCTTCTCCGGCGCGCAGATCGGCGGTGATATCGATTGCAGAAACGGGCATTTCCGCTGTGCAGGCGACAGCGACACCACCGCGTTGCGCTTCACGCGCATTGTGACGAACGGCAACGTTTCTTTGTCCGATGGCTTTGACGCCAAGGGAAAGGTCCAGTTCAATGGTGCGCGTATTCGCGGCAACATTGATTGCCAGGGCGGCGTATTTTCTGTTCCCGAAGGCCTCACATCCCGGGATTTCGCGGCGCCGGGTGAGGCTTTCTCCGAAGACGCCGTATCGCTCGTAAACGCGGAAGTGATGGGCGCACTCATGCTCGCGCCTATCGAAGGCACAATGCGGCCGGCCGCGGCGTTCAACGGTTCGCTCGATTTAAAAAGCGCATACATCCGCGTTCTCGTCGATAGTGAGGAGACATGGCCGACGCCTGCCAACGGCCATGAAGGGGCAATCAGGCATGTCATCCATCTGGACGGCTTCACCTACGAACGGTTCGCCGGTGTGGCGCCGGTCCAGGCAGAGGCGCGAAAGAAATGGCTCAAATGTCAGCCCGCCGCGCATATGGGGCACGACTTCAAACCTCAGCCCTTCGAGCAGGTTATCAAGGTGCTCAAGAATATGGGGCACCCGGAGGAGGCGCGGCGTCTCGCCATCGAAAGACAGGGGTTTCTCGTTCGCCGGCGCTTGTCCAATCGGGATCGGAAGCACGGACGTCTCCGTGCTCTGCCAAGGTATATGTGGGAGTCAACGGTCGGCCTCTTGATTGGCCACGGGTATAAGCCGCTGCGCATCCTTGTCATTATGGCGGCTGTCGGGATCATCTTCGGGTTCTACTACAAGCTTGCCGCCGAGAAGGGCATCTTTGCGCCCCGCGATGCGCAGGTGTTTACGCAAAGCACCTTCGACAAATGTCGCAGCCGTCCTGGCGGCTGGACGACCTGTTCCGAGGTTGAGCCGGCTTTCGCTGAATATTCGCAGTTCAACCCCTGGGTCTACTCGTTCAACGTGCTGCTGCCGGTTGTGGACCTCTATCAGGAGAAGAACTGGGCGCCCATGCGCAAGGAGGTTCCCATCGAAGTCGGGGGTTACACTTTCGCCGTCCCGAGTTGGGGAACGAACGCGCTCGTACTGACGGAGATTGCATTCGGCTGGGTCGCAAGCCTCCTCGCCGTCGCCGCCTTCTCAGGCCTCGTCAAGACGGAGTAAGACCTGCCGCCCGAGCATCTGACCCATACTATGGACCAGCTCGAGCTCAGGCTGCTTCGCTCTGAGGGCCGCCCGCCTGCCGGTCGTAATTGAGGACCGGCGCAAGCCAGCGTTCGGCCTCGGAAACAGGCCAGCCCTTGCGTCGCGCATAATCTTCCGCTTGATCGCGTTCGATTTTGCCGACGCCGAAATAGTGGCTCGCCGGGTGAGAGAAATACAGCCCGGAAACGGAGGATGCAGGCATCATCGCGAAGCTCTCCGTGAGCTTCATGCCCGTTGCGCGTTCCGCATCGAGGAGGCTGAACAGCGTTGCCTTCTCCGTGTGATCGGGTTGCGCCGGATAGCCGGGGGCAGGGCGAATGCCTTGATATTTCTCGGCGAGGAGATCGCCGGGGCTGAGCGCTTCGTCCTTGGCATAGCCCCAGAACTCGCGGCGCACGCGCTCATGCATATGTTCGGCGAAGGCTTCGGCGAGCCGGTCCGCGAGCGCCTTCACCATGATCTTGGAGTAGTCGTCGTGAGCGCGGGCGAAGCGCTCTGCGATGGCTTCCTCGCCGATCCCGGCGGTCACCGCGAACGCTCCGATGTAGTCTTCCGCGCCGCTCGCTTTTGGCGCGATGAAGTCGGCAAGCGCGGTATTGGCGCGCTCATTGTCGCGCACGATCTGCTGGCGGAGCGAATGAAGCGTCGCGATCCTCGTGGCGCGGCTGCCGTCCGCGTAAACCGCGATGTCGTCCTCATCGACCGCGTTCGCGGGCCACAGCCCGATGACGCCGTTGGCGACAAGCCAGCCCTCGGTGACGATCTGACGGAGCAGGGTCTCCGCATCGGCATGCAGCGAGGATGCCGCCTTCCCATATAGGCTGTCGGTCAGCACGCCGGGATAGGTTCCTTTGATTTCCCACGCCGAGAAGAAGGGCGTCCAATCGATGTAAGGGACAAGCTTGCCCAGATCGTAATTCGTGAATGCTCTCACGCCGAGGAAGGCGGGGCGCGGCGGCTGATATTGAGCCCAGTCGATTTCGAACTTGTTCTCGCGCGCGTCGGCAAGGTTGGCGCGGGCTTTCTGGACGCGCCCGCGTGCGTGAGCGCGCGCGACGGAGCGATAGGTCTCGCGGATCTTCTCGACATAGGCAGCGCGGTCGTCGCCGAGCAGGTTCGAGACGACGCCCACGGCCCGGCTCGCATCGGTGACATAGATAGCCTGGTTGCGTTGATAGTTCGGGCTGATCTTGACGGCCGTATGCACCTGGCTTGTCGTCGCGCCGCCAATCAACAGTGGCACATCGAAACCCTGCCGCTCCATCTCGGACGCCACGAACACCATTTCGTCGAGGCTCGGCGTGATCAGCCCCGAAAGCCCGATAATATCGGCATTCACCTCGCGCGCCTTGTCGAGAATGCGCTGGCTCGGCGCCATGACGCCGAGGTCGATGACCTCGTAATTGTTGCACTGAAGCACGACGCCGACGATGTTCTTGCCGATGTCGTGAACGTCGCCCTTCACGGTGGCCATGACGATGCGGGCCGCCGCGGGCGCGTTTTCAAGGCCGGCCTCGCGTTTTTCCGCCTCCATGAAGGGCATCAGATAGGCCACGGCCTTTTTCATGACGCGGGCCGACTTCACGACCTGCGGCAGAAACATCTTGCCCGAGCCGAAGAGATCGCCGACGGCGTTCATGCCGCCCATCAGCGGGCCTTCAATGACGTGGAGCGGCCTTTTTACGCTCCGGCGCGCCTCCTCGGTGTCCGCGTCGATGTAGTCAGTGATGCCGTGGATGAGGGCGTGCTTGAGGCGCTCGGCAACGGGGCGCTCGCGCCAGGACAAATCCGGCGCCTGCTTCTTCGCGCCGCCGCCTTTGAAACGGTCCGCAGCCTCAAGCAACCGGTCTGTCGCGTCGGGCCGCCGGTTGAGAACCACGTCCTCGCAAAGCTCGCGCAGTTCCGGTTTCAAGTCGTCATAGACGCCAAGCTGGCCCGCATTGACGATTCCCATGTCCATGCCGGCCTGGATGGCGTGGTACAGGAAGACCGTGTGCATGGCCTGACGAACCGGCTCGTTGCCGCGAAAAGCGAAGGAAAGGTTGGACACGCCGCCCGAGACGTGCACATGCGGCAATTCGGTGCGGATGCGCCGCGCCGCTTCGATGAAAGCGATTCCGTAGTTGTTATGCTCCTCGATGCCGGTCGCGACCGCGAAAACATTGGGGTCGAAGATGATGTCCTCGGGCGCGAACCCGACGCGCTCCGTCAACAGCTTGTAGGCGCGCTGGCAGATGGCGAACTTGCGCTCCGCCGTCTCGGCCTGCCCGGTTTCGTCGAACGCCATCACGACGACGGCCGCGCCGTAGCGAAGGATTTTCCGGGCCTGCTTCAGAAACGGCTCCTCGCCCTCCTTCATGCTGATGGAATTGACGATCGCCTTGCCCTGCACGCATTTGAGGCCTGCCTCGATCACCGCCCATTTCGAGGAATCGATCATGACCGGAACGCGGGAAATATCGGGCTCCGAGGCGATGAGGTTGAGGAAGGTCGTCATCGCCTTTTCGGAGTTGAGCAGGCCCTCGTCCATGTTCACGTCGAGCACGTTGGCGCCGCTCTCAACCTGCTCGCGTGCCACGCCAAGGGCTGCATCGTAGGAGTCCGCCTCGATCAGCTTCCGGAATTTTGCCGAGCCTGTGACGTTGGTCCGCTCGCCGACGACAATGAATTGCTGGCCTGTGCCGGTCATGATCTGAGATATCCCCTTCGCCTAGAGCACCTTCGGCGATCTCCGAGTCGCCAAATGTGCTCTATGTTCCTAGTTTGTCGCGCTCTCCGGGCGGAAAACCGCACACTTCCCCGAAAGCGCTCTAGAGCCTATCCGCTTTTGATGGAATCAAAAGCGGGCTCTAAGTTTTTGTTTTGTCGTGCGTCTCATCGGAAAACCGCTTCGCACTTTTCCGGCCGCACTCTAGCGCGGCGCGCCATGGACCTTGGGGAGCAACGCGGCAAGATTCAAGCAAAATTGCGGTTCAAAGGCTAGCGCAAGGCGGCCTGTTCGGGCTCGTGAAAGGCTGGCGCGGCTACCGCCTCGAACTGCACGTGTTTGAGCGGGCGCAGCTTTGCGATTGTTGCGAAGTCGCGATCATTATGGAGAAGCGTCGCGTCATGTGACATGGCGATCTCGGCAATGCAGCAGTCGATGACGCTCCTCACGGTCAGGCCCTTGCGGCGCAGATCGAAATAGAGCCGGGCGGCAGCGGCCCATGTTTCCTGGCTCGCCTCCAGATAGTCCTGATCGGACAGGTAGTCTGAAAGCTTCAGCCAGTCTTTCTCGTCACGAGCGCCTTGCAGAAGTTCCATCTGGGTGAAGCGCGTCAGGGCGTAATCGTGATCATCGAGAAGCTCTTTCAGCGCGGACGCGACAGTTCCCAAGCGGTCCCTGAACAGCGCGACAAGCACGCTCGTATCAATCAGCATCGTAGCGCGTGTGTCTCAGGGCTTTGTGGTCGTAATTGTCCTCGAACTCGATTTTGCCCGCCAGGTCGAAGAGGCTTTTCTTCTTCTTGACCTTCAGGAATTCCTGCAAGGCAAGGCGCACCGCTTCCTTCTTCGTTTTCACGTTCGCCACCTTCATGACCTCGTCGATGAGCGCGTCATCGATGTCGATATTCGTCCGCATTGAAGCCCGCACAGTGTCAGCTCCGTGTACTATACACACCTTCATACACAAGGGAAGGCATTTCGGATCAGGCGGCGCCGAATGGCTCCACGAGCCGGCCGCAGAGCCAGAACTCCCCCTCGACGATCATGCCGGGCAGCAAGGCATGAGGCAGGAGGGCATCGTCCGCCACGAGGTCGCAGGTCCCGCCCGCCGTGCCGATCAAGGCCCAGGTGAACTCCTGTCCGGTCTCGGGATTGCAGCGGCGTTCCGTCTCGTGCACCTCGCCCGTGAGGAAGGCGCGGGCAGGGGCGCGGAAATCCTCGGCTTCGGGATCGAGAAAGACGACTTCACCGGAACCGTTGCCCCCCTTGAACAGCCCGCTTGCAAGGAAGGACCGGGGCGAGAATTTCACTGTCTTATCGGCTTGGGCGGCCTGAAAGGCGGCCTCGTTCTCGAAGACTGCAAGCTCGTGCGGAAACGCTACGATTTGCGCCATCGCCATAAAGGGCGCCGGCCTTCCGGCGAAGCGAGCGAAGTCCACGACGTCGATCAGTGCGATGGTCGGGCCAAGCTCGACATAGAACGCGCCTTCGAAACGGTTATCGGTGGGACGCTGCCGCATGGCCCGGACGCGGATCGGGGTGCGGCCTTTGCCTGTGAAGAAGGGCGTGATGCCGACCGCGATGTAGGGATCGGGCTCTGCGTCGGCGGCCTTCTGCATATGCACCCACAACTCGGGTCCGACCGGCAAACGCAGCCGATGATAGTAGCCTGCCGCGCAGGGTTGCTTTTCGCCGCCCCTCTCGAGAAGGCTTCTTATGAGCGTGGAAAGCGCTTCCGCCGAGTTTGCCTTAAATCCGATAACACTGAAGTGATTCGCCGTCACCCCGTCCCCTCCCTCTCATGCCCCCGCGTTCGCCGCCAGGCAAACTTCGGCCACCCCGGGCCAACGGATCGCCGCCTCTGTCTTCCCGGAAAGGCGAAGCCTTATCCGGGATCGTAATAGATTGAAGCGCTTGTTTTTTTGCGATCCCGGCTCGCGCTTCGCTTGGCCGGGAAGACAAAGTGGAGCAAGCGGCGTCTGCAATGGCATCCGTTGGCGCGTCCGGCAAACTCCGCTCAGGTTCCTGCCCTGGCCAGCCGGTCGAGTTCGCCGACGATGGCTTCACCCATCTCGGCAGTTGAAACTTTGGTCATGCCGCCCTGCATGATGTCCTCAGTCCGAAGGCCTTTGGCCAGCACGTTCGCGATGCTCTTATCAAGGAGGTCGGCCTCCTTCCCCATGCCGAATGAGTAGCGAAGCGCCATGCCGAAACTGGCGATGGTTGCGATGGGGTTGGCGATGCCGCGCCCGGCGATATCCGGTGCGCTGCCGTGAACGGGCTCATAGAGCGCCGGGCGTTTCCCGCTCTCATCCTTCGCGCCGAGCGAGGCCGAGGGCAGCATGCCGAGCGATCCCGTCGCCATCGCCGCCTGATCGGAGAGGATGTCGCCGAAGAGGTTGTCGGTGACGATCACGTCGAATTGCTTCGGCCAGCGCACGAGCTGCATGGAGCAATTGTCGGCGAGGATGTGAGTCAGCTCGACATCCGGGTACTCCGCGTGAACGCGCGTCACAACCGCGTTCCACAGCACGCCGGTCTTCATCACATTGCGCTTTTCGGCGGAGGCGACGCGCTTGTTTCGCGCCCGTGCGAGGTCAAACGCGACGCGCGCGATCCGCTCGATTTCGTGCTCGGTGTAAACCTGGGTGTCGACGGCGCGCTTCTCGCCGTTCTCCATGGTCACGATCTCTTTCGGCTCGCCGAAATAGACGCCGCCGGTCAACTCGCGGACGATCATGAGATCGAGGCCTTCCACGACCTCGCGCTTCAGGCTCGAAGCCTCCGTCAGGGCCGGATAGCAGATCGCAGGCCTTAAATTGGCGAAGAGCCGCAAATCCTTGCGCAAGCGCAAGAGGCCTGCCTCGGGCCGCTGCGCATAAGGAACCTTGTCCCACTTCGAGCCGCCCACCGCGCCAAACAGGACGGCGTCGGCCGCCTTCGCCTTCTCCATGGCGGCATCGGAAATGGCCTCGCCATGCGCATCGTAGGCGGCGCCGCCGACCAGATCCTCTTGGACTTCGAACTCCGCGCGGCCGGTCTTCCCGAGCCATGCGATCACCCGCCT
The DNA here is from genome assembly GCA_963764115.1 of uncultured Alphaproteobacteria bacterium. Classification (GTDB taxonomy): domain Bacteria; phylum Pseudomonadota; class Alphaproteobacteria; order Rhizobiales; family Rhodomicrobiaceae; genus Rhodomicrobium. The sequence continues at coordinate 40,882 of CAVXRT010000013.1, forward strand.
GACCTCGGCCATTACTTCTGGGCCGATGCCGTCGCCGGGAAGGATAAGCAGTTTTTTTATTGTCATAACCGTAACAGCACACTCAAGCGGATTGCATCCTAGACGCCAGCAATGCTGCTGGCTAGTACACGCGGAGCGTTTAATCACACAGTGTGGCGCTAATCACCCTCCGCGTGGCGCTCTGCACAGTTTTGTGATGTTTCAACTTCCGGGCGTGGCTTGCAATATTTTGCGTTTGGGCTGCCTGGCCAATCAACAGCGCCCCGCCACCCGTCTGTTTTCCTGCGCATTTCGTGCATGGACTTCCCGCTGGCACAGGTCTCTCGCCACGCGAAACCCGACATAGTTTGTGCGGAGCCTGGGCTCCATGATGAGGCGGACGGCAACGCGCAGAGTGTGCGGATAGTCATACCATGACCCGCCGCGAGTGACCCGGTACTTGCAATTCCCGGTCGTTCGGGGGGAGCCGTCGAGAGGCGCGTCGTTGTAGTTGTCCACCCAGCAATCCTCTGTCCAGGTCGCGACGTTGCCATGCACTTGATAAAGGCCCCAAGGGTTGGGCTCGAAGGATTTCACGGGCATGGTCTGGCGCCGGTAAGGGCCTTTTGGGCCGCCCCCATAGCTATAATTGCCGTCGTAGTTCGCTTGCGAGGGCGAGATCGAGTCGCCCCACCAGAACAGGCTCGTGGTTCTGGCCCGGGCGGCATATTCGAACTCGGCCTCCGAAAGCAGGCGATAGCGTTGCCCCGTCTTGCGGCTGAGCCAGTCGGCGTAACTCCTGGCGTCGCCCCAGCTTACGTTGATCACCGGCCTGTCGGCGCCGCCCCATCCCTCGTTCGGGGGCTTATAGCCGCCGCACCCGCCATCGGCGACGCAGGCCTCCCATTCGGCGAACGTCACGGCGAATGCGCCGATTGCGAAAGGATAGCCGATCGTGACCTTGTGCAGCGGGGCCAGGCCGGTGAAGGGGTCCGGCTCGTCCCCGGACGAGCCCATCATAAAGCTGCCAGGCGGCGCCACAACCATATCGGGGCAATCGGAACAATCCCGAAAGCTTTCGCCTGAGCCCAGCTTGAAACAGAGCGGTTCATTCGATGGCCCCGCCGCTACGCTCACGCGAACGTCGCAGCGATCGCCCTTCCATTCTGTTGAAGTCTGCGCCGTCGCAGATCCGCCGGTAAGACCAGGGGTTGATACCCCCAACGCCGCGGCCAGAAGCAGCCCCCCTGCAAAGCCGAAAATAACGCGCCTATCCATGGCTCACCAAGCATCGATTGGCTTGGTGAACGAGCTTTTTAGGCTGGGGTTCCGTTCCGAGAGAGGCAGGGATCAGGCCGCCGCCGCGTTCAGCATGGCGGCCGCATCCGTGAACCCCTTGAAACTGGTTGCTTTCTCGCCAGCGACGGTCAGCACATGGGCGAAATCGCTCGCGAAGGGTTGACCGGACCGCCTGTTCTTCCTGCGTAATAGAGCACGACGACAGTATCGCCATCGTCAGCCACTGGTCCCATGTCGTCCAGTCAGTTTCCTGCGCCAAGACGGAACTGGGAAGCTCGTGCTTTCGAAAAGTGCTTTTGGGCGTTGCCAGAGGCATCTTTCCTCCAGTCCCCATCACAGGCGCAAAGGTGGCGTCCTCGCTGCAGAGCTCAGCAAGCGCGGCCTGCGCAAAATCGGAACCGGTTGCGGCCCCGGAATGCGCCAAGGCGCGTTCCGGGCGACGATCACGATGACGCCTTCCGATTGAACGCGGGGTGCTTTGAGGCATGCTTCGCCAATCTGGCCATGCCATCCGTGGACGGCGCTCGCCGCACGCCTAGAGCACGTCATCCCGGAACGACGCCTGCGTCGTATCCGGGATCGCAACAGGCGCTTCGATTTGTAACGGCCCCGGATATGCGCTGAGGCGCATTCCGGGGTGACGATCATCGGGACGCACGACGCTCTAAAGGTAAACCGTTCGTCAACCTCCCGTAAGCGTTAATACAACATGGTTAACAGGCGCGCGCCGGACTTATTTCCAGCCTGAGTATGCTTAAGAAAGCGTCTATCGGCCGCGAAAGGAGGAGCGCCGCGCCTTACGGATGGACGTAGGCGGGCTCGTCTAAGTCATTGAAAAAGAATAGCTTTATGTCGTCAACTCGATCGCCATTAAATAGAATTTAATGCCGGAATTTTGGCATTAAGTCGGCTCGCAAAAGTCCGTTAAATATGTTTGCAATTTCACGAGTTAACCCTTTCGCCAGCCCGAAAAGCTGCGGCGCAGGCGGCGGCGATGGCGTCCCGCTCGGTATTTTCCCCTTATTTAGCAGGGGTTGGAGCGGGCTCACGCCGCGTTAACCCGCCCGCAAGGCGATTTCGCCGAAGATGTTTCAGAATAAGAAATGCGGACGAAATCGTCAGGGACAGGTTGACAAGCAGAGGCCGCTTTGCGCAACTTGCATACAAAAATGCATCAAGCCTATGCCCGATTAAGGGCGCGATGCTTTGGTCCTGCTGCGGAAATAGATTGGCTTAGGCTCGCTTTATTCCTAAGTTTGGGGCGTCGGCGAAAGCAGATCGCCGAGATCGACGCCATCGAGCGCGATGTCGCCGAGGAGATGACCGCCCTTGTCGCGCTTGGCGGCGAGATATTTCTCATTATGAGCCGTAGGCCGCGTCAGCACCCGATGCGTGGAGACGACTTCCAGGCCAGCCTCGCGCAGCGCCTCGATTTTGTGCGGATTGTTGGTCATGAGGCGCACCGACGTAAAGCCAAGCAGCTTCAGCATCTCGGCCGCAAAGTCGAATCGCCGCTGATCATGGCCGAAGCCGAGCAACTCGTCCGCGTCATAAGTATCGAAGCCCTGATCCTGAAGCCGGTAAGCGCGCATCTTGTTCGCGATGCCGTTGCCGCGCCCTTCCTGGTCGAGATAGAGCACAACCCCGCCCCCCAGTTCGCTCATGGCCCTGACGGCGCCGCGCAACTGCTCGCCGCAGTCGCATTTGAGGCTGCCCAAGAGGTCGCCCGTGAGGCAGGCCGAATGGATGCGCGTGAGGACAGGGCGCGAAGGGTAGGGGTCGGAGACGAAAATCGCGATCTGGTCGCGAAAACCGTCGCCGCCGCGGAAGACGACGAATTCGCAGCGTCCCGCCCCCTCCAGGGGGACGAAGGCGCGCGACACGATCTTGAGCGACCGCGCCGCCCTGTCGCGAAATGCGAAAACGTCGCCAGCATCGACCTCGAGAAGGGGGAGCGCCACGATGGCGCTCGCACTGGCGTCGGCGACGACGACGGCCGGCAGAAGGAGCGCCAGGTTGGCAAGCGCCAGAGCGCCGGCCTCGGCGAGATCGGTGGCTGCAAGGTTGGCGGAAAGGTCCCCCGTTGCCTCGCGATGAGCGAAATAGGCTTCGAGCTTTTCGAGACTGAAGGGTTTTAGCTGGACAGCCGCCGGCGGCCTGATCCAGGTCCCCGACGCGTTCATCATCTCGCCTGGGACGATGAGGCGGGGGTGGCGGTCATCCTGTCGAAGGAACATGGCGAGTTTTTCGGTCAGCCCCTCGACGGGAAAGGCGAGCACGGTTTTCGTCTCAGACCGGATCGCCACCGGCCTCGCCGCGCGAAATTCGGCCAGAGCGCGTTCAACCGCAATCTGGCGGGCGTCGCCGAAGGTCTCTAAAGGCATATCGCTTCCCATCGCCTTTTCCTGTTCACGCCAAAGACGCCGAACGGAGCGGGCGCGCTGTCTGAATTGGAACCAAATGGCCCCATCTTGATATAGGAGCCGCATGAGCAATGCGGAACGTGCGCTCGATGTCGTAAGGCGCGGCAGGAGTGCGCGGCCCCCCGTCGTGGCGCGAACCTCCCCGGCCGCTGGATGCCCCGGCAACGCCGGGTCTTATCATCCGGTGGCGGGGCTGCGCCATCTTCTCGCCCGAGCCGGCGAGCCCGATTGATTTCGACGGAGGTGGTAGCGGGATTTCCTGTGAAGCGATCGTGCATGCGGTGGCGAGACGTGGATTTTGCCGATCCTCACGGAAGCCGGCGCTCATACGGTGTGACGTACGGTGTCACGGTTTTTGAAAGAAGGCCAGCTTGATCGGCTGCATATCCAGTTGGCGCCCGTTCTTCTGACGAGAAAAGGCGGGACTTCACCCCAAGCCGCCGCCAAAACATGCGGCGGCGAAACCCCCGCGCGCGCCGCGAATGCGCCCGCTCGGCGATGATTGATTGTTCGCTTCGCAGGTCGTGACAAATATCTGGCTGAGGCTGCATTTTCCTCGTACGGGAAAGCGGGCCGCTTGCTTGTGGCAATGGAGATCGATGATGTTTTCAGGTTCGTTGTCCCGCCGTGGAAGCTTGCTCGGGCTTTTGGCCGGCGCCGCCGCGTTTCCCTTCGCCGGTCCTTCGCGCGCCGCGCCGGCTTCCTCTTGCGGGCTTGTGGTCCTGACGGTCGGCGGGCTTGTCGGCTCCCCGAACAGGGCGCCTTTCGACGAAAAACGGGACCGCTTTTTCCAGCACAACAATTTCGATTTCAAGCGGGCGCGCGCCTTCACGTTCGGTGATCTCCTGGCCTTGCCGCAGCAATCGGCGCCTGTCGTGGAAGAAGGCGGTGAGATTCTGTTCAAGGGACCTCGCCTCCATGATGTTCTTGCCGCCGCCGAACCGCTGAGCGAGGCAAAAACGGCGCGGCTTTCGGCGCTCGACGGTTACGGCGTGGAGCTGCCTCTTGCCACGGTCGAAAAGGAGGGCTGGATTCTGGCGGTGGAAGCGGGCGGCAATGCATTCGGGATCGGCGATTTCGGTCCGCTTTACACTGTGCGACCATTGGCAGCGGGGGAGAAAAGAACTGAAGAAGAAGACGCCAAGTGGGTCTTTTCCCTCTTCTACATCGAGCTGATGCCTTGACATTTTTGCGCGAGCTTTGAGAGATGCCCCAAACGAGGGCTAGAGCAGCTCGTCTCCGTTTGGATGCGGGCTGCTCTAGCACTTTAGAATTGATCAACTTTTCCGCCTTTAATCGATGCCGATCAAAGGCGGGTTGATCTAAGCGCGGCTGGAGATGGTTATGGTGCAGGCAGTTCTGGGAATTATCGGCGGATCGGGGCTCTACGATCTGCCTGGGCTCGAAAACAAGCGGGAAGTCGCCGTAAATTCACCCTGGGGCGAGCCTTCCTCGCCCGTGCACATGGGCGAGATCGCGGGTTTGCCCATCGCATTCATTCCGCGCCACGGGCCGGGGCACAGACAATCGCCGAGTTCGATCAACTACCGCGCCAACATCGATGCGTTGAAGCGCGTCGGCGTCACCGATCTCGTTTCGGTTTCGGCTTGCGGCTCATTCCGCGAGGAGCTTGCGCCCGGGACATTCGTGCTTGTCGACCAGTTCATCGACCGGACCTTCGCGCGCGAGAAATCGTTTTTCGGAGCGGGTTGCGTCGCCCACGTTCCCATGGCTGATCCGGTCAGCCCGGGTCTTGTCGACAAGATCGAGGCGGCGGCGAAAGCCGAGGGCATCCCTTATGCGCGCGGCGGCGTCTACCTCGTGATGGAAGGCCCGCAATTTTCGACCCGCGCCGAGTTGTTCCTCTACAAATCCTGGGGGTGCAGCGTTATCGGCATGACCAACATGCCCGAGGCCAAGCTCGCGCGCGAAGCGGAGCTTTGCTACGCCACCGTCGCGATGGTCACCGACTTCGATTGTTGGCATGACGATCACGCCGATGTCGACATCTCGGCGATCCTGAAGGTCCTGAAAGAAAATTCGGAGAAGGCCGGCCGCCTGGTTGCGACCCTGGCGAAGAGCTTTCCGAAAGAGCACGAACCTTGCCCCATCGGTTCGGATCGCGCTCTTGACCATGCACTCATTACAGCCCGTGAAGCGCGCGATCCCCAGCTTCTCGCAAAGCTTGACGCCGTGGCGGGGAGGGTTCTTCGCAAGTAAGCGCTTGATCAAAGCGATGACGAGCATCCTTCGTTCGCGCCGAGTGCGCAAATTTGGGATCGGTTGCACTGCAATCCTGAGGTAAAACCCAGTCATCCTGGAGCGACGCCTGCGTCGCATCCGGGATCGCAAAAGGCGCGGGCGACGGTGATCGGGACGGCGCACGGCCAGTGCGCACACGGACGCTCTTTCCCTTCTCTGGCGTCGCAAAACGAAAAAACCCGCCGAAAGGCGGGTCTTTCAATGAATGGCGGCGTATCTATGCCGCCAAGTGAGTTTGCACAGCCGCTGCGAGCGCCCGTGGGTTAAAGGGCTTCGCGATCACAAGGTCAGCCTCGCGATCACGGGTCGCGGCGACCTCGTCCGGGTGCGAGGTGACGTAGATGACGTTGGCGTTCATCTGCTCACGAATCGCCTTGACCACTTCCACGCCCGTATCGCCTCTCAGCCTGTAGTCGGCGAGGATCAGCTTCGGCTTGGCAAGCTCAGCAATGCGCAAGGCTTCTGCGCGGTTTTTCGCGATGCCCGCTACCGAGAGGCCGAGGTTCCGAACGATCTGCTGGATGTCGAGAGCAATGAAAACTTCGTCTTCGATGATGAGAACAGCTGCCGGCTTGTCCCGCAGCGTCAACAGCGCTTCGCAATAAGTGCGGCGGACGGCCTTCTCAGGCATGTCCATGATAGAAGCGATGTCGCTGTATGGCAGCCCGACCACCGCGCGCAGGGCGGCAATTTTGCGTTGTTCTTTGGATAAGCGCTGGAACTGGGCATACAATCCGCTCGCAGCCCCGGCACTCACATTGCTAAAGGTGGCGAACGCCGCCTCATTGACTTTCCTGTAAAGGTCCAGACGGGAAATCGTGCGTCCGCTTACGGAAATGACATCCGTTACCAGACCATTGAGAGCAGTCTCAACCGCGACGTCGCTAAGCCGCCGGTTTCCGAGTATGCAATATGCGTAGCGACGAAGGTTTCTCAGCTCTGCTAAAGCTAGAATTTCACTCATCAATGGTGGCACCCCTAATGGCAGCCCTGCCACAAACTCGCGCGGCCGCGCAGCCTAGCGACCGCCATATCTTTTGCTGAACATACAGCTAATAGTGCGGATCGAAAAGCGGAAAGACTAAGGCTTTGCGCCGAAATCTCCAACTCGTTGACGCTTTGGACAAAAAAAGGCGCCGGAGCGACAGGGCAAGGGAGAACCCCTGATTCAATCCGGCGAAGAAGTTTACGTTCCAACTTGGGTCACGTCACGCAAGCTCAGCAGCGCAGCGCAAGAAAGATGAAAGCAAAGTTCATGCCACCGTCCGCGATAAGCGTAGCAAGCTTGGCCATCGCTTATAAGTTATTTGTCTCGGCATACCGCTTTTGTCATTAATTCCGTATGGATGACCTTCTCCAGAGGATAGCTCGGGATCGCGACCCGCAGGCCTTCCAGGATCTTTTTCGTGCTTATGGACCCCGCATCAAGGCCATGATGATGAGGCAAGGGGCAGACGCCGCCGCTGCCGAGGACATTGCGCAGGAAACCCTTTTAACGGTCTGGCGCAAAGCTGATCTTTACGCCGCTCAAAAAGGCAACGTTACAACATGGATTTACACGATTGCCAGAAACCTCCGGATCGACCGGTTCCGGCGGCAGGCGCCCTATCAGAATCTGCCCGAGGAAATAAACGAGGTTCCGAGCGATGACGATTTACCAGACGAGGCACTGAACCGAAACCAGCAACGCGAACGTATCCGGAAGGTTCTTGAAATATTACCTCCGGAGCAATATGAAGTCGTCCACCTCTCTTACATCGAAGGGCTCTCACACAACGAGATCGCCGGAGCGCTCGGCGCTCCTGTCGGAACGGTGAAATCACGCATGCGGCTCGCTTATGAAAAGATCAGGGACGCTGTCGGGGAGGACATATGACAGCGCTGCGCCACCATCCCCACGGTGAAACGCTGATGGGCCATGCGGCGCGCACGCTGGACCCCGCCTTGTCGCTCGTTTTGAGCTGTCATTTTCAGTTTTGCGGAAAGTGCCGGACGCAGCTTCGAGCCATGGATGAGGTGGGTGGTCTTCTTCTGGAAGGGCTCAAGGCGCCGGAGGACGACGACTTCTTCAAACGCACGATGCGCCGTTTTGCGGCTGAGTCAGCTCACGATTTGGGCACTTTGCCCTTGGGCGAAGCACTCGATCCGGGCAATGATGTCATCATGCCCTGGCCCCTGGCGCGCGCTACGGGCTTGCGGCGCGAGACGATCCCATGGCGAAAGATGCCTCACGGGTTAAGCAAATTTAACCTGCCGAAGTTCCCCGGGGCGTCGGCGTCTGCAGAGATCGTGCATATCGAGCCGGATGCCATCCTTCACTCGGAAAGGCATGGCGGCCAGTTGATCGTGGTCCTGTGGGGCGCCTACGATTACGAGGGCGGCCATTTCGAGCGCGGCGATCTCCACGATATCAGCGAAAGTGGGTTCAAAACCTTCAAGGGCGCCGCTCCCGAAGGAGCGACTTTTTTCACCGCGATCAGCCCGGTCTCGCAAATCCAGCTCTTCCGGACGGGGCATTAACCCACCCCGTCGCCGGGCTGTGCTTATACCTCATGCCATTGGCCATCAGGCCCTTTGCAAGCCCTGCCTGTCATTGTTGCGGGCCTGCCGTCCACGTAAGCGGTCTGCGTAAATTGGCGGCAGCTCATGTCATTGTAGTAATAGACAGGCTGGGGCTCGATATAACCATAGTGCCCATTGGGACTGCGCCAATCAGCCCGGTTGCCATTTTCAAAGGCGGAATATTGTGCGGCCGCCGCGCGTCTGCGGTCCTCCTCATCCATGGAAGCTCCAATCCGGTTGCCGATGAAACCGCCAACAACCGCGCCTGCGACCGTCGACGCAATGTTTCCTCCGCCCCTCCCGAACTGACTGCCGATCAACGCGCCGGTTCCCGCCCCGACAAGCGTGCCCGTATCCTCGTGGTTGGCGCATCCAAGCGAAAGAACCGAGAACGCAAGCGAAATGAATATAAGACCTAGCTTCTTCATGTCCCCATCGAGGCAAGCGAATCGCCTGCCGCTCCTAGCCGATTTCTTTGCGACCATAGGCGGTTTTTTCGGGCGATTTTGCGTCAATCAGGCTGCGGGAAGGGTCAGGCAGGCTCTTAAGCCGCCGGTTGTTGCTTCCTCGAGACGAAGCGATCCGCGATAGAGATGCGACAGGTCGGCGACGATGGAGAGGCCGAGGCCCGAGCCGGGCACACTTTCGTCGAGGCGGCGGCCGCGCTTGACAGCCGACCGCCTGAAAGCTTCGGGCAAACCCGGTCCGTCGTCCTCGATAATGAGCTGGAAAGTCCGGTCGCCCTTGGCGAGAGTCCCGTCCGGGGCCTGAACCTTCACAACGACGGAGGATTTCGCCCATTTGCAGGCGTTGTCCATGAGATTGCCCGCCATCTCCTCGAAATCCTGCTTCTCTCCGAAAAACCGCACCCCGTTCGGGCAGTCGACTTGAAAGTGCAAAGCCCTGGCTTCATAGATCTTCTGCAAGGCGCGGGAAAGGGCATTGAGCTGAAGGCTCACGTCTGTCACGCCGCTTGCAGGTCTGATCTGAGCTGCAATCCTGGCCCGGTCGAGGTGATGGGAAATCTGCTGCTTCATGAGGGCAGCCTGTTGCGCGACCTTGCCGGCGAAATCCGTGTTCTGCGAGGCGGCCTCGTTGATGATGACGCTCAATGGCGTCTTTAGCGCGTGGGCGAGATTGCCCACATGGGTCCGGGCACGCTCGACGACGCTTTTGTTGGCTTCGATAAGCGCGTTCAGCTCCTCTTGCAAAGGCAGAATTTCATCCGGCGGCGTGCCTTCCAGCTTCGTCTCCTCCCCCGACCTTATCGCGGCTATCTTCTTGCCGATGTCCTGGAGCGGGCTGAGCCCGAAACGGACCTGGAAGAACGTCGCCAGCAACAGGCCCGCGCCGAGAAGTGCCAGCGTGAGCACGATCGTATTCGTGAGATAACGCGCCTGACCATCCACTTCGGCGGCATCGAAGGCGACGGATATGGAGAAAACCCGGCTCTCGTTCTCCTGCCCGAAATCGATGTCCCGCTCCAGGACGCGCAAAATCTGCCCTTCCGGGCCATCGATGTAGCCTTGGCGCATCTGCTTCGAGTTCGGGCTTGATGCCGATTTCGCTCGGAGTTCTATAGATTTCACCCGCCAGCGAGTCCGATTTGAAAACCGGTTCGCTTCCCTGATCGGCCGGCCTGATTTGCCAGTATGCGCCGGAGAAGGGCCTGAGGAAAAGCGGCTCGCCGACGTCGTCCGGCTTTCTGATGTCAAGTGTGCCCTGCGGAGTGGTCTTGGCAATAATGTTCTCGAGGTATTGATTCAGCCTCTGATCGAAGCTCTCTTCGAGGAAGTCGCGGCACAGCGAGATCAAAATCGCTGCCGTGACCGACAGGATCATGAGCGTCCAGGCCGCCGAGGAGATCACAAGGCGCAGCGCGAGCGAGTTGGCCCTCATCAGCCCCTCTTCGCGCTCCCGTCGACGTCCTGCGCGGGCGAGAGGCAATATCCAAGTCCGCGCACCGTGTGAATGATATCGGCCGGAATTTTACGCCGCAGCCTGCCGATAAAGACCTCAATCGTGTTCGAGTCGCGGTCGAAATCCTGCTGGTAGAGATGATCCACAAGTTCGGACCGCGAGACGACCCGTGACTGGTGGTGCATCAGATAGGAAAGCAGCCTGAACTCGAGCCCGGTCAGCTTGACGCCGGCGCCATTGAACGTCACCCTTGCGGTGCGCGTATCGAGCCGCAAAAGTCCGCATTCGAGCTCCGGCTTCGCCACGCCCGCACTGCGGCGTAAAAGAGCGCGGATCCTGGCGATCACCTCCTCCATCTGGAAGGGTTTGGCGACGTAGTCGTCGGCGCCGGCGTTGATGCCCGCGACCTTCTCGCTCCAGCGGTCGCGCGCCGTCAGAATCAGGACGGGCGTTTTTATGTCGGTCCTGCGCCAGCGCTCGAGTACGGTCAGACCGTCGATCTTGGGCAGCCCCAGATCGAGAATTATCGCATCGTAAGGCTCGGTCTCCCCGAGATAGGCGCCGTCCTCGCCGTCCAATGCGGCGTCGGCGGCATATCCCGCATCCGTGAGCGCCGCGACGAGCTGACGGCTCAGGTCCAAGTCGTCTTCGACAACCAGAACGCGCATAACGGCCTCCGAATTCAGCGGGCAGCAAGGTGAACGACGCGAACCTTGCCGGATGGGTCAAGAACAGTGATTTGAAAATAATGATCGTTGGCGTTGCCGCAAAGCGAGAACCTTAGAATTTTACCGTTTCCTAGCAGTTCCTGCACTTCGTCCTGCACCTGCTTGAAGGTTTTGAAGTCGCCCTTGCCCCACGTGTGCGTGCAGGTTTCCTTAGCCGAGGCGGCGATGCCAGGGCTGGAGGCCAAAGCCAGGATCAACGCTGCGCAGAGATATTTCATGGCTCATTCTGCATCGGAGACTACGAAATGATCGCATCTTTCCTGAATTGCAGATGAACAGCCTTTCAAAACTTGTGCCGAAACTAAAAAATTCTGAGCAGGGGCCTCGCCCGCCGGGGGGCTTCCTCTTCCTGCATCTGCTCCGCGTCGAAAGATGGCGTGCTCGCGAGTTGCAGCCCAAGATCGAACACGTCCGGCTGAGCGGTCTTCTCAAGCCGGGTGACCAGGAAGAGCGCGCGCACGCATCCGACTGTCGGAATCGTCACCTTCCAATCCAAGGCGAGCCGGGCCGCCATGGCGTCCGCGAGCGCACGCTGGATCGGGGCGCTCCGCACGCTGCACCGGCCCCCCACCCTGGTCGCAAGCACATGGGCGACGACAGGTTTCAACTCAGGATCCTCGCGGTATCGCAGGAGATCCCGGATAGCCACACTCAAGGCGAGTGAAAGCTCGCGAACAACACCTACGGCCGAGAATTTCCCCGAGCAGGAGAAATCTGCCGCTAAGTTAAGTTCGCTGGCGCGTCTTATCATCATGCCGTGATCCCACCCGGGCTAGAAGTGATCTGCCAGATTGCGTGCGTGTTTGTTTTCTCATCCGGGGCTCCGGCTCTGGAAAAGGAAGAGCAAAAGCGCTCTTGGCATATACTCCGTTTTTAATAAAAACTTCGTTTAACCATGATGGCAACTTTCTTCGGGTTCGCACTTACAGTCGTTTAATCAGGGGCAGGACCTCGATCTGCCTGATTTCAGGCTTAAGCCATTAATTCCAAAAGAAAGGTTCACTTCTTTTCAGAAGGCGCTCAAAACCTCTTGATAGCAAAGCCGCCTGAGACCCACCGTCGCATGACGCCCACAAAGCGGGGATCATCAGCGAGCATTTCGCCAGCCTTGTGGCGGCGGCCGGGCTACTTTCTTTTTTTCTCAATCCATCCGACGATGTGCGCCGGGAAACGGTCCTCAGGAACTTTCCTTTCGCTGATGGCCGATCCGCGAATCGATACGCCGGCTTCGAACACCGTGTCTTGCGTTCCTGAGACAAGCGGATGCCACCAGCGGAGGTCTTCGCCCTCGTCGAGGAGGCGATAGGCGCAGGTCTCGGGAAGCCAGGCGAGACGGCTGATATCGGCGGGTGTGAGCTTTACGCAGTCGAGAACATGATCTTGGCGGTTGCCATAGTCCGAGCAACGGCACGATCCAAGATCGAGAAGCTTGCAGGCAAGCCGCGTGACGGCAATTTCGCCGGTATCCTCGTCCTCGAGCTTGATCAGGCAACATTGTCCGCAGCGGTCGCAAAGCGATTCCCAGTCATCCGACGCCATCTCGTCGAGGGTTTTGCTCCTCCAGAACGGCGCATCGGGGCCGCCTGGCCCGGACATATTTTTGGGAGGAGCACCGTGGCTCGCCCGTTTTTGTTGTTTTGCAGACTCGTTTCTTGGCATAGTACCGACGGTTAAGACAACTAAAGAGCGGCGAACAAAGGTGCGGGACTGGATTTTTAAACCGAACCGGCGCAACCGTTACATCGTCAATTGGCTTGCGCTCGAACTCGTGGATCAACTCCACCCTTTACGGTTTGTACGCCAGATTTAAAGACTGGTGGGCAAACTACAACAATTTCTTTGCCCGTTTTCGGGTGACCGGTTTCAGGCGGTTCGTGACCGAGATCGTGTCCGATGTGCTGACGCTTGGCACGGGGGCCGCCGCTGTTGTCCTGATGTTCGAGTTGCCCGCTATTGAGCTCACCAAGAACCCGAATTGGCGCACTGGCAGCGAATTCAGCGTCACGTTCCTCGACCGCTATGGAAATGAGGTCGGAAAGCGCGGCATCCAATTCTCCGATGCCGTCCCGCTCGAAGAGATCCCGGACAACCTCATCAAGGCGACGATGGCGACGGAAGATCGCCGCTTCTTCGAGCATTTCGGCATCGATATCATCGGCACCTTTCGCGCCGTTGTTCAAAACGCCCGCGCTGAAACGGTAGTGCAGGGCGGCAGCTCGCTGACGCAGCAGCTTGCCAAAAATCTCTTCCTTTCGTCGGAGCGCTCGATCCAGCGCAAGATACGCGAGGTGTATCTCGCCCTTTGGCTGGAGTCTCACCTTACCAAGAAAGAGATCCTTAAGCTCTATCTCGACCGCGCCTATCTTGGGGGCGGCACGTTCGGGGTCGAAGCGGCTTCGCAATTCTATTTCGGCAAATCCGTACGGGACATCAATCTGGCCGAAGCGGCCGTGCTCGCTGGCTTGTTCAAGGCGCCTACGAAATTCGCGCCGCATTCAAACCCGGCGGAATCGCATGCGCGCACGAACCAGGTTCTGACCAACCTCGTCGAGGCCGGGTTCATGACCGAGGGGCAAGTGCATAGCGCGCGGCTTAATCCGGCGCAGATCGTGGACCGCCAGGAGATTTATGTCCCGAACTATTTCCTGGATTGGGCCTTCGAGGAAGTACAGCGCCTTATGAAAGGCAAGGGCGAATATGTGCTGACCGCTCGCACCACCGTCGACGTGCCGCTCCAGAAACTCGCCGAGCAGGTCATAGAGAACACATTCGAAAAAGAGGGCCGCGGCGCGCGGGCGAGCCAGGCGGCGCTCGTGTCGATGGATACCGATGGGGCCGTCCGCGTCATTGTCGGCGGCCGGGATTATGGCGACAGCCAGTTCAATCGCGCCACGCACGGGGAGCGGCAGCCTGGATCATCGTTCAAGCCTTACGTTTACCTCACCGCGATCGAAAACGGGATCAAGCCGACAAAGGTCTACCAGGACGTTGCTCCGACCTGCGGAAACTGGGCTCCCCATAACTACGGAGGCGGGATCAGCGGGGGGGCCATGACGCTCTACGAGGCGCTGAAAAGATCCGTGAACACGATTGCGGTGAAGCTGTCCCTTGAGGTCGGACGCGAGAAGGTTCTCGAAACGGTTCACAAGATCGGACTGACATCCGTTCGCAAGACTTGTTCGATGGCGCTCGGCGACTCTGGCGTCGCGCCGATCGACCATACGGCTGGGTACGCCGTTTTCGCCAATGGCGGCAAGGCCGTTAAGCCTTACGCGATCACGGAACTGCGCAACACGCGCGACGAGGTTGTTTATTCGCGCGAACGTGACGAGCCGCCTCCGGCTCAGATTTTCAAGCGAGAAGACATCGAAACGCTGAACACCATGCTCGAAAAAGTGGTGAGCGAAGGGACTGGAATGGCTGCCAAGCTGGACTTTACAACCGTGGCAGGAAAGACCGGAACGAGTTCAGGCCCGCGCGATGTCTGGTTTATGGGATTTACCGGCCAATATGTGACGGGCGTCTGGTTCGGGAACGACGATTTCAGCGAGATGGCGAGCGGCACGACGGGCGGTCACATGTCTGCGCCCGCCTGGCACGAATACATGGTGGCTGCGCACACGAGCATGGACATCCCCCAAATTCCAGGGCTTCCGCTGCATCCTAGGCAGGTCGAGGAGCGTCAGCGCCTGTCAGAGATCCGGCGCGAAGACCCGAGCTTTGCGGGCGCCACACAGGATGCGGCCAAGCGCATGCCTGCGAAGACGCGCAAAATGCTGACCTCCTTGTCGAAGTTGTTGAAGGAAGCTCCGAAACTTGAGGCTGCGTCGGCGCCAGAGAAGGGCGCAAGCCTGGACAAATCGCCCTTCAAGACGCAATAACGGCTTTTCAGAGCGTGTTTGCAGTTTATTTACACAAAGGACCACGCTGCAGGTTATACCGATGCCCTTCCTGACCAGATTTTTGCTGTTCGCGGGGATCGCCTTGGCCCTAGGCCTCGGGACGGCTTGGCGCGCCGTGAACCATGGTTTTTTCGCAAGCACTGTTCGCTTCGGGCCCTGGGCCTTCTGGTTCCGGCAGGGGACGGCGGATGCGGACCCTTACACCATCGCGCACTTCGCACGGGAAGGGACGCTTCCGATTACCGCGGCGAACACCATGACCTTCACGGCGACGCGCGACAGCGCAGGCTCGCGCCTTTCGGGCGACTGCACCTATGAAGTCCGCGGCTACTCAATCCCGGCGCTTTGGTGGAACATAGCCGCCTTCAGGCCGGATGGGCAGGTCATGCCGAACAAGACCGGGCGATCCGCCTTCTCCAGCACGAACATTCTCACCGCGCCGGATGGCTCCTTTCTGGTGCGGCTCTCGCCCGAGGTTCAGCCTGGAAACTGGCTCCCAGTGGAACGCGGAGGCCGCATGGTTCTTCGCCTCGAGATTTTGAGGCCGCTGGCGCCTGACAGCCTCCTCGCTTCGGGTGAGGACATTCTGCCCGCGATCACGCTTGTGGAGTGCTCGTGATGGGAATCTACCCCTGGGTCATTGGCGGTGTTGTTGCTGGCGGCATCATCCACATTCTTTGCGTACTGGGCATCCCGGCGCTCGCGGAGCGGGACGCCTGGTCCCGGTTGTCGGCCTTGAAGCCGAACACGCTTGTCGTCGCGGATGGGAAGAGCGCAGCCGTCCTCCCGTTCACGCCGCCGGATGTGGTCAGCGCTTATTGCCTTTTCGACATCTCGGAACGAAACGTCATCGTCAGGTCGCCGCTGAGCGAAGGGACATGGTCCCTTGCCGTCTCGAGCCGGTCGGGGGACAATTTTTACCTTGTCACCGGCGCCGACGTCAAAAAGTCCGAGGCGCGCCTGCTTCTCATCAGGCGCGACCGGCTCGCGGAGGAAACGGCAACGGAAAAGACAGACGAAGGGGAGGACCAGAATATTATCGTCTCACCGAGCGATACGGGTTTCGTTGTCTTCCGCGCCCCTCTTCAAGGGGAGAGTTTCAGGACGAAAACCCTGAGCGAGCTTGGAAAGGCTCGGTGCGACATCCAGCCTGCAGAGCCGGTCGTCGCTGCTATCGCCGAGCCGCCGCCTCCGGCCGATATCAAAAGCAACGCCGCCGAAATACAGGAACGATCCCGGCGGCGCCGGACCCGCTGAAGAGCCCCGCGCCGCGCCAGCTGCTTAAGCTGGCGCTTTGGCGGTTTCTCCCAGGAGATGGTGTCCCTGCGCGGCCGCCTCGACCTCCAAAATCCAGATATCCGGATCGCGGCCAGCCTGGCGCGCAAGATATGCGTCGGCCTCAGCCTCCCGAACATGGGGAGTATACACCGGCTGCCAGGCCCGTCCTTCTTCCACGATCAGCGCGTCGCTCGGCGTCATCTCGGCAAGCTCCGCCGACAGAGGCGCGAAGACCTGGGCCGTGCCGTCCATGGCCGCCACCTTTATATAGATTGCTCCCGCATCGGCATCGCCGCGCCGCACGAGAGCGGCATGCACGAAGGCGGCGTTGACCCGGCGCAGGTAAGCGCTCACCCATATATGTGATTTAACACGCATGTTTCCCCTCTTTTGATGCAAGCTAAAAGCGGAACGCCCGCCAGCGCTCAGCCTTCGCCCGGTCGTACGCGACCTCGTTCCGGCAGCGGTGGCGCATGTCACCGCTACCCAAAAGTCTGCAAGGTTGTATTATCGAAAATCGCGGCTTTTTAACGTATCGGTCCAACTCGAGTTTACTTTTGATGCCCGAGCATCTCCACCTGATGCATGAGCAACCTCGTCGCCCCGCCCGAACCGCAATCCAAATGCGCTGGCCTCGGGCTGGAGGCTGCGCAACATAGGAGTTCCGTCCGTCAAGCGGCGGCTTACCACGTGGATCACATTACTCTCTTTTTGCAGGGTTCCCTCGCACAAAATCACCTTCGCTCCGAAAACGGCTCTGCGATACGTCTCGGCCACTTTCGGCCACACGATCAGATTTGCGGCTCCCGTCTCGTCCTCCATTGTTATAAAGATTGTCCCTTTCGCAGTTCCGGGCCGCTGTCGGAACAGCACTAGCCCTGCGATTTTCACGAATTTTCCATTCTGCAACGTCTTCAGGTCTGCGGCCGTAATCATGGCTTTGGCTCGCAATTCCTGACGCATGAACGCCATGGGGTGGTTTCGCAGTGAAAGGCCGAACACCGCATAGTCTTCCGCCACCGCTTCTTCCTGCTTCAGGGGCGGGAGCTCGATGGCATCGTCATTCCCTCCATTGACATCATCCCGGAATCGGCCTTGCCGGTAGCCGGGATCGTTGTTGCAAAGGAATGGCTCGGCATTGTGAAAAATCTCAGCCGTTTCAGTGGCATCTTCCGGCCTGAAAAGCGATAATTCATTCGACTCAAGGCCCGCCACATGCCAGAGCGTTTCACGACGCGTGAGATCGAGCGAGACGAAAGCATCCGCGCGCGCAAGCGTCAGCATGGCGGCAGGCCCAAGCTTCGCGCGGCGCATGAGGTCTTCCGGGCTTCTGAAAGGCCCGCCCGCCTTTCTGGCTGCTATTATTTTTTTGCCATCGTTTTCGCGCATGCCTGCGATGAGCCGGAAGCCGAGGCGCAGCGCATGCTTGTGTTTCTGCGGGTTTCCTCCCTCACCCCCAACTCCTCTCCCGGTCGAACTCGCCTTGGCGAGTTCGCAACCCAGTGAAATCGCATCCGCACGCGGATGCGATTGGGAGAGGGGGGAAGGGCCTACCCGCTGTAGCGGCGTTCCCTCTCCCCAACCGCATCCGTTTACAGATGCGGTCACGTTGAGCTGCGAACTCGCGGAGGAGGGACACGGTGAGGGGGTAACAGCTTCCAGCGCATGATCCCAGTCGCTCGCGTTCACATCGGCGGGGCGGATTTCGACGCCATGCTCGCGTGCATCGCGTACCAGCTGCGCCGGCGCATAGAACCCCATGGGTTGGCTGTTCAGGATCGCGGCGGCGAATATGTCGGGGTAATAGCACTTCATCCAGGCGGAACAGTAGACAAGCAGCGCGAATGACGCCGCATGGCTTTCAGGAAAGCCGTAGGTGCCGAACCCCTGGATCTGGCTGAAGCATCGCTCGGCGAACTCGCGTTCATAGCCTTTCGCGAGCAGGCCGTTGATGAACTCGTCCTTGAACTGGCCGATGGCGCCGACCTTCTTGAAGGTGGCCATGGCGCGGCGCAACTCATCCGCGCGGCTCGGTGCAAAGCCTGCCGCCACGATGGCGATCTTCATGCACTGTTCCTGGAAGAGCGGCACGCCGAGTGTTTTTTCGAGAATGCTCTTCAGCTCTTCGCTGGGGAAAGTGGTCTTTTCTATCCCCTGGCGGCGGCGCAAATAGGGATGCACCATATCGCCCTGGATTGGGCCGGGGCGAACGATGGCCACCTCGATGACGAGATCATAAAAGCATTGCGGCTTGAGCCGCGGCAGCATGGTCTGCTGCGCGCGGCTTTCCACCTGGAACACGCCGATGGAATCGGCGCGTGAGAGCATTTCGTAGACGGCCATATCCTCTGCAGGAACTGTCGCGGGCGTGAGGTCGAGCCGGTAATGTTTGCGCAAGAGGTCGAAGCCCTTGGCGAGGCAGGTCAGCATGCCGAGCGCCAGCACATCCACCTTCAGCATGCCGAGCGCCTCGATGTCGTATTTGTCCCACGAGACGATGGTGCGGTCCTCCATCGACGCGTTTTCGATGGGCACGAGTTCATCGAGACGGCCGCGCGCGATCATAAAGCCGCCGGGGTGCTGGGAGAGGTGGCGCGGAAAGCCGATGAGCTGGCGAGACAATTCGAGGCAGAGCGTAAGCCTCGGTTCTGATGCATCGAGGCCGAGCCCTGCAAGCTCTTCGGGGTTGATGCCCTCTTCGCTCCAGCCCCAGATCGAGCCCGCAAGCGCCGCTGTGACATCGGGCGAAAGCCCGAGCGCTTTGCCAACCTCGCGCACCGCGCCGCGCGTCCGGTAGCAGATCACGGTGGCGCAAAGCCCGGCACGATGCCGCCCGAAGCGGTCATAGACATATTGGATGACATCCTCGCGCCGTTCGTGCTCGAAATCGACGTCGATGTCCGGCGGCTCGTCGCGCGCATCCGAAATGAACCGCTCGAAAAGGAGGTTGGAGCGGGCCGGGTCGACTTCGGTGATGCCGAGCGCATAACAGACGGCGGAATTAGCTGCCGAGCCACGCCCCTGATGCAGGATTTTCTTCTCACGCGCGAAGCGGACGATGTCCTCTACGGTAAGAAAAAACGGCGCGTAGTTGTGCCGCTCGATCAGCGTAAACTCGTGCTTGATCTGCTCCACGACGGCGGGTGGCGGGCCATCCGGCCATGAATGTTGCGGGTAGCGCCGCTTAAGCCCTTCCCAGGTCAGGCGTTCGAGCCGCGCTTGCGGATCTTCGCCGTTGGGCGCGATCTCATCGGGATATTCGTAGGTCAGTTCCTTGAGGCTGAAATTGCAACGGCTTGCAAGTTCCACAGTGTTCGCGATCGCTTGCGGGTAGTCTGCGAACAGCCGCGCCATTTCGCCCAGGCTTTTCAGATGTCGCTCAGCGTTGCGATTGAGGCGGAAGCCTGCCTCGTCGATGGTGCAGGTCTCGCGGATGCAGGTGAGAATGTCCTGCAGGCGTCGGCGCGACGGGTCATGGTAGAGCACGTCGTTGGTCGCGATGAGGGGCACGCGCGCGGCTTCGGCGATGGCGGCAAGACGATGGAGCCTTTTCGCATCGTCTCCATGAAAGCGATAGGAGGCGGCGAGATAGACACGGCCTTTGAGCTGTCTTGCCAAATCCTGCAAATGCTGCTGGAAGCTTCCGGTTTTTGCCGGTGTTTGGAACGCATCGTCCGGCGGCGACACTGCAACGATCTGCCCTTCCGAAAAGGCCAGGAAATCTTTAAGCCAAAGGTGGCATTCGCCCTTGGGGATCTCGGTTTCGTGATCGCCATCGCTTTGCTCGTCATGGTCGGGCTTGACCCGGCCATCCAGTTTTAGCAACTCAAGCTTCTGGATTTTGTCCCTGGATGGCCGCCTCAAGGGCGGCCATGACGAAGACGCCGCATTGGCCTTTCCCTTAAAAACGCGATCGGATTTTCCAACCGTGAGCAGGCGACAAAGCCGTCCGTAAGCGGCGCGGTCCTCAGGGTAGCATAACAAATCGGGCGAACCGTCCCGGAAAGTCAGGTGGCAGCCGACCACCAGCTTCACGTCCAGCTCGCGGGCGGCAAGGTGAGCGCGCACGATGCCGGCGAGCGAGTTGCGGTCGGTGATGGCGATGGCGGAAAGGCCGAGTTCGGCGGCGCGGACGACGAGTTCGTGGGGATGCGACGCGCCTTCCAGAAAGGAGAAGTTCGTTGTCGCCTGGAGTTCGGCATAGCTAGGCATGGGGATTGCCCCTTGCCGCTAAATGCCGTGCTCCTAATGTGATCCCGGATACGTCGCAAGCGTTATCCGGGATCGCCACAGATACAAGCGCTTGCGTTTGGAACGATCCCGGATACGGCGCAGGCGCCGTTCTTGGATGACGACGGTACGGGCTCATGCGAACACCCCGTGCAGATACCAGCGGGGCAGCTGCGCGCCGCCGTAAGCCCCTTCGCGGAAAACCCAAAAGCGCATGCCGTGGACGCTCTCGACCCGGTAATAATCGCGGACATGATCGCCGTCTTCGTCCTCTTTTCCGCGCCACCATTCGGGAGAGATGCGCTCCGGGCCGTCGGCGCAAACGACGCGATGCACCACCTTCCTCCACCGAAACAGCATCGGCGGCGCATCGGGGATCGCAGCCGTCACGTCGATGGGGTGAGGGCGCTTGAAAAGGCGAACGGGTCTTTCGGCCGTGCTTTGCCAGACGCTGTTGTCATGGCCGCCCTTGAGGCGGCCATCCAGATCCCCACTCTTGTAACCTTTGCTTTTTGCTCTGGATGGCCGGGTTGAGGCCGGCCATGACAAGGGCGCTTCCTGTTTCACGGCGCGTTCGGGGATGTAGCTCTCACAGGGTGCAAGCCGGTAGACGCGGTTATCGCCGAGCCTGTTTTCCAGCGCATCGATGAGAACCGCCAGTTCCTCGGCGCACGCCGCGCTTTTGACGCTGCGCAAGATGTTGGCCTGATGCGCTTCAAGCGGTTCGACATGCGTTGCGGCGAGCGCGGCGACATCGATCCCGAAACCTGGATCGATCAGTCCGAGCTTCTCCCTGAAGAGGCGGAAGACGCGGGCGGCATCTCGGACGGGGAGCGCGGTCGTAACAGCTTGCATTTGTACATTGCCGTCGCACCTGAAAAAGCTCACCTCGAACCGTTGGCCGCCTTGCCGCTCGGATTGTAAACGTTCACAAAGCATGTCCAGCAGTTTGAGTGTGGCCCGCTCCAAATCTTCAGGCGCCGAGATGGGTTCAGCGAAGCGCAGGCGCTCGATCCAGGGCGTTGGCGGCGCTAGAAACTCGATTGCTTCCGGCGTCCGGCCCAGTGCTTTGTCGAGTTGAGGCAGGAGTTCGGGAAAGCGGCGCGCAAGGCCGGCGCGCGGCAATTTCTGCACATCGCTGATGGTGAAAAGGCCAAGCTTTCGAAGAACGGTCGCGGTCTCGGCGCTGATGCGCAGGCATTCAACGGGGAGGGGAGCGAGAAGAGCGGATAAATTACCCCTCATCCTGTCCTTCTCCCGCAAGGGGAGAAGGGACGCTGTTGCAACTGCCGCTACCTGCCCCCTCTCCCCTTGCGGGAGAGGGATGGGGTGAGGGGGAGCAATCACATAACGCTCGGCGTGATGGGCGAGCGCATAGGCCGCCCCGAAGGTGGGCGCGATGGCGGCTTTTGCCGGGATGCCGCGCGCTTCAAGCCGGCCAATCATGTTTTCGGCAAGCCCATCTTCGCCACCCCAGAGATGGGCGCATCCTGAGATATCGAGCCAAAGGCCGCATGGTGGGACAGGGGCCATGGCGGGGCTGTAACGCTGCGCCCATAGGGCGAGCGCGGTCAGAGCCTCTCGAACCGCTTCCGGCTCGGCATCGGCGCAAAAAAGCTTGGGGTACACGGCCAGCGCATCCGCCAAAGGTTGGTGCAGATAAAGCCCGGCCCTGATGGCGGGCTCGTCGAGGGCTGCGATGCGGCGAATATTGCCATGCTTTTCAAGAAGTACGAGCGGTTCGCGCGCGTGTGCGAGCCGGGGCTGAGCGCACCTCGCAAGCGTTATCGCGAAGTTCGGCAACCACACGAACATGGCCCGCTTCGATCCCTTCTCCGTCCGAGTCATTCAACGCCTCCACAATCCACGATGCCGGTCTGCCGTTGCGGCAATATTCGAGGTCGAGCAGCCAGCAGGGCGGGCCGAGGCCGGGAGGCGTCAAAGGCAAGAGCGCAGCGCTTTTTACGATCCCGGATACCGGCAAGCCGGTTCCGGGATTACGGTTGTGTTCAGGATGACGATAAGGGACTGCGCTCACGCGCCAGCGGGTGGCCGCAGCGCCGCTCGGGCCGCAGCCTGCTGAGGACTTGAAAAGAGGCCGTCTCAGGAGAAGCGCTGTGACACCCGATTGCCGCGCCGCTGCGTCGAGTCTGCGTCCCTTCTTCAGGCTGAGCGCGCCCGCTTCGCCCACAACAGCGGCAAGCGCCCGCGAATGCAGAGCCTCCTCCATGACGCTCAAAACTTCGTCATCCTTCCGGCATTCGACCCAGACGATGCGGAGAGGATCGAGGCCGAAGCGGAGGAGGCCGGGCGGATAGCAATCGGTACGGTTCGGAGCCCACAGCGCATATCCTTCCCGCTTTCGCAAAATCCTGGCTGCCACCGTTGCGGCGAAAGCTGTCACGGCGGGCGCAAGTTCAGCCTCCAGCCCATCCGATCCGAACTCGTGAAGCGCGCCAAGCTGCAGGCCGCCGTGAGGGAAGGCGGCGTTCAAACGGCAATCCTCAAAAGGCAAAACCTGATCGCCAGGGCACGTCTCCAGGTGATGCCCCTCAAGGGCTCGGATCTGCATCCGTAAGGCTTCAAGCTTGCTCATGGCCACAATATGATCCTTGTTTGTTCTCGTTTTGGACCACAAGTTGATTGGGGTCAACCAAAAAGGCAACCCGATGCGGCCAAACAATTTAAGCAAAGTTCACCAGAGAGGCCAACGGATCGCGCCGTCGTCATCCCGGAAAGGCGAAGCCTTATCCGGGATCGTAACAAACTGAAACGCCTAACTTTTTGCGATCCCGGCTCGCGCTGCGCTTGGCCGGGATGACGATCCGTCGGGCAGATTAGCGAAGTCTGCTTGAGCTTCGGATTACGCTGGAAGCGGAGGGATCAAGAAGACATCGAACGTCACTTCCGGCATCCGCCGGGCGCCAAGTTGCCGGCTAAGCTTGAGTGAAGTTTGTTTCCAATGCCCCCAAAGAAAATTGGACGCCTTGCTCAAACAGGCCAAATCCTCATGAATGCAAGCAATAACAAGACCGTTTTGCTTGAGCTTGGCGTCAGTGACCCAAAGCGCTCTTCCATACTCGAGATTTACAAAGCTCGATGGCCGGTCCGCACTATAGAAACTGATGCCGTTGGCCGTCCCGGCTTCGCCGCCGATGACCTTCAGCGGCGTGTGATATTCGGAGCGCCAAACTTCCGTGACGCTTGCAGCAAGTTCCCGATAGGGAAAAGCGAAAGACGGCCCGGCCTTTTTGGAGGCCATCACAGCGCCGGCAAATGGCGCGCCGATGAGTGTCACGACAGTGACCGCGACGGCCGCGCCCCCTGCCAGATAGAAGCAGCGGCGGCGATCGAGCGGAGTCACCCATTGCATGAGGAAAAGAGGCATCAGAGGAAAAAGGCCAATTGCCATGATGGCTTCGATCTTCAACTGGAAAACCAGGGCTGCCATGATCGTCAAAAGGGGAGGCGCCAGAACCAGCACACCAAGAAATCTGCGCCGCGGCTGCGGAAGGGGTGCGACCTCATCGACGGTGCGCGCCCTTCTTGTCGCTACGAACACCAAGAAAATGAGAGCCGCCATTCCGGCCTGGAAAAGGAGCAGATCGCCGACAAAACGGCCAACATATTGCCCCGTGAATAGCCAACCCCTTCCCGTCAGGCTCTTGGCATAGGCGACGGGCGGCGCATTCGAATTGAGCGCCCAAAGGAGATGCGGCAAAACCAGTATCGAAAAGATTACCCCGGCTATCCACGGCAGAGGTGAGAGCAAATAACGGCGTCCGTTTTGATGGAAAATCAAGGACAACCCGCACGTTCCCAGCAAGAGCACGGCATAGTATTTGGAAAGGATGCAGGCAGCCGCAAAAACACCGAAGAGCGCAGCATCTCGCTTACTTAAGGTATCCACGGACCTTATGAAAAAATACAAGGTCCACGGCCACAGCGAGATGAAGATCGTGTTGGCGTTATACTTGTAGGCATTGAAAGTGTAGAACGGCGTGGCCACGAGCAAGAGCGTTGCGGCGTGCCGCTCCCATCCTCTTGTGAAAAGCCCGATAAGCATCCAGGCGCCGATAAGGCCCAACGTGGCATTCGCGGCTTCAAGCAGCACGAACGATGTGTTTGTGTTGGGAAACAAGAGGAACCAGGCGCCCGCGATCCACGCCCAGAACGGCCCGTGCTGATTATAACCAAGCTGGAATTCTTTCCCCCAGGCATAGGCCTCGAGGAGATCGAAATGCAGCGCTCTATCGGCGTTCAGGATCGCCTCGCTCGCCGCCCATGCCAGAAAAAATAGGAAGAAAGCTAAGGCCGCGACTAGGTTCTCTGACAAGGAACGGACTCCAAGGAACCCCTCGGCGAACTCCCAACCCCGCGTTACACGGCGCTCTAACATTCTGGTGCGTCCTAAGCAACTTCGCCAATCTGCCCAACGGATCGTCATCCCGGCCAAGCGAAGCGCGAGCCGGTATGCAAAAAGCTAGGCGTTTCAGCCCGTTACGATCTCGGATAAGACTTCGCCTTTCCGGGATGACGGTAGTGACAATTCGTTGGCGTGTCTGGCATCACCAAATGCCTTTTCAAAGGCAGGGCGTGGGAAGTCAACACCGGCGCCTTCAAAGTTGACAAGTTTATGGGGCTCGCAGGGATCGCAAAAGACGGCGCATTCGTTCCGGTATTATCAAAAACAGGAGCCTTCGCTTGGTCAAAAATCTCCGAACTCTTGCGCATCCAGGAGGAAGCCGGCGCGCTCGCCGAATATGGGCGGTTCGTTTCAGACTTGCGGCTGCTCCTGCCGTTCCTTGGGTGAGCAGCCCTCAAGTTCGGAGGTCGATCGGGACGTGTTCAGTCGACGATCTTGTTCAGTGGGAATTCCACGATTCCTTCCGCCCCGGCGTCCTTCAACTTGGGTATCAGATCCCGAACAAGGTGTTCGTCGACGATCGTGTTGATGGCGTACCAACCATCGGTTTGCAGCTTCGAGACGGTAGGCGACTTGAGCGAGGGGAGCATGTCTTCCACTTTCGTCAGGTTCGCCTCGTGCACGTTCAGCATCAGGCCAACCTTGCCGCGCGCCGCCAGGGCAGCCCGGAGCAGCAACGCGATCCGGCCAATCTTCTCCCGCTTCCAATCGTCTTCCCAAGACTGGCGGTTGGCGATGAGCTGGGTCGTCGAATGCATGATCTCGTGGACGATGCGCAGGTTGTTGGCGCGCAACGAGCTACCCGTCTCGGTGAGTTCGACGATGGCGTCCGCAAGATAGGGCGGCTTGACCTCGGTCGCTCCCCAGGAGAACTCCACGTCGGCCTTGATCTGGTTTTCGTCGAGGAACTTGTTAGTGAGGTCGACCGCTTCGGTGGCGATGCGCTTGCCGGTGAGATCCCGAATGGTCTTGATCGGCGAGTCCTTCGGAACTGCCACCACCCAGCGTACGGGACTCCTCAGCTGCTTCGAGTAGACCAGCTCGGCCACCCTCACGACATCACTCTTCAAAATCCAATCGAGGCCAGTGATCGCCGCGTCGAGCACGCCGTGCTCTACATATCGAGACATTTCCTGCGGCCGGATGAGCATGCATTCGATCTCGGCGTCGTCGATTGCAGGGAAATAGCTGCGGCTCGATATGGTGACCGTGTAGCCTGCCTTTTCGAAAAGCTTCACGGTCGCGTCCTGCAGGCTGCCTTTGGGCAGTCCGAGTTTGAGCACGCTCACGACTTCACCCCATACATCTCTTCCGAGGTCATGAGCCGCTCACCTCGAACCCCGAGCGTGCCGTCACTCTCGACCGCCCGGAAAAAGCAGGTCCGATATCCTTCGTGGCAGGCGGGACCCTTTTGCTTGACGCGCAGCACCACGGCGTCGAGGTCACAATCGACCCGCATTTCAACCAGTTCCTGCATGTTGCCGCTTTGCTCGCCCTTCTTCCACAGCTTGTTGCGTGAGCGCGAGAAGTAGTGGACCTTGCCGGTCTCGAGCGTGAGCAGGAAGGCCTCCTTGTTCATGTATGCAACCATCAGTACCTCACCGTCCTCGGCATCGACGGTTACCGCCGTGATGAGGCCACCGGCTTTCCCGAAATCGGGTGCAAATTGCGGTTTCACGTTTTTCCTCGTGGTTGACGTCCAGCGTTCGAGCTTAGTTTTGGGGCTCGCCGTTGTTTTGTCAAACCAGTTCAGCCTCAGGTGCTTGCACCCCCGCCGCCCCGGCGCTCGCGCTCGGCATGGTCCTGGATTTTCCGTGCGGCTGCCGGAAGGAGCGCCGCCACCCCGGAGACCGTCCGGCTCAGCCCTTGCAAGTCTCGACGGTGATTTCCACGCGGCGGTTTTTCTGACGCCCTTCCGGGTTGTCGCTTCCGTCGTCGAATTCGTTCGGCGCAATCGGCATGGATTTTCCATACCCGATGATCTCCGCCGTCGCGGGCAGAACCTGGCGCAGCGCCAGCCAGTCCCTCACCGAGCGGGCGCGCGCCTCGGACAGCCTCATATTGTAGGCTTCGCCTCCTTTCCCGTCGGTGTGGCCTTCCACGCGGGCAGGGCGCTTCCCGTCTTCGGTGACTTTTTTGATCTGGGGGATCGCGGCCTCCAATGTCGCTGCGGCGTCAGAGCGCAAATTCGCTTTGTTAAAATCAAAAAGGGCGTCGGCGAACACGTCAATATGCGTCTCACAGGCGTTCGTGGTTGTTTTCACGGCCTCAATCGCTTTCGGCGCCTGGATGGCGCTTGGCGCTTGGACGACGCCGGGCCTTTGAATTTGGCCCACCTGCGGATTCCAATTGCGGATGCTATTCAACTGCTGCTGTGACGGCCAGTTGAATTGGCCATCTCCAGCCCACGACGGAGTGTTGGCGGATAGCAAAAGAAGGGCGATCGCTGGAGCCAAGCGCTGCATGAGGTTCTTCCAAAAGAGTTGTGAGGGACAGGTTTGGCTGAAGGGTCCTTCCCGTGCATCCTTCGCAAAAGAACGACAGCTTCAGCTCGGTATTAAGCTAGCATAAAAAAACGAACGCAACGCTACCTCAGGTGGCGAATACCGCCACAACTTGATGATCAGGTACTAACCAATGCAGTTGTTTCTGCGTGGTGATGGTTAGAGCGATTCTTTGTTAGACGAGCTTGATTTCGTAAAAAGTATGTTTCCGTCTTTAACTTCAATGAAATCGGTCCCGATCAAGGACGTTTTTATTACTTTGTTATCGACTATACATTGTTCTGTTTCCTCGCTATCTATCTGTGCAGAAGCGCCATCGGGGGAGATGGTAATTTTTAATATCTGGCGCTGATGCTGGTAATTCTTAACGCGCGATGCGCTCTGGTAGACGGCCTGCGCTACTTGCATACGATTAAGTGTTACAGGACCAGACGGGCTTGCCAGGTTGCCCGTCCACTCATTGGCGAAATACATCAGAAAAGCGTTTGTTTCTTTATTGCTATGTAACCAGTCTACTCTCTCCACAAAATCTCTAACAATTTTTTCATCGAGTTTCCCTTGCTGTTTTGGAAGCGATTCAAGTGTCCGCCATGAGCCATCCTTTTTCACGAATACAAAGTTGTATGACTCGCTGTGCGTTATTATAAATCCTTTTTCTGGCCCGGTGGCGTTTATAACGGCTTGCGTATAACCTGCGCGCTCGGTGTCCACTACAAACCTGTCCCAGATTTCATCGACTTCTTTTCGAAGAGTAGCAATATCATCGATCTGAACTGCCGTCCGGTATTTCAGCATTACAGCGGGTTGTTTGCCTTGTCCGAATGATAAGGGTCCAGCAGAAATTATCTCTACTGACTTTCCAGAAGCAAGATTAACCATCTGAGATGCATTGCAGTTTAGAGATAGACAAGTAACGGAAATTGTCACGAGCATGGGTAAATAAAATTTCTTCATAAAACCTCCTTTTCTGAATCCAGTTGGAAGGGACCTCCAGCCTCTGGTCTGCCATCTCATCTTGAGAGTAGTCACTTGAAATCAGATTAAGCGCTATCCTGGCATTTATTGTCATTCCTTATCACGCAAAAGAAATGCTGGGATTGATGACTTAATGGTGTGCCCGTGGATGCAAAATCAAATCGAGTCGCGGGAACCGACACGCGAGCTTTTGGCGTGCAAAAGGTGATTGTCCTCAAAGAGGAGGCGCAGCGCATTCGAGACCCAGTTCTGCCCGCAAGCTCGCGCGCCGTCAGGCGCGATCCAAATTCCGAGGTGGCTTGAATGGCTGGAATCGACAAGGTTCGCGCCTGTTTCACGAGGTATTCAAAGCTGAGCTGTGTGTTAAGGAGAAGCACCGGAGACAGGATATGCTTTGGAAGAAACAGGCGTTTTTGGCTTTTGCGCTTGCAAGCGTGGTGTGGATGCCATTCGCGGGAGCCGTGGAACTGTCAACCAACGTGACCAGTCCTGCCGCGCTTCCGGACGACGGCGTCATAGCTGGCGACTATCCGGCCTCAACGGGGGAGACGTCGTATTATTTTGCCGTCGATCTGAAGGCTGGGACTCTCGCCAGCGAGGCCCGGGTGATGGGAACCGATGCGCCGAAGCATCTCTGGCTCGACTTGCTGGATAGCTCTGGCAAAAAGCTTGCTGCCTATGACGTCGATTCAGGTTTCAACGACGATGGCGACAACGCCCGCAACTGGGCGGTCAATCATAGCGGCCGCTACACGATCCGCCTGACAACCAAGGGGCCTGAGCTTGCGACTTACAGGGTTGAGTTTGGCGGGACAGCCTTTCGCGGTCACAAGATCGATCCGGCGAACGCGTCTGGCTATTCCCGCTCCTTCCTTGATCCGACCCATATCAGTTCGGCAGCCGCCATCTCGGGAGTTTTCCCCGCCAGCAGGACAACGACAACCTATTACCTCGATGCCGATCTCAAGGCGGGCGTGCTGATGACCCAGTTGTCCATGGCGGCCCCGAAGGAACTTGGCGGGACAAAATGGATGGCGTTTGAGCTTCTTGGCCCTGACGGCGACCGCCTTGAAGGCACTGAGCTTGAACGGACCTTTGCGCCAAACAGCGATGGTTCGCACAACTTTGCAATCAATCATTCAGGCCATTACGTCATGCGTCTCAGCGTCCGCGGCACCGAGGGCACGAGATACAAGGTGGAACTTGGAGGGAGCGCACTCGCCGGGACCCAGTGAGGCCCTCCGCTCACCCATCGAGAACGGAGACGGGATCGTCGCGGCCCGACAGACGCCGGGCCGCGAGATGCGCGAAGCGCAGCGTGAGCGCCTTTCGTCTGCTGCCGCGGAGCGGTGTTTCCTCCGGGTCTTTTACGAGAACAGCCTCATAGTCATCCGCGATCATCAAGCCGGCCTCTTCGGGCAGAATGCTGGCCGGGAAGCTGGGGCCGACGGCGAAAAAGAAGCGGTCGCACCAT
The DNA here is from genome assembly GCA_963764115.1 of uncultured Alphaproteobacteria bacterium. Taxonomy (GTDB): domain Bacteria; phylum Pseudomonadota; class Alphaproteobacteria; order Rhizobiales; family Rhodomicrobiaceae; genus Rhodomicrobium. Next base: position 70,844 of record CAVXRT010000013.1, read on the forward strand.
TCGAGATAGTCCTGCCATTTGTGGTCGGCGCGGAAATCGGGGACGCCGGACTTCACCTCGACAATCCAGATTTCCCCCTTTTCGCCGAGCGAAAGAATGTCCGCCCGCCTGCCGTTCCTGAGCGGGAACTCGGTCAGCGTCCCGTGCCCCATCGACTGAAGCAGCCGGACCGTGCCGCGCAGCGGCTTGGGCTCAGGCCGGCCCTCATTTTGGATGGTTGCCTGTAACGGATATTTGCCTGCGCTGCCGCCAAACGTGACCACGATGGACCTAGTTTTCGATTAGGTTGTTTCTCAGGTTGCTCCAAAAGGAGATCGAAAAACTTCGAAACCGCCGAAAGGGCAAACAATCATGCCGCTCGACGACCGTCCCGCCAGAAGCGCCGAGACAGAAGACCGGTACCTTAAGCTCTCTTCCAGTCTGTTCGCAACACGGCGTCTGTCGCGCGACATAGCGGAGCCGTTGTCGGCGGAGGATCAGGTCGTCCAGGCCAACGACGACGCCAGTCCCGCCAAATGGCATCTGGCCCATACATCGTGGTTTTTCGAAGAACTCGTGCTGAAGCGCTTCCTTCGCGGCTATGCAATTTTCGACGAGCGCTTCTCCTACTGTTTCAATTCCTATTATGAGAGCCTCGGCCCCCGCCACCCAAGGCCGAAACGCGGGCTTTTGACGCGGCCTTCGGTGGATGAGGTGCGCGGCTATCGCGCCCATGTCGACGAGGGCCTGCGGCGGCTGATGGCGCAAACCTTGCCGGACGAAGCCCTTTGGCTGATCGAGACGGGCGTCAACCACGAGCAGCAGCATCAGGAGCTGATGCTCACGGATATCCTTGCGCTTTTCGCGGAGAATCCGCTGCGTCCCGCCTATTGCGCTGTGCAGCCGGCGACGATCAACACCGGGGCCGCGCCCGGCCATTGGCGCACCATCCCCGGCGGCATCTACGATATCGGCCATCGGGGCGCGGGCTTCGCTTACGATAATGAAGGTCCGGCGCATCAGGCTCTGCTTCGCGATTTCCGCATCTTCAGCCGCGAAGTGACGAACGGCGAATGGATTGCCTTCATCGAGGCGGGCGGCTACCGGACGCCGTCGCTCTGGTTGTCGGATGGCTGGGCGACGGTTCAGCGGGAAGGGTGGGAAGCGCCCGGCTACTGGGAGCTTCGCGACGGCTTCTGGCATCAGATGACGCTGCATGGACTGCGCGAGATCGAGGAAAGCCGCCCCGTCGCGCATGTCAGCTATTATGAAGCCGATGCCTTCGCGCGCTGGGCCGGTCATCGTCTGGCGACCGAATTCGAGTGGGAAGTCGCTTCGCACGGACAGCCTGCTCCCGCGCCGCTCGATTTGTCCTATCTTTTGCCCAGGGCCGCATCGCGCGATGGCGCTTCGTCGCTTTTCGGCAGCGTCTGGGAATGGACGCAAAGCGCCTATCTTCCTTATCCCGGCTACAAGCCCGCCACCGGCGCGCTCGGCGAATACAACGGCAAATTCATGTGCAATCAGATGGTCTTGCGCGGCGGCTCTCTCGCTACCCCCCGCCGCCACATCCGCCCCACCTACCGTAACTTCTTCTATCCTCATCAGCGCTGGCAGTTTATGGGCCTTCGGCTCGCGAGCGACGTGTAACATGGGACAGATCGTTCATTTTCCAGAGGCCCGCGTCAGCGCTGGCAAAGACTTCCGCGACGCTGTGCATCTCGGTTTGTCGCTTCAGCAGAAAAGCGTGCCGAGCCGGTTCTTCTACGACGCGCGGGGCTCGGAGCTGTTCGAGCGCATCACCGAGTTGCCCGAATACTACCCAACCCGCACCGAAATCGGCCTTCTGAAATCCCGCGGCGCCGATATCGGCAAACTCGTTCCACCGGGCGCGGTTGTGGTCGAGTTCGGCTCGGGCTCCAGCCGCAAGACCGAGCTTCTGCTCGGCGCGCTTGAGCGCCCCTCCGCCTATATCCCGATAGAAATATCGGCGGCGGCTCTGTATCCGGCTGCGCGGCGCGTTGCGCGGATCTTTCCAGGCCTAGGGGTGCATCCCATCCTTGGCGGATTTCACGACCTCGACAAGATGAATTTGCCTCTCGAAGATCATTACTGCGTCGGCTTTTTCCCGGGATCGACGATCGGAAACTTTACCCGGACCGAGGCTGTTCTTTTCTTGCGTTCCGTGCGTCGGCTTCTCGGAAAAAAGGCTGCCTTGCTGGTCGGCGCCGACCTGCAAAAGCCCCTCGATATTTTGCTTCCGGCCTATAACGATGACCAAGGCGTCACGGCGGCCTTCAACCTCAACCTGCTCGACCGGATCAACCGGGAACTTTCCGGAACATTCGATATCGATGCGTTCGAGCATTCCGCGATCTACAACGAGCGCAAGGAACGCATCGAGATGCACCTGCGGTCTCTCTGCGATCAGCAGGCGTCGGTAGCCGGCCGCACTTTCTCATTCCGCGCCGGTGAGACGATCCACACCGAGAACTCGCACAAATACTCGCTTTCCAGCTTCCGCTGGATTGCGGCGCGAGCCGGCTGGGAGAGCGTGAAAAGCTGGGCTGACGAAAACCGCCTTTTTTCCATACATCTTCTCGCGTAGGAGATTCGCCGGCCCAGGCTTGGGGCTTGATGCGAGCAAGGAAAAGGCTTGATGTCTATCAGCGACGGCCTCCTGGAAGCGCCGGAAACAACAACGGCAGGTGAAACGTCTCCGGCCTCGCTCTCGGTGGGCGTGCTGAGCTTCGGAGCCTTGCAGACCATTTCGCGGACTTTGCGGGCTCATCGGGAGAGCGGGCTGATCGATTGCGCGGGCGAATTCTTCGTCCACTTCAATGCGATCACCGCGGAAGACAGGAAGGTCGCGGAAGAGGCAGGCGTGCCCTGCACGGGAACGGCGATAAACCGCGGCATTTATGGCGGTTTCCGCGCCATAGCTGAACACGCAAAGAACCGTTATGTCCTGATCCTGGAAAACGACGTTGTGCCGCTACCCGGCGCGCCGGTGCGCGAATGTCTTAAGTCCTGCGTTTCGGACATGCTTCATTATGACATCAAAAGCTTCTGCTTACGGTCGCGCCAGGAACCCGGCCAGGGCGCTCCTCATGGCAAGTACGTCAAGACGTTCGGCGTGACCGATCCGATCGCGCCGGGTGTCATCGCACACAAAACCACAGGATTCGCGAAGCTCAGGATGTTCCTGGAGCACGGCGGCATCGACAAATTCAGGGCGGCTTCGCTCTTTTGTGAGCGTGACCCTGAAGAGGTGCAAAAGCACGCAATTCGCAAACTGCCGAGTGGCAACTTCCTCACGGATTCGCGCTACCGGAACTGGAGCAACCAGGCCGTGCTTGTCGAGCGGCAGTATTTTCTCGATGTGGTTTGCCGCCGCGTCGAAGAGCACCCCGATCCCAGGCTTGTGAATGGACATCAGGACATCGAGCGCGCCTTGAATAGAAGGTGGTGGCGTCGGCGGCGCGATCCCATGGGGCACGCGGCCGACGGCGTCTTCACCCACTGCCGCCTCGACAGGTGAGTTAAGCAAAGCGTTTTCCGGGCTTAATCTAAGGGGAGAACTCCGGATGCCGATGATTTTCAAATCCGTGATCCTTGTCGCCCTGCTCGCCGTCGCCGTTGTTCTTACGCTCGGGCTTTTGAATATGGCCGTGGGAGGCAGCGCCAGTCGAAGTCAAACGCTTATGCGATGGCGTATAGCGCTCCAGTTTCTCGCGGTAGTTGTAATCATGGCGGCTATCTACTTCGCGTCCGCCTGATACTAAGTGCTAATTATCCCACAGTTAAGTAGAAACCCAGTCCTAAAACCCCTGATGAGTTTGACAGGAATCGCAAGTCTCCCCACACATAAATAAAAATGGGAGATGCGAGTGGACAGCGGGAATTTTATTTCCAAGTCTAGGCGTTGTTTGCTCGCTATCGCGGTAGTGGCCTGCGGCATGGCTGCGGCTCCGGTGGCTGGCTTTGCCGATATTCTGGAGCCTTTCGATATAGCGGCGCATCCCTTCTGGACCATCGATGAGGTTCGCGCCGGGGTATTCAAGCAGGCGATTGACGACGCGCACGGCGAGGGAACGGGGGCGATGAACCTTGAGGTTCTCGGCGGCCGCTTCGCCGGCGGCTACGAAAACAGCATCCTCGATTTCTTTCTCACGCCGCGCCCGCATATCGGAACAACCATCGCATTCGGTAAGACCGATGAGTTCTACTTTGGCGTGACCTGGGACGCCAAGCTGATCGGCAACACTTTTTTTGAAACCTCATTCGGAGGAGCCGCTCACGACGGCCCCTTGCATGAATTGGACGTAGCCTCATACGGCTGCCAGGTAAACTTCAGAGAATCGGCTTCCCTTGGGTTAGCGCTCACGCCCGAATGGCGGTTGATGACAACGCTCGACCATATGTCGAACGCCGGCCTGTGCGGTAACAACAGGGGCCTTACGAACGCGGGTCTCCGGCTAGGCATCAAGTTCTAAGTGTGTTATCCCTTGTGCCTTTCCCAATGAGGTCCAGCTAAGCAGGCGGCATGGTCGTCCTCACAAAAATATACACAAGAACCGGCGACGACGGGACGACGGCCCTCGGCAGCGGCGAGCGCGTGCAGAAAACCAGTCTTCGCATCGCGGCCTATGGCACCGTCGACGAAACGAATGCGGCTATCGGCGTCGCCCGCCTGCAATTGCCGGCGGGTCAGGCCCTTGTCTCGGAAATGCTGGCGCGCATCCAGAACGACCTTTTCGATCTCGGAGCTGATCTTTGCGTGCCAGATGCCGGCCAGCCTCTCCCCTATACGCCGTTGCGGCTGCAAACGAAGCAGGTCGACCGGCTTGAGCGCGAGATCGACCTCTTGAACGGGGAAATGGCTCCGCTGGCCTCCTTCATTTTACCGGGAGGGTCGCAGGCCGCGGCAGCGCTCCACTTGGCGCGGACGATCTGCCGCCGCGCCGAGCGCTGCATCGTGGAGCTGAAGCTGTCCGGGGAAGGCCAGGTGAGCGATGCGGTCAGCCGCTATATCAACCGCCTGTCGGATCATCTCTTTGTCGCCAGCCGGTATGTCAACGGAAAAGGCACGACAGATCTTTTGTGGCAACCGGGCCAAAATGCATAATAATGCATAGTTAAGTCCGTCGCTGAATGCATAGTCTCGAAATTATCGGGTTCGTCCATGCTGTTCGTGCCAATTTGGGATATGAACCATCTCAAGCGCGTGAAATACCAGTATGTGACGGTAGGCCTGATTGTTCTCAACACTTTGATTTACTTTGTTTTTGAAACTCACCTCTTTTTGCATTCGCCCGCCGGTTTCCAGGAGGCCCTGGCTTTCAAGCCGAGCGACCTCGCGAGCATTCATGCCTTCATGGAGCATATGCCGCAAGAGTTCACGCTTCTGACCTACATGTTCGTTCATGGCAGCGCCTGGCATCTTTTGGGAAACATGATTTTTCTTTACGTCTTCGGCGACAATGTCGAGGATGCGCTGGGGCATGTGCGTTTTATCGTTTTCTATCTGCTCTGCGGGGTGGTCGCGGCGGTTGTACATAGCGCTGTCACCGTGTCCCCCGATGTCCCCCTGATCGGTGCGAGCGGCGCTATCGCGGGCGTCATAGGAGCTTATGTGATGCTCCATCCAAGTGTCCGCGTCTGGGTGCTTTTCCCTGTTCCTGTTGTGTCATTCCTGCCGCTGCGGTTTTCGGCGGCCTTTGTCATAGGGCTGTGGATCCTCTACCAACTCGCGAGCGGAATTTTCCTGAACGAGGAGGCGACCGCGTGGTGGGCGCATGTCGGCGGCTTCGTTGCGGGCGCCCTTCTTGTTGTCGTCATGAAACGGCCCGGCGTTCCGCTTTTCGATACGGCGACAGGCGTTTAGATCGACCCGCCTTTAATCGGGATCGATTAAAGACGGAAAAGCCGGTCGATTCTAAAGTGCTAGAGCAGCGCGTGGCTGCTCTAGCGATGGCCCGCCGAATGTCTAACGCGCGGCGGATTGACTCCTTCGCACGTGCGAAATAGGCTTGGATTCTGAATGGCGCTGCAAATGAATACGATCAGACCATCAGGTAGGTTGACCCGGCGGTGCGGTGCAGCATATTCGATGGATAAGAAAGTCAGGGCTCTGTTCACATGAAAATACTGGTGCCCGTCAAACGGGTCGTCGACTACAACGTGAAAATCCGGGTCAAGGCGGATGGAAGCGGGGTGGATATCGCGAATGTCAAGATGTCCATGAATCCCTTCGACGAAATCGCCGTTGAGGAAGCGCTTCGCCTTAAGGAAGCCGGGCATGCGACCGAAGTGATCGCCGTTTCAGTAGGGCCGCAGAAGGCGCAGGAAACGCTGCGAACCGCGCTGGCGATGGGCGCCGATCGCGCAATTCTTTACAAGACAGACTTGCCCGTTGAGCCTCTTGCCGTCGCAAAAGTCCTGAGGCATGCTGTTGAGCAGGAAAAGCCCGGTCTTGTCATCCTTGGCAAGCAGGCCATCGACGACGATTCCAATCAGACCGGGCAGATGCTCGCGGCGCTTCTCAATTGGCCGCAGGGCACCTTCGCATTCAAGATTGCCGCCAAGGACGGCGCTTTGGAAGTAACGCGCGAGGTCGATGGCGGGTTGCAGACGGTGTCGCTGAAGCTGCCTGCGATCGTGACGGCGGATTTGCGGCTCAATCAGCCGCGCTATGCGTCGCTGCCGAACATCATGAAGGCGAAGAAGAAGCCGCTTGCCGAGCACGATGCCGCAGCCCTTGGAATTGATATTACACCCAGGATCAAGGTGATAAAGACGGCCGAACCGCCCACGAGGAAGGCTGGCGTCAAAGTGAAGACCGCAGGCGAACTCGTGGAGAAGCTGCGCAGCGAAGCGGGAGTGTTGCAATAATGGCCGTTCTTCTGGTCGCAGAGCACAATAACCACGCGCTGAGCGGCGCCACGGCTAAGGCGCTTACCGCTGCAAAAGCGCTTGGAAGCCCTGTCCATATCCTGGTCGCCGGGGCGAACGCTGAAGGCGTTGCGCAACAGACGGCGGCGCTCGGCGGCGTGGAGAAGGTGCTGCTCGCAGATGCCAGCCATCTCAAGGCGCAACTCGCCGAAGACATGGCCGCGCTGATTGTTCCACTGATGGACGGCTACGATGCGCTCGTCGCCGTTGCCTCCACCACAGGCAAGAATTTCGCGCCGCGCGTTGCAGCGCTTCTGGATGTTGCGCAGCTTTCGGATGTGACGGCGGTTCTGAGCCCGACGCAGTTCGAGCGCCCGATCTATGCCGGCAATGCCATCCAGACCGTTGAATGCCCGCAAGGCAAGAAGGTGCTGACGGTCCGTACCACCGCTTTCCAGCCCGCGCCGGAAGGCGGCTCGGCGCCTGTCGAGGCCATCGCGGCGCCAGCGCCCAACGGCATCTCCCAGTTTGTCGGCGAAGAGCTATCCCAATCCGAGCGGCCTGAGCTTACAGCCGCCAAGATTGTAATTTCCGGCGGACGCGGAATGCAGTCCGGCGAAAATTTCAAGCTTCTCGAGCGAATCGCCGATAAGCTTGGCGCAGCCGTCGGCGCGAGCCGTGCGGCGGTGGATGCCGGTTTCGTTCCCAACGATTACCAAGTGGGACAAACTGGCAAGGTTGTTGCACCTGATCTCTACATCGCGGTGGGAATTTCAGGCGCCATTCAGCACCTTGCAGGCATGAAAAACTCAAGAGTGATCGTCGCCATCAACAAGGATGAGGAAGCGCCGATTTTCCAGATCGCGGATTATGGGCTTGTCGGAGACCTTTTCCAGATCCTGCCCGAGTTTGAAGCGGCGCTCGACGGCCGGAAATAGTCCGCACAGAACCCAGAGTTCACGATGGTCCAAACCAAAACCCCAATGTTTCGCGGTAACCCGTTCATCAATAGAAGCGAGGGGCGGGAGCAGGCCCCCATCCAGACGGTGGGGATCATCGGGGCTGGCCAGATGGGCAACGGCATCGCCCATGTGGTGGCGCTTGCCGGCTACAACGTGCTCCTCAACGACATCAGCAAGGAACGGGTCGAGTCCGCGCTTGCGACCATCAACGGCAATCTGAGCCGCCAGATGCATCGCGGAAAGATAACGGAGGAGGTCCGCGACAAGGCCCTCTCGCTTATCGGATATGCGCCCTCCCTTGATGCTTTCAGCGACGCCGACATTGTGATCGAGGCGGCCACAGAGGATGAAGACGTCAAGCGCAAGATCCTGATCGCGCTTTGTCCGCAACTGAAGCCGCACACGATCATCGCCAGCAACACATCGTCGATTTCGATCACGCGCCTCGCCGCGGTGACCGACCGGCCGGAACAGTTCATCGGGGTTCACTTCATGAACCCTGTGCCGGTCATGGATCTTGTCGAGATGATCCGCGGCATCGCGACGGACGAGTCCACATTCAACGCCGCGCGGCGTTTCGTGGAGACGCTCGGAAAAACCGTGACCGTGGCCGAAGACTTCCCGGCCTTCATCGTTAACCGGATCCTCCTGCCGATGGTCAACGAAGCCGTCTATACCCTTTACGAGGGCGTCGGCTCGGTTGAATCCATCGATCTTGCCATGCGCCTTGGCGCACGCCACCCGATGGGTCCGCTGCAACTTGCGGACTTCATCGGCCTCGATACCTGCCTGTCTGTCATGCAAGTGTTGTATGAGGGTTTGGCGGATACCAAATACCGGCCGTGCCCGTTGCTCGTGAAATACGTGGAAGCCGGGTGGCTTGGTCGAAAGACGCAGCGCGGATTCTACGATTATCGCGGGGAAGTGCCTGTCCCCACACGGTAAGGCTCCGGCAAAAAAAGTCACGCTTCCGCTAAGTTCCCGGTGTAAAGTTGGGCGCGGTTGTTGAAACACGCTTAACGCAGGACAGGGTTACGCCATGTCACTCACCAGCCATGCCGGCGCCGCCGCATGGGGAGACCGCCCCTACACAGCCGCCGTCGTTCTTGCAAACGGACTGATCATTCAAGGGGATGGCATTGGAGCAACCGGAGAAGCGACCGGCGAGGTGTGCTTCAACACCGCCATCACGGGCTATCAGGAAATCCTGACCGACCCGTCCTATGCCGGCCAGATCATCACGTTCACTTTCCCGCATATCGGCAATGTCGGCGCCAATCCGGAAGACAGCGAGACAACCAACCTCGCGGCGGCGTCCGGCGTGCGCGGCTGCATCTTGCACGCGCCGATCACCGGTCCGTCGAATTACAGATCAGCCCAGACCCTCGATCGCTGGCTCAGCGCTCGCGGCATCGTCGGTATAACCGGCGTCGACACGCGAGCGTTAACGATGCTCATCCGCGAGAGCGGCATGCCGAACGCGGTCATTGCGCACAATCCGGATGGGGCATTCGATTTCAACGCGCTGAAAGCGAAGGCACGCGGTTGCCCGAGCATGGAGGGCGCCGAACTCGCCCGCACTGTCACATCGACACAAAGCTACCCTTGGAGCGAGCGCGTCTGGGTCTGGAATCGCGGCTTCACGGGGCAGGAAAGCCCCGAGTTTCACGTCGTCGCCATCGATTACGGCATCAAGCGCAACATTCTGCGTTGCCTGGCGTCGGCAGGATGCAGGGTGACCGTGCTACCGGCCTACTCAACCGCGCAGGACGTTTTCAGCCGCAAGCCGGACGGCGTCTTTCTGTCAAATGGACCCGGCGATCCAGCCGCGACAGGGGAATACGCCCTGCCGGTCATCCGCAAGATCATCGATTCCGACATACCCTTGTTTGGGATTTGCCTCGGCCATCAATTGCTCGGGCTTGCATTGGGAGGCCGAACCATAAAAATGCCTCACGGTCATCATGGAGCAAACCATCCGGTCATGGATTATACGACCGGGAAGGTGGAAATTACTTCCATGAACCATGGTTTCGCAGTGGAACGTGAGAGCCTGCCGATTTCTGTCGAAGAAACGCACGTCTCTTTGTTTGACGGCAGCAATTGCGGCATCCGGCTCAAGGGGCGGCCCGTTTTCTCCGTCCAATATCATCCCGAGGCGTCACCCGGTCCACAGGATAGTCACTACCTGTTCACGCGATTTGTAAACATGATGAGGGAGAGACGCAGCCTCTCAGCGGAGAATGAGCGCACGCCAAGGTAGAGATTGCGGTTGTAGATTCGACTGTCTAGTTGCGTTTACAGCGTTGGATGTCAAAAAAAGTTGACGTGCGTCAGTTTGTAATGCTTCTAATGCCTAGACTTCCGCTCCTGATCGCGTAATTATCTGGCGTCACAGGCGGAATTCCTGCCAGTACGACTTAAGCTGGCTCTTTCGCCCGGCGCATGCCCACGTGTGCCGACTCGCCAACGAGGAATGCTTATGGACTACCAGGGGAAGTTTGCCCAAGCTCTCGAAGCACTGACTTCCGAGGGAAGGTATCGCGTATTCGCCGATATTCTGAGGCGCCGCGGAGAGTTTCCGCGGGCTGTTCACCACACTGCGGAAGGTACGAAGCCTATTACCGTGTGGTGCTCGAACGACTATCTCGGCATGGGGCAGCATCCGAAAGTGTTGGCCGCCATGCATGAAGCAATCGACAATTGCGGCGCGGGCTCCGGCGGCACACGCAATATCTCCGGAACGACACACTATCACGTTGAGCTGGAAAAAGAACTCGCCGAACTTCACGGCAAGGAAGCAGCTCTTCTCTTCACATCTGGCTATGTCTCGAACGAGGCGACGCTTTCGACGCTCGTGAAGATCCTGAAAGGCGCCGTCATCTTCTCAGACGAGAAGAACCATGCCTCCATGATCGAGGGCGTTCGGCAAGGCGGCGGTCCCAAGCGCATCTGGCGCCATAACGATCTGGAGCACCTCGAAAGCCTGCTTCAGGAATACGGGCCGGAAGTTCCGAAGATCGTGGCGTTTGAATCCGTTTATTCCATGGACGGAGATATCTCGCCGATCAGCGACATTTGCGATCTTTCCAAGAAATACGGTGCGCTGACCTATATCGACGAGGTTCACGCCGTCGGCATGTACGGGCCACATGGCGCGGGCGTAGCCGAGCGCGATAATGCGATGCACAAGATCGACATTATCGAGGCGACGATGGCGAAGGGCTTCGGCCTAATGGGCGGCTACGTCGCTTCGAGCAGGGCCTGTGTTGATGCAATTCGCTCCTATGCGCCCGGCTTCATCTTCACGACGTCGCTCGCTCCGGTCATCTGCGCCGGCGCGCTCGCAAGCATTCGTCACCTCAAGACCAGCCAGCATGAGCGCGAGCAGCATCAACTCCGCGCCGCCGTCTTGAAAGAGAGGCTGGCGCTCGAGAACCTGCCGGTCATGCATACGCCGAGCCATATCGTGCCGGTGCTGGTCGGCGATCCGGTCCAGTGCAAGGCTCTCACGGATTCCATGCTCGATCGCTTCGGGATCTATGTGCAGCCGATCAACTATCCGACTGTTCCGCGCGGCACGGAGCGCATCCGCCTGACGCCCGGCCCGATGCACACCGACCAGCAGATGGATCACCTCGTTCAGACGCTCCGCGTCATGTGGGACGAGATGGGCCTTCGCAGCGGCTACGAGTGGTGCCAGCTGTGGCGTGGGCGCATCGCGGTTGCAGGTCAGCTCGATCTGGCGGCTGCAGCGGGCGGCTAAGACTTTCCCCCTCGTGGGCATTCGAACCACCTCGGCGAAAGCCGGGGTGGTTTTTCTTTTGCTCTTGCACCGCAAGCCGGGCAATATAATCGGAACGCAAGGCTAACCCCCTTGTTGGCTCAGCAAATCAACCGTCCCGAGGGAGAACGCCAATGGCGGACACGCGTCAGCAAGGCTTTGCAAAGCTTGTAACGATGATCGAAGCTGTCGACGTGGGAATGCTTACGACCGAGGACAAAAACGGGCATCTTCGGTCGAGACCAATGGTGACGCAAAGGGCGGAGGAGGGCGTTCTTTGGTTTTTGAGCGCCAAGGACACCCCGAAGATATTGGAGGTTCAGAAAGACTCCGAAGTGAACGTGAGCTACGCGGACCCTAACAAGGAGATCTATATCTCTGTCTCAGGCGTGGCCCGTGCGTTCCAGGATCCGGCGAAGGTCCGGGAACTGTGGGACAGCGCTGCCCAGCGATGGTTCCCGGATGGGCCGGATAGTCCGTCCATTACGATCCTGAAAGTGCAGATCACGCAGGCCGAATATTGGGATGTCGACAAGCGCACCATGATCAAGCTTTCGGGGAGGGTCGCTGACGCCCAGTAAATCAGCCGGCGGCCGAGCATAAAGCTTTCATAGATCTTGAAAAACGATGCGGCCCACGGCCTCACGGTGAGCCTGCCGAACCGCGACACGCTCACCATGAGGCGCCAGCCGTTGATATCGCTCGACCTCATCCTGAGCGTGTCGAAGGGTTCGGCCTTCCGGACGCACTCAAAAGCCGTCGCAACCGCGTCCCGGGCTCTGCTAAGGTCAGCGCTAGCGCGGCGTGCGCAAAATCGGAGCCGTAGCGGCAGAAGATCAACCGCGCGCCCGCATCCGATTGAAGCGTGCTAGCTTGAGGCGATGTCATGGCCGGGCTTGACCTGGCATCCATTCTTGAAATCCAGGAGATAGGCAATTGTTATTCTGGATTGCCGCCTCGGAGGGCGGCCAAAGGGATTCCGGATAATTTCGACGCGCTTTAAATGCAGAAGTGCTTCTCGTCCATCTGCCGCCGGCTGCTATCTCCGACGGCGCCCGCCTTCCGCCTCGCGGTTAACGCTTCGTTCGCGGCGTTGAGCGTTAATCTGAAACTGGTTAACGGAAGCGTCGCCGATTTAATTCCGGTCCAATTAACGCTTGATTAGGCTTAACAATGCATTTATCCGGCGCAGAACGAGGCCTACGAGGGCGGTAGACAGGCGGTTCCAACGCGTTGAAAGTGAACAGCTTTTTTCCGCCGACAGACCCCATTAAATAGAATTTAATGCCGGAATTTTGGCATTAAGTGGGCTCTGAAAAGTCCGTTAAATATAATCCCGGATTCCCGTGTTAACCACGATCGCGCCCAAGTCAGGCCGCCGCGTGCGCAGGAGCGCCGTCCGTTCTGAAAATTTCATAGCAATATCAAAGACTTATTCGTTAACTTCCCGGCAAGGCGCTTTCTCATACAATTCTCGCTCAAGAAAAGTCCGTGACGCAAACGCAAGCTGGGACGCCAATCCGCGGAATGAAGTGAGGTCCAATGTGCATGCAAAAACGCCTATCGAGGCTTGCGTCCGCTTAAGCGCCGGAAGCTTTAGACGCTTGCGGCGCCCGTCGGCTTGATCGCGCATCCGATGGTTTAATGGGAAACGATCCCGCACGAAACGACAGCCCTTGCCAAGCCCCTTCCGCCAAGCTAGGCCTTCGCCGATTTCATCCGCCAGCCATTGGAGAAACCTGGAATGACGTTAAATCGGCTTGCGCCCCTTGCTGTCTCAGCTCTTTTCGCCATGACAGTGAATGCTTCGGCCGACCCTTCAGCTTACACCTTCGACCCCATGCACACGGAGGTCCGGTTTTGCTGGAACCATCTCGGGATCAGCCGTCAATGCGCGCATTTCACAAGCTATGACGGCGAGCTTCTCTACGATGAGACAAATCCCGAGAACAGCCAGCTGCAGGTGACGTTCAAGATCGATAGCATCGAGACCCTTGTCCCGATTTTCAACGAGCATATGAAAGGCGATAAGCTTTTCGATGCGAAGAAATTCCCGGAAGCCACTTTCAAGAGCACGAAATTCGAGAGGACGGGCGAAAAGGCGGGGAAGGTCACCGGGGATTTGACTGTCCATGGCGTGACGAAGCCGGTTACGCTCGACGTGACGCTCAATTTTGCAGGCGCTCAGCCTATGTCGAAGAAACAGACCCTCGGGGTCGGCGCTACAACGAACGTGAAGCGCACCGATTTTGGCGTCTCTGCCGCCGCCCCTTATGTGTCTGACGAGGTGTCGATCGAAATTCAGACCGAGATGTACAAGAAGAGCTAGCCGGCTCAAAAGGGGCCGCAGCGCACGACCCGGCCCCTCGACGCCGAGGCGAACGTCCCATGGAACCAAGCCATCGTCCGCGGGCGCGGACGGAAATCTGTTCGTCTTAACGCCTGCGGCTCGAATTACTAAAAAAACGTTAAGTTTCAGAACTGCTCGAAAAATAGCTGCTTCTTGATCATGCACGCGGCCTATTTTTTAGGCAGTTTTGGACCCTTGCTCAGAAAATCAGCTACATCTCGAACACACAGCGGTAAATTGAACGTGTATCGGCCGTGCAGCAGTGCGTCGGGCCGTCCAGTGGCTTTTGGCACAGCTTTTGATAAGCCATAGGAAGCCGTGTCTTCGCGTTCGCCCATTCCGGCGCGGACTCGATAGAAAATGGGCGAAGTTCGAAGGCAGGAACTTGTTGGAGGACTCATCATGAAGATGGTGATGGCAATCATTAAGCCGTTCAAACTCGAAGAAGTCCGGCAAGCTCTCGACAGCTTCGGCATCGAGGGTTTGACGGTGACTGAGGTGAAGGGCTACGGGCGGCAAAAGGGGCACACCGAGATTTATCGCGGCGCCGAATATGAGGTGAGCTTCATCCCCAAGGTGAAGATCGAGGTGGCCGTCGCCGCCGAAACGGTCGAAAAGGTCGTGGAGGCAATTTCGACTTCCGCGAAGACGGGGCAAATCGGGGACGGCAAAATCTTCGTGTCGCCGATCGAGCGTACGGTGCGCATCCGCACCGGCGAGACTGATGCAGATGCACTCTGATTGGAAAAAGGAAAGAAGAATGACAACGGCCTGGCGTAATTTAACTCTTTTCGGAGCCGTGGCGGCGGCGGCGATGGTCATGATGGAACCATCGTTCGCCGAAGAGGCCGCAGCGGCGGCAGCGGCCGCGGCCCCGGCGGTGAAGGCTCCTGATCTCGTCGTCAACAAGGCAGACGATTGCTGGATGATGACGTCATCGCTGCTGGTTCTGTTGATGACGGTCCCGGGACTTGCGCTGTTCTACGGCGGCATGGTTCGCACCAAGAACATGCTTTCGACGCTCACGCAGGTTTTCATGATCCAGTGCGTTGTCTGCGTCTTATGGTTTGTTTACGGCTACAGCCTCGCCTTCACTGAGGGCAGCGGCGCTACCTCGCCCTTCATTGGCGGCCTGTCCCGGCTCTTCATGTCAGGCATCGATCCCAAGACGCCAGCCTCCACCTTTTCGGTCGGCGTTGGCCTCGATGAACTCGTCTATGTCTGCTTCCAGATGACATTTGCGGCGATCACCACAGCGCTTGCGATCGGCGGCTTCGCCGAGCGGATGAAGTTCTCGGCTGTCGTGCTCTTCGCGGTCCTCTGGTGCACGATTGTTTATATTCCGATTGCTCACTCGGTTTGGTTCAATCCTGGTCCCAACGATCTGGCGACGGCAAATGATGCAGCGCTTGCGCGGTCAGGCTTCGGCTTCCAGATGGGCGCTCTTGACTTCGCCGGCGGCACGGTCGTTCACATCAACGCTGGTGTAGCGGGCTTCGTCGGCGCGCTTCTGCTCGGCCGCCGCATCGGCTATGGCAAAGAGGCTATGCCTCCCCACTCGCTGACGCTCACCATGGTTGGCGCTTCGCTTCTGTGGGTCGGCTGGTTCGGCTTCAATGCAGGATCGAACCTCGAAGCCAACTCCGGCGCCGTGCTCGCCATGGCGAACACCTTTGTGGCGACAGCCGCAGCCGGTCTATCCTGGATGTTCGTCGAGTGGATCTTCAAGGGCAAGCCGAGCCTTCTTGGCCTCGCTTCGGGCGTCGTCGCCGGTCTCGTGGCCGTGACGCCGGCTTCCGGTTATGCCGGGCCCATGGGCGCGCTTGTGTTGGGTCTCGTCGCTGGCGCGATCTGCTTCTTCTTCTGTACCGCAGTGAAGAGCGCGCTTGGTTACGACGACACGCTTGACGTGTTCGGCGTTCACGCAATCGGCGGCTTCGTCGGCGCAATCGGCACCGGCATCGTCGCAGCTCCCTTCTACGGCGGCGCGGGCGTTGTCGACTATACGAAGTGCGTGGTCAAGGACGGCATGGTCACCAGCGACTGCCCCATCGGCGACTACGACATCGCGGCTCAGGTTCTCATCCAGTTCAAGAACGCGCTTATCACCATCGGTTGGTCTGGGGTCGGCAGCCTGGTCGTGTTCCTCATCATCTCGGTGCTCGTGGGCTTGCGGGTTTCGTCCGAGTCCGAGCGCGAAGGCCTCGACATCTCCGAGCATGGCGAGCGCGCCTACAACATGTAAGAACACACGGGGCGGCGAGGCTGCCGCCCCGTGCCGGAAGGCAAGCCGCTTGTTTCTCCTCCCTTCGAGCGGTTCGGCCGCCGGCCAGAAGCCCGGGATCGCATTCCGGGCTTTTTCGCATTTTCATCAGCCGCGCCAAGGTGTAAAGTCCTGCCTTTTCAAGTGAAGACAGCTTTGGAGCGCCTTTGTCAGATACGATCCTGTCCGCGATTCAATCGCCGTTCCCGAGGCTCCGCGAGCTCTTGGAGGATGAGGAGCCGGGCGCCTCGCCGATCGATATGACGATCGGAGAGCCGAGGCACGGCGTCCCGCGCTTTGTGGCGGAAATCATCGCGGATCGTTGGGGAAGCTTCGGCAAGTACCCTCCCATCGGGGGCATCCCCGAGCTGAGGCGCGCCATCGCCGAATGGCTGGCTCGCCGCTATCGGCTTGAACCGGGATTCCTCGACAGCGAGTTGCACATCCTTCCGCTTTGCGGAACCAGGGAGGGGCTTGTCTCGGCATTGACCATTGCCGTGGCGTTGAAGGGGAACCGCAGCGCCGCTGTCTTGATGCCGAATCCCTTCTATCAGGCGTATTATGCCGCCGCATTGACGGCTCGGTGCGAGCCGGTCCTTCTTGCCGCAACGAAGGCAACCGGGTTCTTGCCCGATCTTGGCGCGCTAGAGCCTGAGCTTCTGGATCGCGCCGCTGCCTTCTATCTTGCGTCGCCCGCCAATCCGCAGGGAGCGGTGGCGTCGGCCACCTATCTCGAACAACTCATCGGACTTGCGAGAAGACACGGCTTTTATATATTCTCCGACGAGTGTTATTCTGAAATTTACCAGAACGATCCCCCGCCGGGCGCCCTAAAAATCGCGGCGGCGACCGGTGGTTTCGACAGTGTCCTGGTCTTCAATTCCTTGTCTAAACGGTCGAATGCTCCCGGGCTGCGATCGGGTTTCATTGCAGGAGACGGCGCGTTCCTGAAAGACTATATGCGATACCGCAACGTTGCCTCGCCGCAAGTGCCGCTGCCGATCCAACACGCCTCCGCAGCCCTGTGGGCGGATGAGGACCATGTCGCTCGAAGCCGTGCACTCTATCGTGAGAAGGTCGCGCTCGCATCGCAAATCCTCGGAACGCTGCCTCACTATTATGAGCCCGCCGGCGGTTTCTTTCTCTGGCTCGATTTGTCAAATTTTGGTGGAGGTGAACGCGCCGCGAAAACCATTTGGAAAGGATGCGGTGTCAAAATTCTCCCTGGTGCATATCTGGCTCAACCAGACGCTAACGGGGTCAATCCGGCGAAGGAGTACGCCCGGCTAGCGCTCGTAGACCCGCTTGACGTAACGCGGGATGCAGTGGAACGGCTCGCGGCGATTGTGTTGTAACCAGAGCCATGAGTGGGGTGGCGTACGCGGATGCAGACAAGGCGGACACGGTTCCTACCGAAAGCGCTGACGGTCGAATTGCGCCGCCTGCCCTGGCGGCTGCTCGGCGCTTCGCTTGTTGGCATCGCGATCGCCTGCTGGCTTGCCTTGATCAGCTGGTCCTACGGGGACCCGAGCCCCAGCTACGCAACCTTGGCGCAACCGCATAACTGGCTTGGACGCCGGGGCGCCAGCGTCGCCGATGCGCTCATGCAAAGCTTTGGCCTGGCTTCCCCCTTCCTGGTCTTGCCGCTTGCCGCGCTCGGATTGCGGATTGCCGGAGGGCGCTTGCCGCTCCGGCCCCGGCTTAGAGCGATATACTGGGCCGCCGCGGCGCTTGCCGTTCCTGCATTCTTTGCCGCGTTTCCAGCGCCCGCGCGCTGGCTTCTCGATAGCGGCCTTGGCGGCATTGTCGGTGATTTCATTGCTGCGCGCTTCGCAAAGCTCTCGTCCTTGTTTCCCCGTGCGGTCCTTTGGCCCAGCTTCGGTCTTCTCTTTCTGGCGGCAGGCGCGTGGTGTGTTTTTCGAGCCTGCGGTCTCAGTCCCAAGGCCTTAACGATCGCTCTGCGTGGCGAGCCTCGGAAGGTCGCTGCCGCCCCGCGGAAATCTGAGGCGGCGCAAGAGCCGCAAAGCGCGGCGGTGTCCACGCTCACCCGAAAAGTGACAAGTTGGGTCACACGGTTCTCGCCGCGGGATAAGGCGCTCACTGTCATCGGCCCGGCTCGCGACTATTTGTTGACCCGCGTAGAACCGCGTCTGACGCCGGCAAAGGTGGAACCGCGCAGGACGGACGTCGCATCGCCGAAGCCGGTTCGCAACGGCGCTCCGTCGCCATTCGCGAATTGGGGAAGCCGCCCGGGTTCCGCTGTTTTGGCCGCCGATGAGCTTGGGGACCTCGCTGTCGCCCCGAATCTCGGTTCGCTCCAGCTATCCGAGGAGCCCGAGCGCGAGCCCGAGGCGGAGGCCTTCGAGGACGGCGGGACGGAGGTTTTCGAAGATATCCGCATCGAGCCTTTTTTCGGACCACGCCGCGCCGGCTCCAATTCGGCGAGCGCGGAAGGCGCGGGCGGCCAGGAGCCTGAAACATCATCGCCGCTGCGCCGGCTGACCGGCGCCGCGATCGAGAACGCTCGCGAAAGCGCGCGGCGCATTCTCAAGAATGGCGCCGGGGCGGTAAAACGGCGCAAGCCCCTTATCTATGTGAAGAACGGCGGTTTGCCCGAAGACTTGGATGAAGAGGACGAGGAGAATTCCACCCCGTCGCTTCCGCCAATCTCGCTTCTGACGCCTCCCCCTCGCGTGTCGCAAAAGCCGAACGCACACGATCCCACGCTCATGGAGCGCGCATCGGCGCTTATGGGCGTCTTGGGCGACTTCGGCGTGAAAGGCCGCATCTCGGGCATTTACCCCGGTCCTGTCATCACGCTTTTTGAATTGGAGCCCGCGCGCGGAACGAAATCCTCCCGTGTGGTCGGGCTTGCCGACGACATCGCGCGGTCCATGAGCGCCGTTTCCGCGCGTGTGGCCGTCGTTCCTGGCCGCGACGCGATCGGCGTCGAGCTTCCCAATCCGAAACGCGAGATCGTCTCCTTTCGGGGCATCATCGAGTTCGAACGCCTTTCAGGATACGCAAGCCGCGCTGCCGCTCGCCCTTGGCAAGTCGATCGGGGGGGAACCGATCGTGGTTGATCTGGCTCGCATGCCGCATCTTTTGATCGCGGGGACCACCGGCTCCGGCAAGTCGGTCGGGATCAACACCATGATTCTGTCGCTGCTCTACAGGCTGCCGCCAAGCCAGTGCAACTTCATTATGATCGATCCAAAAATGCTGGAGTTGTCGATGTATGACGGCATCCCGCACTTGCTGGCGCCTGTGGTCACAGACCCGAAAAAGGCGGTGGTTGCGCTCAAATGGATCCTCAAGGAGATGAACACGCGTTACGAGCTGATGAACAAGCTCGGCGTGCGCAATATCACGAGCTACAACGCAAAGGTCGCCACGGCGCAGTTGCGCGGCAAGCCGCTGCGCCGCGTTGTGCAGACCGGCTTCGACCCCCGTACCGACGAGCCGATCGAGGAGGAGGAGACGTTCGAGCCGGTTTCGATGACTTACATCGTCGTTGTCATCGACGAGATGGCCGACCTCATGATGGTCGCGGGCAAGGACATCGAATATGCGGTGCAGCGCCTCGCGCAAATGGCGCGTGCGGCCGGAATTCATCTCATCATGGCGACGCAACGGCCGAGTGTGGATGTGGTCACCGGCACGATCAAGGCGAACTTCCCGAGCCGGATCAGCTTCCAGGTCACCTCGAAAATCGATAGCCGCACCATCATCGGCGAGCAGGGCGCGGAGCAGCTTCTGGGCCAGGGCGACATGCTCTACATGGCTGCTGGCGGCCGCATCATCAGGGCTCACGGGCCTTTCGTATCGGACGACGAGGTCGAGGCGGTGGCCCGCCATCTGAAAGCGCAAGGCTTTCCGTCCTATCGGGAGGACATTCTCGAGGATGATGGCGGCTTCGATGACAATGGTCCGTCACGAGGGGAGGGCGGCGGCAGCGACCTTTACCGGCAGGCCGTGGATATCGTGTTGAAGGATAGAAAGCCGACAACAAGCTATCTACAGCGCCGTCTCGGCATCGGCTACAACCGCGCAGCTTCCCTGATCGAGCGCATGGAGCAGGATGGGATAGTGGGCGCCCCGAGCAGGACAGGCCGGCGTGAGATCCTGCTCGATGCTGGCGGCCAATAAAACGCCCGCGCGCGGGAATATCCGGGCCGGGCATCAAATCGCCCAGAATTTGACGCTTTCTTCCAAGCTCATAACCGCCAATCCAAAGCCATTCACACAGGGGCCACCGAACGATGGATCAAGGCCGCATGGTTTCGAGCATTTCCAGAACCGGCCCACGGTTCGCAAGCTGCATTGTTGCGCTGTTGATGGCAGCCGCCTTGCCTCGACTTGGCCTCGCCCAGGGGGGCGAGACGGAGGTCTCGAAGACCACCCCATCGAATCCGCCGCCGGCAGTATCAGCGCCTGCGCCTGCGCCTGTTCCCGCTCCTGTCGCCCCGGCGACTGCTGCTCCCGTTGCCCCCGCCCGCGCCGCCGCCGCAAAGCCAGCCAGCCCGGTCGGCGGAAGTGGAGGCGCATGGCAAGCCAAGACGGCGCAGCCGCCTCAGCCGCAAGCCGCGCCTGCGGCTCCCGTCCGCCCCGTTGAGGAAAGCGACCAGGAGGTCATTGGCAAGGTCAACGACTATTTCAACAAATTGGCCAATCTGGAGGGCACGTTCGTCCAGACCGACCCCGACAACACCCAGAAGCAGGGGAGATTTTATTTTGCGCGACCCGGTCGATTGCGCTTCGACTATGCCCTGCCAAGCCGTTTGAAAATCATTTCCAACGGATATTACCTCGCCATCGAGGACTATGCGCTCAACACCTCGGACAAATATCCCCTCGAAATGACGCCCTTCCGGCTTCTTCTGTCTGAGACCGTTGACCTGTCAAAAGACGCCAACATCCTCGGCATCGAGCAGGGCCCGGACACCGTCGTCATCACGGTGGAAGACAAGAAGGGCGACGCCGCAGGTCGGATCAGCCTGTTCTTCAGTAAGCCGGACATGAGCCTCAAGGAATGGATCATCACCGATGCCCAGGGGCTCAATACACGCATTGAGGTCGGCGACCTTGAGCAGAACAAGCGCGTCTCAGCAGAGCTGTTTGAGTTTTCAAAAGATATCGGATTTCACAGGGAGTGATCGATCGAGTTAACGACAAATTCGCAACTGTCAAGCTTAAAATCTAGCATTTTTGATTTGCATCCGGCCTCACTCATGCTATCTTTACTAGCATTGGAAGGCTGATGCCAGTCACCATCGGTAGTGCCCCCCCGTCTAGCCGAAGGTATCAGTCCTCCAGCGCCGGCTTCCCTCCCGGCGCATGCGTGAAAACGCAAAAGCGCCCAACCTTCGCCGGAGTTGGGCGCTTTTTTTTGTGCCATGACACTTCAAATCTCCACCTGGAACATCAACTCCGTACGCTTGCGGTTTGATCTCGTCGCGCGCTTCCTGAGCGAGGCCAAGCCGGACATTCTCTGCCTGCAGGAAATCAAGTGCAGGGAGGACCTCTTTCCGGGCGAAGGGTTCAGAGAGCTCGGATATAGGCACATCGCGATCAGCGGGCAGCCCGGCTATCATGGGGTGGCCACGCTTTCGAAGCTTCCTTTGGAACCTTTGCCGCGCGAGAGATTTTGCGGCACGGACGAAGCAAGGCATCTTGGCTGCGCTGTCTTATTGCCTGATGGGACAAGGCTTGCGATTCACAACATTTACGTGCCCGCAGGCGGCGATATTCCCGACCCGGCGCTGAACCCCAAGTTCAAGCAGAAGCTGGCTTATTTGGCTGCGCTCAGCGCCTGGCGCGGGGCGCGCGATGGGCACGTGGTGCTTGTTGGCGATTTCAACGTCGCGCCGCTGGAAACGGATGTGTGGTCCCACAAACAGCTGCTCAAAGTCGTCAGCCACACGCCGGTGGAAGTGGGGGCGTTGACAAAGGTGCAGGATGAGGGGCCTTGGGTCGATCTCGTCAGGCGTTTCATTGTGCCCGAACAGAAGCTCTACACATGGTGGAGCTATCGCGCCCGCGACTGGGCGGCCTCGGATCGCGGGCGTCGCCTCGATCATATTTGGGGAAGCGCAGGGATGGCCACACGCGCTCGAAGCGCGGGTGTGCTGAAAATCGCGCGCAGCTGGGATAGGCCCTCAGACCATGTTCCGGTGACCCTCGATTTCGCAGCGTAGCTGGCGTCGAACCTGAGCGCTTGTCAGTTTGGCGTCCAGGCGGCTTTCTCCTTGGCTGCGGCATCGTCCGCGGCGGCCAGCAATTCCTGACACTCCTTGGGCAGGTCGGACACAAGCATCGGCTTAACCGGGATCACCTTCCTCGGCTTCACAGGAGGATGAGGCGGCGCTCTCAATTTTTTGAACCAGTCCTCCAACTCCTGGCCGCAGCCGTCTTCAGCCGGTGCGTCGGCCTGAGGGACGCAAGCAGGACTTCCCGGAGGACAATTCAGGCGGACGTGGAAATGATCGTCGTGCTGGTACCAGGGGCGGATTTTTTGCAGCCATGAGCGATCGTTGCCGGCGCTATCGCAAAGCGCTTTTTTCACGGCGGGATTAACGAAAATTCGGGCCACCTCCGGGTAGGACGCTGCGCGGCGAAGAAGCCCGACTTGCGCCTGTGTCCATATCTTCGGATTGGTCGTCAGAGTGGCCTGATCGACCATGTTATCCGCCGCAATATGCTCGCGCTCGTCGGCGGAAAGCGTGTGATCAGGCATGAGCGTGTACCATAAGTCCACGTCGAGCCCGATCTGGTGGCTTGCATGGCCACCCTGTAGCGGGCCTCCGATGGGCTGGGCCATGTCTCCCACGAGAATGCCCGGCAAGCCGTCCAGCCGTTTCACGTCGCTGGCGAGCCTCTGGATGTAGGCTATCAGGATGGGATGACCCCAATAGCGATTGCGTGAGACCCGCACGGTCTGCCAACCGATGCCGCTGGCGGCGATCTTTTGTCCACCCGCAACGCAACCGCGTTCATACCGGCCTATGGCCTGCGGAACTTTGCCCGCCGGCGCCTTCACAGCGCCGAAAGCCTTTTTTGCTTCCCGCTGGTCCGGGGCAACGGCCTCTTCGGCGCGCGCACACCCCCAGAATGCAACGAGGAAGGCGCAAGCGGCGGCGCAAAGCAGGAAGCCTCTCACAACATTAGCGCCCAAATGGGTTCCAGGGTTCGGGAGCGGCAGGAGCGGGTCTTGGCGCCTGCGCAGGTGGCTGCTCGGGGGGCGCTGCTGGGGCAGGCGACCCTGCCGGCTGTGCCGCTGCTGTTTTCTGCGCGGGCGGCTTCGGTTTCTTTGGCGCGGACTTCTTAGGCGCTGCCGGCTGAGCGGGAGCCGGCGTTGGCGCTGACGGTTGGCTCAGATCGATGCGAATGGGCTTCGCATCGCCGGTCTCAGCCGTACGGGCCGGCGGCGACGCGGGCGGAGCGGAGGCCTGGGCATTTTCTCCTGGCGGCGCGACGTTGACGGCGATCCCAGCCAGCATCCACTGTTCACCGAACAGCTGGAAGGCGAGATCGAAATTGACCTGCTCCGGCGTTGTAGGGAAAACACCCGTGATCCGAAGAATCTGCCCATCCTGAATCCCCGGGGGCGAGGCGTACTTTGGGTTAAAGAACATGATCGGAGAGATGTCGAGCTTGCGCGCACGCAGCGTTGCAAATGCCTCCGCGAGCCGGGCCGAGTTGTTCGTCATCTGGAAATTCGGCGTGCCCATCTCCCGTAAAACCGAGTAGTTTCCTGTCAGGTTTGCCTGATTGAGCGCTATGATCGCGTTGCGCACCATGAGGATAAGGCGCGGGTCGTCCGGCGATATTGTTGGCTGTGCGGGGGGGGCCGATTGCGCAGGTTGCTGGCTCTCAGCAGTAGGCTCAGATTGAGCTTGCGCGGCCGCCAGCCCGAATTGGAGCAGCGCCATCCCGCAAACGAGGCATAAAGCAAATCTTTTGGACACGGCTTCCTCCCACCCGCCAAGTGTCGACTTTTAGCCACCGTAAAAGGCAACTTCAAGACGAAACCGGCCTTCGGGCGGAGTTATGCAAACTCCATGAAACGCAAGGGAGGCGTGCCTGGAATCCACCCCTAAACGTCAGGGACCCTCCGAGCCACTGCCGTTTCAGAAGCTTTCGAGGTCTAGCAGAGTTCAGCGATCGCCAGGCGAAGGTCGTCGATTCCTTGCCCCTCCATGGCCGATGTCGCCAGGACCTTCGGATGTGCAGCGGGATGCTTGCGCAAAGCGTCCTCGGTTTCGCGAACAACTTGGGTGAGGTCGCCCGCCTTCGGCTTGTCCGCCTTTGTCAGAACGGCCTGATAGGAAACGGCCGCCTTGTCGAGCATCGTCATGATCTCCTTATCGGAGCTTTTCAAGCCGTGCCGGCTGTCGACGAGGAGCATGACGCGTTTCAGTTGGGGGCGTCCGCGGAGGTAATCGTGGATGAGTTGCGTCCAGCCTGCGACCAGGGACTTGGGGGCCTTCGCGTAGCCGTAGCCCGGCATGTCGACGACGAACAGATTGTCGCCGACGGAAAAGTAATTGAGCTCTCGGGTGCGGCCGGGCGTGTTGGAGACCCGGGCCAGGCTCTTTCTGCCAAGCAGGGCATTGAGGAGGCTTGATTTACCGACGTTGGAACGCCCGGCGAAGGCGATTTCAACGCGGTCGCTGTGAGGCAGGGCGGAGACTTCGGTGACGCCGAGCACGAAGTCCGCCGGGGCTTTGAAGAGATGGAGCGCGCGAGCGGCAAGCTCGCGCTCTTCAAGGGATTCTGCCGGAATCATGGCGCGTCATTCACCGGAAGTGCGGCTTCGCCCGTTTCCCTTTCGTTTAGCTTTCTTCATGCGCCTGACATCGCCGCGCCGATCGGTTATCTGGGCCTGTTTGCCATTATCCCCGTGCAAACCGGCTATCTGTGCTTCCTTGCCGGCGTCAGCGCTGTCGCGAGCCACTATCTCTTCGAGTTTGGCGGTATCAACGTCGTCATCACCGGTTGTCTCTGCCTGCTTGGCCTCAACGACGTCATGACTCGCCATTTTCGCCTGCTTTTCGGTGTCATCGATATCGCGGGCGGTCAACTCTGGCGGCTTGCCGTTGCCCTTGAGCTTCAATCCGGCCTTCTTGACGCTGCCGCCCACCTTCTTGACACCGACATTGTGCAGGATGTCGATGTCAACGCCTTGCCGCTTCATGATGAAAGCTTGCTGGCCGAAGGAGAGGACATTGTTCCACGTCCAGTAGAGCACCAGGCCCGCCGGGAAGTGCGCCAGCATGAACGTGAATACGACCGGCATCCATGCGAAGATTTTCTGTTGCATAGGGTCCGGCGGCGCGGGATTGAGCCGCATCTGAACCCACATGGAAATGCCCATGACGAGTGGCAGAGCGCCGAGCATCAGGAATTGCGGCGGCGTCCAGGGGATGAGCCCGAAGAGGTTGAACACCGATGTCGGGTCGGGCGCCGAGAGGTCTTTGATCCAGCCGAAGAATGGCGCATGCCGCATTTCAATCGAGACAAGGAGCACCTTGTAGAGCGAGAAAAAGACGGGTATCTGGATCACGATCGGGAGGCACCCCGCCATGGGGTTCACCTTCTCCTTCTTGTACAGCATCATCATCGCCTGCTGCTGGCGCTGCTTGTCGTCCTTGAAGCGCTCCTGGATCTTTTTCAGCTCCGGCTGCAGCTTCTTCATCTTGCTCATCGACTCGAAGGACTTGTTGGCAAGCGGGAAGAAGAGGAGCTTTACAAGCACGGTCGTGAGCAGGATGGCGATGCCGAAATTCCCGACGAGCTTGTAGAACCAGTTCATCAAATGGAACATCGGCTCGGTGATGAAGGAGAACCATCCCCAGTCAACGAGCAGGTTCAGCCGGTCGATGCCATAGTCCACGGTATATTGCTCAAGGAGGTTGACCTCCTTCGCGCCGGCGAACAGTCTTTTCGTCGATATTTCTTTCTCGCCTGGGCCAACCGTCAGCGGCTTCTCGTCCAGCTTGGCGAAGAATTGCTTGCTTCCATTTCCGAACATCCTCGCGTCATAGGATTTCGATTGATCGGGAATGAGAACGGCAGCCCAGTATTGATCGGTGAAGCCGAGCCATCCGCCTTTGTCGGATGAGAAGGTCTCCTTGGCCGTGCCTTTTTCCGGATCGTAATTCTTGAGGGCGTTGGCGTAAGTCAGTTCCTTGAGGCCAGTCGAGCCAAGGATGCCGATCAACCCTTCATGGAGCACGGAATATCCAAGAAGCCCCTTCGGCTCGGTCAAACGCGCCACCTGGCCTGAAGGCCGGAGCGTGACGGGTTTGCCCGACTTGTTCTCCACCTCGTCGGTGATCGTGAACATGTAGCGACTATCGACCGAGATCGTGCGATGGAACAACAAGCCGGCGCCGTTATCCCAGCGAAGCGTTACAGGCGATAGCGCCGTCAAACGCCCAGAGCCCTCCTGCTCCCAGACCGTGTTTTCGTCCGGCGTCACACCCGGATCTTTCTCCCAGCCGGTCAAGACGTAATAGGGATGAGGACTGCCCTCCGGCGACAAAAGATCGACTTTGGCGCTGTCCGGATCGACTGAGACGGTGTAGTCCCGCAAGACAAGGTCGTCGATCCGGCCGCCCTTCAGATTGATGGATCCGATGAGAGCCGGGCTATCGATCTTGACGCGCGGCGAGGCTGCAATCGCGGCGTCCCGCGAGATAAAGACTGCGGTCTGTACAGTGGGAGCCTCTACGGACGACGAAGACGGCGATGATACTTGGCTGCCGGGAGCCTGAGCCTCGGTTTGGACAGACTGGGTTTGCTGCGCATTTCGCGCGGCCTCGATGGCCTGTTGCCGGGCTTTCTGGGCTGGCCCCATATAAAGAAACTGCCAGCCGATCAGGACAGCAAGCGAAAGCGCAATAGCGAGAATGAAGTTCTTGTTGTTTTCCATAAACCGCTCAAGGGAGAATCTTCGAAGAGCGCCTACACGCCCTGCGAAGCAAGTCAGCCAATTCGGCAGCCAAACCGCTTTAGCCGGTTCCTGTCCTCTAGGGAAGCAGAACCGGCAAAACCGGCGCGGCGTTCACAAGACAGGGTTACGATCCTTTTCGGAGCGCGCCGGCTGGCTCACTTTATGGAATGCGAGCCGCATGTCCGCAAGTAGGTCGGCGAAATTTCTAGTCAAGGCAGAGGCGCGGCCAATGATCACGTAGTCGAATCCGGCCTTGGAATGCGCAAGAAATGTAAGCCTGGCGGCTTCCTTCAGCCTTCTGCGCGCACGATTGCGGTCGACGGCTTTGCCTCTTCTTTTCCCGCCTTGACTTTCCTTCGCGACTGACTTGCCGGAGACGGTAAAGCCGATGCGCGGGCCATTGGCTTCATCGGACGGACGCGCGAGGCCCTGCAAAATGAATGCAGGGGTCACCCATTTGCGGCCCTTGTGGACGCGCTGAAATTCGGCGCGCGTCTTGAGCGTTTCCATGGCCGCGCAGATCAGCCCGGCTTACGCCGAGAGCTTCTTGCGGCCGCGAGCGCGGCGGCGCGAGAGGACGAGTTGCCCCTGCTTCGTCGCCATGCGCGCGCGAAAACCATGCTTGCGCTTTCGGCGCAGATTGCTCGGCTGATATGTTCTCTTTCCCATCGGGGCATTCTTTCCTAATTCGTTCTCAGGCTGATAGATAGGGCGGCTTATCGGGCGGCGTCAATTGTTCGAGTTTCCTAGCTGGACAGAATCCGCCTGACGCGCCAATGGATCGCCGCAAGTGGCTTTCGGGATGACGGTCCGTTGGCCACGTCAGCGAAGTCTGCCGAGCCAGGCGAGCGCGCCACGGGCGGCAGCTGCGCCGGTGGAGAAGCAGCCTTGCAGGAGATAGCCGCCGGTGGGCGCTTCCCAGTCCAGCATCTCGCCAGCAACAAAGACCCCGGGCTTGCGGTGCAGCATGAAGCAATCGTCCAGCTCAGCGAAAGGAACGCCGCCAGCCGTCGATATGGCGCGCGCGATCGGACCCGTCGCTGTGAGCCGGACGGGAACGCTTTTAATCATGGCGGCGAGTTTCGCCGGTGTTGCTGTGGCAAGAGTTCCGGTGTGCCGGGCGGTCTCGTGCAAGAGCCCCGCCGCGACAGGAGCCAGCTTGACGGTCTTCCGCAGGACGTTCGCAAGCGACTGCTTTTCGCGGGGCTTCGAAAGCGCGGCTTCCAGATCCTGCAACGCCAGTCCGGGCCGAAGGTCTATGATAAGGGTGACGTCTTTACCCAGTTCAATGGCGTCGCGCAATTTGGGCGAGAGCGCATAAATCGCTCCGCCTTCAAGGCCGATCCTGGTCACGACCGCTTCGCCGCGCACCTTCTGGCCGCCGAAACCGAATTCGGCCCCTTTCAGCGGCTGGCCTTGAAAGCGCTCGCGGAAGAGATCGGAAAAGTCAGCCACAAAGCCGCAATTCGAAGGTTTCAAGCGGGAGACGGCGATGCCCGCATTCTCGAAAGCGCCTGTCCAATGACCATCGGACCCGAGCCGGGGCCAGCTTGCGCCGCCAAGGGCGAGAATTGCGGCATCGGCAACGACGGCGATGCGGCCATCCGGTGTTTCGAATTGCAGTCTGCCTTCTTCGTCCCAGCCCACCCAGCGATGGCGCGGCTGGAACGTCACGTTCAGCGAGCGCAAGCGCCCGAGCCAGGCCCGCAGCAGCGGAGAGGCTTTCATGCTTCGCGGAAAGACGCGGCCGCTCGTGCCGACGAATGTCGGCTGGCCCAGGCCCTCGCACCACGCGATCAGCGCAGGCGGCGGGAAGGCTTCGATTGCGGTCCGCAGATGCGGCTCGGCCTCGCCATAGCGGGAAAGGAAGCGCGGGAGGTCTTCGCTATGGGTGAGGTTGAGCCCGCCGCGCCCGGCCAGGAGAAACTTGCGGCCCGGCGTCGGCATGTGGTCGTAGACGGTTACGGCGACGCCGTCTCGCGCCATGACCTCCGCGGCCATCAGCCCGGCAGGCCCGGCCCCGATGACGGCGGCGGATGCGCTCACTTCGCGTCCAGAAAATCGAGGACGGCCTTCGTGTAGGCTTCCGGGTCCTGCAGCATGGCGAAGTGGCCGACATCCTTCAGGATGATGAGCTTCGCGCCGGGGATGACGCTCGCCATATAATCCGTGTGCTTGCGCGAAATCGCCTCGTCATGGTCGCCGATCACGATGGCGGTCGGCACAGTGATCTTGGAGAGCTGCGCCTTTGTCCAGTTCGGCTGCGAGGCCCACATCTTCTCGATCGAAGCGAGAAACTTCTTATTGTCCCGGGGCGCTGGCGAAAGCCGCTCATGCTCCCCGGCGCTGCGCTTGATGAAGGCCCCGAAAGCGGGCGTTTTGTCCATGTGCGGCTTCACGCCGTCCGTGGTGACGTTCGCGGCCTGCGCGAACAGCTTCGTGACGCGCTCCGGGTGATGCATGGCGATGTCGATCCCGACGATGCCGCCGTCGCTCCAGCCGACAATCGCGGTTTTCGGGATGTTGAGATCGTTCAGCAGCGCGACATAGTCAGAGGCCATCAGGTCGTAGCTGATCGGCTCGCTCGACCAACTCGACCGGCCATGCCCGCGGCTGTCGGCGACGATCACCTCGTGGGTCTTCGAAAGCTCCCTGACCTGGTTCGCCCAATAATCCGAATTCGCGAGGCCGCCATGGATAAGCAGGATCGGATCGCCCTTGCCGTAGATCGCGTAGTACATCTTGATGTCGTTGACCGGCGCGTAGCCTGACCGCTCCGCTGGCGGCATGGGAGGCAGCGGGGGCAGGGTGTTCCACCGTTCGGCGGCAGCGGCGCAGAACGTGAAAAGGGCCGCGAAGGCGAAGGCGGTAAGCGCCTGGATTTTCGGTCTCATGAAACTGATCTGCCACAAAATTCATCCGCCCTCCACCGCTATTGCGGGAATGGGAACCGGGCGCGGCGCTTGCGCCTTTCGCTGACATGCCGAACAAGCCCGCGCTTCCGTCCGCCGCCGCATCCCCGCAAGGACGGCCCTTTCCCATCGACCCCGCCACGCCGCCGATGGAAGCGCGGCAGGTGGATCGCCTCCCGTCCGAACCAGGCTGGCAGTTCGAGCCGAAATGGGACGGTTTCCGGTGCCTCCTCTTTCGCGGCGGGAAGGGGGCCGGGCTTCAAGGGAAGTCCGGCAAATCGCTGGCGCGGTTCTTCCCTGAAATCGTGTCGCTCATCGAACGGCTCCGCCCCGAAAGCTTCGCCCTCGACGGCGAGCTGATCGTCGCGGCAGGCGGCGCTCCATCCTTCGAGGCGCTGCAAATGCGCCTGCATCCGGCGGAGAGCCGCATCAAGCGCCTGTCGCAGGAAACGCCCGCGACCGTGATCCTCTTCGATGCGCTCGCGATCGGCGGCCTCTCGTTGCTCGGCTCTCCGCTCATTGAGAGACGCGAGGCTCTGGAGCGGTTCCACAAGAAGAACGCGGAGGAGCCGCTGCTCAGGCTTTCACCTTTCACTCGCGATCCCGCTGTGGCCTGCGACTGGCTCCAGGCGAGCGGCGGCCCGATCGATGGCGTGGTTGCGAAGCGGCTTGATGGCCCCTACGAGCCGGGCAAGCGCTCGATGATCAAGGTGAAGCGGTTGCGCACGGCGGACTGCGTGGTCGGCGGTTTCCGCTATCTCGAACGCGAGCGCCTTGTGGGTTCGCTGCTGCTCGGCTTGTATAACGCGCGCGGCGAACTCGACCATGTCGGCTTTACATCGGCGATCGCGGCTGAGGATCGCAGCGAGCTGACGAAGCTTCTGAAGGACCTGATCGAGCCGCCCGGCTTTACCGGCAAGGCTCCGGGTGGCCCGAGCCGATGGGCGACGGAGAAGTCCACGGCCTGGGAGCCGCTTCGGCCGGCGCTCGTTGTCGAGGTCCAATACGACCACATCACCGCGAACCGGTTCCGGCACGGCACGAAGCTCATCCGGTGGCGGCCCGACAAGTCGCCCCGGCAATGCACTTTCGATCAATTGCCGATCTCGACCCATCGCTTGCCCATTGAGTGCTAAGGGGCAAACTCCGGAAATTTCGCTTCGGTGCAAGGGCTTCCGTTGCCCGTCGAAGTACAGTATTGCATAGGTTGCGGCTCTAAAGCATCGCGCCTTTAATCGGATGCGGGCGGCTGGATGCATTTTTGCATGCAAGTTGCGCAAAGCGGCCTCTGCTTGTCAATCTGTCCCTGACGATTTCGTCCGCATTTCTTATTCTGAAACATCTTCGGCGATATCGCCTTGCGGACAGGTTAACACAGCGTGACCCCGCTCCAACCCTTGCTAAATAAGGGGAAAATACCGAACGGGACGCCATCGCCGCCGCCTGCGCCGCAGCTTTTCGGGCTGGCGAAAGGGTTAACTCGTGAAATCGCAAACATATTTAACGGACTTTTGCGAGCCGACTTAATGCCAAAATTCCGGCATTAAATTCTATTTAATGGCGATCGAGTTGATGAATAAAGCTGTTACTTTTCAATGACTTAGACGAGCCCGCCTACGGCCAGCCGTAAGGCGCGGCGCTCTTCCTTTCGCGCCGGATAGACGCTTTCTTAAGCATACATCAGGCCGGAAATAAATCCGGCGCGCGCCTGTTAACCATGTTGTATTAACGCTTACGGGGAGTTGACGAACGGTTTACCTTTAGAGCGTCTGCGTCCCGATGATCGTCACCCCGGAATGCGCCTCAGCGCATATCCGGGGCCGTTACAAATCGAAGCGCCTGTTGCGATCCCGGATACGACGCAGGCGTCGTTCCGGGATGACGAGCTCTAGGCGTGCGGCGAGCGCCGTCCAGGATGGCATGGCCAGATTGGCGAAGCCTCAAAGCATCCCGCGTTCAACGGAACAGGCGTCATCGTGATCGTCGCCCGGAACGCGTCTCGGCGCATTCGCCGCCCCGCAACCGCTTCCGATTTTGCGCAGGCCGCGCTAGCGATCAAGTCAATAATGCCTCGTTAACGGCGCCCATAGGGTGTAATTAGCTGTGTTTATTCATCTGTAGCGCCAATACAGTAACTATGGCTCAGCTTAATTTTGAAGGCTCGGCCATGTTAACCCAACACCTCTCTTCATTCAGGGCCATCGCGGCGGTGCTCGTGTTCGGTCTCCTTTCGACCCACGCCGCGCTGGCGGACGAAACGCCGACGGCCTTATCCGGTGCGCAGCTCATCACTGCAGACGAAGCGCTGAAAGCGCTCGGCGGGGGAGCTGTCCTGATCGACACACGCGTCGCCAGTGAATATGCGGAGGGGCACGTAAAGGGTGCACTCAGCGTTCCGTACCGCGAAAAGAGTGCGAAAACCGCCGATTTCGATGCAAGTAAAGACCAGTTCGATTTGGGCAAATTACCCGCAAACAAAGGGGCTTTCATTGTGCTGTATTGCAACGGGCCCGAGTGTTGGAAGAGTTACAAAGCGGGTTGCGTTGCCATTAAGGGTGGATATTCCAACGTGCATTGGTACCGGTTAGGCTTTCCCGATTGGAAAGCAAGAGGCTTACCTGTCGATTAAGACGTCAATTGCATCGCGATGAGCAAGGGGCGTGACCCAAGAATAACGCAGCCTTGGCCGAGACCTCGATGATAAACAATTTCAGCATAGCGGCCCGCATGATGATTGCCTTCGCTGTCATGGCCGCTATCCAAGCCGGCATTGCGGCGATTGCTTTTCATGGACTGCGTCTTTCAGATCGAGACATCGCGGACTTTTATCACGCGCGGCTCGTTCCGGTGAGCGAGCTGTCCCGGATTAACGACCTCATGCACAGTAGCGTAGAGCAATTGATCATTGCCGTCATCGCCCGCCCAAGCCCCGCGAACGTCCAGCCTTATATCGAGCGCGTCGATAAAAATTTGAAAGAGATCGATGGTCTCGCCGCGCGATATATCAAGGACGCTAGTGGGGATGGCGACAAGGCGCTTCTGGCGGACTGGACCTCCAAGAGGCATGCCCTTGTCTTGAAAGCCATCAAGCCGGCCATCTCCGCCTTGCAGAAACAAGACTTCAACGAAGCCGAGGACACAGTTCTTGGCGTTGCCGTCAAACAGTTTGCGGCCGTCAAGGGCGCCCTCGACGCCGTAATAGCCGATGCGCTCAGCCGTGCGGGAAATACGCACGAGCAGGCGGAGGAGCGTTCTGACTTCGTAGAGAACCTCATGTTTGGAACGGCCTCCTTCACCGTTCTCTTCAGCATCGTTGCAGGGGCTTTCCTGTCGCTCAGCCTGCGCCGCAGGCTGCGCCGGGCAGTTTCGGTCGCCGACGCGATCGCTCTTGGCGATCTCCATCAGGACATCAAGGCCAACGGTAAGGATGAAATCAAGGACCTCATCGACGCCCTGAACCGCATGACGGGGAACCTGCGCGTCACGGCCGAGATGGCCGGCGCGATCGCGCACGGCGATCTCTCCGTCGAGCCGAAACCGCTGTCGGACAAGGATACGCTCGGCCTCGCGCTGAAAGAGATGAGCCAGAAGCTTCGCACCGTCGTCTCCGACGCGCTCTCCGCCGCGGGCAACGTCTCGTCGGGCAGCGAGGAGCTGTCGTCGGCCTGCCAGCAGCTCTCGGCCGGCGCCAACGAGCAGGCGGCGTCAGCCGAGGAGGTGTCCTCGTCCATGGAACAGATGGCCGCCAACATCAAGCAGAACGCCGACAACGCGCGGGAGACCGAGAAGATCGCGCGCCAGTCCTCCGCCGACGCGCAGGCGAGCGGCGACGCGGTGAACCGCGCGGTCGAGGCCATGCAGACCATCGCCGAGAAGATCACCTTCGTGCAGGAGATCGCGCGCCAGACCGACCTTCTTGCGCTGAACGCGGCGGTGGAAGCGGCGCGCGCGGGCGAGCACGGCAAGGGCTTCGCGGTGGTCGCCTCCGAGGTGCGGAAGCTCGCCGAGCGGAGCCAGACGGCGGCGGGCGAAATCAGCGCGCTCTCGGGCCAGACGGTGAGCGCGGCGCGCGAGGCGGGCGCCATGCTTGCGAAGCTCGTGCCGGACATCAAGAAGACGGCCGAACTCGTGGAGGAGATCTCGGCCGCATGCCGCGAGCAGGACATCGGCGCCAATCAGGTGAACCAGGCCATCCAGCAGCTCGACAAGGTGATCCAGCAGAACGCCGGCGCCGCCGAGGAGATGTCGGCGACCTCGGAGGCGCTGTCCGGCCAGGCCGAGACGCTGCAGACAAGCATCGCGTTCTTTAAAACGGGCAATGAGACCGGGCAAGCGATCGCCATGGTGAAAAATGCGGCGCACCCAAAGACCGCAATACTTTCAACCCGGGTGGGTCAAGCAGGTCGCAGACTTGCTTCGCAAGCCTGGATGGTGGAGCGGTCCTCCTGAAGTCCCGCTTCCGAAGCGGGGCGACAGTAAACAGGCGTGCGACTGGACGCGCACCTTGCAGTTTCAACGGGGATTTCTGCAGCTGCAGGTCAAGCCGCCACAACGTTCCTGGGGCAGAATGTCTTAAATCGACCCTTTGCGGAGTTTGGGACACGGCTACTCCCGCTCCTTCCGCCGGTTCAGAAACGCGAGGCGCTCGAAAAGCTGTACGTCCTGCTCGTTCTTGAGGAGCGCGCCATGCAGCGGCGGGATGAGCTTGCGCGGGTCGCGCTCTTTCAGCAGTTCGGGGTCGATGTCCTCGCTGAGGAGAAGCTTGATCCAGTCCAGAAGCTCCGATGTGGATGGCTTCTTCTTCAGGCCCGGCACGTCGCGAACATCGAAAAAGATGTTGAGCGCTTCGCTCAAGAGCCGCGGCTTCAGGCCCGGATAATGCACATCCACGATGGATTGCATGGTCTGGCGGTCGGGGAAGCGGATGTAATGGAAGAAGCAGCGGCGGAGGAACGCGTCAGGAAGTTCCTTCTCGTTGTTCGACGTGATCATCACGATGGGGCGCAGCCTCGCCTTCACGACTTCGCCGGTCTCGTAGACGTGGAATTCCATTCGGTCGAGCTCTTGCAAAAGATCGTTCGGAAATTCGATGTCGGCCTTGTCGATCTCGTCAATGAGGAGGATCGGCCTTGTGCCGGAGTCGAACGCCTCCCAAAGCTTGCCCCTGCGGATGTAGTTGCGAATATCCTTCACGCGCTCGTCGCCCAGCTGGCTGTCGCGGAGGCGGTTGACGGCGTCGTAATCGTAGAGGCCCTGCTGCGCTTTGGTCGTCGACTTGATGTGCCACTCTATGAGCGGCGCGTTGAGTGCGGTGGCGACCTCGCGGGCGAGCACCGTTTTGCCGGTGCCGGGTTCGCCTTTTATCAGCAGCGGGCGCTCCAGCACGATGGCGGCGTTGACGGCGACGCGAAGGTCGTCGGTGGCGACGTAGGTGTCCGTTCCTTCAAAGCGCATGCTGAACTTCCTTGTCAAATCGTTGTCGCTAGTGTGGCGTCTCGCAATTGCCTACAGCATCGACGGCTGGCTCTCATAGGCAATTGCGAGACATAAGCCACACTAGCTCCTTGTTTTTGCTAGTGTCCCTTAGTCTCCGAATTGCCGTTCGAGCTCGTTTCAAACTGGGCGGCAATTCGAAAGACGGGACGCTAGCGTGGCGACGCAAAGGCCGCGTCCCGGTTCGCGGCCGTGCAAAGCGCAGCGCCCCGAAAAGTCTGGACCACCACGGACGATGCAAAGGCGGCGCCGAACCCGGCATGACTCTCCTAAGTCCGGTCGCCTTTGAGGTATTGATCCGCGTCAAACTTATAGTGAGTATTGCAGAACTCGCAGGTCACGGTTATGACGTCGTCTTCGGCCATGCCATCGAGTTCCGCAGGCGAGAACTGGTTCAGCATGGTCTCGACGCGCTCGCGCGAGCAGTTGCATTTGGCGTCAAGAGGCATGGCGTCGAAAGCGCGCACTTCCTCCTCATGGAAGAGCCGGTAAAGCAGGCGCTCGGGGGAAAGCGTCGGGTCCAGGAGCTCGTGATCCTCGACCGTCGAAGCAAGCGCCTGCGCGCGCCGCCAGCCGTCGTCGTCGGCGGCGCCCGCATCGGGCTGGCTCTGCTGCTGGCCACCCTCCCGCGTCAGCTTCTGCACCATCAAGCCGCCCGCCCTCCAGGTCCATTGGCCCGGGTTTCCGCCGTCCCCTGCGGTGAACTGGCGCGCTACGGCGATGCGAATGAATGTCGGGATTTGCTCCGATTGGTCGAAATATTCGTGAGCGGCGTCGACGAGCGTGTTTCCGGCCAAGCCGACGATGCCTTGGTAGCGTTCCCTGCCCGCTCCAGGGTCGATGGTCATGGCGAGATGCCCATCTCCGAGCAACGGCTTCGACGCTTCAACGATGTCATCGCGATTATAGCTGGCATAGCCGCGGACATGGCCGGGCGAGCTGTAGTGCACGACGAGGAAGCCGACCGCCCCGTCAGACTGCGTCTGAAGGATGAACTTGCCGTCGAATTTCAGCGCCGCTCCCAGCATCGCGGTCAGCGTCACGGCCTCGCCGAGAAGAAGAAGCACGTTCTCGGGGTAGGCGTGTCTCCCTAAAATCTCGTCCACCACCGGGCCAAGACGGATAAGGCGTCCGCGAGCGCCGGATGCTTCCAACTGAAAAGGGAGGACGTAATCTTTGAACTTGCCCGCCCCGGTGACACCGTCAAACTTGCCGTAATCCCCGCCCATCAAGACTTCTCGAGGCGCCTTGGTTTGTTGATCTCCGTGTATAGACCCATGTATGCTCATACCCCTGTGAATATCTGGCGCCCGTTCGGCACAGTCACACGTCCCCAAACGCGCTGGCTGGCGGATCGAAATTTGCACCGCATGTAGGTATTTGACGATGACAATCACAGGGCGAGCGCCGCTGCCCAAAGGTCGCATTGCCTCGCAGCGGATATGCGAAGTCTCCCGTGACGCCGGCCGCGAGCGTCAGCGACAGTTCAGGCCTTTGTCCGAACCTCGTCGCTGAATTATCGCGGGCTGGGCTTACGCGCCGGCAGGCCCGCTGCCGCCGATGAAGGCCAAAGCAGGGCCTTGCCTCTAAGCCGTCAAACCTTCTCGAGACACCACGCAAGGATGGCGCGCTGTGCGTGCAACCTGTTTTCCGCCTCGTCAAACACGACCGATTGCGGCCCGTCTATAACGTCGTCGGTCACCTCCATGCCGCGATGCGCCGGCAGGCAATGCATGAAGATTGCGTCCTTGGCGGCCTTCTCCATCAAAGGCATATTGACCTGATAGGGTCGCAAAAGGTCGACGCGCTCCGTCGTGTTCTGCTGACCCATCGAGACCCAGACATCGGTCACGACGCAATCAGCGCCCTCGACCGCCTCGCCAGGATCATCGAACATGACAAGCTTGCCGCCCTCGGAATGGGCCCAGTTGATCAGGTCCAGCGGTGGCCGGAGTTCCGGCGGCGTCGCAAGATGGAGCGTGAAGCCGAAACGGACGGCTGCATGAATCCATGAAGCGGCGACGTTGTTGCCATCGCCAACCCAGGTCACCTGGAGCGGCTTGACCGGCCCTTTCTTCTCCTCCAGCGTCATGATATCGGCGAGGATCTGGCAGGGGTGCGAGCGGTCCGAAAGGCCGTTGATAACGGGCACCGTCGCATAATTCGCCAGCTCGATCAGCGTCTCATGTGACATCGCGCGCATCATGATCGCGTCGACATACCGGGACAAAACGCGCGCCGTATCCGCGATCGTCTCGCCCCGGCCGAGTTGCATGTCGGAATGGTTCAGAACGATGGTCTCTCCGCCGAGCTGCCGCATGGCGACATCGAACGATACGCGCGTGCGCGTTGACGTCTTCTCGAACAGCATGGCCAGAACAGCGCCTTCCGCGAGACGCGGCCGTGACGCCGCAGGCGTCTTGAACGATCTCTTCAGATTGTGCGCACAATCGAGGATAAAGCGCAGCGTTTCCCTGTCGTAATCGTCAATGTCTATAAAATGACGGAGCGTCATTGGCAATTCGAGCGTGGTGTCACGCTGTAAGTGTAGCATTGAGCCTCGCACATGCGTTGTCGATTTTTGCGCACGCCTCTTTTATTTCCGTTTCTGTTACAATAAGCGGTGGCAAAAGTCTGACGACATTTTCGCCTGCGGTAACAGCCAACAATTTCTCCGCAAAGAGCGTTCCCGCCACGTCCGTGTTAGGGATGTGACATTTAAGGCCGAGCATAAGGCCCTCACCGCGGACTTCGGCTATGATATTCGCATGCCGAGCAGCGATTTCAGCAAGCTGATTCGCAAAAAGCAAGCCCATCTTGCGGACATTTAACAGGAAATTTGGTTCCAGCACGATATCGAGGACCGCATTGCCGGCAGCGGCTGCAAGCGGGTTGCCGCCGAAGGTCGAGCCATGCGTCCCTGCTGTCATGCCCGCCGACGCTTTCTCTGTTGCGAGGCAAGCGCCGATGGGAAATCCTCCGCCGAGGCCTTTCGCGACCGCCATGATATCGGGTTCGATCCCGGACCATTCGTAGGCGAAGAGTTTGCCCGTGCGGCCCATGCCGCATTGCACCTCGTCGAGCATGAGAAGAATGTCATGCTCATCGGCGAGTTCGCGCAAAGCCCGCAGGAAGGGCCAGCCTGCGAACCGGATGCCTCCCTCTCCCTGGATGGGTTCGATCAGGATGCCGGCAGTTTCCCCGGTAATGGCTGCTCGCGCCGCGGCGAGATCGCCGAGCGGGACCTGGTCGAAGCCCTCAACCTTCGGGCCGAAGCCGGCAGTGTGTTTGGGCTGATTGCCCGCCGCGATGGTCGCGAGCGTCCGTCCATGGAATGCGCCTTCGAAGGTGAGAATGCGGTAGCGCTCGGGATGGCCGCGATGGCTGTGATATTTGCGCGCCATTTTTATGGATGCTTCCAAGGCCTCGGCGCCAGAGTTGGCGAAGAAGACCTTATCGGCGAATGTCACGCTGCAAAGGCGTTCAGCCAGCCGCTCCTGGCCCGTTATACGGTAGAGATTGGATGTGTGCCAAACCTTGTGAGCTTGTTCCATCAGGGCCGCCACGAGATGGGGATGGGCATGGCCCAGGACATTGACGGCGACGCCTCCCGCAAAATCGAGATAGCGGTCACCGGAAGCCGTGAAGAGATACGCGCCCTCGCCCCGATCGAATTCGATATTGGCGCGAGCATAGGTGCCGAGAACCGCAGACATTCTTTCCACTCGTTTTACAATTAAAAAAGCCGCTCCGGCATCGGGCGGCTTAGGCTCGTGACCTTATTTTCCGTGTGTTCGCGGCTATGTCAACGGGCATAAAAGACACAGTGCCTCTAAAATGGAACGCCTTTCCTGCGTTTTAAGGGCTGGGTAATTTGTCGAGCGGCCACTTTTGTGCTTTCATTCAGTTGTGCAGATGGAATGAACCCATCTCCTTCCGAATGCGGTTCCTAGCATTCAAAGCGTCGCAAAGTATCTTGCGAAAATCGTGTGCCAGTAGGTAGAGTTCTCGACCGTTCCGCCGCAGCTCTAAGCTGCCTGAATACTCGGCTTTCGATTTCTACCGTGTCTCCTTGTTTTGCGTTAGCGCCCGTGGCCCCGCTGGTCATTTGTCCAGCGGCCCCGTCCCCTATTCGCGGTTCGTCCGCCGAAATGAACGAGGAGCTAACATTGATGAGTTGGACAGACGAACGTGTTGAACTCTTGAAAAAGCTTTGGGCGGATGGTCTTAGCGCGAGCCAGATCGCCACTAAACTTGGAGAAGTCACGCGTAACGCCGTCATTGGAAAAGTCCATCGGCTGGGTCTGGCTGGCCGAGCAACCACCTCTCGCGTCAGGACATCCCGTCCGCGTTCCAATATTGCGCTTTTCCCGGCACGGTCATCGCAGGTGCAATACCGCACTTTCGGGAACGTCGCCCTCAAGGTATCGCCTCAGCCGCAGGAGCGTAAGGCTCCGGCTGCGGCTATCATCCCATTGCGGGCGCTCCCGGAACTCGAGCCGGGACCGGACGGTCAGGTCAAGCTGATCGACCTCAAGGAGACCATGTGTCATTGGCCGATCGGCGACCCAATGGAGGAAGGCTTCCATTTCTGCGGCCGCCGGAAGTCCTTTGGAGTGCCCTATTGCGAGCATCATGCCGCCATCGCCTATAACCCCCTCGCGCGCAAGCGCCGTACCGTTTAGCCCAGTTCATCGAACACACGGCGGGGGCCGGGAGCCAGGACGTCAAGTCCTGGCTCCGTTTTCTATTCGGTCAGGCTTTGGCCTGGAAACTTCTCGCCAAGGGCGTAGCCGGCGCCTCGCACGGTGCGGATCGGGTCCTTCTCCTTGCCGCGGTTGATCGCCTTGCGCAGGCGTCCGATGTGAACGTCGACCGTGCGCTCGTCTACATAGACGTCGCGGCCCCAGACGCCGTCGAGAAGCTGCGTCCGCGTGAACACACGGCCGGGGCTCTCCATGAGAAACTCGAGGAGCTTGAACTCCGTGGGACCGAGGCGCACCTGACGGCCATTTCGCACAACGCGATAAGCTTCGCGATCCAGTTCAATGCCATCCACTTCAAGAGTTTGAGCAATGCGCGTCGGGCTGGCGCGCCGAAGAATTGCACGCACCCGGGCCAGCAATTCGGGCACGGAGAAGGGCTTCACCACGTAGTCGTCGGCGCCGACCGTGAGCCCGCGAATGCGATCCTGCTCTTCGCCGCGGGCGGTCAGGATAAGGATGGGAATGGGACGGGATGTTTTGCCTGCGCGGAGTCTCCGGCATAGCTCAATGCCGGAAAGGCCCGGCAGCATCCAGTCCAGGATGATCAGGTCCGGGGGCTCCTCGCTGATTGCGACTTCGGCTTCGTCGCCGCGGCTCGCGAGCGAAACGCGAAAGCCTTCTGCTTCGAGATTATACTGCAGCAGCAAGGCCAGCGCCTCTTCATCTTCAACGATCAGGACCTTCGCATTCATAGGCTCAACTCGTCATAGCGGTGGGTCACCCCTTTCCTGTCCCATTGTACCCAAGAACGAGAGTCCGGCTTGTCGTGTCCGATTTCGGACGCTCGTCATCAAGGGCTTTTCCATGGATCAGAAAGTAGATTGTTTCAGCGATGTTTGTCGCGTGATCGCCGATGCGTTCGATGTTTTTCGCGCTGAACAACAGGTGCGCATAAAGCCCTGCGCATTGCGGCTCTTCCATCATCGCGGTCAAAAGCTCGCAGTAGAGCGAGTTGTACATCGCGTCGATGTCCTGGTCCTGCCGCCAGACTTTCAGCGCCACGCCGGCGTTACGCTCGGAATAGGCGTCAAGAACGTCTTTCAGCTGCCTCATCGCAGCTTCGCCGATATGCAAGAACCCGGTCATGACTTGCGCCGGGCGTGTTTCCGCCGCGATCGCGATCGCGCGCTTCGCGATGTTTTTCGAGAGATCGCCGATGCGCTCCAGGTCCGATGCAATACGGATGGCGTTCACGATCCGCCGCAAATCGCTTGCGATAGGCGCGCGCTTCGCCATGATTGAGATTGCGAGCTCGTCAACGGAGCGCTCCAGCGCGTCGATCTTCCGGTCTTTTTCAAGCGTGACCTCGGCAAGGCCGGGGTCGCGATGGTAGAGCGCATCGATAGCTTGCCCAAGCGCCTGCTCCGCAAGCCCTCCCATTTGAGCAATCATCGTGTCCAGCGATTTAAGTTCCCCCTCGTAAGCCTTTACGGGATGTTCCGCCAAAGCCTTCTCCTCCTAGATCAACCCGCCTTTAATCGGAATCGATTAAAGGCGGAAAAGTTGATCAATTCTAAAGTGCTAGAGCGGCTTATCCGCGTCCAAATAGACGCGCGCCGCTCTAGGGCCTGAAATCGGAACGTTCAGCCACTTCATTTGCGGTCGCGGCAGTTATCCGAACCGTCCAGTGATGTAGTCTTGCGTCCGTCGATCCGTTGGATTTGTGAACATGTGATCGGTGGCATCTTCCTCCACGAGATAGCCGAGATGAAAAAAGGCGGTACGCTGAGAAACGCGGGCCGCCTGCTGCATGTTATGAGTTACAATCACGATACAGAAGTTCTCGCGAAGTTCGTCGATCAGCTCCTCGACCTTCGCGGTTGCTATCGGATCGAGCGCGGAGCATGGCTCGTCCATGAGAATGACTTCGGGGCCGACCGCGATGGCGCGCGCTATGCAAAGCCGCTGCTGTTGGCCGCCCGAGAGGCTCGTGCCTTCGCTGTTGAGACGATCCTTGACCTCCCCGAAAAGGCCCGCGCGCTTCAGGCTTCGCACGACGATTTCTTCGAGCTCCGCTTTCGATTTGGCCAGGCCATGAATGCGCGGTCCGTAGGCGACGTTCTCGAAGATCGATTTCGGGAAGGGGTTCGGCTTTTGGAATACCATGCCAACGCGGGCGCGCACCTGAACGGGGTCGACACCGGGATCGTAGATGTTCTGGCCTTGGATCTTGACCTCGCCCTTAACGCGGGCGCCGACAATGGTGTCGTTCATGCGGTTGAAGCAGCGGAGGAAGGTCGTTTTCCCGCAGCCGGACGGGCCAATGAAGGCCATGACATTGCGATCCGGGATGTCGAGGTTCACGTTGAAGAGCGCCTGTTTCTCTCCGTAGAAGACGGAGATGTTGCGTGCTGTGGCCTTGGGTGGGCGGCAGTGAGCAGCATCCGAACGCACGGGCCCCTCTCCCGCAGAGGATGCGCTTTCAACCGGCACGATAGAGATCTCTACCATTTGCGTTCATACCTTTTGCGCAGGACCATGGCGATGATGTTCATCACCGCGAGGATCGCGAGGAGCACAATGGTTGCGCCCGCTGTCTTTTCGACGAAACCCCGCTCGGCTTCCGTCGCCCACATATAGATTTGGACGGGGAGCGCGGTCGCCGGATCGAGGGGGGATTTGGGGATGTCCACCACGAAGGCCACCATCCCGATCATGAGAAGCGGCGCTGTCTCGCCGAGGGCCTGGATCAGGCCCAAGATGGTTCCGGTGATGATGCCGGGCAGCGAAAGGGGCAGGACGTGATGAAAGACCGTCTGCACCTTCGACGCGCCGACGCCGAGCGCCGCCTCACGAATGGAGGGGGGAACCGCTGCGATAGCGGCGCGTGTTGCGATGATGACCGTAGGCAAGGTTCGGAGCGTCAACACCAGCCCGCCGACGAGGGATGCGGACCGGGGCAGTCCGGCGAAGTTGATGAACACCGCAAGGCCCAGCAAACCGAAAACAATGGATGGCACTGCGGCGAGGTTGTTGATGTTCACCTCGATCAGGTCGGTGAAGCGGTTTTTCGGCGCAAATTCTTCAAGATAGATCGCGGCGGCGACGCCCAATGGCACTGACAGCAACGCCACGATCAGCATGATGTAGAACGAGCCAAGAAGCGCGACGGCCAAGCCCGCGGTCTCGGGCTGGCTCGAAGCCGCATTCGTGAAGAGCCCTGTGTTGAATCCCTTCTGGATGACGCCTTCGGCGGTCAGCGTGTCGATCCAGGCGAGCTGCTGGTCCGAAACCTGCCGGTTCTCCTGAGGAAGCGCCCGGTCGATTTTCCCCTTCATCAAAGCGTCGGCGTTGCCGCTCGCCAGCACCCGGACATTCTTCGTCTGGCCTATCAGCGAAGGATCGGCTGT
Organism: uncultured Alphaproteobacteria bacterium; assembly: GCA_963764115.1. Lineage (GTDB taxonomy): Bacteria > Pseudomonadota > Alphaproteobacteria > Rhizobiales > Rhodomicrobiaceae > Rhodomicrobium. The sequence continues at coordinate 114,554 of CAVXRT010000013.1, forward strand.
GACCATCTCGCGAAGCTGGGAATCGCTTTCGCGAGACAGAAGGGCGTTTGCGGCATTCCGTTGCGAGCGGTTGGCGGGGTCGACGCCGAGAACCTTATAAAGCGCTGTGTAGGCCAGCTTCTGGTAATTCGCTTGGGAGAGAGCGGCTGGGCTGAGATTGCCATCGGGGTCGATCACGTCCTTACTAAAGGTGATCGGCAGCTCGATCGAGGTCTGGAAAAAAGCGGTCCAGCCTTTGCTGATGATGGACGTGAACAGGATGACGAGAAAAGCGAGCGCGATGGCGATCGCTGTCAGCCCGTAAATCTGAAACCGGATTTCCGCCCGCCTGCGGCGGCGCATGAGGGCAGGATTATCGAAACGTTGGGGAACCGTGGTTTCGGAAACATCGGTCATGGAAGGGTCATCGGCGAGCACGGTCATTCATATTGCTCCCGATACTTCCGGACAATGTAAAGCGCATAGACGTTGAGCCCGAGGGTGAGAATGAAAAGGGTCAAGCCCAGCGCGAAAGCGACGAGCGTCTGAGGCGTGTTGAACTCGAGGTCGCCGGTGAGTTGGCTCACAATCTTGACGGTGATGGTTGTAACGGACTCGAAGGGGTTCAGCGTCAGGTTGGCGGCGATTCCCGCGGCAAGCACCACGATCATGGTTTCGCCGATGGCGCGCGACGCCGCCAGGAGGATGGCGCCGACGATGCCGGGAAGCGCGGCGGGCAGGACCACGCGCTTGATGGTTTCGGACTGTGTGGCGCCCAGGCCGTAGGAGCCTTCTCGAAGAGACAGCGGCACGGCGGAGATGATGTCGTCCGAAAGGGACGAGACAAAGGGAATGATCATGATCCCCATGACGATTCCGGCCGTCAGAACGCTCGTCGGCTGAATGACGAGACCCGCCTCAGAACCCACAAAGTTCAAGAATGGACCGACGGTGACGACCGCAAAAAAGCCGTAGACGATGGTCGGGATGCCCGCCAGCATTTCAAGCAGCGGCTTGATCGTCGCTCTCGCCTTGGGATGCGCATATTCGGACATGTAAATTGCAGCCAGCAATCCGATTGGGACCGCGACCAAGAGAGCGACGAACGAAATATAGAGCGTGCCCCACATGAGCGGCACAAGTCCGAACTGACCATCGCTGGCGCCTGATGCTCCAGCTTCCGCAAAACGCGGGTCCCACACCGTTCCGGTCAAAAAGTCGATGATCGAGACGCTCTTGAAAAAGTCGACGCTTTCGAAGAGCACCGAAAGCACGATGCCAACAGTTGTGAGGATCGCGACCGAGGAGGCCGCCATGAGGCCGGCTACCACCACGCGCTCGACGTTGTTGCGGGCGCGCAATCGCGGTGAGATCCTGAAAAAGGCAAAGGCAAAGCCGAAAATGGCGAGAAGGGCGGCAACGAAGGTCTGAGCGAGGCTACTTTTATGCTTCAGGTTGTTAAGGATTTCAGCGCTTTGGATGATTGCCGAGTCAGGCGCGCTCGCGACGGCGATTCCTTTCTCCGAAAGAAGACGCTGGGCCTCCTGGGGATTGGCTTTTGCAGTCTTCAGCTCTTCGCTGGTCAATCTCTCAAGGCCGGAGGCGACGCTTCTTACGACGCTCATCGTGAGCCCGATCTGCGCTTCGGATCCTTCAAGCGCCTTCGCAGGCAAGGCCGCCTGGACCTGGCCGTCGATGAGACGCGGAACGACGGCGGCCCAGATCAATAAGACAATGATGGCCGGAAGAGAGGTCCAAAGCGCGACGTAACCGCCATAGTAGCCAAGGCGCGAGTGGAACGAAGCCTCCCCGCGTCGCGCCAGGTTCTTGGCGCGGATGAATCCGGCAAGAAACGCCGCAGCCGCCAGACCGAGTAGACTGAGTAGCAATGTGCTGAGAGGCACGACCGACTCCCGAAGTCCCAACCTGATGCAATGCAAATAGCGTGACGGCTGCCCCGCCGTCACGCGGTCTTTGCGTCTTAGCTGAGGGGACCCATGGTCTTGAGGTTTTTGACAGTTTCGCGCGCCTCATTGGCTTCCTTCTCCGGAAGCGGAACCAGACCGTACTGAGCAAGCGGGCCATCCTCGCCGATCATTTTGTCGCTGACGAAGAACTCGGCGTATTCTTTCAGGCCGGGGATCACTCCGACATGAGCCTTCTTCACATAGAAGAAGAGCGGGCGGGAAACGGGATATTTCGCTTCCGCGATCGTCTCAACGGTGGGCGTGACGCCATTGACGGGAGCGACCTTCAGCTTATCGGTGTTGTTCTCATAGAAGGAGAGACCGAAAACGCCAAGGGCCTGCTTGTTCGATTGAAGGCGAGCCAGCGTCTCGGTGTAGTCGCCATCGATATCGACTGCATGTTTGCCGCCGTCGTCCTTGCGGACTTTCGCGCAAGCCTTTTCGGTGGCCTCGGCCAGCTTATCGGCCGGCGTGCCGCTTGCCTTCAGCTTCTCTTCGATGAGCTTGTCCGCGCCAGCGGCCTTGCAGCCGGCGACCAGCACCTTGGTTTCGAAGACTTCACGCGTTCCGTGCTTCTCTCCGGGGATGTAGGCAACGATGTCCCAGTCGGGGAAATTCGGGTTGACTTGCTTCCAGGTCTTGTTTGGATTGGCGGCAAGCGCGCCGTTGACCGGTACTTCAGCGCCGATCGCCAGAAACCAGTCCTTCGGTTCGAACGCGAACGAAGGGCCTTTCACGTCGGAAGCGAAGACGATGCCGTCATAACCGAACTTCACTTCCACGATGTCGGAGACGCCGTTCTTCGCGCAGGTCTCCTGCTCGGTCTTCTTGATGCGGCGAGAGGAGTTGGCGATGTCGATCTTGTCCTCGCCTACGCCGTCGCAGAACTGCTTTAGCCCCGCGCCTGAGCCGCCGGACTCGACAACGGGCGTTTTGAGCGAGGAGCTTGCCCTTGCGAAATTCTCGGCGACGATCTTTGCGTACGGAAAGACTGTCGAGGAACCGGCAATTTTAACCTGATCACGGGCCGACGCGGAGCCAGCGCTAAGCAGTCCGGCAGCCGCCGCTGCCGCAACGAAAGCGGCGAGACGATAATTCACTGTGCTCTCCCTTGAATGAAACCAACCGGTGATTCGCTGCGGTTGAATGCGCCAAGGATCGTAGGACGGCGCAACAACTCTTTTATGAAAGCTCGATGAAGGGTTTGTGACATATCAATCAATTGATTTCGTAAGAAACTATTTCGGACGAAATATTCCAGGCTTCGCACCCGCCTTTTTCTTCACAATTCAGCGCGTGGCCTGAGCCGGAAGGTGCTCGGCAAAGATCACCGTGAACTTGGAGCCGGCGCCTACCGCCGATGAGATGCGAAGCTCGCCGCGGTGGCGGTTCACTACGTGCTTGACGATGGCGAGCCCAAGGCCGGTGCCGCCTTTTTCCATCGCCGCCGACCCCGGAACCCGGTAGAAGCGCTCGGTCAAGCGTGGCAAATGCTGAGCTGCGATGCCTGAGCCATCGTCCTCGACTCTTATGGCGATCATCCCGGTTTGCTCCCGCTCGAGGTTGACACGGACGCTGCCGCCCCGCCGTCCATATTTGATGGCATTGTGGATGAGGTTGATAAAGACCTGCGTCAGCTCATCATGATCGCCGAGAACCTGGACGCCATCCAGCTCGGAATAAACCTGAATGTCGATGCCTGCCTGGCATGCCATCGGCTCTAACGTGTCGCAGACATGGCGGACAAGCTCCGATATCGCGACGGCGTCGCGCGGCTTGAGATGCGCCCGCATCTCCACGCGGCTCAGCGACATCAGGTTGTCGATCAGGCGCGCCATGCGCTCGGCCTGCCGCGCCATGATCGGCAGGAAACGGTCGCGGGCCGCTTCATCATGGCGGGCGGCGCCCTGCAGGGTCTCGATGAAGCCAATCACCGACGCAAGAGGCGTCTTGATCTCGTGACTCGCGTTGGCGATAAAATCGGACCGGAGTTGATCGAGACGCCGTTGCTCTGTCAGATCACGCAAGAAAAGAAGGATGGAGGCGTCTTTTTCCGATTGCCCTCCGAGATACGAAACCGTCGCCGCCATGTATCGCTCCACAGGAACCCGTTCGCTGAAGGTGACGGTTCGCTGCGCTTCGTCGGGGCCGCAGTCCATGACGGCGTCGAGCACTTGAGGGCTGCGCGTGGCGCTCGAAATATGCGATCCCGGCCGCAAGCCTCCGAAGAGGTCCCGCGCCTTGCCGTTCGAAAAGAGAATGGTTCCGTCGCGCGATAAAAGGATCGTCGGCTCCGGAAGCGCATCGATCACCAGTGCGGCAACGGGAGTGGGTTCAACCGGCGGCGGCGCGGCAATCGGCTGACGGGGAACCTGTTGCGTTGCGATGCGCGGGATTAGGGCCGAACCAGCGACAAAAGCGGCAAGTGCGGCTGCCTGCGCTTCCCAGGGCAGACGGTAGACAGCGGCGAGGGCGAACAGGATGAGGACGAAGAGCAGAACAGGCCATCTTTGCTCAAAAAGGCGAGCAACAGGGGCTCGCCCCGTGATCCTCTCCGCAACGGCCTCAGTCAAGTCGCCGGGGTCAATCGGGGCGTTCGCCGACGGGCCTTTATCGTAGCTGTTAAGCATGTCTTGTAATTGTCCGGCGGCGCTTCGCATTCACGCAATTCGGCTCCGCATTAAGCCGAGCATAAAGCAAGCCTGCGACATTTTTTCAACGCGTGAATTCCGGCGAGGCGCCCATTGGGCTTTAACGGTCCCGGCTGGCCCCGGCTTCGTCCAGCTCTCGAAGATACCCGTTCCACAGCTCGTCCTTCCGGCGGCTGATTTCGTGAAGATAATGCCATGAATAGAGGCCGGTGTTGTGACCGTCGCTGAAATCGAGGCGAACCGCGTAGTTTCCGACCTGCTCGATGGCCTTTATGGTCACGTCGCGCTTTCCGGGCACGAGTTTGCGTTCCGAGGGCGAGTGCCCCTGAACCTCCGCGCTCGGGCTGACCACGCGCAGAAATTCGGCGGAAAGGCTGCCCGCGCTCCCATCCGCGAACGTCACGGAAAGCACGGATTTTTGCGGGTTCAGCCGCAACTCGGTGACCAATGGTTCCTGCTCGCCGGTTTGGGTCATTCTCTTCTCCTCTTGGCGTCCACCGTTTATAGGTCCTTCAGATTTCGGCGTTACGCTTTTTTGCCGTAATCCAGTTCAATACACTTAAGTGCACGGCTGCCAAGCCACCATAGAGGCTCCCGGTCCGCCGCCGTTTTGTCCCACGCCCTTATAATCGTAAACCGTTTGCGTAGGTCCCTATGCCAGCAATCCAGATGTCTCGCGGTGAGCGTTTTTCGCTTGAAAAGATCGTCAAGCGCCCATGCCTATCGACAGACATTCCATCGGAACATGCGGAGAAATTGTTGAATTACGGCCTTGTTAAGCGGCAGGTGATGCTGCTCCACGCGACGCCGCTGGGCCAGCTTGCAATTCTCAGGCAGCGGTTCACGAAAGGCGATTTCGGCTCTTCTCTCGCCGTGCAACGGGCCCGCTAGCAAAAACAGTCAGCTCGTGTGGCTTTTCTCGCCATTGCCTATGAGAGCCGACCGTCAATGCTGTAGGCAATTGCACGACGCCACACCAGGACAATATATTTACGCCGTTGTAAAACCTCACTAGTAGGATATTAAGCCACGCCTATAATGGCTGCGATAGCGGAGGCCGATGCCGGCATCCGTACAAGCTTGATAGGGCATGCTAGCGGGGAGATGATTATGTCGAGAATTCTATTGAGTGCGGCCTTGGCTCTTGCTGTCCTTGGCGCATCGGTTCCAAGCCAGGCCGCCGAGTATGTTTATCACCACAGGAGAGTCCATAACCACGCCGCTTATGCGCCAGCTCCCTGGTATTACGGGTTTTACTCGTTCGGGTATCCTGAGGGATATGTTCATCACCCCGTTGGCGGCCACTCATATTACTGGCAGCACAGGGCATGGCCGTTCGTCAACGGCGCGGCTTACAATTATCCCGGCTTCTATAACAATCAGACCTTCTGGGAACGCGTACAGACGCAGGCGAACTACCCCGTCCAGTACTGACGCAACCAACCGGAAAGCATCGGCCCATGAAGAAGGGCGGCCGCCCTTCTTCCTCGGTGGCGCGCAGCCGTGTCCGGGGTAGCCCTTGCGCGCGGGAGATTGTCCTCAACCTCACGCTATCCTCCGCTAGAGCACGTCGAAATTATTCGGGATCCCCGTGTTGTCATGGCCGCCCCCGAGGCGGCCATCCAGGGCGACAAGGTCCATCTTTATGGGTTTCGGGACTGGGTCAAGCCCGGCCATGACATTGGTTCCAGCAAATCGCAACGCGCCTTGGGGAAGACGTTGGAGCCATCCGCAAACCGCTTGACTCCAAAGACGCCGGGGTGGCCCACCCGCCTCGGGCAAACTCAACAATCGCCCGTCCGGCAGGGTTTTCGCGCGAGCAGTAGACGCGCAAAACACGACACTTGAGCGCGAGGCAATGGCTCGCTCGCGAGTTCCATTGGTTCGAGCCGTACATCCTCCCGGCCACGCCAAGCTCGAGCCGGGAGCGCTTTCAATGCGCCGGGCTCACGGATAAAGCTTCGCCTTTCCAGGATGACGCGGTCGCAAGCTCTGCGCCTGCTCGTCATTAACGCTTGGGTGAACTGCCGCCGAAGATGGCCGCCAAGGACGGCACGGGAAGCTTGCTCACCATCAGTGCGCTCGCGGTGACTGCGGCGCCCGCAATGACCATTGGAATGTCCGTCAGGTGCAGGCGCAGCACCGCCGCGTCGGTTCCCATGATCGCCATCGCGGCTCCCGTGGACGGCAAGCCGCAAAACCATTTCTTTCGTGAGCGCGGTGCGTCCGCCGGGACGGGCAAAACGGCTTTAGCCTGAACGTTGAAGCGGGCAAGTCGGAGGCCCGTTGCAATCACGTAGATGGCAGCGATGAGCCAGCCGAATGCTCCAAGCAAATTCAGGTGCCGGTCGTACAACAGCATGGCCGGCGCGACCCCGAAATTCAGGAAATCCGCAAGCGAGTCGAGTTCTGCTCCGATCGCGGATTCCGCCGAAAGCTTCCGCGCGAGAAACCCGTCCGCGGCATCGAGCAGAGCCGCTCCCAGAATAGCCGTCATCGCGAGCGCAAATTCTCGTTCGCCGGAGAGGCGTATCGCGGTCAGGCCGAGGACAACGGCGGTGAGCGTGAGCAAATTAGGGACGAGCCGCACGAGCTTGCGAAGCCGCGTTCCCTGTAAATCGGCGCTATCGCTGCCGACCACCTTGAAGGGCTGGCCATGATTATGCTTCATCGTGCGGCGGCCTCACTCTGTCGATGCACACCGAGGGCTGTACTCCCGTCATCCATCACCTTCAGGTTAGCCTCCATTCGGGGGAGCCATCTGTCAAGAAATTGCAACTCAGCAATTGGTTTTGCTGTCGCACTGTCTATGAGAAACATCAAATTCAAATGCGCTGGAAGCTCCGATGAGCCTCCTGCAACTCTAGGTCCGCGATGACGGTTTCACCAGCGAGCGTGCGTTGCCCTTCCGACACGAGCAGGGTTGCGGCGGGAAGCCAGATATCAACGCGGCTGCCGAAGCGGATCAGGCCGATGCGCTCTCCCGCCATGACGGCGTCGCCAACCTTGACGTCCGTCACAATGCGGCGCGCGACGTAGCCCGCCACGAGAACGACGCCCAGCCGCGCCGCATTTCTGGCTTCGATCGCGAAGCTTTGGCGTTCATTCTGCGAAGGAGCCTCCGGAGCCGCGGCGTTTTTGTAAAGTCCCGATGTATGAACCGATGTCTCGATCCGGCCCGCGACAGGCGCGCGCGCGACGTGCACATCGAAGAGCGAGAGAAAGATCGAAACCCGCGTCCGGACCTCCGTCCCGAGATTGAGCTCCGGAGGGGGCGCCATTGACTCGATCCCGATCACAACTCCATCCGCCGGCGCCACCACAAGTCCATCGCGTTGCGGGACAATACGTGATGGATCGCGAAAGAAAAACGCCAACGCGCCTGTCGCGACCAAGCATAAAAGCGCGAGCGTATTGAGCGATAGCAGATATGCGAGGACCGCCGCGCCCGCTGCTCCCGCAACAAATTTATAGCCATCTTTATTGATCGGCGCCAACAATGCGCGAGCTTGAGAGAGCGCGTTCGGTTCGGCCACTATAACCCCCTACAAGGTTGTTGAAATCGTTTTATGCGACAGTTGTTATTGCACGCGCATGTTGCGTATTGTTAGGATGCTTGTCGCCGTTTCGCCACGCTAATGTCACAAGCAGTGCATACCCACCGTCGTGAATGCACCGCCACCCGAAGAGCGGTCCGCCAGCTTTGATCCCAGGAGAGCTTCGATGTACGCGAGGATAGCCGCAACTGTAATCGTTGCATGTCTAACACTTTCGCCCGTCAGGGCACAAGATGCGGAAAAGCTCACGCTTTCGATCCCGCCCGAGGTGACCGAGGTCGCGACAGCCGGCACATGGTCCGATGGCGACGCCTCCGGCGTTTTTCGCGCCACGGTGCTCACCGTTCCCTCAGGCGATACGACGCAGGCCCATCTCGTTCTTCAGTTGATGGCTGTGAGCGCCGACGGCAACACGTCAAAGGTTCATAAAACGGTCGCCGTCAAGCAGATCGCGGACAAGAAGCTTCCCAACGCCTTTCTGGCGGTCGAGGAGGACGGGACCGAGAACGAAGTCACCTGGCGTGTCACAAGCTATGACAGCAACTCAAATGCCGATATCGGCGCGCTGGTCACCATCAACGCCAAGGGCGATGTCGAGGTGAAGGACGCGCCAAAGGAAGAGGAGTCAGCCTCGCAGCAGCAAAACGAGGATAAGAAGTAGCCGGGATCATCCAAGTAGCCGGGATCATCCGGCGGGCGGCGCCAGAATATCGCTGTGACCCGTCCGGCAGGAGGCAGCAGCCCGGCGCAGGTTGGCGCCGGAGCCGCAGCCGGGGCCGGTAAGCTTGACCTCGGTTCGATGCGCGTTCACGGAGCCGCCTGCTCCAGCACGTGGGCGACCTTATCCGCCGTGCGCATCCAATCGGGCATGGTTTGCCCATGCCGCCATGCGCCTTCCGCCTTTTCCCTCCTCAGGGCCTGGTTTGACAGAAGAGCGCGCAGCGCATCGGCGAAGGCGGCCGCATCTCCAGTGGCGCAAACAAAGCCCGCGGCGGGAGGCGCCGTGTCGCGCACCGCTCCCTCGCCTGAGGCGACAACAGGCAAGCCGTGCGCAATCGCCTCCGCGAATGCCATGCCATAGCCTTCGTAGAGGCTGGCGAGCGCGAAAATGTCAGCGGAACTATAAAGCGCCGATAATCTCGTCTCGTCGAGTTGACCGACAAGCTGCACCCGGTTATCGAAGCCGTAGTCCGAGAGCTTCCGCTGGACGAGCGCGGCGGTTTCCGGCGACAGGTCAGCCGATCCGGCAATTGTGGCTCGCCAGGGCAGATCGCGCACCTCGTTCAAGGCTTCAATGAGCACCGGGAAACCCTTGCGCGGCGTAAGACTGCCAACGCTCACGATAAGGGGCGGCGCCCCGTCCGAAGCGCCCTCAGCGCGTTTCCCGCGAAGGATGCCGGGCTCGGCGACCGTGATTTTGTCCGCAGCGACGCGGAATAGGCGCATCAGCTCTCGGCCCATTCCATAGCTCGGGACGACGATATGCCGCGCCAGTTCCAACGCTTCCCTTTCCGTCTTCAGCAACAGAGCTTTTTCCGAGGGGCTTAATCCCTCTTCAAGGCCAAGTGGATGATGAACCAAAGCAACGACCGGCTGTTTCAAAGCCTCGATTGCGGATACGGTCAGGGCGCCATAAGCAAGCCCGTCGATGAGAAACACCGTGCCGGGCGCATCAACGCGGCCCAGAAGGGTCCGGGCTTCTTCCGCTTCGGTTTTGGACGGAATAGGGAAGCCGGCAGGGAGCTGACAAACCTCGATGGAGAGCCTTTGCGCCAACAGAGGCAGGATTTTGCGCGCGTACAGATATCCCCCGGCCGGAGTGGCGAGATCGCCGGGGACAGCGAACACGCAGCGCGTCATTTCGGCAATGCGCCCTCGTATGAAGCGCGGGCCACGTGGCTTTCCTGAAGCGTTACCTTCATACGTGAAACCGCCTTGCCATCCTCGCCCAGCATCCCGTCAGCGATGACTTCGGCCAGCTGGTCGAAAATATACTGGCATAAAAACTCTGTCGTCGTAAGCTTGCCCGACAATTCGGGCTTCTGATCGAGATTTTGATAATTCAGCGGCGCAAGCACGGCCCTCAGGACTTCATGAGCGAGGCCGATGTTAACGACGATGTTCTTGTCGCTCAGCTTCTCGCGAAAAAATGTAACGTGCACGATGAAGGTTGCGCCATGCATTCCTTCAGCGCGCCCGAACGCCGGGTCAGGCAAACTGTGAGCAATCAGAATGTGCTCGCGCACTTTAACCGCAAATTCAGCCAACGGATTCGTCCTCCCCTAAAGTCTTGGCGGCAAAAAATGACCGCGCCCTAACATTACATGTTATTAAAACCTATGAAAGGATCGGCTTTCCTTACGCAGGCCACGAATCAATTTAAGACTATTGATTGCCGGGCAGAAGACTTTTTTGGGAAAGGGGCGTCTTGATGCAAAGCGCGGCCAAAAGAAACGAAGGGAGCAACATTTTTAAATTGAGCGATATCACCAATCACCCTGCTGATAGCGCCTCAAGCTCCATCGGTGAAGCGGAAAGTGGGCCAGCGGTGATCGGCAGGAAGGAAGGTGTTGATGAGAATCCGAAGAAGCCTGAGCCCTCGGTGAACGAGAGACCGGCTTCGGCGGCGCCAGCCAGCGCAGATGACGCTCTTGCGTGGCTTAAGATCATCCAAAGCGCCACTGCAGACTTGACTGCGGATACCCGTGCCTCAAAGGGCGATGGTTTCGCAGGCTCATTTGCGGACGAGACTGAATCGTTTGAGTATGATTCTCCATCCGCGGCGGCAAGCGCACGGCTAAGCGCGGCTTTCGAAAAGAACCGGCATGACGACTACAGCGATGAGCGCAAGCTCGCCCAGAAGCTGTCATACAGGTATGCGGAACGGCCAAGCGCGCCGCCTCAGACCTTGGCGGCAGCGGTCATGCCCTATGTGGCTGCGACGGGTGTATTCGCCTTTATAGCCGGCAGCGCGGCGGTTTATTTCTTGACTGGGCCGTCGTCGGTGGATGTCAAAGCGAGGGCGGCAGCTCCCGCCGCCGAGATCCAGGTCGAGGCTCCGATGACTCAGCCGGGCCAGCCAGGTTCCAGGAAGGGCGGTTTGCAGCGTGCGCCATCTCAGGCTGCCTCAGGGGACGGCGCGGGCTTTTGGGGATCGAAAACTGAGGAGCAGGCGCCCAAGGCGGCCAACTCCGCAACGCCTTCTGAACACCGGCTTCAGACATGGTCCGATACAGTCGAGACCTTCAAACAGTTCGTGAGGCCTGAGCAAAAGTAGGCGCGCGCTGCTGGAGCTTATGTAACAACTTTAAAAGGGCTGTGGGGGCCCGATTTGAAGTTGACGCCTATTACTTCCCCTCCGTGTAGCAGATCGCCTGGGCAATAAACTGCGCGCGTGGAGCAGCAGCCTGGGAAGATCGTCGGGCGAGGCTTTTTCGATACGCTGCGCGAGAGTGTCCCTGCCTGAGGAGGAATCGGGCACAGACGCTTGCAGGGAAACCCAGCGCTGAAAAACCGCGCGGACCTCCGCTGAACCATGCCAGCTCGGTGCAACAATCCTGGCTAGTCCGGCAGCGCGAAGGGCTGTCGCCAGTCTCGATGATGTGGCGGGAGACTTAAAGATGATACGCCTCGACATCACCAAGCGTGTAGCAAAGAGAAATGCGCGCCAAGAGCACGCGACTGCTTCGCTGATTGATTCCGGGTATATTCGGGGCAAACATGGAATGCAGCCTGTAGTTGCAAAAATCCGTGATTGAGGAACGCCTGCCGCCCGGCCTTGTTGCATTTCATCAGAACAGGCCAGTCTCGCCCCAGATCTGGCCCACCATCTGGGCTCACGGTTGCGAGACGCAAAGGAGGCCCCATCATGCTCAAGAGTTCGATCGCGATCGTGATTGCGACGACTATCCCCGCAATGGCTGCAGGCAGCGTCGTCTCCAAACACGAAGTCCGGTACCAGGATCAGACCTTCATCTGCGGGAAAATCGAAGATCGCGGGAAAGTGCGCCGCTTCATTCATTCAATTCCTCAGGCGAAATACATCCCCGAGTTCCAACCGCGCGAGGGCGATCCCTTGGCGGAAAGTTGGGTGATAACCTATCGGATCATTTGCGAGGGAGGCAATCAGAGGCCAAACCTCACAGCTCACTTGGGCCGCAAAAGGTTCTAGGTTGTTATATCACTCATCTGAGAGGAGACCGCAGTGCTTCAAATGCACTGCTCCCGCTAAACGTGGCTGACACCCCGAAGCAGCGGGGACAGCGAGCGGCGCGCCTCGATGCTCAAACCTTTTCTCAATCATGTGGTCGTGGCCTGCTAAATCCGCATTGCCGACGTGCGACGGGTCAGCAGATGTCGTTGGTCTTACCTCCTTTTTTCTTGCCTAACAGGCTTGAAGCCTTTACAGGTGCCAGTTATTTTGTAGTTTGAAGGGGTCCGCAGCGGGCTTGCAGTCATACTTTGTAAAACTCGCAATCCAGGCGCTCTGGTGTGCGAAGCTGAAGACTGATTTCCTACGCAGCGGCCTTGAGTGAGACCTTAATTCTTCAACTCTTGGTAGCGATGTTTGGAAAGGCGTCTTCTGGTCGCCGGGTTGGGGGCCTATAAGGGCGCAGGTCAGCGTCTTTTATAGGTAGACCGTACTCACAGTAGAATTTTCGCTGACATATAATCTTAGCATCCAATCCACGCTATGCTGACTACTCTTTCAATGGTCAGATGGCGAAATAGCAACGGGGCTGGCCCGTAATCTCAGTGTAGAAGCAAGGTAACAGGTTATGGGAAGCAATACCGAGGTGTTCAAGACAGTTGTATTGGAAAGTTCGGCCTGGGCGGTCGTCCGAACGGATCCTGACAGGCCCCGTTTTATGGAAGTAATCGCGAATTTTTATGATGAGAAGCGAGCCAAAGACTACGCTGACCTGCAAAACAGCCTGATCAGCCCGCCTCATGAAATCAAGGATTCAGTCTCAGAAGCACCGGCGCCCGCGCCCGCGCCCGCGCCGGAACGGATATCTCCTAAACCGCAAGCGGGCGAGGCCGAACTTAGTCCCCGGCAGAGCGCCGTTTTGAGGGCGCTCCGTGAAAAGATGGATGAGGACAATCTCGTCGCGGTAAGAGCCGCCGTCCTGGCTCAAGCTGCTCAAATACCGCTTGGTTCCCTTCATTCAGTTCTCGGATCTCTGGAGAAGAAGCAATTGATTCAAACCAGCCGTCCGGGGTCGGCAAGGTCGCCCGCAGTCTATCGGGTCCTGTAACGGAACTGCTGCACGCCGGCTTCCCTTTTGGTCCGGTGACACTGACAAGCCACACCCCTTTACCGCTAAGGCTTCCTTGGCATCTGGCTTTGCGCCATGACGGCGAGAAGCTTCAAGTCTTCCTCGTTCTTTTCGGCTGTCAGGAGGAAACGGACGTGGTCCGTCACCCAGCTGGCCGCCTTGTTCGAGCCGAGCACTTGCACAGCTATGGCAGTGTCCGGGAGTTCGGCCGCTGGGAGCGCATAGAGGGTTAGCGGCGGTTCAGTCTTCGAGGCATAGGTGAGTTGCATCATCCGGTCTTGCCGATAGTTGAACGTCTGGCCGCGAAAGAGTGTGTATCCCTGTCGCGTGAAATCGGGAGGAGTGAGGGCCTTCGCGGTGATTTTGGAGAGCTGGAAGCGTATCAGCTCAGGGTTGGCGATGGCGTCTGGGTAGGGCGTCAGCGTCTCGCGCGGAAAGAAGCTGTGGAATTGGGCGATATCTCCGGGCCAGGACGACGGCGACATCTGCGCCGCGGCTGGGGCTCTGTCGGTGTCCTTCGCCAGCGGCGCCATGTGTTGACCGGTCAAGGCCGTCGCGCCATAGCCGCCGAGAACTCCGCCGGCAAATACTGCGAGCACGAAAAGCATTTTCCGGACCGCATCCGGCTCTGTCTGCGCAGGCGCCCGGGTAGCCGCCCGGGTGCTCGTTTTTCCTTTTGGGAGTTGCCTGGGCTCTGTTTCGTCGAACTGAAGGGTGCTCCGGGGCGCCGCGATCTCTTCCCGAGCGAAAGCGCCGAAGCTTTCAATCAGTTGCGCCTGCGAACGCTTCAAACGCGCGACGCGCCGGGAAATCTCCGCATTGGTGCTCGTGAGCTGGGAGACTTCGCCGGACTGCGCTCTCTCAAGTTGCCCGTCGATATAGGCGAGCAGGAACTCGTCACTCAACTGAGTCATGCCGCACGCTCCTGCCCGGGCGAGGCATCGAACTGGTTCCCTTGCCGTCCTGCATCGTCGCTCGATCCCCGCTGATCAAGCCAATGGGACAAAGCAACATGTCCACGCGCCAGAAGTTTCATCAGCGACAGCATATCGAGCGCAGCCACTTCCGCAGCTTCATCGTAGGACATGTCCTCGCCATAAACGAGGTAAAGGGCAGCTCTCTGCGACGAGGACATGTTTACGATAAATTTCGCGAGATGAGTGTTGCTGGCGGTCGGTCCTTTCGGAAAGCTTGCCGCAAACAGACGCGGCTCGGGCTGGCATCGTTTGGTGATGTTCGGGTCCTCGGCGAGCTTCGCGCTCCACATAGCGTGCATGCGCCGCAATGCATCGACGAGGTGGTCGCGATCGTCCCAGGCGAAATCTTTTCGGAGATTCAGAGCCTTGGTTGTGCTTCGGAGAAGCGCTCGCGCAAGCTCCTCATTGACTGTCAATACAAGAGCGTATTTATAGAGGCGGGCAATGGCGCTCTGAAGGGCATCGCGCGGGCGGCTTGGCGCCGGTCCAAAAGAAGCCATGATACGCGGACTCTCCTGACAAATTAAAATAACGACCAACGTCCACGATATTGACAGGGAAAGGTTGACGCGCAGTAAAACTGCAACAAGGAATATGGGAATCGGAGTTGTCACCGACTTCTTTAACGATAGGCGGCCTGACTAATTGCCAACCCACTCATAGTTGTGAAACATCACAGTCCGTGAATTTTTTCTAAAATGCCGGCGGCGATGGCGCTCGTGGTCCGCTATTCCGGCAATCGCATTGCGGACGGCCCATGACGAACGACGATAGAGAAAAGCGGCCCAGCCAATTCTCCGACGCCGATCTTCGCGCGTACCTTCATTCCCAGGCCGGCGCCAAGCCGCAACCTCCCTCTTCTCCTCTGGCGCCAGAAAATGATCCGCCGCTTGCGGATCTCCTGGAACATGCGATCCGCGGCAGCGGCCTTCACGAGCGCGCCCGCTTCGATGAAGCCGTACCCGGCATTTCCGGCGCATCCGAATCCAATTCTTTTCATGAAAGGCTGATCGAGGAACTGACGACTGCGCAGAGCCAAATGCGGGAGGAGCCGCCTGTCGAGTATGCAGAAGCGCCTTTTGGATATGCGGAGCCGCCCGCGCTCGAAGAGATGCCTGCCGAGCCGCCGGCTCCCTATGCGAAGTCGCCGCTGGACTATGGTGAGCCGCCAGTTGCGCATATGGCCCTTGAAGAACCTGCCCCAGCACTATTCGCACTCATCGATCAGGCGCCGGCGGCTCTCTCCGATCTCATCCCGCCAGCAATATTCGAAGATGCGATTGAGCGGGCGCCGGGCGCGACACCTCGTAAGGCCGAAGAGGCCCCGGAGCAGCCCGTGGTGGGCTTCAATCTACGGAGCCAGGCTGCCCGGGCAACTCTCGAAAATGCGGCGAAAGCCCTGGTTCAAACGTCGCGCAATCACAGCAGGCGTGTGCGGATGCGGGATTGGAGCCGCCGCCGCCTCGCTCTTTTAAGCGTCATTCATCGTCAGGTCTTCGACCGAAGCACCGAGCAACTTCTTTTCTGCAAAACTCCTCCGCTTGAAGTCTATCATGTCGAGGAGACAGAGGAGGGCGTTGAGAAGTCTTTCTTCTACCAGGGGCCGATCCCCCGAAAGATTTTCGACTGGGCGCTTTCGGCTCTGCCGGAGGATGTGAAGCGATATGCATTCGTCGATTTCCGCGCGGGCAATGGGCGCACTCTCCTTCTGGCCGCCCGGCGCAATTTCGAATATGCGGCCGGATACGCGTTTGACGCGGAAGGGTCTGAAACGCTTGAGATGAATCTCGCGCAATTTCCGAGGACCTATCTGACGTGCCGTGATGTCCGGGCGTTGCGCGGGGACCGCGACGGTGTCGTCATTCCCGCCCAGCCCGCGGTTCTTTTTTTCCCCGACGGTCTCAGCGCGGGCCACCTTGACATCATTCTGAGCTATGTAACCGCTTCTTTGCGGCTCGATCCGCGGCCCATCTATCTCATCTTCGAGAATGCGGGGCGCGAATACGAAAGCGAACACATGAGTTTTTTCGAGAAGGCATCCTTGCCCCTGCTCAATCGGGCAAAGGCGTTTCTTTTCGCGCCGGTGAGCATCGCCGTTTATCGCTCCAAGGTCGGAATGGCGAACGAGAGAGCGCGCGAAAAAGCATAAAATCTTGGCTCCATCCTTCGACGGGCTCAGGATGAGGTCGAGTGGCAAGTGCTCATGGTGAGCCCTGTCGGACCATGGGAAACGTCACTTTTCAACATCTGCCGACTGAGGGGCATTACTGACGGAAAACATGGACGAAGCGCCGAACGAAATCACATGCCAGGAACAGGGCCGCGCCGGCGTCGTACGCCTGACCCGGGTCAAGGAACTGAATGCGCTCACCCTCGGCATGATCCGGGCGCTTGAAGCTTTCAAGCACCAATGCGCGAAAAATCCGCACATCTACGGCATTGTCCAGGAGGCGGAAGGCAAGGGGTTTTGCGCTGGCGGGGACATCCGGCTCATCCGGAACCTGGTCGAAGACCGGCCGGCGGAGGCGGACCGCTACTATGCCGAGGAATATCAGCACAACTGGACGCTGCAGTGTTTCCGCAAGCCTCATGTCTCATTGATGAACGGCGTCACGATGGGCGGCGGCGTGGGCATCAGCCTTTACGGCACGCATCGGGTGGCGGGCGAGAACTTCAGTTTCGCCATGCCCGAGACCGGCATCGGCTTTACCCCCGACGTGGGCGCGTCCTGGTTTCTGCCCCGAATGCCAGGGAAGATCGGCCTCTATCTCGCTCTTACGGGCCATGTTTGCTCCCGCGCCGATGCCTATTATCTCGGCGTCGCCACCCATTGCATCCCGGCCGAAAAGTTCGGGGCAATCAAAGCCGCGATGATCGAGGCGGAGCCAATCGACCCCATCCTGGATGGCCTGCACGAGCCGCCCGGAGAAAGCGATCTCGAGAAGCTTCGCAGACCCGTTGACCGCATCTTCACGGCCGCCACTCTCGATGATGTTTTCAGGGGTCTCGAACGAGAGGACGGCGAGTGGCGCGCCTGGGCGCAAGAGACGCTTGCGAGACTTCTCGAAACGATCGCCTCTCGGCCTGAAGGTGACCTTCGAGCTTCAGAGGCGGGGACGCACATTCAGATCCCTGAAAGAGGCGCTTACCATCGAATACCGTGTCGCGACCCGCATGATCCGGCAGCACGATTTCCGGGAAGGCGTGCGCGCTGTCATCATCGACAAGGATTACTCTCCGCGGTGGAGACCCGAGACGCCTGCCGAGGCCGGCGATGCTCTTGTGCAACCTCTGTTCGAGCCGCTTTCCGGAGGCGATCTTCAACTCAGGGCGTACTGGTCCCCATCTTCTGCATAGTAAGAACGCTCCGTGGTTGCAATTATGCCACGATGCGCACCTAACGAGATGACCAGAAAGCTTCGCGCCATTGACGCATGCTAAACTCAATGAAAGACATTTAGTCTGGTTGGTCGCTTGTTGGGGGAGGGGACATGAGCGATGGAGGAAGCCCACTTGGGCGCCACCGTCTTGGCGCCCTCGGGCGAAGATCCTTTCTCCTCGGCGCTTCCACAACGCTCCTCGGGGCCTGCTCGCTCATCCCACGCGAACCCTTTACCGCCAGCGAGCAAGCGATTGCGGAGATCCCCGGCATCCCGAACGCGCGCGCCTGGGTCGACGGCAGCGCGGCCGAGTTCCGAAACTTTCTGCGCGGCACGGCGATCAGCTCCCCGAATGGGCCAGCGGAGAGTTTCGACATCCTCGCGCTGTCTGGCGGCGCCTATGACGGCGCTTTTGGCGCTGGCGTCGTCAGCGGCTGGACCGCGGCGGGAACCCGCCCCAAGTTCACCTTCGTGACCGGAGTGAGCGCGGGCGCCCTTATTGCGCCGTTCGCCTTTCTCGGCCCCAATTACGACGCCGAACTGCACGAGGCCTTCTCTTACGATGCGGCGCAGATGCTCGGCGATCTCGGCGGCGTCTTTTCGCTCCTCGGAACCGTGGAACTGCGCCACGGCATGCTTCAGAACCTGATCGACAAGTTCATCGATGAAAGACTTCTAGCCTCGGTCGCGGCGGAGCACGCGCGGGGGCGGCGGCTTCTCATCCTGACCACCAATCTTGACGCGCAGCGCGGCGTTGTCTGGGATATGGGGGCGATCGCAGCCGGCGGTCTGCAATACCGGGAACTCTTCCGTGACGTTCTGGTCGCTTCCGCCAGCATTCCCGGCATCTTCGGCCCAACCTATATCGAGGTCCATGCGAACGGCCATTTCTTCCGGGAAATGCATGTGGATGGCGGCGCCACCAGCCAAGTTTTCATCCTTCCCGATGTTGCGTTTGAGCGCGCGAGAAGCGCTGCCGATCCGAAAAACAGGCCGCGCGTCTGGATCGTCATGAACAACCATATCACGCCCCAGTTCGAGGTCGTGGAAACCGGGCTTTTGACGACGGTCTCGCGCTCTTTCTCGACGCTCATCAAGAACGACGCGAAGAGCGTGCTTCTGGCGACTTTGAATTATTTTGGAAGCGACCGGTTCAACCTTACATCCATCGACAGCGGCTTTGATGAGTGGCTGCAAGCCAATCCCGGAGTCCAGCCAGGGTTCAACAGCCTCTATATGGCCGCCCTGTACCGCTACGGCTATGACAAGGCGCTCTCCGGCCATCTCTGGTCGAAGCGAGTTCCGCTTGGCTTCGGATCGCCGTGGCGCTCGGAGGTCGCGGGCCGCTGACGTTTGCGCGCAATCGCTCGCTCATAGCAAAACAATTCACAGCGGAGATTGTCCGGGAGACAGCGTTAACGGCTCTTGCATCGCAAGCTCAGCCGCGATTTATAGTTTGCGTCCGATTCACACGGGATCAAAGCAATGAAACCTGCGCGCATTATCAAAACTGTTCTCGTGCTCGGTTTGCTTACCGGCTCGGCCCCGGAAATTGTCCTTGCGCAAGCCGTAAAGAAAGTTCCCGACAGCCGCGAGCAGATTGTCTTTTCTTACGCGCCGGTGGTGAAACTGGCCGCGCCCGCGGTGGTGAATGTTTACGTCCATCAGCGCGTGCGGCGCGATTCGACGTTCAACAATCCGATTTTCGAACAATTCTTCGGTCAGGAATTCGGGCATAGCGAACGGGCGCAAAACTCGCTTGGCTCCGGCGTCATCGTCGCGCCGAGCGGCGTTGTCGTGACGAACAACCATGTCATCCAGGGCGACACGGGCGCGGAGATAAAGGTTGCGCTGGCGGACGCGCGCGAGTTCGATGCGAAAGTGCTCCTCAAGGACGAGCGCACCGATCTGGCTGTCCTGCAGATCAAAAGCTCCGATATCGAGTTCCCCTATGTAAGCTTCGCGGACGCCGACCTCCTCGAAGTTGGCGATCAGGTGCTCGCCATCGGCAATCCGTTCGGCGTGGGCCAAACGGTGACGAGCGGCATCGTCTCGGCTCTGGCCCGCACGCGCCTTGGGATTTCGGACTACCAGTTCTTCATTCAGACGGACGCCGCGATCAACCCCGGCAATTCGGGCGGCGCGCTTGTCGATATGCAGGGCCGTCTCGTCGGCATCAACACGGCGATCTTCTCGAAGAGCGGCGGAAGCCAGGGCATCGGCTTCGCCATTCCTGCGAACATGGTGCGCCTCATTGTCGAGTCGGCCTTGCAGGGCGGCACGGTCCGACGCCCGTGGCTGGGCGCCAGTCTCGCCGAGGTCAACGCCCAAATCGCAAATGCGGCGGGCCTTGACCGCGCATCGGGCGCGCTTGTTTCGGAGGTCATGGACGGCGGCCCTGCCGCGTCCGGAGGCCTTCGCGCGGGCGATATTATCGTCTCCGTCGACGCCAAGGATGTCTCCGATCCCAACGCCTTCGCCTACCGGTTCACCACGCGCGGCACGTCGGGTGAAGTGGAGCTTGAAGTGCTGAGGGCGGGAACGCGCAGGAAGCTCTCCGTCCCCCTTATGACCGCGCCGGAGAACCCGCCGCGCGATATCCGCGACCTTTCCGGAAACAATCCCCTGGGCGGCGCAAAGGTCGCTAACCTTTCACCGGCTGTGGCGGACGAGCTTTCGATCTCCGACACGAGAGGCGTTGTGGTCGTGGAGACCGAGGCCTACTCGATTGCGCGGCGGATCGGCGTCAAGCCCGGCGACATCATTTCGGAAATCAACGGTGAGAAGGTCGATACGACCAAGAGCCTGGAAAAGGTTGTCGGCAAAGGCGCGCGCCTTTGGCGCATGACCATCAAGCGCGGCGGCCAGACAATTCGCACTGTCATCTCCGGGTGAAATGATGGAAAGTCGCCGCCATATATCGGCTGCTGAAAAACGATGCGGCCCATGGCCTCACGGTGAGCCTGCCGAACCGCGACAAGTTCACCATGAGGTTAAGCCATTGAAATCGCTCTGCCTCATCCCGAGCTTGTCGAAGGCCTCATCCTGAGCTTGTCGAAGGATGAAGCCTGGATTTCCGCCTTTTTCGGCAACCTGGTCGTGGGGTGACTGCAATGGCAAAATCCCGATCCACTCCTTCCGCGCCGCTCTTCGAGAGCGTGGCCGCGGCCGATAATGCATCCCGTCCGCTCGCCGACCGGCTGCGCCCGGCAACGCTTGGCGAGGTGATCGGGCAGGATCATCTCCTGGGCGAAGGGGGGCTGCTGCGGCGCATCGCGGAAGGCGAGAGACCGCGGTCGATGATCTTCTGGGGTCCGCCCGGAACCGGCAAAACGACGGTCGCCCGGCTGATGGCGCAGGCGCCGGTATGCACTTCGAGCAGCTTTCGGCGATCTTTTCAGGCGTCCAGGATTTGCGGAAGGTTTTCGAAGAGGCCCGTGACAGGCAGCGCTTCGGCCAGGGCACCATCCTTTTCGTGGATGAAATTCACCGCTTCAACCGCTCCCAGCAGGATTCCTTCCTACCCTATGTCGAGGACGGCACCATCATTTTGATCGGCGCCACGACCGAGAACCCTTCTTTCGAGTTGAACGGCGCGCTCCTCTCCCGCGCCAAGGTGCTCGTCTTCAAGCGCCTCACCGATGAGGATCTTGAGCACCTCCTGAAGCGGGCCGAGACGGTTCTGGGCAAGACGCTGCCGCTGACGCCCGATGCGCGCCAAACCCTGATCGGCATGGCGGATGGCGACGGCCGCACGGTGCTGAATTTGGCCGAGGATGTCTTTGCGACTGCGCACGACACCGCGAAGCCCATCGAGCCGGACGAACTCGCAGGGCTCGTGCAACGCCGCGCGCCGCTCTACGACAAGAACCGCGACGGGCATTACGACCTCATCAGCGCCCTTCACAAGGCGGTGCGCGGTTCCGACCCCGACGCCGCCCTTTATTGGCTGTGCCGTATGATCGATGGCGGCGAAGACCCGCTCTACCTTGCCCGGCGCATGGTGCGCATGGCTGTCGAGGACATCGGCCTTGCCGATCCGCATGCGCTCCTGCAGGCGAACGCCGCGAAGGAGGCTTACGATTTCCTGGGAAGCCCCGAGGGCGAACTCGCGCTTGCGCAATGCGTTCATCTATCTGGCGACAGCGCCCAAATCGAACGCGGGCTATACAGCGTTCGGGGCGGCCATGCGCTGTGCAAAAGATGGCGGGTCGCTCCCGCCGCCGAAGCACATTCTGAACGCGCCGACGAAGCTCATGCGCGAGGAAGGATACGGCGCAGGCTACGTCTACGACCACAGCACGGAAGAAGGCGTCTCGGGCCAGACCTATTTCCCCGAAGACCTCCCGCCCCAGCAGTTCTATCGCCCGCGCGGGCGCGGCTACGAGCGCGAGATCGAGGCTCGGCTCAAAGCCTGGGCGGAGGTCCGCCACCGCGCCGCGGCGCGCGGGGGCGGCGGCGATTAGGCTGCAGCCGGTGTTCCCCGGAGGGGCGGGTCTGGGGCAAATATTTCGGAATCCCCGTAGGACAGGTCAGGCTGAAAGCTGCCAACTAAGGTTGAAATCGCTCGGTCTGGTAGTGCACTAAAAACGCTCTTGCTTGAATATACAAAAATTTGTATAACGCAATTATGCCTGATCCTAAGCCTGTCGAATTCAGAGCAAGCTCTCTTGACGACCTGCGAGCCTTTCCGCTGACAGCAACGCGCGAGGCGGGCTATCAACTCGACCGAGCGCAGAATGGTTATGAGCCGGATGATTGGAAGCCCATGACCACCGTAGCCAAGGAGTAAAAGAGATACGCATCCGCGATGCCGCGGGCGCGTTTCGGGTCATGTACATCGCCAAATTCACCGAGGCGGTTTATGTGCTTCACTGCTTTCAGAAGAAAACGGAGAAGACCAGCAAGGCGGATATGGAGTTGGCGGCCACGCGCTATCGCGATTTGGTAAAGGAGTTAGGTTCATTAGCGATCAACATTTTGTCAGTGTGTGGGATGCCATCGAGGACACGCCCGCCGAAGCTGAGAACATGAAGTTGCGTTCGATCCTGATGACGGCGCTTCGGGATCAAATCGCAAAAACAAAAATGAGCCAGGCGCAGGCAGCAAAGCTTTTTGGTGTCACTCAGCCACGCGTCTCCGACTTGATGCGCGGAAAGATCAATCTCTTCGGTCTTGACGCATTGGTGAACATGGCAACGGCTGCGGGACTGCACGTCGAACTGCGTGTGCTGGACGCTGCTTGAGGCCGGAAGCGGAGTCGGCATACTTCAAAAAAACCGCCCCGAGCACGGCGGCTTTCAGATCTTGAAGCCGGCGACCCACTCAAGCGCCGTTGACCAACGCACGGCCAAAGCTCGTCTCGATCGCAACAGCGAGCTATTGGCGTCCTGACTCTAATCTCTCAACGTCGGAAAAAGATAGATCTACGATAATGGGCAAGTGATCGCTCAATAATAACCATCGGTCAGGATCGCCAATTTCGACATTTCGTATTTGCCATCCATGACCAGCGAAAACGTAATCAATGTGATAGCTGTTTTTCCGTTTGCGGTACATAAACTGTGTTTTGAG
The DNA here is from genome assembly GCA_963764115.1 of uncultured Alphaproteobacteria bacterium. Lineage (GTDB taxonomy): Bacteria > Pseudomonadota > Alphaproteobacteria > Rhizobiales > Rhodomicrobiaceae > Rhodomicrobium. Next base: position 137,918 of record CAVXRT010000013.1, read on the forward strand.
AGTTTCTTCTCCATGATCCTCCGCGAAGTGTCGGTGATAGCAGCTTTCTAGCCCAAGCTCTCTGAGCTGTCGTACGACATTCGAGTGGGACTTTCCCGGATGCTTACGGTCCCAGATCGTATTGCTGTTAAAGTCGCCAATCGCCATTGCGAGCGGGTGGTCAAAAAGAGCAGGGTGGCGCTGGAGCAGCGTCCAAATCTGCCGAATATACCGAGTTTCGGAAGGTTTTCGCTTTGTCCAAACCGCTATTAATGGCCAGCTATCGTTGATTTTACATGGCAAAAAAAAGCCTAGTTCATGAAAATCGAACTCGATGCAGTTAACGACAATGCCCTCAAAATAAAAGACGCCTAGACCTTTGTCTTTGTTGCTCCCGACCCATAGGTGATTAGCTGCCCAGCCTCGGTATCGCCTGTCTTCGGTCCTCACGGGATCTTCGCATTCGGGCACGATAGCTATGTCGGGATGTAGCTCAGCAAGGAAGCTCCATTTTTTTCGAAGCGCCATGTTGCAGTTCCAGGTTACGAAACGCCAGATTGTCTTTTTCATATGGCTGAGCGAGTTGCAGGTCCGAGTTGGGTCAACGGCGGGATTGTTTCGGCCTTTTCGGAAAAGACGGCAATTGAATCTTTTAGCCGACCTGCCCAAAATGGGTTGCGAGAAAACCTGCGGGACCGCTCCCGACCCGATACAGACTAGATCCAAACGTTGGCGCAACCCTACTCCAGCCTATCGCGAGGAGTTGCCGTCGGGCGTTCTGCTTCCGAAAGGCGCGGGCCTCATCTCGATCTCGATTTCCGCCTGACGTTTCAGCTTGTTCAGGTCCGTCAGAAGGCGGGAGAGCTGGCGCTGCAGGTTCGTCTCATACCGGCTGAGCTTGCCGACAAAGTTCCCGTTCAGGAATTTCTGGATCACGCGCCCCAGCTTGATGTCCCTCGCCTGCTCAGGGTTCCTTGACGCGTCGAGGCCCGCGAAGAGGCTTGCGCCAAGTTCGACCTGCGGAAAGGCGTCTCTCCTCACGGCCTGTTCGAGCGACGCGATCAGGGCTCTCTCGAACAGGGGGATGCGCCGCGAACGCCATAATGTATCGACGATTTGATCGGCCAGCTCGCTTTCGAGGACGCCCCGAGGCTTAAGTTCGGCGAAAGCCTCCGAGCGCAGCCGAAGAAAGTCGTCAGGATTCTCACCCGCGAGGAGGATGCTTCGCGCCGTAAGTCCATGCGCCACGGCGTTCCGGCAGCTGGCCGCTTTGCCGTGCGGGGTCTTCGGGCCGCAGCTTCTTTGCGCATTCCTGCGGTTGGCTTCGATGCGCCGCTCGCTGGCGCCTGACAGCCCATGAGCAATCTTTTCCATCAATTCTACCTTTGCGTGTATTATTTGTTCAAAAATAAACCATAAGTTGCCAAAAAACACCTTTTTTGCGAAACGAACCCAATAAAGCAAATAGCTCCTTAAGAAATCGTGGCGGCGGCTTGCGCCTGCTGGACCGATGGGAACGCGCGCACTCCCGGCGGCCGAATCGAACCTGGCCTGCGCGGCTTCGAGCGCGGCTTGATCGAGGTCCGGCTCAGGAGCTGGGCGAGGTTCGCCAGAAAGCCGTAAAACTGGCGACAGGCGCGGATTGAGCAACTTCTTGCGCGGCCCATTTGGATTGCGAGAGAAAAATAAACAATTTTTCAACCAAGGCTGGTGCAAAAAGTGTGCACTAAATTAGGAATCAAGCCTAAAAGCCAAAGTGTCCAGCATCGTTCAAGCGGATTGTGTGTTCTGCGACTGACAGGAGTTGACGCACCGAAGTTCGGCGCTATGATCCGGCATCCCGATGGGAGTGCCCCAGTGGCGGAATGGTAGACGCGGCAGACTCAAAATCTGTTGCCTGCAAGGGCGTGCTGGTTCAAGTCCGGCCTGGGGCACCAAATCGAGTGTCTTTAATAAATGGACGTATCCATAGGAACGCGAGCGCGGACAATATTGGCAGGGTTTGCGGCTTTATTGGTCTGTTTGCAGCAGGCCGCCGCCGGCCCAGCGCTTCTGACCGAGCCATCCACGGGGCTCGTCCTCTATGCGGAGGACGCCGATCAGCCCTGGAGGCCGGCGTCTCTCACAAAGCTGATGACGGCCTACCTGACTTTCGAGGCCATTCGCGACGGTCAGCTTTCTCCTGAAGACGTTGTCACCTCCACGGCGCTTTCCCAGAGCCAGCCTCCGAGCAAGCTTGGCATGCCGCTCGGCGCCCAGCTCACAGTCGATCTTGCGATCAAGGCGCTGATCGTGAAATCGGCGAACGATGTCGCGATCATGCTGGCGGAAAAAGTCGGCGGCAACGTTGATAGTTTCGTGGACATGATGAACAGGACCGCCGCCCGCCTCGGCATGACGAATACGCACTTCGTCAACCCGAACGGCCTGCCGGTGTTCTTGGCCGACGGCAACACGGAGGCGCCAGATCAGGCCGTCACAACAGCTCGCGACATGGCGCTTCTCGCGAACATGATCCTGAGAGAGTTTCCGCAATATGCCAGCATCTTCGCCATCACAGAGGTGAGGATCGGGAAGCGCCTCATCACCACGCATAACGGGCTTTTGAAAAGCTATGACGGCGCCGACGGCATGAAGACGGGCTTTGTCTGCGCGGCCGGCTATAATGTCGTTGCGAGCGCCACGCGGAATGGGCGGCAGCTCGTCGCCGTGGTGTTGGGTGAAAAGTCTGGCGCGGCGCGCACAATCCGGGCGGCTGGTCTTTTTGAGCATGGCTTCGAGATATACCCCTGGAAGTCGGTGCTGGCGCCTACGCTCGCGACATGGCCGGTGGAGACGCCCGAGGGCGCAAAAGCTCCCGATCTGCGCAACGTCGTTTGCAACGGCCGCAAGCTCGCGAAGATCGCGAACAAGGACGACAAGAAGGGCAAACGGCCGGCCTTGGAGCCGGGGCACCGCCTGCCCGCCAAGGACAAACCGGCGAAGGGCAATAAGAAGAAGCCGATGCAAGCAGCGGACGCCAGGTCTCTCCTTAAGCCGGAGTAGGCTTTTTGACGGGCGGTGGTTTAGACCGCCCCGCCGCTCGCGGTGCTTGCCTTCCGGCCCGCTCCTGAATTTTCAACTAAGCCCAGGTCAGGCTCGAGCCGCGTCAGCGGCTAGAGCGGAGTGCGTAAAATAGGGATCGGTTGCGACGCAATCCTTAGAGCTTGTCATCCCGGAACGACGCCTGCGTCGTATCCGGGATCGCAACAGGCGCTTCGATTTGTACCGCCCCCGGATATGCGCTGAGGCGCATTCCGGGGTGACGATCATCGGGACGCACGCTTCCGATTAAACGCAGGAGCGGGCTTATGGAGTCCGGGGTTTGGCCGGGGCTTGTCGCCACCGCTCGCTCATGCGTCTTCGCCGCGGATGCTCTCTTCCTCCAGAATGCGCACGCTTCGCATGTAGGACGCGTACGCCTTTTCCTCCGTATCTCCGATCGCGAGCACGCCCAGCTTGCCGAATTCGGAAAGCGCGCCGATCAGGTGGAAGACCACGCCCTCCTGGATCGCGGCGTTGAAATGAAGGCCCTTCGTGGCGGCGATATCGATAAGGTCGGAGGGCGTCAGGCCACGAAAGTGGTCCTCGTGGAGATTGTCCGACGCATAATAAAAGCAGGGTTTGCCCGCGGCCGTGCAGAACAGTCCGGTCTTCGGATCGTAGCTTCCCGCGGTCAGAAACTGCAGCATCAGGAATGGATGGGTCGTCCCGCCCTTCCTGAGATTGATTTCGATTGCGTAATGCCGCCAGCCCCCATTCTCCGGGACCGAGATGAAGTCGATGCCGAACCGCCCAAGAACGCCCTTTGACGCAAGAACCTTGGCGGCCCGAAAACCCAGCTCTTGAATGTCAAGCCGGTAGGCGGCATCAGCCGGAAAACGGCAGCCCAGGAAAACCTGGCCGTTCGAGCCGCCAAGCACCTGGTCGTGCGTCGAGATGACTTCGAGGTTGCCGGTTGGATCGACGCGGAATTGAGCGGACGGCGATCGCTTGTTTTCGCCTTCCACGAACTCTTCGACAATCCCGCCCATGAGTTCGATCTTATCGATATAGGCTTCGAGCGTCATGCCGAGGGCTTCGAAGTCGAGATCCGGCAATCGCTGCAAGACCCATGACTTCAGCCCGCTCTTTGGCGCGCCCTTGAAATCGAAGAGCGCATTGCCCTCACCGGAGAAGCCTTCGTTGAGCTTCACCACCGCGCGTCTCAATTCCGGCTTCTGTTCCTTCAACTGCGCCAGCGCATCCGCGATGTCTTCGGCGCTCTGCAAATCTTCGGCGCCGGCCGGCAAATCGATGCCGGCTTCCTTGAAGATCTTGCGTGATCCGCTCTTCGAACCCCAGGAGGCGAGGTCCGGGTCGCATCCGTAGACCGGCAGGTCGAGCTTGAGCGCGAGCTTTTTCTCGAGTGGCGTGACCGTGAAGAAGGTAACGTGAGCCGTTGCCGGATCGAGGATAAACTCCTTAATCCTCTGGATGAGCCGGGGCCTTGCAAGAATTTTAGCGGTCAGCGAGATGTCGGACCTGTCGTAGCACGAGAGAAGTTCCAGACGTTGGCGGGCGTGCTGGCCTGGGATGCCAGGCAGCAGGTGCAGATAGTAGTCTATGATCGGATCAGCGATGGGCGTGCTGGTTACATAAATGACCCGCGTGCGGGGGAATCGCAGCAGGAGGAGAAGGCAGAGCAGGCGTTCTTCGTAATGATGGACGCCCGTGATTCTCGTCATCACCTCGCGGTCGAACGTGATGCTCGGCACGATGACGACCGTGCGGGGCGCCGCCGGATCTCCAAAGAGGTCCGAGAACGTCGAGCAAAACTGCTTCTGAAGCGCTCGCGAGCGGGCAAGCTCCTCCGGGCTGAAAGATACGGCGTTCGCCTCACTCAAGGGCTTGTCCCGATTTTTCGCTTGTCAACGCGTTCCGCACTATATTTAGAAAAGCTAACGGGTTTGCTTGCGCGGATCAAGCAAAGCCGGAGGCGCCGCTTTAGGAACTCGGAGGAAAAAACAGGATCATGCCAGTTGTTCCCGGTTCGGAAGGTATCGCCGCCAGCGTTCAGGTCCTGCTCGCGGATTTGGGTGTGCAAGGCTCCGCCCTTAAGGTTGGTCCGCTCCAGGTGCGATCCCCGATCACGGGAGAGGCCATCGCCCAAATCATACCCCCGGGCAGACACGACATAGACACTACGATCAAGGCTGCGCATTCGGCTTTTCTGGTCTGGCGCGATGTTCCTGCGCCGGGGCGAGGCGAGCTTGTCCGGCTCCTGGGCGAGGAACTGCGCGCCAACAAAGCCACGCTAGGGAGGCTGGTTTCCATCGAAGCGGGCAAGATTCTCTCGGAGGGTCTTGGCGAAGTGCAGGAGATGATCGACATCTGCGACTTCGCCGTGGGTCTCTCACGCCAGCTTTACGGCCTGACGATCGCCAGCGAGCGCGCCGAGCATCGCATGATGGAGACGTGGCGCCCCCTCGGTGTCACCGGCATCATTTCCGCGTTCAATTTCCCCGTCGCGGTCTGGGCCTGGAACGCGGCGCTCGCGCTTGTGTGCGGCAACGCCTGCGTCTGGAAACCATCCGAAAAGACGCCTCTCACCGCGCTCGCGACGCAGGCCTTGTTCGAGCGGGCTCTGGCGAGGTTCAAGGAGGCTGGGAATGAGGCTCCGGTGGGCCTTTCATCGGTCATACTGGGCGGGCGCGTGGCAGGCGAAGCGCTGGCCGATCACCACCTCGTTCCGCTCGTCTCCGCGACCGGCTCCACGGCGATGGGCCGCGCGCTGGGGCCTCGCCTCGCGCAACGTTTCGCAAGAGCGATCCTCGAACTCGGCGGCAACAATGGCGCGATCGTTTGCCGGTCCGCCGATCTGGACCTGACCTTGCGCGCGGTTGCTTTCGCGGCGATGGGCACTGCGGGCCAGCGCTGCACAACGCTTCGCCGGCTTTTCGTCCATGAGCGCATTTATGAGCGTTTCGTGCGGCGTCTGAAAGTGGCCTATGCCTCCGTGAAAGTCGGCAATCCGCTTGAGCCCGGGACGCTGGTCGGGCCTCTCATCGATGAGGGCGCCTTCGCCGCGATGGAGGAAGCGCTCGTAGCAGCGACGGCCGGGGGCGGCGTCGTGACCGGCGGCGCGCGCGTGACGGAAGGCGTCCCCGGCGACGCATTCTATGTGCGTCCCGCGCTTGTCGAGATGCCGGGGCAGGCGGGTCCGGTGCTGAAAGAGACGTTCGCGCCCATACTTTATGTGATGCGCTATCGTGAGTTGCCCGAGGCGATCCGGCTGCACAACGCCGTCGCCCAAGGGCTGTCATCCTCGATCTTCACCAACGATCTGCGCGAAGCGGAGCTATTCCTCTCGCCACGCGGTTCCGATTGCGGCATCACGAACGTCAATATCGGCCCTTCGGGAGCGGAAATCGGCGGCGCTTTCGGCGGCGAGAAGGAGACGGGGGGCGGCCGCGAATCCGGCTCGGACTCGTGGAAGCTCTACATGCGGCGAGCCACGAACACGATCAACTACGGCTCATCGCTGCCGCTCGCTCAAGGCGTAAAGTTTGACGTGGGATGATCAGCGGCGGTCTCCGTCGCCGAGAAGCCGATAAGGCAAGGCCTTGCCAGCGGCAGCACAAGAGTCCCATTCATCTGCTTGGGGTCGCAACCGTAAAAGCTCATCTTGAGCAAGTATAGGCGGCTCAACCCTTTCAAGCGGAGGCGCTGCAACGGAGTCGCAAGCCTGGGACGGGCTAGGCGTGATACTGACCCAACAACTCGATGCGATCGGGATAAAGGGAACAGGTTTTTCGGCTATGGCCATCAATATCCACACCCATAGCACGCCGCGAAGGCGTCTGAACCTCGGTGCCGGCAACAATCATCGAGATGACTACTCCAATGTGTCGAGATAAGGCGGGTTAGAAGACCTAACTAGTACGCCACGAGGGAAGTCCTGACCCATTTGCTGAGCGCGGCGCAGACAGGACTTCCCGCGGATAAGCGGTGCTAGACTTGTTGTGGGCTCTTACTATCGGCACTGTAAAAAGGAACATGGGATGGGAACTTCACCGCGAATAATTGGCCTATCCATGGTAAAAAATGAGGGAGATATTATCGAGCCCTTCATCAGGCATAATGCTCGCTATTTGGACTTCATGGTGGTTCTTGATAATGCCTCTGTCGACGACACAAAACAGATAGCTTTGAAATGCGCTCGCGAGCTGAAAACCGTAGTTGTCACCGATAGCAGTGAATTTGGTTACACTCAGTCAGAGCGCATGACGCAGCTGCTGCTCCACTGCCAATCCGCATATTTTGCCGACTTCGTGCTGCTTCTTGATGCCGACGAGTTCATTTCCGCCCCAGACCGGCAGACGTTTGAGCTGGCCCTGGATTCAATCCCGCGAGGCGGTGTCGGACTGATACCGTGGCAAACATTCGTCCTTGCGCCAGCGGATATGGAAGGGGCGAGCGAGGATCCGCCGCGCTCCCTGCGCCATCGCCGGACGAGCAAATCTCCTGTCTATCGGAAAGCTGTTTTGCGCTTTGATGGGGCCTATCGGCAAGATCTGCAGGTCAGACAGGGCAATCATGGGGTCAATTCCGGCAGGCCGCTGATGGCGAAGGTCATATTGGACGATCTTCCCCTGCTGCACTTCCCGGTTCGGAGCCACGAACAGCTGGTTTGCAAGAGCGTGGTGGGGTGGATGGCGTACTTGGCGAAAAATCCAGCAGCCCGGCGAGATGTCCATGGTTTGCATTGGCGAGATATTTTTGATCGCCTCACGGCCGGGCGGTCTGCGCTGAGTGACACGGGCTTATGCGAAATTTCCTATCGCTATGCAGCTCGAGGCTGTCGCCGCATCGATTGGCAAAGTGACGTGGTTGAGGATACCCCGCCCTTTGATTACGTCCGTATGCACTCGACCGGAGAATTCGCAGATCCGGTCTCGCTCATTGCCCGTTCCTGGGAGAAGTCATTGGTTCCTCCCGATCCGCTCGCGGAGTTCACGCGTCCACCCTCCGAAACAGAAGACCCGTCGGCTGAAGAGACAGCTTCAGGCGCTACTTGCGATTGGGACAACGTCTATGTGGATGTTGCGCCGTTTCGTTACATCGCCGAGAAATATCGCCCATCCAGCGTCCTCGACATCGGCTGCGGGGTCGGCGCCTATCTCACACTGTTTAAACGACTGGGAACAGAGGTAATTTTTGGGGTGGACGAGATCCCCGCGAATGTTCCCATGCTGGAAGAACGCGAGTATGCCGTGCATGATCTGGGGCGGCCGCTCAAGCTTGAGCGGGCTTTCGATTGCGTCATTTGCGTCGAAGTCGCCGAACGCCTGGAGGCGCGGTCCGCGGAACTCCTGCTAGACACCATTGCACGGCACGCAAACCAGACGATTGTCTACTCGGCCGCTGAACCTGGCCAGCCTGGCCATGGCCTCATCAACTGCCGGCCAATGTCATACTGGTTGGCGCAGTGGGCCCGGCGCGGGTGGTTTCCGGATCTCGCGGATAGTCTCGCGATGCGATGTCTCGCGACACTTTGCGGGTTTCGCCGCAATGTCATTGCCCTGCGGCGGGGCGAAGTCGCCGAGGGCTCGCAGGCCAGTGCGGTTTTGTGTGAAATCAGTGAACGCCCATTCACCTGGTACGAACAGCCACCAGGCATTCGGCTTGAAGCCTTTTCCAGAGTCCCTGCCACCACCGCCTGCTGGTTATGCTCGGAAAGCTTGACGATGGGGCGCGGACGTGGCTGGTTGCCGGACGGCGCTCGCCGTACGCCTCTCGGTTAACGGTTCGTTCGCGGCGCTGAGTGTTAATCTGAAACTGGTTAACGCGAGCGCGGCCGATTTATTTCCGGTCCAATTTACACTTTGTTAGGCTTAACAAGGCGTTTATCCGGCGCAGACGAGGCCTACGAGCGGCGGTAGACAGGCGGTTCCAACACATTGAAAGTGAATAGTTTTTTATCGCAGACCGACCCCATTAAATAGAATTTAATGCCGGAATTTTGGCATTAAGTGGGCTCTGAAAAGTCCGTTAAATATAATCCCGGATCCCCGTGTTAACCATGACCGCGCCGAGGTCTGCGCTGGGAGCGCCGTCCGTTCTGAAATTTAGTAGCAATATCAATGACTTATTTTGTTAACCTCCCGGCAAGGCGCTTTTTTGTAGCATCCTTACTCAAGACAATCGGTGACGCAAACGCAAGCGGGAACCCAATCCGGGAATGAAGTGATGTCCAATGTGCATGCAAAACAGCGTACCGAAGCCGCGCCGGGTGGAGCGCACGACGCGCGTGCCGGCGTCAGTTTTGCCGTTCCAGAACGAGATAACCCACGCCGAAGTCGTCCGCCAGCCCCAGCACCTTGTCTTCCAGGCGTGAGGTGCGCGGTGTCAACCGGCGCGGCGGCGTCACGATCTTTTCGCCGACAAACTCCTCAATTCTGTCCAGCTGCAGGCCTGGATAATCGAAGGTGCAAATAAAACGCCCCTCCCGTTTTACCTGGATCAGGTGGTTTTTCAGCAACTCGATGTGGTCGGCATTAACTTCCTCAAGCGTCGATATGTTAATCACCACATCGAAGCGATTATGCAAGCTCTCAGCAGGAACAGTCGTGATATCCCAGGTCACCGTGTTAAACAGAGTGGACGGACGCACATCGGAATGTACAACATTTCGATAAGAGACATCCAGCCAGGTCTTGAATACAAGGTGGATGTCCTGAAAGCCCCAGGAACAATTATGTATATTCGGCTCGGTTAGCCGCATTGCTGAAATTTCATCCAGAACGAAGGGATATTCGTAAATGCGCGACCAGCAGATCTCGTGGCGGAAATGCATTGAACAAGGGTCTTCTGCAGAAAAGAAGGAGAATTTCACAACCCGGAATTCGCAATCATTCACTCTCATGGCGTGTCCACGATCCGTTGAAATGGTGCAAGGCGCAGGTGGCGCCTTTGACGTTGGGCCCGCAGAACACTTCGTGCGGGAAGAGTTGCACGTCCCAGGGTTCGATGTATTGCCGGCGGTTCTCCCGGGCGGCGCCCGCTAGGACCAGGCAATCGGAAATCCACTCGGTGTTGGGACGCGAAAAGAGCAATTCAGGTGGATTAGCGGCATAGATCCCCAGCATCCACATGGAAAAACGGTGGCGAGGAACTGCCCCCCACACCGCCGTGATGGGCGAAATATGTCCCTGATAGTTTTCAAAGCCAGACACCCAATGCATACGCTCGAAGGCGGCCAAGGGCGCCACAACCTCATTGTCCGCGTCCAACGCCCAGCCGCCAATCCTCACCAGCGCAAGGGTCTTAATCAAGTCGCTTGCAAAAGCCCATTTTCGATTTTCGATGGCGATGGCTAGAAAATTCTGCAATTGCAGACCCGGCGGCATGATCTCCCCGATGTTCTCTTCGTTCCATAGCTTGTGTGCGTATTCTTGGAGGATGACGCGCTTATTCTCAAAAAACGCTCGCTCGCGATCCGGCATTGGCCCCCCGAGCCACACCGTATGAACGATTTTTGGGATCATCCTGGAAAACCTTAAATCCATCGAAGAAAGCAGAAAGTGATTCGCTTTCTACCACAGGTTGTATCTTTTTTTAAATAGTATTCCTAAGTATGGAGGTGCAAAGTAATTATTGCATTCGCGCGCATCGATGGCGCTGATGGTCCGGATAGGCAATGCGTGCACGAAACATAACCTCTGCGCGTACGCACCCTGCGCCTCGTTCAACAAACCAGCTGGGGCGGTGTCCCTTTCCCGATTGGGTCGGCGCGCTTTTGATAAGGCTCTGTCGCAGTCAAGTCTCCTTCATCGCGGAAGAAGGAGGTAACGCTGACGGGCATTTCTTCTTGAAGCGCACCAGCCTCCGCCGGCTCTCTTCAGGAAGGCCGGATAGGAGGCTTTTCAATGCCGCGATGCCGCCGGGCTAGGCAATGGACGGCCGCATCACTCTGCTTAAGCCAAAACGGCGGCGAACTGGAACAGCGCCTTGTCGATGTCTTCGCGTGTGATCACGAGCGGCGGAGAGATGCGGATCGTGTGCTCTTTCGTGTCCTTGCAGAGGATGCAGCGATGCTTCAGGGCGACGCAATAACGGCGCGCTCCTCCCGCGTCGGGGTGAAGCTCGACCGCGAGCATGAGGCCGCGCCCGCGCACTTCCTTGATGATGCGGCTGCCGATGGAGTTGAGGCCCTCGCGGAAATAGGCGCCCATCGCCGCCGCATTCTCGATCATGCCCTCCTCGGTAATGGCGCGAAGCGACGCGCGCGCGACAGCGCAGGCGAGCGGATTGCCGCCGAACGTGCTACCGTGCTCGCCGGGCTTGAGCACGCCCATGATCGGCCCGCTGCAAAGCACCGCTGAAACGGGGTAGAAGCCGCCGCCCAGCGCCTTGCCGAGCAGCGTCATATCGGACTCGACGCCTTCGTATTGTTCCGCCAGAAGCTTTCCGGTGCGGCCGAGCCCGGTCTGGATCTCATCGAGGATCAGGATCATGCGTTCGCGGGTGCAAAGCTCGCGGGCCGCGCTCACATAGCCCGTGGGCGGCACAATCACGCCCGCCTCGCCCTGGATGGGCTCCATGAGAACCGCAACCGTGTTCGGCGTGACCGCGTCCTCAAGCGCTTTCAGATCGCCGAAGCGGACGATCTTGAAGCCTGAGGTAAACGGGCCAAACCCAGCGCGCGCCGTGGGGTCGGTGCTGAAGCTCACCACAGAAATGGTGCGGCCATGGAAATTGTTCTCGAACACTATGATCTCGGCCAGGCCCTCCGGCACACCCTTGACCTGATAACCCCATTTACGCGCGACTTTGATCGCGGTCTCGACGGCCTCCGCGCCGGTGTTCATCGGCAGCACTTTGGTCGAGTTCGTCAGCCTGCACAGTTCCTCGCAGAAGGGCCCAAGCTGATCGTTGCGGAAAGCGCGCGACGTCAGTGTCAGCCGTGAAGCTTGCTCGACCATCGCATCGCGGATTTTGGGATGGCAGTGCCCCTGGTTGATCGCCGAATACCCGGCCAGGCAATCGAGATAGCGGTTACCCTCGACATCCCAGACATACACGCCTTCGCCGCGGCTCAACACCACGTCCAGCGGCTTATAGTTCGAAGCGCCATAATCATTTTCAGCCGCAATGTAATCAAGCGGCGCTGAGTAGGTGCGGGGAGCGATCGCGGGAGCCATATCGAAAGCCATGCTTGTAAAATCCTCCTAAATGTTAGCCGAAGCGGTTTTGAGATCGAGCCGGAGCGTCATGCAGTAGGCGCCCCCGCCGGACATGATGAAGGGGCGCAGGTGAACGGGCGAAACCGAGTAGCCGCGCTCTTGCAATGTGTCGGCCAGCCGGGCTGTCGGCTCCGCCATGACAATCTCGCGCCCGACATTGACGGCGTTCACAGCGAAGCGCGCCGCGTCCTCGTCGCTCGCCTCGATGCGTAAGTCCGCCGGGACGTGATCGCGGATGACGGACAGCGAAAGCTTCGAGAAGGCTGGCGGATAATAAAGAACCTCGCCGCCGCTCAACGGCGCGAAGCACGTGTCGAGGTGGTAGAAGCGGCCCGAGACCAGTTCCAGGCCCTTCACGGGCATGCCGAAGAAGTCCTTGAGTGAGGCGAGGGACTCGAATGACGAGCGCTGGCCGAAACCCGCCCAAAACAACTGCCGCGACGCATCCCAGATGCAATCGCCGGCGCCTTCCTGCCAGATCCCTTTCGGCTGCTGCGCCACCTCCTCGAATGTGCCGAGGTCTTGCAGGCGCCCGAACGCGCTCAGGAAATGGCGCTCTTCTCCCTGGCGCTCGGGAAAGCGGAAGCGCGAAACGAGAGCACGCCGGTTCAGGACCACCGCCGCATTCGCCGGAAAAACCATGTCGGGCAAGCCGGGTTCTCCGTCGATCACGATGACGCGGGCCCCGGCGTCTCTCAAAGCCGCCGCGAGGCTCACCGAAGCTTCCCGCGCCTCCTTGCGGTTCTTCGCTTCGTCTTTCCGCCAGGCGTCCGGCGTCATCCAAGGGTTGATCTTGTAGGACACCTCGAAGTGGCTTCCATCGGTCATGAGAAAGGTCGGAGTATTTGGCATCTCTAATTCTTTAATGATTCCCTGTGTTTATCCCTTTCAATAATTGCTGAGATTTGTTCAATCTGACACCCTGCAACTTGCGCGAAATGTGAGAAACGCTTATCAATTTGCTCAATGGAATTGGCAAAATGTCGGGCGGTAACATGGATGATACTGACAGACGGCTCGTTTCACTTCTGCGTGATAATGCGAGGCTTCCGGTTGCCTCGCTCGCCGCGATTCTCGGTCTATCGCGGGCTACGGTGCAGAACAGGATCGACCGGCTCATCAGGGACGGAACCATCACCGGATTCACCGTCAAGCTGAGGCCGGATGCCGAGCCGTCGGCCATTTGCGCCATCATGATGATCGAGATTGAAGGCGAGCGCACAGAGCCCATTATAAAGGTGCTGCGAGGCTTCCCGGAAGTCTCGGCGATCCACACGACAAACGGACGCTGGGATCTGGTTGTCGAACTTCGGACCACGAGCCTCGACACGTTCGACAAGGCGCTGCGCCGCATCCGCGAAATGAAGGGTATCGCAAGCTCGGAGACGAGCCTGCTTCTGTCGACGCAGAGGAAATGACGCGACTGACGCAAGCACTCTCGGGTTCGCCAACCAACGCCCTTGGGTTTTGAGCCTACGCTGCCCAGGAAGACGCCCTGCCGAACCTCGGGCGCAGCGAAGCGAGCCCCCAGAATTTCGCCATGTGATAGGTCGAGGAAATCCCATGATCTTCAAAGAAGGGCGTAGCAGCGCCATAGGCGTATCCGCTTGTTCCGAGAGCATCTACCGGCGCGCCATGTCCCATGCCCGGAATGATAAATCTCTCGATTACGGGCAATCCGGCGTCATCGCACCACAAGCGGCGAGTTTTGCCCGCAATGCGAGTTTCGATTGCGGCTTCTTCGCGAAGCCCGTGTACGTTGCACCATTGCCGGATGATCGCATCGGCATTCGAAGGCGCCACCGTCTTATCGGCGCTTCCGTGCCATATCGAGAGCGTCGGCCAGCGGCCCCAATAAGCCGATGCCGCTCGGACTTTGTCACCCAACTCGGCCGCCGATCTGTTGAATTTGCCCTTCATTGCCGCCAGCGCGCCCCAGAGGTTAGACGCTACGCCAAACGGTAGACCCGCGAGAATCGCCCCGCCCGCGAACACGTCGGGGTAGGCGGCGAGTAATGCGGAAGCCATAGCCCCGCCAGCCGACAACCCTGTAACGTAAATGCGCCTGCTATCGAGCCCATGATCCTCGATCAGGCGCTGAACCATCTGCACAATCGAGTGAACCTCGCCTAAACCACGTGTGCTATCGGCCGGTCGAAACCAATTGAACCCGCGTTGCGCATTGTTCGATCGCCTTTGTTCAGGAAAAAGCAATGCGAACCCGCATTCGGCGGCGAGTGCGCTCCAACCTAATCCATGATTGATATCGTGGGCAGTCTGGCCGCACCCATGCAGCACAACGACGAGTGGCGACAGCGCACGCAGCCCAGGTGGAATGAGCTTCAGCATGCGAAGATGACCCGGATTACTGCCAAAGGCAGTGACTTCCGAAAGACCTTGCGCCTGTGAATGGAAAGGGACCATTGGGGATTGGACGGCCGATGGGTTTGGACGGCACGGCCATGGCGGACGGCGCCCTGATCGAACGTCTTCAAGGACAGTGACAAGTGAGGGCATGAGCGCCTTTCAAATGATCTGGAAAGCTTGCAAGGTATCGCTAAGTTTAGCGAATTTACTCCGTGATTATATGTGATGGCATGAAGTCAGATAGCGTTTCTGAAGCCGACGGATTCGCGTATCGTGACAATTATACGGGATGAAATCATGAATTAACTTCACAAAATAATGATCTTAAGCTCCCTCCTTCGAACCATATCTCTCTTAGGACTACAGCCTTAGCCTCAAACATGAATGTGTTAACAAGGTGTCCGCGATATTTCCGGGATCAGAGGTGGTTCCAATTTCGGACGATGCGGCGAGTGGAATATCTGTCTGCAGCAGACGCCATAGCGCCTGGAAATCAGGAGCAACCATGACAGAGGACCCCTCCGGAATCAGACACTGGTCTTCAAAGGGAAGTTGGCGATTGCGGCCATCAAAGAGACCGACGAACTGGTTCCTGGCCGAAGAACTGGGCGGGGTGATAAGCCGCGAAACAACCCCACGGGAGTTTGTTCGTCCTACTCCCGCTCATTTCCGAACAGGAGAAGGTCCGGCCGATAATCCGACTGGCAGCGCCCCGCAATTCTCGCGAGCCTGCGCGCCAGGATGAAGCATGAAGCACCCCGGAGAACTTGTCACCTTAACCCCCGCTAACGCATTCCGTAAGAATTAACCATCAGGTTTGCGCCACTTTGTTTTAATCACAACCGACAGAGGGCAATTTTCGCAAAAGCAGCGAAAAGGCGCGGCGCAAATTAAGCGATTTCAGGGAGATAGTTATATGCTTATTTTACAGCCATTCTACAAAACGAACCCAATCTTTAGACCTTTTTAAGCAACGCCTCCCGGATCAGGCGAGCGAGCTTGCCGAGGCCGTGAGCACTCGCATCAACCAGGCAGGATCGCCTCCTGGCCGCACGAGGGCGTTGCATTCGCGCGGCGCATCGGCCAAGTTCGCGCGATGCCGACGCCCGACCTCCTTCTGTTTGACGCGGATGCGCCCGAGCGTGGCGCTCCTGAGCGGCAGAGCGCGCGGACGGCGCCCGTTCTGACGCCGCTGGCGCTCAATGAGGCTTACACCTATCTGGCGCCGGAGGGCGAACTCAATCCGGGCGATTTCGTGGTCGTGCCCCTTGGCCCGATGAAGCGCATCGGCGTGGTCTGGCGCGAGGCGGAAGGCAGCCGCAAGCCGGTCGATCCGAAAAAGCTGAAAGCGGTCATCGCGAAGCTGGACGTGCCGCCGCTGCCCGCCATCAACCTCTCCTTCGCGGACTGGGTCGCGCACTACACGCTCGCGCCAAAGGGTATGGTGCTTCAGATGATGATGAGCGCGCGGCTCGTTTTCGAGGCTGAGGAGCCGCGCTGGGGTTTTCGCCTTGGCGGCGCGGCGGAGCTGCGTCTCACCGAGGCGCGCAGGAAGGCGCTGGCCGCGCTCCAGAACGGCGAGGTCTTGGCGAAGAAGAAGCTCATGGACGCGGCGGGCGTGAGTGCGGCGGTTATCGACGGCCTTGCCGAAGCGGGCGCATTGATTCGCGCCGAGCTTCCCCGCGCGCGCCCGCCGTTCCCGAGGCCGGATTTCGCCTTCGCCAGCCTGACCGAGCCGCAAACGCAGGCGGCGGGGATATTATGCGAAGGCATAGCCAATGGCGGCTTTTCCACCACGCTCTTGGATGGCGTGACGGGCTCCGGGAAAACCGAGGTCTATTTCGAGGCTGTCGCGGAGGCGCTCCGGCGCGGGCGAGAGCAGGTTCTCATTCTGCTGCCGGAAATCGCGCTGACGAACCAGTTTCTTGAGCGCTTCGAGGCGCGCTTTGGCTGCCGCCCCGGCGAGTGGCATTCCGCTGTCTCGGCGAAGGAGCGGGCGCGCACATGGCGCGGCGTGGCCGAGGGGGACGTGCGCGTGGTCTGCGGCGCGCGGTCGGCGCTGTTCCTGCCTTTCGCCGATCTCGGCCTCATCGTCGTGGACGAGGAGCACGACTCCTCCTTCAAGCAGGATGATCGCGTCACCTATCAGGCGCGCGACATGGCCGTGGTCCGCGCCTCGCTCGGCAAAATCCCCATAGTCCTCGCTTCCGCGACGCCCTCGGTCGAAAGCGTCGTGAATGTGCGGCGCGGGCGGTACGCGCATGCCATCATTCCGAGCCGGTTCTCCGGGAACAGCCTTCCCGATGTGCAGGCCGTGGATTTGAAAGTGACGCCACCCGAAAAGGGCGCGTGGATCAGCCCGCCCGTCGTCGGGGCCGTGAACGAAGCGCTCGGCCGTGGCGAGCAGGCGCTGCTGTTCCTCAATCGGCGAGGCTATGCGCCGCTCACGCTCTGCCGCGCCTGTGGCCACCGCTTCACCTGCCCGCAATGCACCGCCTACCTCGTCGAGCATCGCCTGCGCGGGCGGCTGATCTGCCACCATTGCGGCTTGACGCTGCCGTTTCCCAAGACATGCCCCTCCTGCCATCGCGAAGGCATGCTGGCCGCTTCCGGCCCCGGCGTCGAGCGCGTGATGGAGGAAGCCGCGAGCCGGTGGCCCGAGGCGCGCATGATCGTGCTTTCGAGCGACCTCGTGCCGTCCACGTCGGCGTTGCGCGAACTCCTGAGCCGCATCACCGCTGGCGACGCCGACATCATCGTCGGCACGCAGCTGGTGTCCAAGGGCCATAACTTCCCGAAGCTTTCCTTCGTCGGCGTGGTCGATGGCGACCTGAGCCTCGCAACCGCCGATCCCCGTGCGGGCGAGCGCACGTTCCAGCTTCTGCATCAGGTGACGGGCCGGGCAGGGCGCTTCGGCGCGCCGGGCAGCGGCCTTATCCAGACGCATTTCCCGGAGCACCCGGTGATGCGCGCGCTCGTGACCGGCGACCGCGAAGCCTTTTACGAGGCCGAGATCGCCATGCGGGAAGAGGCTGGGCTGCCGCCTTTCGGCCGCCTCGCCGCGATCATCATCTCGGCGAAAACCAAGCCGGAGGCCGAGTCCTATGCGCGCGCGCTCGCGCTCGCTGCGCCCGAAGCGCGCCTGATCCAGGTTCTGGGGCCGGTTGAAGCGCCGCTTGCCATCATCCGCGCCCGTCACCGCCAGCGCCTGCTCGTGAAGGCCGCCCGCGAGGCCGATCTGCAGAGCTACCTCAAGGAATGGCTCTCGCGCGTCGATCCTCCGCGCGGCAGCCTCTATGTGCATGTGGACGTCGACCCCTACAGCTTTTTGTGAGGGGAAGAGAAGGACGCGACGGAGCGCCCTTGAGCTTGACCCGCTTTCCTGGCGCAGGCACATATGGCGGCGGCATACGCGGGCAGGGGGGCGGCGCACGATCATGAAGATGGCGGTGTTACAACACGTCCCGTTCGAGGGGCCGGCCGCTATCGCGGACTGGGCTGCGGCACGCAACATCGACGTTACGGTGCGACATCTTTATCGGGGTGATCCCTTGCCGGGGCTGCCGGAATTCGACATGCTAACCGGGATGGGTGGGCCGATGAGCGCGAACGACGAGGCGGTCTTATCCTGGCTGGCGCCTGAGATCGCGCTGGTGCGGGATGCGATCGCGTCGCAAAAAATCGTCCTTGGCGTGTGCCTTGGGGCACAGATCATCGCGAAAGCTCTTGGCGTAAAGGTTTACGCGGGGACGCAAAAAGAGATCGGGTGGTTTCCGGTCCGCGCCGAAAGCGGACATGAGCTGTTCGAGGAGCTTCCGGAGCAGTTCATGGCCTTTCATTGGCACGGCGAAACATTCGATCTTCCGGCAAATGCCAAGCGGCTCGCCTCGACGCCAGTGACGGCAAACCAGGCATTCGCGGTCGGAAACAGGGTTCTCGGCCTCCAATTTCACATGGAAGCCACGCCGGACAGCGTGAACGCGCTGATCGAGAACGCAGCGGACGAGATTGGCGATGGCCCCTTTCAGCAGAAGCCTGATGCTATTCGCGCGGGCCTCGGCCATTGCGCGGGTCTTGGGCGTCATCTGGATCGTATTCTCGACAGGCTGGCGGGTTTTGCAGGCAATTGACGGATTGAGGCGGAGGTAGCAATGGCTCAGACACGAACACCTACGAAGTTCTTCAGGGCTCTCGCGGCGGGCGCCCCGGCTCCGTTCGCGGAAAAGCCGGTGCGGCTCGAACGCATGATCCATTTCGTTGCGCCACAGGTGGAGAAAATCCGCGCCAAGATCCCTGAACTGATCAAGCAGGTGGACGTGATCTGCGGCAACCTCGAAGACGCGATCCCGGCGCAGGATAAAGAGGCGGCGCGGCGTGGCTTCATCGAGATGGCCCGCAAGAACGATTTCGGCAGCACCGGGCTCTGGACCCGCATCAACGCGCTCAACAGCCCTTGGGTTCTCGACGACATCGTGGAACTCGTAGCCGCGGTCGGCGACAAGCTCGATGTGATGATGATGCCGAAAGTGGAGGGGCCTTGGGACATCCACTATCTCGATCAACTGCTCGCGCAGCTTGAGTCAAAGCACGGCATCAAGAAACCTATCATGATCCATGCCTTGCTCGAGACGGCCGAAGGCGTCAACAATGTTTCGGAAATCGCAGGCGCGAGCCCGCGCATGCATGGCATGAGCCTCGGCCCAGCCGATCTGGCGGCGAGCCGGGCCATGAAGACAACGCGGGTAGGCGGCGGCCATCCCTCCTATGGCGTGCTCGTCGACGCGAAGCCGGGCGACTCTTCGCCGCGCGCCTTCTATCAGCAGGATCTGTGGCACTATACCGTCGGCCGCATGGTGGATGCGTGCGCAACCTTCGGCATCAAGCCTTTTTACGGCCCCTTCGGCGACTTCTCCGACCCCGCAGCCTGCGAATCCCAGTTCCGCAATGCCTTTCTCCAAGGCTGCGCGGGCGCCTGGACGCTGCATCCGTCGCAGATCGAGATTGCACGCCGGGTCTTCACGCCCGACCGGGCGGAGGTGGCATTTGCAAGGCGAATTCTGGAGGCGATGCCGGACGGCACCGGGGCTGTCATGGTCGATGGCAAGATGCAGGACGACGCCACTTGGAAACAGGCCAAAGTCATGGTTGACTTGGCTGATATGGTCACGGCAAAGGATGGTCCTGCGGCGTGACGGCGGCGTCTGGTTGCGCGGCATCAGAGTTTGAAACCCATGCTTAACATGCGGAACAGTGTTCAGAACGCCATGACAAGACAGCGGCTGGCCAGATATGCCATCGGGGACGTTGTCAAGCATCGCTTTTTCCCGTTCCGCGGAATCATCTTCGACGTCGACCCCGAGTTCAACAACACCGAGGAGTGGTGGCTCTCGATACCGGAGGAGATCCGCCCGGCGAAAGATCAGCCCTTCTATCACCTGCTCGCGGAGAACGAGGAAACGGAGTACGTGGCCTACGTCTCCGAGCAGAACCTTTTGCCGGATGACAGCGGAGAGCCGCTCCGGCATCCGCAGTTGGGGGACCTGTTCGACGAACTTGAAAACGGCGGTTACCGCTTCAGGGGCTTGTGTGCGAATTAGGGCTGATTCCCCCTCACCCCGGCCCTCTCCGGCCAGGGGGAACATCTCCGCTGATTCGGCGTCCCTTCCCCCCACCCATCGCTTGCGGATGTGGTCATTGAAGGCGAAGTGGCCGAATTCGCCAAGCGAGTTTACCAGGAGAAGGATAGGACGGGCGCTTAATCGCCAACCTGGCCAACGGATGCCATTGCAGAGGCCACTGCTCCACTTCGTCGTCCCGGCCAAGCGAAGCGCGAGCCGGGATCGCAAAAAACAAGCGCTTCATTCTTCTACGGTCCCGGATAAGGCTCCGCCATTCCGGGACGACAAAGGCAGTGATCCGTTGGCGGGTCCGGCAAACTCTGCTTAAATTTTGATCCCCGAATGCATCGCAGCGATGCCGCCCGAGAGGTTCCGGTACTGCACGCGCGAGAACCCTGCCGTTTCCATCATGCCCGCGAAGCGGCGCTGCTCTGGAAACCTCCGGATGCTATCGACGAGATAGCGGTAAGGCTCGGCGTCCCCCGCGACAACACGGCCAAGCGCCGGGATGACGGCGTCCGAATAAGCGTAATAGATCGAATCCAACAGCGGGACGTCGACGTGTGAAAATTCAAGGCAAAGAAAGCGGCCGCCCGGTTTGAGCACACGGAAGGCCTCGTTCAGCGCGGACTGGATGCCCGGTACGTTCCGGATGCCGAAGGCGATGGTGTAGAAATCCGCGGTGTTTTCCTTGTAGGGCAAGGACTCGGCATTGGCCTGAACAAAGCGGACATGGCCGAGCGCGTGTTCATCGGCGAGCCTGCGCGCGCCTTCCTCCATCATTTCGCCGCTGATGTCGGTGATGATGGCCTTGGAGCCGGGGCCAGCCGCACGCAGGAAGCGGCGGGTTATGTCGCCGGTGCCGCCCGCAACGTCAATGAGCAGCGAGGCCGTGGAGCGCGATGGCGCGAGCCAGTTGATGGCCGCATCCTTCCAGATCCGGTGCACGCCGCCCGACATGAGATCGTTCATCAGATCGTAGCGGGAGGCCACGCGGCCGAAAACGGTATTTACAAAGCCCTGGAAACCCAGGCTCTCAATTTTGTGGTCGTAGGCTGTCATTCCGTTCGCTCCCCGCGCAAATCAGGTGAGTTGTGGCGTAGCGCGCCTCGATTGTAAACGCGGCATTGTGTTTGTGGGATTCATGAAGGCGCAACCTTTGATAAGAACGCCTTCTCCCGCAAGCTGGAATTGTAATTTGTATCATACTTTAGGTACGCTTTGCCGGGCGAATGCTGCGATGCGGCAAAAATCATCTTGCAGAAACGATAAGGGAATGGAAGAAGAGCGCGCCTAGGACCGCGCTTTTCGCAGATGCGAGCGCACGGGCGTTACCCGCGAACAGGAATATAAGACGCTCCTGCACGTTCGTTTTTGGCATGCCCTGGATCAACCTCACCCACGCGACTTAATGCAACTCTTACGATCGCATGCTAAAGCTGCGCAGATGTTTGCAGCAAGGATACCCGGGTCGCTCATGAGCTTCAGGAGCTCCGCAGCCGCTGTCCCGCAAGGTGTTGCAGCGATCCCCGAGGGGCACGCCGGCGCGCTGGCCCTGTCGGCTCTTGGCGTTGTCTACGGCGACATTGGGACAAGCCCGCTCTATACGCTGAAAGTTGTGCTTGGCGCGACTGGTGCCCAGGTTGCCGACCGCGTCATGGTTCTGGGCTCGCTCTCTCTTATATTCTGGACGCTTATCATCGTCGCCGCGATCAAATATGTCGGCGTCGCCATGCGGGTCGACAATCATGGCGAAGGCGGGATCATGGCGCTCATGGCCCTCGTCGGTGGCCGGAAAGGTCTCCGCGTCCGCAACCGGAAGCGATCGATCATCATCGCGGTTGGCTTGTTCGGGGCAGCGCTCATTTACGGAGACGGGGTGATTACCCCGGCGATCTCGGTGCTGTCCGCCCTGGAAGGGCTTTCCATCGTAACGAGCAGCCTGGAACACTACGTGGTGCCAGCCACGGTTGGCGTTTTGGTTCTCCTGTTTCTTGTTCAGCCCCACGGCACAGCAGCGATTGGCAAGATGTTCGGGCCCATCATGGTCATATGGTTCGTGGCGCTCGGCGTTCTGGGCCTGTGGGGAATTGTTCAAAATCCATCGGTTCTGGAGGCGGTGAACCCGGCTCTTGGGCTTAACTACCTCTTTTCCGGGGGGATCACATCGTTCCTGGTCCTCGGCGCCGTGTTCTTGTGCGTGACCGGCGCAGAGGCCTTGTACGCGGATATGGGCCATTTCGGCCGCCGTCCCATTCAAATGGCATGGACCTTCATCGTCTTCCCATGCCTCGTGTTGAACTACGCGGGGCAGTCGGCGCTTGTCCTGAACGGCGGTCCCATAGCAGAGAACACATTCTACGCGCTCTGCCCGACGTCTTTGCTCATCCCGTTTGTCATCCTGGCGACGGCCGCCACGATCATCGCGAGCCAGGCGATTATTACGGGGGCCTTCTCAATGACGCGGCAAGCCATCCAGCTCGGCTGGCTCCCTCGCCTTCGCATCACGCAGACCTCGGCGCTCGGCTACGGGCAAATCTATATCGGCGTGGTGAACTGGGTCATGATGGTCATAACCATCGGCCTGACACTCGCCTTCCGCAAGTCCGACGATCTGGCTGCGGCCTACGGCATTGCCGTCTCGGCCACCATGCTCATGACCTCCGTGCTGTTATTCATGGCCATGGTGGAAAGACTGAATTGGGGCCTGTCCCTCAGCCTCGCCGTAGCTGGAAGCTTCATGCTTGTCGACGCCGCGTTTCTCATTGCAAACGCGGCCAAGATCGAGGAGGGCGGCTATATCCCGATCGCTCTCGCGATTGTCATATTCACCCTGATGTGGATTTGGCATTCCGGCCGGGACGCCATCCTGCAGGTTCTCAAGTCCAAGTACATCCGAACGGACACGTTCTTGAAACAGCTCGCCGAGAAGGGCGTGCCGCGAGTCCCCGGCACGGCGGTATTTTTGACACGTTCGAAGGAAGGTGTGCCGCCGGTCATGTCGTGGCACCTCAAGCACAACCGGTCTCTGCATGAGCGTGTCATGGTGATCAACGTTTCAATCGAGCCAGTTCCTTTCGTTCGCGTGGAAGACCGGCTTCGCATTTTCTCCGAGGGAGAGAATTTCTGGCGGGCCACAGTGAATTACGGTTTCATGGAGCGGCCGGAAATACCTCCGATCCTTGTGGAAGCAAATGCTCGGGGCTGCGACATCAGCCTCGATGACGTGACTTACTATGTCGGCCGCGAAACCGTCGTTTCCCGCGCGGACGGCAGGGGCCTTCCGAAATGGGAGGAGCTTATTTTTGCGGCCATGGAGCGCAACGCGGCCCAGGTCACAGATTTCTTCAGGCTGCCGGTGGATCAGGTCGTCGAGATCGGCCGTCAGGTCGCGATCTGACCGTGCTTTGCATGGCCTCAGCGCGCCTTTGGCGGCGGTGGGTTGGATTGCGGTTTTGGGCGCAGGCGTTGTTGCGGCGAAACACCAGGCCAATAGGTCGAAGCTGCATATCCGCCACATTCCAAGCGCAGGACTATGGAATTCGTTGATAGAGATTTGCCATGTCGCGTGCCCCACAGCCCTATGATCTTGTGATCGCCGGCGCCAGCTTCGCTGGGCTGGCCGCCGCAAAAACAGCGGCCATGCGCGGACTAAAAGTCGCAGTTCTTAAGTCAAAGCCGACTGCCGGACATGGCGTCAAAACCGCGGGGATCCTTTTCAAGGAAGCTGCGGAGGAAGTCGACATCCCGCACGCACTCACGAGGCGGGTTTACGGCGTTCGCCTCTACGCGCCCAATCTGAAGCATGTGGACCTTTTCGGGCCGGGCAGCTTTTTCCTGACCGTAGAAACGGGCCGGCTCCTGAACTGGCTGGCTCAGGAAGCGATGCGGGCCGGCGCGCACATCTTATGGCGGACGCCGTTCGAAGGGGCGGAGCGGCGGGACGGCGTTTTCACGTTCTTAGGGGTCAACATTTCGGCGCGGCACATTCTCGGGGCCGACGGAGCAAGGTCTGCGGTGGCGCGGTGTTTCGGGCTTGGGCGCAATCAGCGTTTCCTGAGCGCGATCGAGGTCGAATATGACAGCCTCGAAAAGGCCGATCCGCGCTTTCTCCATTGCTTTCTCGATTCGGGCCTCGCGCCTGGCTATCTGGGCTGGGTCGCGCCCGGGCCTTCGGTCTTCCATGCGGGGGTTGCAGCAGGGCCGGGCCGGCGGCCGCGTTTGCATGCATTCCTTCGCAAAACCGAGGGAATTTTCGGTTTTGAAGGCGCGCGCACCCTCACGCGGCGGATGGGGCGCATTCCCTGCGGCGGCCTCGTCAAGCCCTGGGCCACTGAAGGCGTTACCCTAATCGGTGACGCGGCGGGCATGGTTTCGCCGGCGACAAGCGGCGGAATCGGAACCGCATTCCATTTCGGGCGGCGCGCGGCGCAGATTCTCGCCGATCATCTCCTGCATCTGGGGCCGCCGCCCGAGATCGCTCTCGCCAAGGAGTTGCCGCGGTTCTGGCGCCAGCACATGATGCGGCTTGCGCTCGATCTTGCGCCTCCTAATGCACTCCTTTCAGCGGTGCTCAGCACGCCCCCCATGCGCCGGTTCGCTCAGTACGTTTATTTCCGTGAGCGCGGAGGGAAAGGACTGAGCTTCTCAGATTTTCAAGCCCGTCTTAACGGACTGGAAAGGCCGCCAGTGCCACTGAATGGCGGCGCCCCTGGAAATCTTCCCTAGCCTGCCTGGGTTTGCAGCCATGCCAACGCCGCTAGGTCTTATTGCGGCATGGATCGCTGTGTCCTACGTGATATGCTTAAAACGCTTCCGACAGATCCGAGATTGGAGGACTTCATGGCGATGCACAAATTCCTAGAGTGGCATGCCAGTCAGTTCATGACAAAAAATGTCAAGACCGTCCCGCCCACGATGACACTGCGGGAGCTTGGAGAGTTGTTCGATCACAATGACTATAATTCCTTTCCTGTCATCGATAATGGGGAACTCGTCGGTCTCGTGACGAAGCTCGATTTCCTGAAGGCGTTCCTTTTCGAGACCGGGCATCTGGTCCCGCACTACAATGAAGTCATGACCTTGACGGTGGCGAAGGTCATGACAAAGGATGTGGTTCACGCGGAGCCGGAAACACCTTTGACCCGTGTGCTGGAACTGATGGTGAAACTCAGAACTCGGGGAGTCCCCGTTCTGGACAAGGGCAAGCTTGTCGGCGTCGTTTCCCGCACGGATCTGATGCATGCGCTGGCGACCGCTACGAAAGACGGCGAACCGCCACGTTCCTGATCAGGGAATGAGAACGCCTGCGCCGGTCAGTCTGCCCTCGCGCAACGCGGCGAGCGCTTCATTGGCTTCGGCCAAAGGGAAAAGCTCGAGGGTTGTTCTGATCGGAACCTGCGGCGCGAGCGCGAGAAATTCGGCCGCGTCCCGGCGCGTGAGGTTCGCGACCGAGCGCACCACGCGCTCGCCCCAGAGGATGCTGTAGGGGAAGGACGGAATATCCGACATATGGATGCCGCCGCAAACGACGGTCCCGCCCTTCCTCACCGCTCTGAGCGCTGCGGGAACGAGCCCGCCTGCGGGGGCGAAGATGATGGCGGCATCGAGATCGGCCGGCGGCCGCTCATCTGAGCCGCCGGCCCAGCAGCAACCGAGCGACTTCGCGAATTCCTGCGCCGCCGCATCCCCTGGGCGTGTGAAGGCGTAAACGTTACGCCCTTCCCAGAGCGCGACTTGCGCGACAATGTGCGCCGCCGCTCCAAAGCCGTAGATGCCAAGCTTCTTTCCTGGCCCCGCCATCTTGAGCGAGCGATACCCTATGAGCCCGGCGCATAACAGAGGCGCCGTCTCCGCATCGCTGTAAGTCTCGGGGATAGGAAAAGAAAAGGCCGCATCGGCAACCGCGTAGTCCGCGAACCCGCCGTCTTTTTGATAGCCCGTGAACTCGGCATAATCGCAGAGGTTTTCCTCGTCATGCGTGCAGAAGGCGCAAGTACCGCACGTATGAGCGAGCCAGCCGATGCCTACGCGCTGCCCAACCTTGAAGCCGGTGACCCCCTCGCCAAGCGCGGCCACCTCTCCCACAATTTCATGGCCGGGAACGATTGCGGCGCGGCAGGGCGGAAGTTCGCCGTCAACGACATGCAGGTCGGTGCGGCAAACCGCGCAGGCCCGCACTTTCAGCAAAAGCTCCCCCGCCTTGGGCCGCGGAATCTCGCGATTCTCCAACTCCAGGGGCTGGCCCGGCGCTTTCAACACCATCGCTCTCATGGGAATATCCTCAGCCAGAAAAACAAGCCGTACGTATCAGCGAATATTGAATGGTCGGGGCTTGACTTCAATCAACGCATTGTTTGCGGTGATCGACAATTTTGGCGTGGGCCTAAGACTGAAGGAGCCGATCCGTGACCGTAGAGCAGCAAACCGGATATTCAGATTATCCAGTCACTCAGGAGGCCCGATTTCACCTTATCGGCGGGGGGATCGCTTCGCTCGCGGCGGCGGTCTTTCTCATCCGGGACGGAAAAATCGCGGGCCGGAACATCACCATATTCGGAGATCAGCCGAAGCCTGGCGGCAGCCTGGAAGGCGCCGGGTCGCCTGAGACCGGCTATGTCGCCCGCGGCGGCCGGGTGCTTGAGGCGCATTACGTCTGCACCTATGACCTGTTCTCATCGATTCCCGCTCTCGACGGCTCCAGATCCGTCACACAGGAAATCTTCGCCTGCAA
This sequence comes from uncultured Alphaproteobacteria bacterium, assembly GCA_963764115.1. GTDB lineage: Bacteria > Pseudomonadota > Alphaproteobacteria > Rhizobiales > Rhodomicrobiaceae > Rhodomicrobium. The sequence goes on from CAVXRT010000013.1 coordinate 164,881, forward strand.
TGAGGCGCTGAAAACCTATTCGCATGCGCGCCTCGTCCGGGATGGCCACAAACTCGACTCGCCGGAGTTCGGGCTGACCGAAGGGCACCGCCTCCGCCTCATCGGTGTCGCGCTGAGCCCCGAGACCGTGCTCGGATCGAGCGCCATCGAGGACCATTTCGACAAGGCTTTCTTCAAGACGGATTTCTGGGCGATGTGGGCGACCACCTTCGCCTTCCAGCCCTGGCACAGCGCCGTTGAGATGAAGCGCTACCTCATGCGCTTCGTCCATATGATGCAGGGGTTCAATCGTCTCCAGGGCATCATGCGAACCACGCATAACCAGTACGACTCCATGGTGCGGCCGCTTGCGAAATGGCTCGATGAGAAGGGGGTCCGCTTCGTCTCGGGCGTCGTCGTGTCCGATATCAAGTTCGAGCGCATCAAGGAGGCCCAGCGCCCGTCAGCGCTCGTCATCGAGCGCGAAGGGCGTGCGGATGAGATGAAACTCACCGTCGACGATTACGTCATCGTGACGCTCGGCTCGATGGCGGATTTCGGCGACCCTTGGGACCATGGATACGCCTCCGCCCTACCAGCCGGAGAAAAAAGGCGCCGGCTGGCATCTTTGGGAGAAGATCGCGCAAGGCAGGCCGGAATTCGGCAAGCCGTCGGCCTTCGACAGCCGTCCCGACCAGTCGAAATGGGTGTCGTTCACCGGCACGCTTCGCGATCCCACCTTCTTCCGCATCGTCAAGGACTTCACCGGCAACGTTCCCGGCGAAGGCGGCCTTGTCACCTTCGCCGATTCCAGTTGGCTTCTGTCGATCTGGCTGCCGCAGCAGCCGCACTTCGTCGGCCAGCCCGAGGACATCGACATCTTCTGGGGGTACGGCCTGTCCATCGACAACCCGGGCGACTTCGTGAAAAAGCCGATGGGCGCCTGCACCGGGCGCGAGATCATGACGGAGGTTCTGGGCCATCTTGGAGCACAGGACCGAGCGAGCGGGGTTTTAGAGACCGCCATCGTTCTTCCGCGCATGATGCCGTATGTGATGAGCGAGTTCCTCACGCGCTCGCCCGGAGACCGCCCGCATGTGATCCCGAAGGGCTGGTGGAACCTTGCCTTCGCGGGCCAATTCTGCGAACTGGCGGACGATACGGTGTTCACCGTGGAATATTCCGTCCGCTCGGCCCAGACGGCGGTCTATTCGCTCCTGCAACTCGATAAAGCGCCGCACGCAGTTTACAAGGGCCACCACAACCCGATTGTGCTGTATCGGGCTTTCATGTCGCTGCAGAGTTAGGCGGCGGCCCGCGCCGATCGGTCGCCGCAGCTGCCATCCCGGAAAGGCGGAGCCTTATCCGGGAACGTAACGAACGAGGGGCCGAGCTTTTTGCGATCCCAACTCGCGCTTTGCTTGGCCGGGATGACGAAGCGCTGAGCCAGCAGCGTCCGAGCTGAAAACGTTCAGGACGCGGCAAGCAGGAACTCACCTGAGGGGATCTGGATTGAAGATGCCCGCCGCTCAGCCCTTATGATCCTCCGGCGGATCGTCTTCGAGGGCGCGATGGGCGGCGCCTTCGAGATCCTCGTACTGCCCGGACTTGAGCGCCCATATGAAGCCGGCGAGCCCCAGGCCACCCAGAAAAAGAGCGACAGGGATGAGCCACGCAAGGGAGGTCATGCTCTCAACTCCAACTTCGCCGTCCGCAGCCGAATTGCGTTCAGGGTAACCAGGATCGAGGATGTCGACATCGTGATCGCGGCGAAAAGCGGCGTCACAAACCCCGCCATGGCGAGAGGCACGAAGACGAGATTATAGCCGAAGGCCACCGCGAAATTCTGGAACGCCATCTTCCGCGTCCTGCGCGCCGTCGCCAGAAGTTCGACGACCGGCATGAGTTTCGCACCCTGGAATACCGCGTCCGAGGCGGTCTGGCTGATGTCGGCCGCTGTCGAGGGTGACACCGATGCGTGGGCAGCCGCGAGCGCGGGCGCGTCGTTCAGCCCGTCGCCGACCATGAGAACGCGGCGCCCCTGCGCCTTCAGCGCATCGAGCCGCTGGATCTTCTCGTGCGGCTTCATTCCCGCATGCCACTCTTCAATGTGGACGGCTCTTGCTGCGCCCTCCACGGCGCCCGTGCGGTCGCCCGAACAGAGCGAAACCTCAAAACCGGCGCGGCGCAACGCATCCACGGTCTCCGCCGCATCCTCCCGAAGCTTATCCTCGAAGTGAAACGCGACCGGCTCCAGTCCAGGCCGCACGAACCAAAGCGAAACCGACGCCCCCCGCGTCCCTTCGATGCCGCACCACGAAGCCGAACCGAGCCGCTCCTCGCCCGTTGCGGTTAGACGGCGAAGGCCAAAGCCCGGAACCTCCTCGACGCCGCGCACGGATGGCGCCGCGCCAAACCGCTCCTTTGCCGCTTGCGCCACGGCCTGGGCGTAAGGATGACGGCTCGCTGCAGCGAGCGCCGCGGCCGAGCCAAGCGCGTCGTCGTCGATGGCGCTTCCATTCGCCACGGACGGGATGCCCGCGGTGAGGGTGCCGGTCTTGTCGAACACGGCCACGTCGGTCTCGGCGAGCCTTTCAAGGCCATCCGCCGCCTTGAGCAGGATGCCGCGATCGAAAAGGCGCGCGGATGCCGCCACCTGAACGGCCGGAACGGCCAAAGCCAGCGCGCAAGGGCAGGTGATGATGAGTACGGCGATGGCGACGGTGAGCGAGGCTTCCCAGCCCGCGCCCGCGATCATCCATCCGATGAAGGCGGCGGCTGCAAGTGTGTGCACGGCAGGCGCATAAAAGCGCGCTGCGCGATCCGCAAGGCGCACATAACGTCCCCGCGCTTGCTCGGCTGTCGCCATGAGCCGGGCGATCTGCGCCAGAAGCGTGTCCGCTTCCGCTGCGCGCGCCTCCATTTCCACAGGGCCGCCGAGGTTGACCGAGCCCGCGTAAACCGCGTCGTTCGCGGCAAGGTTGCGGGGCGTCGTCTCGCCGGTAATCAGGCTTTCGTCGATTGAGGTGGCCCCTTGCACGATCACGCCATCGGCGGGGAAGCGCTCACCCGCCGCGACGGCGATCCGCATGCCTGGCTCGACGAGCCTCGAAGGCAGCCGCTCGATGGAGCCATCGCTCGCGATCACGTGCGCCCATTGCGCCTTGAGCCCAAGCAGATTTTCGGCCGCGCCGCGCGCGCGGATGCGCACGCGCTGGTCAAGATAGCGGCCAATGAGCAGGAAGAATAAGAGCGTGACGGAGGCGTCGAAATAGACCTGATCGCTGCCCTGGATCGTCTGGTAAAGGCTCATCGTTGTCGACAGGAGGATGGCGAGCGAGATCGGCACATCCATGTTGGTGCGAAAGCGCTTCAGCGCCTGCCAGGCCGAGCTGAAGAAAGGCTGACCGGCGTAGGCGACCGTTGGCATAGCGATGACGGCAGAGAGCCAGTGGAAAAGATCGTGGGTAGTCTGGTCAGCATTGGATCCCGACCAGACCGACACCGAAAGCAGCATGATGTTCGCTGCCGCAAAACCCGCTACGGCGAGCCGGCTCAGAAGCTGCCGCCCCGCATTCGCGCCGCTGTCGATGGCTTCGGGCGTGAGTTCAGCCGCCTTGAATCCGATCCGCCCAAGCGCATCGACGAGGGGTGCTGCGTTCGCTTTCGCTTCCTCGAATACCACGGTGGCCCTGCGAGCCGAGAGGTTCGCCCGCGCCGAGGCCACGCCCGGCACATCAATCAGCGCCTTCTCGACCTTCCGCATGCAGCCGCCGCACGTCATGTTCTCGACGGCAAGCGTTATGGTTTGGGAAGCGCCTCCTTTGGGGCCAGCTCTTTCCGCAGCAGAGGCGGAGGGAGCGGCGGTGCGTTCCAACTCTAGAGCGCCGGGCTGAGCCATAGCCTTTCCTTCACGCGGTACGTTGCCGTTTCACTGCCGGGCCTCGCCTTTTCTGCCGTAAAGGACAGAACCCAGCTTCCGGACCCGATCTGACCAAGCGCCGCTTCATAGACGCCGGCTTCGACTTCCTTGAAGGCGAGGCTGTGGTCGGCGTTGTTCGAAGCCGGGCGGCCAAAGTTCCCGGTCAAAGCCAGGCCAGCGACAGCGGCTTCTGCGTTATCGGTGATCGAGAGGCGAAGCCGGGCGCCTTGGACGATCTGCGATTGATGACGCCATTGAAGGGCGTTCTGGGTGCGCTCCTCGGCGAGAATGGTGTTGTAGCGCCGGCCCGCTTCGTAGCTGGCGCCTTGTTCCTCGCCCGGGCCGGTGCTCAGCGCGAAATAGATGAACAGGGTGTTGACGGCGGCGACAACCGCAAAGCAGCCGAGCAGGATTTGCAGGATATGCTTGCCGGTGAGACGCGTTTCCATGGCAGTCACGCTCATTGTCCGGGACCTCTGAAGTTGCTGCCGCGTTTGGTTTCCGTTCCGTCGGCGCTGTCGCGTAGAATGAACGTCATGGGCACGGCTGCGGGAAGCGCCAGCGCCTTGTCGTGCGGGATTGTGACGTAGACCTTGACCGAGCGGACATCGTCGGGCTTGACCTCAATTTGAGGATTGTCGCCTTCCATGCCGACGATGGAAATGCGCGGATCAGGCGCCCCGGTGGCGCTCAGCATGAAGGTGTGTGTTTCCTGGCGCTTGTTGAGAAGACGAATGGTGTAGCCGTTGCGGATGCCGCCATCCTGCAACTGCACGAAAAGCGGGTTCCGGTCCGGAACGACGTTCATCTCAAGCACCGTCTTCCGGGAAAGACCGAACAGAATGATGCAGCTGACGAACACAAAAAGCCCGCCATATAGCATGGTTCTCGGCCGGATCAGCCGGAACGGGACGCGGTCGCCATGGGCCTCGGCCTGGAGGTTGCGATAGGTATCATAGGCGATCAGCTTCGTGGGGCGATCGACCTTCATCATGATTTCGTCGCACGCGTCGATGCAGAGCGCGCATTGAATGCATTCGAGCTGCGAGCCGTTGCGGATGTCGATGCCAGCCGGGCAGACCGCCACGCACTGCGTGCAGTCGATGCAATCGCCGCGACCCTCCCAGGTCTCGCCTTTTTTGTGCGGACCGCGCGGCTCGCCGCGGAACCCGCGATAGGTGATGAGGAAGGAGTCGGCATCGAACATCGCGCCTTGGATGCGCGGCCAGGGGCACATGTAGGTGCAGACCTGTTCGCGCGCGAGGCCGCCAAGCAGGTAGGTGGTCGCCGTGAACGTCCCGAGAAAGACGTAGGCGACGGCGGGGGCATCGAAGCGCCAGAATTCGGAAAGAAGCGTCGGCGCGTCCTCGAAATAGAAGACGAGCGCTCCGCCTGTTAGCACGCCGATGAGGAGCCAGCTGAAATGAGTTCCGCCGAGGCGCCACAGCTTGGTGAACGACCACGGCGCCTTGGCAAGTTTCATGCGTGCGTTGCGGTCGCCCTGCCAAAGCCGTTCCACCATGATCATCAGGTCGGTCCAGACGGTCTGCGGGCAGGCATAGCCGCACCAGACGCGTCCGGCGAGCGCGGTCACGAGAAAGAGGGCGAGCGCGGAAAGAATCAGGATGCCGGTGACGTAGTAGAACTCCTGCGCCCAGATTTCGAGGCCGAAGAAATAGAGGCGCTGATGGGCGAAATCGAGAAGGACCGCCTGATCGGGCAGGCCCGGACCCCTGTTCCATCGCACCCACGGCAGCCCATAGTAGATGCCAAGCGTCACGATCATGAGGATCCACTTGATGCGGCGAAACTTGCCGTGGACCAGCTTCGGATAGACCGGCTCGCGCGCAGCGTAAAGAGCCTGGCGATCTTCTTTTGTGTTGATCGGCTTTGCATCGAGGCGCTCGACGCCGGGGGCGGCTTCCTGGCTCAGCGAAGCAGCCGCTGTCGTTTCGTTCATGGCGTACTCCAAGGCCAAGGCTCGGGCATAGAAAGCATCGCAGCAGCTCATGGGCTCGCCCTGTTCGCGTTTTGCTTGCTCTCCTGAACGAGGAGAGTGTAGCGAAGGGAGCGGCGGAGCGTCATTGCGAATTCTTCGCTCCTCCTATGCTGCTCCCTTGCGATTGCCAAAGCTCTACTGTCCGCCTCCCAGCGAATGCACATAGATGGCGAGCTTTTTGATGGTTGCGGGATCGAGGCGGTCGACCCAGGCCGGCATCACGCCGCCATGTCCCGTCTCGACCTGATGCTTGATGGCGTCCTTCGTCCCGCCATAGAGCCATATGTTGTCAGTCAGGTTAGGCGCGCCGAAGTCCTGATTGCCTTTGCCCTCGTCGCCATGACAGGCGAGGCAGCCGCCATCCCCATGGAAAACCGCGTTCCCGCGCTCTGCCGCAGCAGCGTCATGCGGCAGCTTCGAGAGCGACAGCACATAGTTCGCCGCGTCTTCAATCTGTTCGGGCGTGAGCAACTTGTCTTCGCCGAACTTCGGCATTTGAGAGAGGTGCGCCTTCTCGTTGCCGCTGCGGACCCCGTATGTGATCGTCTGCTGGATCTGCTCCAGCGTCCCGCCCCACAGCCACTTGTCGTCATTGAGGTTCGGGAAGCCCGGCGATCCCTGAGCGCCGCGGCCATGGCACGCCGCGCAATTGTCGGCGAAGGCCGCCTTGCCGCTCGCGAGCGCGAAGTTGAGAAGGTCCGGCTTGGATTTGATCTCGGCAAGGCTTGCCTTCTCGATGGCCTCGTTCAGGGAAGCTTGGCTCGCGCGCGCCTGATCAAGGCTGGCCGCCACGTGGGCGCGCTCGCTGTAACCGAGCACGCCCTTGGTGTAGTCCGAAACCAAGGGCCACGTCGGGAACAGGATCCAGTAGACAACCGCCCACAGGATGCACGCGTAGAAGACCCAGAGCCACCAGCGCGGAAGCGGTGTGTTCAGCTCCTTGATGCCGTCCCACTCGTGGCCGGTGGTTTCGACGCCGCTAACGGTGTCGATGTCGGGTTTATCGGCCATTGCTGCCTCCGGAATTGTTATCGTCGTCTTTTTCCAACGGAATGCGGCTGGCTTCCTCGAAGCCCTTCTGGTTGCCGGGCCAGAAGACGAAGGCCAGCACCGCGATGAAGAGCCCTACGAAGACGAAAAGCCCCAACATCGCAGAGACAGATTGCACAGATTCATAGGTCATGACGGTCCTCAGCGCAGGTTGGGCCCGGTGGCGTCATACTTTGCGAAGTCGACGAGCGTGCCGAGCATCTGCAGATAGGCGATCACTGCATCAAGCTCGGTCGGATCGCCAGCCTTCCCGTCGAATTTGCGAACGACCGCCTTAGGATAGCGTTGGGCCACTGCGGCCGCGCCCTCGCTGTCGGGGTCGGTCTGTGCAACAAGATCAGCTTTCGCATTCTTGATTTCTTCGTCCGTATAGGGGACGCCGACGACGCGCAGCGTTTCCATGCGTTCCGCAATATTGGCATAGTCAAGCTTGCGCCGGCCGAGGAACGGGTATCCCGGCATGATGCTTTCCGGAACGACCGAGCGCGGGTCCGTCAAGTGGGCCACATGCCACTCGTCGGAGTATTTGCTGCCGACGCGGGCCAGATCCGGCCCGGTCCGCTTCGATCCCCACTGGAAGGGATGGTCGTACATGCTCTCGGCTGCGAGACTGTAGTGGCCATAGCGCTCCACCTCGTCCTTGAGGGTGCGGATCATCTGGCTGTGGCAGAGATAGCAGCCTTCGCGGATGTAGATGTCGCGGCCGGACAGCTCCAGCGGCGAGTAGGGACGCATGCCGTCCACCTTCTCGATGGTCGACTTCAGGTAGAACAGAGGAGTGATCTCGACGAGGCCGCCGATGGCGACCACGAAGAGAATGCCGAGAAGCAGAACGAGGGAGTACTTCTCAAAGGGTGCGTGGCTGAGTTTCATGATCGTCTCCTACTCGGCCGGAAGGGCTTGAGGACCGCGCAGCTCAGGGGCTGCGGCGATCGCAGGTTGATCCGCCAGATCCACGGATTCATCGCCCCGGATCGTGCGCCACACGTTGTAGGCCATGATCAGGCCGCCCGTTGCGTACAGTATGCCGCCGATCGCGCGGATGATGTAGTAGGGATGCATGGCCTCGACGCTCTCCACGAAGGAATATTCCAGCACGCCGTTGGAATCGGTCGCGCGCCACATCAGGCCCTGCATGATGCCGGATACCCACATCGCGGTGATGTAAAGGAGGATGCCGATCGTTGCGATCCAGAAATGCCACTCGATAAGGCGCTGCGAATAGATGCCCCGGCGCTTCCACAGCCAGGGAACGAGGCAGTAGATCGCGCCGAAGGACACCATGCCGACCCATCCAAGCGCGCCGGAATGAACATGGCCGATCGTCCAGTCGGTATAATGCGAGAGCGAGTTGACGGCGCGCACGGCCATCAGCGGGCCTTCGAAGGTCGACATGCCGTAGAACGCGACAGAGACGATCAGGAAGCGGAGCACCGGATCGGTGCGCAGCTTGTCCCAGGCTCCGGACAGCGTCATCAGGCCGTTGATCATTCCGCCCCAGGACGGCATCCACAGCATGATCGAGAAGGTCATGCCGAGGATCTGCGCCCAGTCAGGCAGCGCGGTGTAGTGCAGATGATGCGGCCCCGCCCAGATATAGAGGAAGATCAGCGACCAGAAGTGCACGATCGACAGCTTGTAGGAATAGATCGGCCTCTCGGCGCGCTTCGGGACGAAGTAGTACATGATGCCGAGGAAGCCCGCCGTCAGAAAGAAGCCCACGGCGTTGTGGCCATACCACCACTGGGTCATGGCGTCCTGCACGCCGGAGAAGGCGCTGTAGCTCTTCGTGCCCAGGAACGAGACCGGCCACGCCAGATTGTTCACGATGTGCAGCATCGCAACCGTGACGATGAAGGCGAGGTAGAACCAGTTCGCCACGTAGATGTGCTGCTCTTTGCGGTTCCAAAGGGTGCCAAGGAAGACAAGAAGATAGGCGACCCAGACGACGGTCAGCCAAAGATCGGTGTACCACTCCGGCTCCGCGTATTCCCTGCCTTGGGTGACGCCCAGGACGTAGCCCGACGCCGCCATGATCAGGAAAAGCTGATAGCCCCAGAACACGAACCAGGGCAGCCAGCGGCCCCACAACCGGGCTTTCGAGGTGCGCTGCACAACATAGAGGGAAGTAGCCAGCAGCGCATTGCCCCCGAAGGCGAAGATGACCGCCGAGGTGTGAACCGGGCGCAGGCGGCCGAAATTGGTCCACGGCAGATTGAAGTTCATTGCCGGAAAGGCGAGTTGCCAGGCGATCAGGTCGCCGACAAGAAATCCGATGACGCCCCAGCACACCGCGGCAATCGTCGCGGCTTTGACGACGTTGTCGGCGTAAAAGCCCGCTGCGACACCAGAAGCGCTGCTGAAGGCCTTCCGCGAGAGGAAGGTGGCGGCTCCGATGGCGAACAAAGCGAAAATGCTGGCATGGAATGACATCACCGGATCGACCGCTTCAAGAGCGATGAACGCCCCAAGGGCCAGGCCGGCAATAGCAATAATGAGCGCGCTCCAATCGAAAAGAGCAGCGCCGCTCCCTTTCGTGCTCGCAACTTCCATAATGATCTCCCGTGAATCCCGGCGCGGCCGAGGCTTTTGCGTGCGATCCGCGGGCGAGAGAATTGCGCCTGCGACCGCGCGCGGGCCTTGATAACAATCAAACTGCACCAGGTTGTATTTCTGCGGTGCAGCGCATTTCGCCGCACCCCCAGCTTCCTGTGTGCAACCGCGAACAAAAGTCAGCAGCAGCGGCTCGTTGATCTTGATCAAGGCATACGAATGGCTAATGCGCATGCTGTGCATGACAGGACTTGGATGCGAAACGCACAGTGGATGAGACGGTAAATCAACATTTCAGCGCACGCGCGAGCCACAGGCCGCAGCCTTTGGCGGAGGCGTTCCTGACGCTGCTGGAGCGGGACCAGAAGCGCCTCTTGCGGCTGTGCGCAACGCTCGAAAAGATTGCCGACGGCCTTCCCGGAACCGGCCATCAGGCGAGGACAGGGAAAGTGCTGGCCTTTCTGGACAAGGCTTTCGCCAGACACGTCTTCCTGCACGAGAAGTGCCTTTTCCCGCTCATCCGCAGCCTTGAGGAGAAGAACGAACCCGTCGAGCTGATGCTGCGCGAGCTTGAGTTCGAGCATTCGGCCGACCGGGGACTGATCGTCGAAATCCTCTCCGCCTATATGGGCCGCAACTCGCGCAACGCCGGGCTGGAGGCGCTGGGCTATCTGCTTCGCTCGTTCTTCGAAAACTATCGCAGGCATTCGGCCTGGGAGCGCACCACGCTTTACCCGATTGTCCGCAGGCACCTTGTCAGCGGCACGCCCCGGAAGCAGCACGACGCGTTGCTCCGCGCCTCAATGGGAGCGAACGTCTCGGACGCGATCCTGAAAACGGCCGCTCTTTGTTGAGCAAGATCACCGCGACCGGCATTTCACGGCCCTCAATCCGAGTTCGGCCTCAAGGACACCGAAATCCCGATCCGCATGCAACAGCGGAAGCTCGTGCGCGATGTAGTACGCGCCAATGATCATGTCTATGGTTTTACGTGGCGTGATCCCCTTCGCCCGCAAGGCGCGGTAATTTTTGGCCGCTTGCAAGGCGTTGTCGCGTCCTCCAAGGTTCCGGGTCTCGATCGCCTCGAACAGCTCCAGAGCGATGCGGTAGTCCTTTTCCCGCCGGAAACCTTGAAGGACCTCAGTGAGGATGAGATCGCCCGCCAGGATGACCTGCTGGCCCAGAAGCGCGTCCAGCGTGTCCGTCTCGGGGGAAACGCGCCCGTTGAAATGATCAATCCAGACGGAGCTATCGGCCAGGATCACGGTCCGCCTGCATCGCTTCGAGATCGCCCTTCCAGGGAAGCTTGCCGCGATAGCTTCGGATCGCCTCCTGCGACTTGAGGCGCACGAGAAGACGCAGCGCCTCTTCAACGGTTTCGCGTTTTGTCGTGAGGCCAGAGAGGCTCATCGCCTTACCGATCAGTTCGTCATCGATTTCGATGTTGGTGCGCATATCCCGCTCATGTGTATGAAACAACGAATATATACACATTACGGCAGCCTTCAAGCGTCACTTGCCGAGCGCCGCCAAGTCCTTGTCGAAAGTTTTCAGATACCCGATCCAGAGCTGATGCCCCGATTTTTCGGCGAACGGCGCAACGATGGCGCGCCCGCGTTCAAACATGCGCCGCGCCTCAGCCTTGTTGCCCATGCGACTATAAAGCTGGCCAAGCTTGCCGTGGCTGGCAGCCCAATACGCTTGCCACGCGGCGTTCGCAGGATCGGCCTTGGCGAGGCGCTCGCGGATGGCGAGGCTGTCACGATAGGCTTTGAGCGCCTCGGGCAGGTTGCCCTGGTCCTCAAGCACATTGCCCAGCCTCTCATAGGCGACCGAGAGATCGCGCTGCCAGCCCGCATTGCCGGGATCAGTCTTAGTCAGGCGTTCACTATCCGCCACGGCGTCTTGACAGGCTTTCAAGGCCCTTCCCAAATCACCGCGAGCTTGACGGATGGAACTCAAGTCAAGGCTCGCCCAAAGAAGATCATGGTCATCCTCGCCCCTCACGCCCGACTTTAAAACAGCGCTGTATGCGCGTTCCGCTTCGGCAAGATTGCCAGCGTTTTGTTCCAGCTGCGCGTGCCACATCAATGCTGTTGAGGTTGTCTGGATCGAGCTTCACGGCCTTGGCGTAATACTCGCGGGCGCGTTGTGGATCGGCGTAACCGGCGATGGCTCCGAGGTTGCGCCATTTCTCGGCCGCCTGCTTGATGCGCTTGAGGCCGGCTTCCTCCTCTTCCTCGGCAGCGGCGCGCAGGAGCGGTTCGGCCTCGCGCGACTTTCCCGCTTTGATGAGATCAAGCGCGTCTCTATAGCGCGGATCGGCAGCGGTGCCTTTGGCTATGGCTTCGAATGCGCTGCGCAGACGCTCGCGAGCGCCGGGCTGCTGTGCCTGTGCCGAGCCGGGGGGCGCGTATTGGTCCACGAGCGCGGTGATATCGGTCAGCTCCGCGACGCCCAGCCGCCACTGCCAGCTGAGATAGCCTCCCGTTATCGCAAGAAGGAGCACGAGGGCTGCGATGGCGTTGCGGATTCGCGCCTGCCGTTTGCGCTCGCGTTCGGCGCGCTGGAAGACTTCATCCGGGCGAACCCCGATCAGCGATGCAACCACCTTCGGCAGCACCAGCTCCCGGCCTTCTTCCGGGATGTCCGGCGCAATCGGAGTGTCCGCAGGCTGGTCCGTGACCTGCCCGTCGGCATCCAGCTCGAATTTCAGCGCGGGCGGAAAGCATTCCCGCACGCCATTGTTAGGCTTGCCAGCCAGGATCACCGGCACGATCAGCGGGTCCGGGGAGCGATGCTTGAAGAGGCGGACTTCCTCGTTCACGGCGGCGCTCTTCGCCGAGGCGGGCGAGCACAGCACGATGAGCGCGGCGGGTGCGTCGAGCGCGGCGATGGTCTGATCGGTCAAGGTTTGCCCCGCGCTGAAGTCTTCGCGGTCGCGGAAGATGGGGCGCAACTGGTTCGGGACAGGCCCGAGCGCGGTCTCCTGGCCAAGGGCGGCCATGACAACAAGGGGTCGACGCGCTCTAATGATCAAATCTATGCCGGCTTATCACCTCGAAGACGCCGCCGCTTCGAGGCTCGCCTAAGAGCGACAAATCCTGGATCTGAAATGGCTCGCTCATGAAGGAAGCGAGATGCGGCTCGAGCGCATTGGCCACCTCATCCAGCTCCGCGCTTTCGAGGGGACCGGCAAGCGAGATGTGAAAGCGAAAGGCGCTGAGGACATAAGGGTAGCCGAATTCCCTTAAGAACGCCGCTTCCTGTGGCGAGAGGTCATCCATCTCCGCGCGCGTGTCCTCTTCTTCGTCGAACGGCGCGCGGAATGTGTCGAAATGCGTCACGCACTCCGCGGCGAGCCAATCGACGTCCGCCTCATTCCCGTTCAGCATCACGCTAAGGTAACGCTGATGATGGCCGAGCATCAGCCGCCCGGCGGCAGGGGCGCGCCGGTTCGTGCAGAAATTTTCGAGCGCATCGCGAAGCGCCTCAGGTGCAACCCCATCCTTCAGACGGAATGGCGCCTTGAGAGTGGCATGAAGTCCATAGACCGCAGGAGCTTTGGTTGCCCGGGCGGCCAGTTCGGGCGCCAGGCCGAAGGTCTCGAAGCCGCCGAACCAGAGTGCTCCGAACTCAGCGATCGCGGTCTCGGGGAGCGGCGTCCAATATAGGGCGAAGCGGCGTTCTCGCATCATCAAAAGTCTCGCTCTTGGAGTGCGTCCGGAAAGCGCGAAGCGGTTTTCCGATCAAGGCGCTCGACAAAACAAAACCTAGAGCTCGCTCATGATTCCATAAAAAGCGGATAGGCTCCAGCTTGCCGGCGAAGCGGGAAAGACTCGCCGTTCAACCTTCATCGGACTGCATGCCATTTCGACGGTGCCAGACACGCGTTTACAGCTCGATTGCCGCACAACGAGGCCCACGCTGGGGCACGCCGCCGCACTGTGCGGGCGGCGTTACTTAGCGGTATGAAGACCGGCCATCTCCGCGCCACGGATCGGACGAGGGTCCGATTGCACGGGCCAGTCATTTGTGGACATGACTGAAAACATGCGCCGCAATTCACCGCCGAGATTTAAAATGTGAAGTTGCAAGAGACGATCCGCTTCGTCCGGCAGCCCTTCCTGGATCGCATGCACAATCCGGTCGTGGTCCGCGACGGAGAACTTTATCCGGTTCATCTGTTCCAGCTGCAATCTGCGATAGGCGGCGACGCGGTTGCGAATGCTGAGCGTCAATTTGACCAGGCAATCGTTGCGGCTCGCTGCGTAGATAGCCTCGTGGAAAACCTCGTTCGCCTTCTGATAACTTTCCGCATCGCGCAGTTCCGCATATTTGCGACACAATTCCTGGGCGGCCACGATCGCATCCACGTCACTATTCAGACAGGATTTTGCGGCGAGGCGTCCGCAGGCTCCCTCGAGCTCGGCCATGACTTCGAGCAACTCCACGAGTTCCCGAATGCCGAGCTTGGCTACGATGGCGCCCTTGTGCGGTCTAATTTCTATCAACCCATTGGAAGAGAGCTGACGGAGGGCTTCACGAACCGGAGTGCGAGACGTACCGTACATTTCGGCGAGTCTGCATTCGTCCAGCTTATCTCCCGGCTTTAGCTTGAATGAGAGAATGTCCTCCTCGATCATCGCACGCAAGCGCTCAGCTTGTGACGGACTCATTCCCCCCTCGCTCCTGTAATAGAACCCTGCATAAGCCCTAACTTCAGTTCATGACAAAACGCTTACCGGCGCCAAGAAAAATTGAAAGCACAGGAACTCGCGCTGAAGTAGTAGGCGCCTTTCCTCTCTGCCCGGTTGCTTGGATTTGGGATAAGAATAACCTCTGCTTTCGCTTTTAGGTTTGACTTTCATCAAAGCCAAGTCGAGTACCTTAGGGAACGCATCCTATTTCTAGGAAGACTTTGTCCGCAATGCGTTCCTGCGATGAAAACTTTGCAGTTTGCATCCGCAATCAGTGCGGTACATGGAAGCAACTTGCAGCTATGGCGCCAAGCCCTAGTGGTCACGAAACCCATCCGTATGTTTGACCGCGGTCATGCTCACAACCCAGATCATACTAAGGTATGAAGAAGACACTGATTTGCCGCCCTTGGCAAGCAGTTTATCCGTTACGAAGAAACAGTGTTCTGTAAAACTGCCCACAACCTGCCGCAAGGTGCGCACAAAAGCGCCCATCCTTGATGGTTGCGCCTGCAAGAATTGGCGGCCATGCTTCCGGGCATCTCCCAATGTGGCCGCGGCGGCAAGAACGCAACGCCTGAGCCGCTCCATACTCTTCCCGGCATTGTCAAAGGCAGCCCGGCGCGCAATGAGTTGCGGTTCGTGTGATCGGGCGTGGTCGCCATCTGGGTTTGCGCGCCACGCGATCATACTTTTGCCCCTTCCAGAGGCCTGCCTCGGTAAACACATCCCAGCGACAGTAAACCGGACCTTGGTAGCGATTATGACTATCAACCTTGATAGGGTAAGCCAATCTTGCGAGGCTCTGGCGGAAATGCCAAAGGAACCCTTCACTGGCGAACGGGCAATCTGGCCTGCTTGAGGCGGCCGCAAGGCGGGCGGTGAAACGTCGATGCTGCCGCAGACAGCCGGTTGACGTCATGAACTGCGCGACATCGAGCGTAAGCGTGAGTATGATGCCGGCTCAAGGATTGGCGTTTCCTGCCCGTCCGCTTCCAGCTTCTCGCGCCCCAAGGCCCCGGGGCGCATTTCCGGTGAAACAGTGAGGCATTCCCATGAGATGGCAAGGCCGCCGCGAAAGCGAAAACGTTGAAGACCGCCGCGACGACGGCGGGGCGGATGATAACGGCGGCGGTTCCGGATTTCCTTTTCCGGGCGGAGGCGGGGGCGGATTCCAGATCCCGATGGGCCAGGGCGGCGGCGGCATCGGCATTATCGGCCTGATCATCATCGCCGGAATTGCGCTGCTCCTCGGCGTTGATCCGCGTATGATCTTGAACGGCGGCGGCAGCGAGGAGATGCCCGGCGGACGGCACATTCAGCTTCCGAGCGACCCGAGGGAACGGAACGTCAGCGCCGAAGACGACAGCATGAAAAAGTTCGTCTCGGTTGTTCTTGCCGATACGGAAGACACCTGGAGCAGGATCTTCGCCGAAAAAGGCCAGAGCTACACGCCGCCGAAACTCGTGCTTTTCCGGGATAGCATTCAGTCGGGCTGCGGCGCCGCGAGTTCACAGATGGGGCCGTTCTACTGCCCCGTGAACCGCAAGATTTACGTCGATCTGGCCTTCTATGATCTCCTGAAACGCCGGTTCAAAGCGCCCGGCGAGTTTGCGCAGGCCTATGTGATCGCCCATGAGGTCGGCCACCACATCCAGAACCTGCAGGGCCGTCTCGACGCGGCGCAAAGGCTTCAGGCGGCGGCATCCGGGCCGGAACGCAATGCGATCCAGGTGCGCGTCGAGCTTCAGGCCGACTGCTACGCAGGCGTCTGGGCCAAGAACACCGACCGCATCAACAAAATCCTCGAGCCGGGCGACATCGAGGCGGCCCTTCGCGCGGCTGCGGCCATCGGAGACGACGCCATCCAGAAGAGCACGCGAGGCTATGCCGTTCCGGACTCGTTCACACACGGATCGTCGGAACAGCGCGTGCGCTGGTTCACGAGGGGTTACGAGAGCGGCTCGATGTCCGACTGCGATACGTTCAGAGCCAACACGCTCTAATATCCACCATCGCTGAACAATGCTCATGCGCCCTCGCTCCTGCTCTTCTCCCGCAAAGGGAGAAGACGCTTTTGCGCGCGCAAAAGCGCTTAAACAAACGTGCGTGGCTTCGCCAACTAATGACGGATTGCGGTTCCGGGGCAGTCGTGGCCGCTGCCGATCTCACGCAATACCGTGCTCGGTGTCGGAACCGATTTGCCGCCAGCTTCAATCCACACAACTCGACTTGGCCATCATTGTGTAGCTGGATTAAGTTAAGAGGTAGGCGTTGATACCAAATAGAGTGATAGCAGACCCGACTATTTTTGCAATTTCTGTATCCCAGCCTAAGAATATATCACGAATACCTAGCTTCGGTGAAAATAATAGGGCCACGATATTGATTATGACAGTTAGTGGCCATACGAATAGCAAAACTATTGAAATTATATATACTGTTAAAGAGCCGGCGCTCTTTTGTAGTTGTTCCATCTGCCCAAATTCAAATATCACGATTGCGAGGCTGCATAACGTATACAAGATCACAATATCTGGTGGAGTTATAGGTAGGGCTAAGCTGAAATGAGCAAATAACCATCTAAGTCCAGCCATAAGCGTTTCCTCGACTGGATATAAAGATGTGCGGTAGAAATTCAGCACATCTCCGAAGACCGGAGCTACTCTCAAGGTCCCGAGCTTCTGCATGAGGCTGAATAAGGAGAGCGCACCGAGAAAGATGCCGCCCCACCGTAATAAAAAGCCCATGTCCACCCTCCCAACGTCATCCGGGGACCACGCTACAAGTCGAGCCGGTCCGATCGATACAGGTGCGCTATCGCGGTGATGCCCTTGCAAGAAAAAGCGAATGTCGCTGCGCTTGAACCCAGGACGAGATAGCGCCTTCGCGCGTCGACGAGGCTCGGTTATCAAGCCTCGATAAAACCACCACCTCGGCGGTCAGCATGGAGGAAGGCAACGGGTATACGGCACTAGTGAATGGATTTGAACCGTTCCAAGAAAACACAATCATAGATTGCACTATGATGCTTAAGAATCAGTAAAGAGGTTATTTTTTAGATTATGGACCTGAGGGTGCCGCGGCCATATTTCTTAGATAAGCCGCGCCAATTTCCCGGGGCGCTGGGTGGGCCTGCAAATGGCCGAGGGCCGGAGAAACCCCTTAATGGGATAAGCCACGAAACCCCTCGGGCCTGAACGAGCCCTCCGGGCTACTATGCGAAGCGAGACGCCCTGATCCACAAACGCTCACCTGTTGTTCATAGAACAGTTCGCTGAACTGACGTTCACGGTGGCATTTTCGATCGGCCGGCATGTTTTCGATTTTGACAGCACTTCCCGCGCCGCCTAAGGAACTGACTGAAACTTTCACCTAAGGGTTGGAACCATGGTTGCATTTCACGCGGTCGTACTGGCGGCAGGGCAGGGCGTCCGGATGAAATCCTCGATTGCGAAGGTCCTGCATCCCTTGGCGGGCCTCCCGCTCGTCGCGCACGTCATCAAGGCAGCGACGGATGCGGGAGCGACATCGTGCTCGGTGGTTATTCCGCCGGACGCAAAAGGCTTCGAGGCGCTTGCCACGCCGATTGAAACCCGGTTCTTCGAGCAGAGGGACCGCCTGGGGACCGCCCACGCCGTGCTCACGGCCCGCGAAGCCCTCGCCGATGTGAACGGCCCCGTGCTCGTCCTTTATGGCGATACGCCGCTCGTCTCGCCCGAAAGCATCGGAAAACTGGCCGCCGAGATCGAAGACGGCGCCGATATGGCCGTCATCGGCTTCAATGCGAAGGACCCGAAGGGCTATGGGCGTCTCATCACCGGCAAAGGAGGCGAACTCCTTGCCATAAGGGAGGAGAAGGACGCGATGCCCGAGGAGCGCGCCGTGTCGCTATGCAACTCCGGAATCATGGCGTTTCGCGGCCGCTTGCTTCTGTCTTTGCTCGAAGCGATCGACAACAAGAACAAGGCTGGCGAATTTTATCTGACGGACGCTGTGGAGATCGCGCGGTCCGAGCGCCGGCGCATCGCCTGCGAGGTCATCGGCGAGGACGAGGTGCGCGGCGTCAATACGCGCGCCCAACTCGCCGAGGTGGAGGCCATTTTGCAGACGCGCCTCAGGCTGTGCGCCATGGATGGCGGCGCGACGCTCATTTCGCCGGAGACGGTTACATTCAGCCACGACACGGTGACCGGCCAGGATGTCATCATTGAGCCGAACGTGTTTTTCGGGACGGGCGTCGTGATCGAGGACGGCGTCACCATCAAAGGCTTCTCTCATCTCGAAGGCGCGCATGTCGAGAGGGGCGCCGTCGTTGGACCCTTCGCAAGGTTGCGGCCTGGAACGCGCGTCGGCCCGAAGGCCAAAATCGGCAACTTCGTGGAGCTCAAAGCCGCCGACGTCGACGAGGGAGCCAAGGTCAATCACCTGACCTATATCGGCGATGCTCACATCGGCGCGGGCGCGAACATCGGGGCGGGCGCGATCACCTGCAATTATGACGGCTTTCGCAAGCACAAGACCGACATCGGCGCAGGCGCGTTCATCGGCTCGAACAGTGCGCTGGTCGCGCCGGTCCGCATAGGCGAGGGCGCCTATGTCGGCTCGGGAAGCGTCATCTCGAAGGACGTGCCTGCGGACTCGCTCGCCTTGACGCGCGCGCCGGAGGTTCATCGCGAGGGCTGGGCTCAGCGCATGCGCGCAAGACACAAGGCAGATCATTCGAAGCCCCGTGAGAACGCCCCGGCTTCGACGGCGCCTGAAGCGGCGAAAACCTCGAAATAGGGCTACAACTTAACCTTGCCCTTGAAATAGACCGTGCCAATCTTTTGAGTTGGCCCATGGACCGGCTTCAGCTATTGAGGCGGAAGCCGAACGGAGCCGCTTGAGGTCCATTAACAAAGGCGATTCGATTATGTGTGGAATTATCGGCATTCTCGGAACGGAACCGGCTGCGCCACGGCTCGTGGATTCCCTGAAGCGGCTGGAATATCGAGGCTACGATTCCGCAGGCGTCGCAACCCTTGAATTGGGGGTGCTGATAAGGCGGCGTGCTGAAGGCAAGCTCGCCGCTCTCGACCGCAGCCTGGCCAAGGAACCGCTCGCCGGGACGGCCGGCATAGGCCACACGCGCTGGGCCACGCATGGCAAGCCGGTGGAGCGCAATGCCCATCCCCACATGACGAGCCGGGTCGCCATCGTTCACAACGGCATCATCGAGAACTTCCGCGAACTCCGCGAGGAACTTGAACGCGAGGGCGCTGTCTTCGAAAGCGAGACCGATACGGAGGTGGTCGCCCACCTCCTCGATCACGAGCTTCGCAAGGGCAGCGAGCCCGCGACCGCAGTCAAGAACGCGCTTGCGAAGGTTCGCGGGGCCTTCGCGCTGGCGATCCTTTTTGCCGGCCGGGAAGACATCATGATCGGGGCGCGGCGCGGCAGCCCGCTTGCGGTCGGGTACGGCAAGGGCGAGATGTTCCTGGGCTCCGACGCCATGGCGCTGGCGCCCTTCACGGACCGGGTCACCTTCCTGGACGAGGGCGATTGGGCCGTGCTCTCCCATGCGGGAGCCGTCATCTACGACGAGACCGGCGCCCAGGCATCGAGGCCGGTCACGCGAACTCTGGCTTCGGCTCTTCTGATCGATAAGGGCAACCACCGCCATTTCATGGCGAAGGAGATTCACGAGCAGCCGGAGGTGATAAGCCGGACGCTTGCTCATTATGTGCGGTTCGCGGACAACACCATCAGGCTGCCGGGGCTTCAGCTGCCGTTCGAGCGTCTCTCGAAGCTCACCATAACGGCCTGCGGCACCGCGTTCTACGCCGCCTTGACGGCGAAATACTGGTTCGAGCGCTACGCAAAGCTGCCGGTTGATGTCGACATCGCCTCGGAGTTCCGCTATCGCGAAGCGCCCCTGCCCGAGGATGGCTTGGCGCTGTTCGTCTCCCAGTCGGGCGAGACGGCCGACACGCTGGCGAGCCTGCGCTATTGCCGGGGCCACAAGCAACTGATCGCGTCCGTTGTGAACGTGCCCGAATCCAGCATCGCGCGCGAATCCGATGCGGTGCTTCCGACGCTTGCCGGGCCCGAAATCGGCGTCGCATCCACAAAGGCATTCACCTGTCAGCTTGCGGTCCTGGCCTGCATGGCGATCGCGGCCGGGCGCAAACGCGGCGCGCTCTCGGAGGCTGAGGAGGTCGAACTTGTGCGCGCACTCGTGCAGGCGCCGCGCCTCATTACCGACGTTCTGCGCCGGGAAGACGAGTTCGACGCCCTGGCGCATGGCCTGGCGAAGGCGCCGCTCGTGCTCTACCTCGGGCGCGGTTCGACGTTTCCGGTCGCGCTGGAAGGCGCTCTCAAGCTGAAGGAAATTTCCTACCTTCACGCCGAAGGCTTCGCGGCTGGGGAATTGAAGCACGGCCCGATCGCGCTCATTGATGAAACCGTGCCCGTCATCGCCATGGCGCCGAGAGATGCGCTTTACGAGAAGATGGTCTCCAACATGCAGGAGGTGGCAGCGCGCGGCGGGCAGTTGATCGTTTTCAGCGACGCTCCCGATGCGCCCGCGGTCGTGAAGGCGCACGCGAACTTCCAGCTGCCCGAGGCTCATCCGCTGATCACGCCGATCCTTTATGCTGTCCCCATCCAGCTTATTGCCTACCACACGGCGGTTGAGATGGGCACCGATGTCGACCAGCCCCGAAACCTCGCCAAATCCGTGACGGTGGAGTGACCGGCGCAGCGTCCGGGCAGCCGGGCTTCGCGCGGCCCGGCGGGAAAAAGCGATGCTGCTCATGGCCTCATGGCGAGCGCGCCGAGCCACGACAGGCTCACCCTGAGGCTAGCCCGCTGAAAAGACTGCGCTCATCGTGAGCTTGTCGAAGGATGAGCGCAGGATTTCGCGGTTCTTCCGCAGCCTGCAGGCAGGGTGGCGCTTTCGCAGTTTTGCACAGGTTTCCCAAAACATGTATGCGCCGGTTGTGGATAGGAATACACCCGGCGGGCATTAATCTTAGAATCGGCCTAAACCTAGTCAGACACGGCTCCGCCCTAATCTTATGTTGCAGCTTGAATTCGGGGTGTTTAGCTACGCCATGATCTTTCTCGCTTGAGGATAGGTTGCCCTCTTCCATGAGGTTCGCTGGCATCAAATGGCTTTTTGTTGCGCTGGGCTTGGGCCTTGGCATCATGGCCGTGCCATCGCTGAGCATTCGCGCCGCGAACGCGCAGAGCGGTCAGGGGAGCGGGCTCGAGCTCCTATCCCGCGCAACAAAATCCTACGAAGCCGGGGCCTATTCCGACGCCGCAGGGCTGATTGATTCCGCATTCAAGGCAGGGTTGACCGGCGAGCTGGCGGCGCGGGCCATTCTCCTTCGCGGGGAAATCAACGAGAGGGGCGGCGCGTACGCCAAGGCGCTTCAGGATTATTCGAATGCGCTTTGGATGGAGACGCTTCCGGCTGCCGATCGAAAAAAGGCCACGGAGGGCAAGGAGCGCGTTATGGCGGCGATGGGGCTGAACTCTTCAGGCGCTGTCACGCAAGCCAGCGCGTCGAGCGCCGCGCCCGCGCCATCCGGGAGTTCATCGAGCGGCGTCTTTGGTTTCCTCAGCGGCGTATTCAGCGGATCGGAAGCCGCGCAGCCTCCAAGGGTCGCCGAAACTCAGCAAAACACCCAGGCCTCTTCGCCGCCCGCCGACGCGGCCGCGCCTCAGCAAAAAGCCTCGAACAAGACCGCTGCCAAACCGGTGAAGGTGGCCCACGCCAAGCCCGCCGCTCAGGCATCGGCAGAGCCTTCCTCCAGTCTATCCGTGTCCGCCGCGTCCGGTGAATATCTGATCGTCTTCGGCTCCGCCAACAGCGAGGCTTCCGGCCGCTCGACGGCCAAGGCCCTCAAGGCCCAGGTTTCGGATATCCTCGTCCATCGCGAGCTCGACGTCGCCCAGAGAGCCGGCGGCGGCTTCCAGATCCAGGCCGGCCCCTACAAGACCAAGAGTCCGGCGATCGCCCTTTGCTCCGCGATGCAGCAGCGGGGCGTGCAATGCCGTGTCACGCCTTAGAGCCCGCTTTCGATGGAATCAAAAGCGGGCTTTAAGTTTTTGTTTCATCGTGCGCCTTTATCGGAAAACCGCTTCGCACTTTTCCGGACGCACTCAAGCGCCGCGCAAGTGAGCCGGGGGCCGCGCCCGTTGCTTTCCCGCATCGTCTTGCTGGCAAGGCATGCGATGTCCGCCAGCCTGCGACCGTTCGAACCCTGCCTGGGAGAGTCTGCACCCCAAATGATACGGCGGGCATTAAGGCGCGCGGGAAACAAGTCCCCGGTGATGACAATCGCGGCGTTCGCACTCTTCGCAGGTTTGGCGGGACATGCTCGCGCCCTTGAGACGCCGAGGCCGGACAGCGAAATGCCAGCGCCAGCGCCGGAGGCGCCAAACGCCCAGTCAATCTGGCCGAAGATGGGTCTGGATGAGGCCCTTCAAGCTTTCGAAAAAAGCTACCGCGCCCCGAACTCCGCGGACCGGTTTCATGCGTTGAACCTGACCGCTTCACAGACTGTGATAACGGATCTGTCAGTCTTGAGCGCCAAGCTTCTTGCTGCTTCCAAACACTCTCAAGACAGAGTTTCTCTGCATCCATACATAGTCCCGGTCTATTTATCACGCCAGAGGCGAGAGAACTGGAACCGTGTCCTCCAGGGCGGAGCAAGACCGCCTGAAGTGTCATGTCAGACCTTTGCAGTCAGTTTGAATGGCAGAGCTTATATCATCGCACCGGCGCATGGCGTGCGAGGCGACGGGCGCTACTATAGTCCACCCAGGAGCGATGCGGCGGTCCGCCTCGCAACGGAGCAGGAAGCGAGAGACGCGATTCCCCTTGAGAGAAGGCCTTCGGACTTGCCGGCAAGAATCGTGACGCTCGAGGGCAAGCTTCCGACAGGCGAAAATGTGCGCTTCGAATCCGCGGCGCTGCGAGGTTTCGAGCCTTTGCAGGCGCTTCTTCCCGACCCAAGAATGTCATTTCATAATGGTAGGCGCGGCGTGGAAGTTGATTATGAAAGAACTGAAGTTTTTATTCTTCCGCCGGAATGGTCATATCGGAACAGGTTGGGCCTTCACAAGGCGACGGGCTTCTCAGGAGCGCCTGCGATTGAGAAGACGCCGCAAGGCGATGCCATAGTCGGCCACTTTACAGGCCACCACGTCGTAAAAATTGGCGACACAAGGATCACGCTGGGGATTCTCGAGGATTACGACGCTATCCGGTCGGCGGTCGAAAAATTTGCGGCCCTGCCCGGCAAGGACGTGCAGCGCAAGCCGACAAGGCTGCACCCTTGAACTTCCTTACTTTCTGGCCAGCGGATTGGGCGTTGGCTCCCCGATCTTGACGAACCTGTTCTTGTCGGTGTGATGAAAGGGCTCGCTACGGCCCGGTATGACGAGCGTTGTGTCTTCGTCGTATGTCCAGCTCCCGTCGGCGTTGACGGTCACTTTGATGCGATATTCCTCGGTGCGGAATGCTTTTTCGAGGAAGGGATTGGAGCAGATGCCGTTCGACGTCGAGCCCCTCGCAGCCACCAGCTCGAACTCCGTCGCATCGCGCGCCGCCTTGCCGGTCGCCATGCCACACTGCCCGCGCGGAATGGCGAGGGTTTGAATGATCATGCCGGTCGCCGGTTCCCATAGCCAGTAGCCGACCTGATCGTGGAATGTCTCGACCTCTCCGGGCTTGACGATATGCTGATGGTAGCGCAGGCCGTAAAGCAACTGCGGGCCGTTCGTCTGGGGATCGATGGGCTGAAGCTCAATGCGGTCCACGAAGTCTTGCGTTTTGGACCCCTCCGCCACGGGATGCACATCGACGTCGCTTTCACTGCGCCAGATGCCCGCCAAAGGCCGCAGCGGCCCGAGGTTGCGCAGCGTGTGCGGATCGACGTCCGACGGCTCCGTGAAGATATCCTTGTGCGAGGGAAACATGGCCGCTTACCGAAGCTCGATCTCAAAGGGCGATGCATTAAGAAACGCAGCTGGACCTTAGCCGATTGCGGAGCGCGGGTCCACTTGTCGCGTCAAATAAAGCCCGGATCGCCACTTTAGAAGGAAACTCGCTCCCCGCAAGGCCCGTGGGGAACGAAGCGGATAGGCGTATTATGGTCATGCTTGCAACTTCGCCCAAAAATTCTAGCCGGCTAAAAAGCTTAAGTCGATGCCATCCTTTATCGATACCGAACCGGCATTCCATGGCGTGATCTGCCGAGCGCTATGGCGACTGGAAAGCGACGCACAAGCGCTTGCGGAGATGGCGCCAAAGCAGCGCATTCTCGAGGCCTTGGCGTCTGATGCCGATGCGGAGTACATGTCGATCAATTCAACCAGCGTCCGCGCGCACCAACATAGCGCGGGCGCTCATGCTAGGCCAAGCGGCCAATATCACACAGTCGGCGGCGTTGCTCGACCAAGTCGAGCCCGAAGCTTTTCTTGCCGATAAGGGTTGTGACTCCGACGTGTTGATCGAGACGCTCAAGGAGCGTGGCATCACGGTTTTCCGATAAAAGTCGGCAACGGTGTCGAACTAAGCGGGCTGCGGTGGCTCCGTCAACGAATGAGCGAGACCGCAAGGTCTTGCCCGGCCAGCAGCGCAGGCGTCATACTCATCTGCTGCGGGTCGAGGACGGACTCGGGCGCGAATATGGGGCAGGGCTCATTTACATTCGAGACCGGTTCCTAATACACCTTCTCCTCCTCGCGCGCCTTCATGGTGAGGCGCCGGACACGCTCCATAAAGGACCATGAGGCAAAAATCGTAACGGGGAGCGCTAAGGCCACAAACGTATCCGCCGTCACATCCGTCGGCAGCCATCCGGCATCCTTCATTCCCTTGGCGAGATAGACTGTAAGGCCAGACAGATAGTAGGCTAGCGCCGCCGTGGAGAGGCCCTGAACGATGCCCTGCAGGCGCATCTGCAACCGCGCGCGGCGGTTCATGTCCTGAAGCAGGTCGCGGTTCTGCTGCTCCAGTTCGAACGTAATGCCCGTGCGCATGAGATCGATGGCGCGCACAACTTGACTCGATAGGCGCCCCTGGCGCGTCTCGATGGCGTTGCAAGTTTCGATCGCAGGATCAAGCCGTGCGCTGAAAAAGGCCGAGATGGTCGTGTAGCTGCCGGCTTTGGCCTCCTGGATGAGATCGAGACGGTTTTTCACAATTGCGTGATAAGCGCGGCTCGCTCCGAAACGGAACGCTGTCTGCGTCGAAAGCGCCTCGCTTCCAGCAAGGAGGTCGCTCAAGCGTTTCAGAAGATCCTGGCTGGTGCGCTGGTCGCCGGCTTCGCTCAAAGCCTGATTGATCTCTGAGATCTCGCGTTCCATGTGCTCCAAAGCGGGACCGGCGCGGCGAGCTTCCGGAAGGCCTAGAAGGGCCAGCGTGCGATAGGTTTCGATCTCCAGCACGCGCTGAACGAGCCGGCCCGCCCTTATCGCGCCAAGCTTATCCGATCTGATGAGCAGGCGCGTAAAGCCGCAGGAATCGAGGGTAAAATCGGTCAGAACCTGGGCGGCGCCTTTGGCTGCGCCAATAATGCAAAGGCTTTGCGCGTTGAACAATGCCGCGAGACTCTCGTAAGAAGGTCCGCCGTCGATAAGCGCCAAGTGTGTTGCAACCACGAGAGGCCCCGGCGGGAGAAAGGCGAACTCCTTTGCCCCCACAGGATCGGGATGGACAAAAGGCTCCGTCGCGCCAAGCCCCGCCGACCAGGTATAGGTCGTGAACTCGGTGTGCTGCTCCCAGCGAAGGTCCCAATCCGCTAACTCGACGTGATGGAATTTGGCGTTTTCCGGGGGTTTCGCCCGGGCGCTTCTGGCGCAAAGATCGGCGATGGCCTTGCGGTCTTTGCGCGCTTCTTCGTCACTGGTTGCGAACGCGAAATGATACATTCGCCGCGGCGCTTCAACCGGCAGGAACGGGCGGGCGTGAAGTTCGGCAAGAATTGCTTTGCGCCCCTCGTGCTCAATCATGCCGAACGGCTCGGTTGCCACCCCAAGCTCTCCGTCTCCGGCTTGCGTCATGTTTCTTTCCATCTCCCGCCTGGGTCTCGCACAGGTCTGCACAATCGTTGCTCGTTCTTATCGCGGGACAAGGGAATGGCCGAATCTGTTCCGGGGCAGAAGAACTTGCCCCTGGCCTCGGCGACTTCGTGATGCCGCGGCCGCAACCGTGGGGTCCGGCTTCTGCTGACAAGTCGGCCGCGTCAGCAATTTTGGCTGTTGCGGCGGTCGCGGAGGAAGGTGAAGAACTCGACGCCCTCGCGCAGACGCCGCTTCATCATGGTGGGACTCATCACCATCTCGGAAACGATCGACGCAATCTTCGGCGCCCGCAGATAGAACCGCCGGTAGAAATCCTCGACGGAATCGAAAATCTCGGTGTGGCTGAGATGCGGGTAGCTGAGCGGGGCGAGTTGCACGCCGTTCCCGTTCACGAAATCGAGGCCGTCTTCCTTAAGCCAGCCCTCGTCAACGGCCTGCTTGTAAAGATGCGTGCCGGGATAGGGCGCGGCGAGCGAGACCTGAAGCGTGTGGGGATTGATCTCCTGCGCAAAGCGGATCGTTTCCTCTATCGTCTCTTTGGTCTCGCCGGGAAGGCCGAGAATGAAGGTGCCGTGGATCGCGATGCCGAGTTCGTGGCAGTCTTTGGTGAAGCGCCGGGCGACGTCGACGAGCATGCCCTTCTTGATGTTGTGGAGGATCTGCTGGTTGCCGCTCTCATAGCCGACGAGCAAGAGCCGCAGCCCGTTGTCTTTCAGTACTTCCAGCGTCTTCCCGGGAACGTTGGCCTTGGCGTTGCACGACCAGGTGATGTTGAGCTTGCCCAATTCGCGCGCGATAGCCTCGGCCCGGACCGGATCATCGGTGAACGTGTCGTCGTCGAAGAAGATCTCCTTGACCTGCGGAAACGCGGCCTTGGCCCAGCGTATCTCCTCGATGACGTTGCCGACGCTCCGCGTCCGGTAGCGGTGCCCTCCCACCGTCTGCGGCCACAGGCAGAAGGTGCAGCGCGATTTGCAGCCCCGTCCGGTATAGAGCGACAGGTAGGGGTGCTTCAGATACCCGATGAAATATTTCTCGATTTTCAGATCGCGCTTGTAGACCGGCGTCACGAACGGAAGCTGGTCCATGTCTTCCAGGATGGGGCGATCCTCATTGTGGACGATCTGCCCGTCCGCATTGCGATAAGACAGGCCCTTGATGCTTTTCCAATCGCGGCCTTCGGAGAATTCCTTGACCGTGAAATCGAACTCTTCGCGCGCCACGAAGTCGATCGCTGACGAAGCTTTCAAACTGCCATCCGGATCGACGGCCACTTTCGCGCCGATCAGGCCGGTTTTGAGATCGGGCTTGGCCGCTTTGAGCGCCTCGAGCACCTTCACATCCACCGGGAAGGAGGGCGTGGAGGTGTGGCAGATCACGGCGTCGAAGTTCTTCACTTCGCGCACAACGTCCTCAAGGCTCGTCCCCTGCGGCGGCGAATCGATGAGCTTGCCCGAAGGCGCCATCGCCGCCGCCTGCGCGAGCCAGGTCGGATACCAGAACGAGCGGATTTCCCGCCGCGCCTGATACCGGGAGCCCGCCCCGCCGTCGAATCCATCGAAAGTGGGCGCCTGCAAAAACAGAATGTTCATAAGCTGATCTCCTAGCGGGTATGGGCCAGCGTCCCGTCGCCAAGCACGGTAAAGCTCGCGCGCTTCCAGGTGACGCTGGCGCCAAAAAAGCTCCAGACAAAGACGCCGAAGGCAATCAGATCCGTAATCGGAAGCATCCAATAGTCTTGACGCCGGAGTTCGAAGGATCGCTCCACGGCCTTGGACAAAGCAAAACGCAAGCAAAGCGCCAGACCTGCGAGGCCGAGACAGGCCGCATTGCCGGCGGCGCCGCCCAGAAGCGCCCAAGCGAAGGGATGAGAGACCAGCGAGCCAAGGTAGCCGGGAAGATCGATGGACCGGATGGTTCGAGCCCAGCGAAGCTGGTGGCGCAGAAGATCGCGGAAACTTTCCTCGTGGCAAACATGCCCAACCGCTGATGGGCCGATCTCCAGGGTGAACCCTGCTTTTCGCACGGCTGCCCCGATGGCGTAATCGTCGGCAAGCTGATCCGCGAAGGCTTCGAAGCCGCCGATCCGCTCCAACGCCTGCCGCTTCAGCGCAATCGTGGACCCGAAGCAGGGCTTCGCCATGCCGAGGGCCATTCCAACCATCACGCTCGGCAGAAAATGCGTGTTGATCCACGCAGCGCCGAACCGCGACCACACTGGCCCAGCCAATTCGCCATAATAGAGAACGCTGACCCCGCCAACGCCGGGCTTCTGCAGCAAAGCCGCCACCTGTTCCAGATAGTCGGGCGGCGCAAGAATATCGCTGTCCACCGCGATCAGGATGTCATGTTTCGCGGAGGCATTCATGTTGATCAGGTTGGAAACCTTCGCGTTCGCGCCGTGCGCCGTAGCATCGACGGTGATGCCGATATCCAGACCCGGAAACTTTTCTTTGAGGCTTTTCGCAATGGCGAGCGCCGGGTCGCTGCCGTCCTGCAGTCCGAAGATGATCTGGACCGGCGCGGCATAGTCCTGGACACAGAATGAGGTCAGGCATTCGGCGAGCCGGGGCTCCCCCCCGTGAAGCGGCTTCAGAATCGTGACCGGCTCGGGCCTGGGCCAGGCTTTGTGTTTGCGCCGCCTGAACAGGATCACGCCGATGGCAACCGCCAGATAGAGACAGCCGAGGCTTGCGACGCCTGCGCATATGCTCCCGATGATCGGAAACACTAAACCGGCCTCTTGGGCCGACGGCTCGCCTCGCCAAACCTTTGGTCGAGCGCCTCCCGTGTCATGAAAACCGGGGCGCGCGCTCGCCTCAGTTTGGAGAGGCGAAAAGCGCGGGCGTTTTGGGCCAGCATCATCATCGAGAACAGAATATCCTCTCCAAAGCGGCGCGCCGCGCTCCCGCCGCCTTGAGGTTCGCTGCAGGGCCTGAACCCGTATCGGCCTGAAAGGCTCAAGAGCCGCTCCGTCATTTCGGTTGTGCCTAGCGCCATGCCTGCCCTGATCGCGCGAACGCTATCGAGCTCCTGGCGCTCGGCCATATACGCGGACAGCAGCCGCAGAGAATGCGTGAAACTGCGGCTAAAATGGAGCGCCCACGGTATCAGGCTTTCATGCTCTGACAAGGCTGGAAGCTGTTCATTCCACAAGTGAAGCTCAGCAAGGATTGCCCCGGCGGCCAGTGTTGTACGGCAATCAAGCCTTAGCGGTGATCGCAGCGTCGTCAGGCTCACGCGCAAAATGCAATTTGGATCTAAGGTGTAGCAGAAAACCCCTCGACGGCTTCGGAGGCGCCGGTCGAGGCGAAAAACCGCCTTGGCCAGGAGTGTTTGCAGGACGAAGTCATGACCGTGCCCGGCAGCCTCATTCGACATGAACGGGCTGATGCTTGGCCCAGTTGAGACGGCCCGTCAAAACAGGAGGCGCGCCGGAATATTGATGCTCGCGGGTCCAGGGCCGCCAGGGCGCGCCATGAGTTGCGGGCTTATAGGCAATGATCTGCCCCACCGACAGCCAGCCCGCGTCGAAGGCGTAGGCCATGCCTCCGAGAAACATCCTCCAGATGCGGTAGCGCTCGGGCCCGACGCACGCGATCGCCTCGCGTTCCCGTGCTTCCAATCTCTCAAGCCAAAGCGCGAGAGTTCGGGCGTAATGGGGGCGCAAATCCTCGAAGTCTGCGATTTCGAGCCCCGCCTTGGCGATGTGCTGCATGACGGCGGGCAATGTCGGAATGGCGCCACCCGGAAAGACATGCCGGTCGATGAAATCCGCGTTGGGGCCTCTCGCCTTGCCGTCCGCGTTCGGCAAATAAATTCCGTGGTTGAGGAGTTGGCCGCCTGGATACAGAAGCTTCGCAATATGATCGAAATAGGCTTGCAGATTGCTGAGGCTCACATGCTCGTACATGCCGACCGACGCGATCTTGTCGAAAGCGCCGGCTTCGCTGATGTCGCGATAATCCTGGAAGCGGATGTCGACCTTCGAGTTGAGCCCGTTGCGCGAGACCATGCCCCTCGCGCGGTCGAACTGGCAGCGGCTGACCGTCACTCCGACGCCGTAGATCTGGTGCCTGAGCGCTGCCCAGCACAGGAGCGCGCCCCACCCGCAGCCGATGTCGAGGAAGCGATCTCCAGGCTCCAGCCTGAGTTTGCGGCAGATGTGGTCGAGCTTCTGACGCTGCGCCTTGTCGATGTCCTCGGCGCCGTCCCGGAAGTAGGCGCTGGAGTAGATCAGGTATTTATCAAGCCACAGCTCGTAAAAATCGTTGGAGACATCGTAGTGCCATTGGACCTGCCTGGCGTCCTTAGCGCGGGAATGCCGCTTCGGGAAGGAGCGCGCCGCGATGCGCATCAGCTTTGAGGCCATGGGAAAGCGGCCGATCAGACCGGCGATCTCGAGCCCGACCGAGAGAATGTCGCGCATGGCCCCGTCGACGGCGACTTCGCCCGAAACATACGCGTCGCAAAGCCTGTCCAGGTTCCCGGTCAGCATCAGCCTCGCGCATCGGGGCGTTTTCAGCGTCACGGTTACGGCGGGGGCGTTGGAAAACTCGTAATCCTCTCCGTCCCAGAAAGAGAGGCGCAGGGGGAGCGGCCTGTCAAGCCGACGAGCGAGCAGCTCAAGAACACGCTTTCGCAAATTCATGCGGATCTCAGCAATAGATTATGTTGACCTGCGCCTGAAATACCCCGGCATCTTTTTTGTGCCGGCTTTTTTCTTCACAAGAACTCGATTTGCTTCACAAGAACTCGACGAAAAGACCGGGCCTCTATTTACTCCGTATTCCCGTAGGTGGTTCTAGTGCAATCCTGATCGACAGCGCCACCGGGACGGAATGGATCCCCGCAAAGGATCCCGCGGGAGAGGAAGCGCCCCTTCAACCGCCATTAACCTTGATTGCGAATGCCGCGGCTCATTGCTCGAACATTCCCCCTTCGGAACAATTCATTCTCGATACGGAATCAGCCAAGGGAGAGCGCCGTGTTAAAAGGGCATGCCAAAGCGAAATTTATTCTGTGCTCAAGCGCAAGCTTTTGCTTGATCGCTGCGAGTATCGCAGCTCCATTCGATTCAGCTGCGCAGCAAAATGATATACAGGCGAGCCTGACGGCCCCATTGAATAATCTGAACGAGGTGCAAAAGACCTACGCCAATACGAGCGGCATGGTTTCAGAGATGCACCAGTATGGCCTCGCCTCTCGTGCGAAAGCGGCGCAAGCGCTGGAGCAGATCAGATCGGGCGTGCTTCAGGCCCGCAACTCGGACAAAGTGCCTCAGGATTTGTTGCACAGCACCCTGATCGCTATCAATGAAGCTCAGACGGCACTGGAAACCGACAGCGCGCAAACCATCGCGTGGTCTTTGCAGACAGTCGGGCTCGAGGCGCAAGACGTGCAGGCGAAGCTCACAGGCCAGCAGCCGCCAGCCGTGACCGCGTCGCAGGAGCGTCCCACCGTGACCCCTGGCGTGGGCGCCCGCGCTCCCGACCAGGCCTCCTCGGCCGCGGCCCCGGAGCAGAAGGGACTGAGGGTCGCGGAAGCTGAGCATACGACGGGGGTAACGCCTCAAACTCCCCAAGGCCCCAACTCCAACCTCGACACCCGCGTGAAGAATGAGCGCGGGCAAAGCGGCTCCATGCAGCAGGCGGCTCCCGAGAAGCCGATGCAGCAATCGGCGCAAGCTCTCCAACCCGCCCAGCCCACTCCGCAGCAGAGCGCTGCTCAGAATGCCGTCGCGAACATGAAGCGGGACGCCCTCGTCGGCAAATACCTCTACGATAAAAATGGTAACGACGTCGCCCAGATTCAGGATGTCAAGACTTCGCCGGACGGCAAGATCCAGGCCGCCGAAATTGATGTTGGCGGCTTTCTTGGCATCGGGTCGACGCGCATTTCTGTTCCCGTCGACAAGCTTCAAATGAAAGGGGACCGGATTAAGTCGACGATGACCGCCGAGCAGATCCGCAATCTGCCATAAGCAAGAGGCCAGGATCTTATCAGGGCTGGCCTCCTTCAGGGGCCGGCCCTTTTCTTTGCGCGAACGTTGTGTTGGGGACGCGCTTAATCCGCAAGCTGACAAGCTGCTCGCGGGAAGCTAGGCTTCGCTCGAGTCGAATGCATCCGGGGGTGGCAGCCGCGATGCCGCAATTGATGGTGTCGAGTGAGCGATCTCTTTCAGTTCCATGAAGCGGCAGAGCCTTGGAATAGTGAACCGAAACTCTCATCTCCGGTTCGAATGCCTGTGCTGAAGACAGAGATGACGTCATACAGCGCGCCCAAGGGAGACGATATAAGCGCGCTTTGCGCTCCGCTGAAAAGCCTGAAGGGGCTCGGCCCCCGAGGCGAGGAGCTGCTGACCAAGCTTCTCGCGAAATCTTTGAGCCCGCTTCGGGTGATCGATCTCCTCTGGCTCCTCCCGAACGGCTATCTCGATCGCCGGCTGACGCCGTCCATTCTCGAAGCGGCGCCTGGGGCCGTGACTACCCTCGTCGTAAAGCCCATTCGTTACACCGCTGCGCCGAAGGGGGCGGTGCGTGCTCCGCTGCGGATCGTTTGCGAGGACGAAAGCGCGTCTCTCGACGTCGTCTTCTTCCACGGCGACCGGGCCACGGTTCGGCGACTCCTGCCTCTCAACGAACTGCGCATTGTTTCAGGCCGCGTGGAGCGCTACGGCTCGCGCCTCCAAATGGCCCATCCCGATTACATCCTTTCGCCGTCCGAACGAGGAAGGCTGCCCGGGATCGAGCCGGTCTATCCCTTGACGCTCGGCCTGACGCAGAAATTTCTCTACCGCGTGATCGGCGATGCCCTGGCGAAGCTGCCGGATCTGCCCGAATGGCTCGACAGCTCTCTCCTCGCATCGGAAAGCTGGCCATCCTTCTGGCGCGCGCTCCATATTCTGCATCGTCCGCAATCGCAGGCTGATCTGGCGCTGTGGACGAAGGCGCGCGAGCGGCTCGCCTTCGACGAAGTCTTCTCGGCGCAGCTTGCCATTTCGCTCGTCCGGCGCAGCTACCGCCAGCTCT
The DNA here is from genome assembly GCA_963764115.1 of uncultured Alphaproteobacteria bacterium. GTDB lineage: Bacteria > Pseudomonadota > Alphaproteobacteria > Rhizobiales > Rhodomicrobiaceae > Rhodomicrobium. The sequence continues at coordinate 198,199 of CAVXRT010000013.1, forward strand.
CTGGGCGCTCTCTCGCAGGCGATGGAAATCTCGCGGCGCGGATGCGGGGCGCGCTCCCCTTTTCTCTCACCCGGTCGCAGGAACAGGCGCTGGCCGAGATCAAGGGCGATATGCTCAGCTCCCGCCGCATGCTGAGGCTTCTGCAAGGCGATGTCGGAAGCGGAAAGACCGTGGTCGCAGCCCTTGCCATGTCGGCGGCAGTGGAAGCGGGCGCGCAGGCGGCGATGATGGCCCCGACCGATGTGCTGGCGCGGCAGCATCTGGAAACCTTGAAGCCTCTGTGCGAAGCGGCCGGCATCACGCTCGGCTATCTCTCGGGGCGCGAGCAAGGCAAGGCCCGCGCCCTGCTGCTGGAGCAACTCGCCTCGGGAAAAATACAGATCATGGTCGGCACGCACGCGCTGTTCCAGCCCGATGTCGTCTTCCACGATCTTGCCCTTGCCATTGTCGATGAGCAGCACCGGTTTGGCGTGGCGCAGCGCCTTGCCTTGCAGGAAAAGGCCAAGGCCGGCGATGCCGACATCCTCGTCATGACCGCGACGCCGATCCCGCGCACGCTGCTTCTGTCGCTGCACGGCGATCTCGATGTCTCGCAGCTCACCGAGAAGCCTGCCGGGCGCAAGCCGGTCGCGACGCGGGCGGTGCCGCAAGACCGTCTCGAAGACATCGTTGAGGGCTTGCACCGCGCTTTGCGCGAAGGAGCGCAGGTTTACTGGGTCTGCCCCGCCGTTGACAGCGAGACGGCGCGGGAGATGACCGCCGCGGAAGAACGCGCGGCACATCTGCGCCAGATTTTCGGGGAGCGCGTCGGGCTCGTTCACGGACGGCTCTCAGGCGCGGAGAAGGACGCCGCGATTGCCGCTTTCTCCGCCCGCGAGACCTCGATACTCGTCGCCACGACCGTAATCGAGGTCGGCGTCAACGTGCCCGCGGCCACCGTGATGATCATCGAAAACGCGGAGATGTTCGGCCTCGCCCAGCTTCATCAGCTCCGGGGGCGCGTCGGGCGCGGCGCTGCGCAATCCTCCTGCGTCCTCCTCTATAAGGGGCCGCTGTCCGAGACGGCAAAGTCGCGCCTCGACATCCTGCGGCAGGTCGAGGATGGCTTTGTGATCGCGGAGGAGGACTTGCGCCTGCGCGGCGGCGGCGAGGTTCTGGGGCCGCGCCAGAGCGGCGATCCCGGCTTCCGCCTGGCGCAATGGCCGCAAGCCGCCCCGCTCATCGACCGCGCCTCCGATCTCGCCCGCTACCTGCTCGCCCGCGATCCCTATCTCAAATCCGAGCAGGGCCTTGCCGCCCGCCGCTGCCTCATCCTTTTCGAGCGCGACGACGCCATGCGCCTGTTGCAGGCGGGATAGCGGCGGCCTTGCGTTGGAGGCCGTTGGTAAAGGATCATTGAA
>CAVXRT010000014.1:0-21169 GCA_963764115.1 uncultured Alphaproteobacteria bacterium
ACCGCGTCGCTGGCGAGCTGCGGATCGTCAGAGAGACAATCGAGCAAATTATGAATAGCTACGAGGGGCGTTGGTGTTGAGCTGTGCGCCACCAGCCCACAGCTCGATCAGAAAGGCTGCCGTGACCTATTTTCTACGGTTTGCGGAATTTTTTCCCGCAACACGGCCGCGACCTGCCCGCTGGCGTCGGTGCCGTCGATAGACTTGCCCCTTCCTTCCTACAGGACGTCCGCCTAAAGGCGTTCGTCCCGCAGCTGCCGTTGTGACCTAAATGGACGGATTGCACGGTTACGGCCACAACTGCAAGCGGCGGCTTGTCCGCGCAGCTGGGAGAATGCCGCCCATGACCGGCAGCTGGGAATGTCGAGCCCCGACAACGCCCGTCGCGCTCGTTGATAGAAGGGCGCGACCTGGGAGCTTCCGCCGCGTGAGAAAAAGGCCAGGTTGCGCGGAACAAGACCCCCATGGGCGGCAATTTCCCACCGCTCGGCAATCGCGGCGCGAGAAGTGGTGGCCGTGACATCTCCCCAGCCGCCTTCGATCGGCAGCATTGGCAACACTCCACCTGGGAGTTTGCCGGAAGGCCCACCACCTCCACTCCACCGCGCGCCGCGACCGAGCTGAGCTCCTTAGCCTTCAAAAGCCCGATAAATCGTGAAGTGGAATAAATCTTTGGTTGCTCCCTAGACATTTACAATCAACCGTGCATCCGGTAGAGGGAGGGCGGTTTAGTAAAATTGGCCTCAAAGACATGCTGTTGCATATATCCGCCTTAGCTCTTTTGTCGTTTGCATTCCCCGTCATAGCTTCCGCGCCGTCAATACCGCAGGAAGACGCTCGCAGCCCCTTCGGCTTTCCATTTATAGGGGCGCGGATTGGCATTGCGTCCTGCGAGATAGGCGTTGATGTCGCTCACGACGAGAATGGGGGAGTAAGCGACAAGCGCAGGCGGGTAACGGGAACATACCTCGCAAGACGAGCGACACACTTTGGCACGTAGTAGATGCTTTCATCCAACCGAAATGACTTTTGCATTGCGGCATCCTTGAGAGCTTTTTCGGGGCGGTGACCAGCTTTCCAAGCCGCAAGCCGACGTCAACCGCCGAGCTCGTTGCGCCAATCTGGACTTCTCCAGGGCGTCCCCGCAGGGCGACTTCTGGTATGCTTTTGTTAAGGCTGCAAGCTCTTCGATCATACCTACAAAAAGGCATTCAGCTGCCTCGTGGGAAAGTCGTCGTTCTCTGATAAGGCGGTCAATCGCCCGGCGCGCTTTCGGGCAAAAAATACGCTTGATCCTGCCCTTATCGTCCAGGACCAGCTCAATCATGATTATGGCTTCTGCGAATGCTAAGTTGTTGTAGTGCGCGAACTTAATTCCTGGCACTTTCCAAGTTGTTCTCAGTTCTGAGGAATAGTGCTTTAAAAACAGGCGCATACGGCACCAAAGCGACTGCTGTCCGATTGCTCTATAAGCTTCATAGGCTTCTTTTGAGACCCAATAACTCCCAACCCAATCGCGGGCTATGTTGCCATTTTTCCACAGCTTTGGAGAAATGACCAGATGGTGACCCAAGACGAGAATGGGGGGAGTAAGCGACAAGCGCAGGCGGGTAATGGGAACATACCTCGCAAGACGAGCATCATGCTTTGGCACGTAGTAGATGCTTTCACCCAATCGAAATGACTTTTGCATTGGGGTATCCTTGAGAGTGTGTAGAGAACTCGCTAGGCGAAGCGCTAGCGTTTTTATGAGTTCAAAGCGGTCTTCCACCAAAGGTTGGTATGACTTGCATTGACACACTCCGAAGCGCTCTGCAATCTCAGATTGCATAAGATCACACGGGCCGCTTTGCGCCTGTGCAAACTCTTGGAGCAGCCGTTCCTGAAAAGCGTTGGGACAAGGTGGGCCGAGTTCCCTGCCGCATGAAGCGGAAAATGCGGCTCCGGGGCTCCGTGCATCCGGCTGCGCTTCACCCGGAGGAGGACACCGCAAGCATATGATCCTGCGTCTGCAGACCAACTTTTAACCATAAACAATGACCAGCTCTGATTGTTGCAAACCCACCACAATTGCAACCTAAAGACGCGCGCCTCCTCGATGCGGCTAGTGCTTCGAACCAAACATAAGAGTCCGCTTTGGGAATCCCTTCCGGCGCGAACTGTGCAAGTCGCGGTGCATGCGCACCGAGAGTTACCTTCGAGGTTTGCGCGGCGGATCGCACTCGCCTTGAGGCGATTGCCGCGGATCGCAACAACTCGCAAAAGCACGTTTGACGAGCCGACACATTCTGCTTGCGGGTGCTAGCTTCGACACAGTGGAGATCATGCGGCGGACGGGCAAGGCCAAGACCTGCGTCTGGCGCTGGCAGGAACGCTATATGCGGGAGGGCGTCGGCGGTCTTTTGAAAGACAAGACGCGGCCCTCGCGCAGCAGTCGCTTTCGAAGGAAACCGTTGCATGGGTGGTGGAACTGACGCTCGGGCCGCCGCTTGGCGAGGTGACGCACTGGACCGCACCCGCGATGGCCAAGACTTGTGGCATTTCGCCGGGTTCGGTGCAGCGCATTTGGCGCAGCCACGGCCTGCAGCCCCACCGGTTCCGGCAGTTCAAACTCTCGAAAGACCCCAAGTTCGTTGAAAAGCTTCAGGATATCGTTGGGCTTTGTATGGCGCCGCCCGCACATGCGCTCATTCTGTCCATCGACGGAAAGAGCCAAGTTCAGGCCCTTGACCGCACTCAACCCCGCCTGCCGATGAAAAAGGGCCGCTGCGGAACCATGACGCGCGATTACAAGCGGCACGGCACTCCGATATCCACAGCGCGCCCATGCTGCTCCGCGTCGAGCAGGGCAAGTGGGCGCAAGGACCGCTTCGCCATGCTGTCGCCGATGCTGCTCGATATCCTGCGCGAATGGTGCCGCATCGGCAGGCCCTGCGCCTGGCTATTTCCGGGCCAGAACCCGGTCAACCCATGAGCACGCGCCAGTTGAACCGCACCTGTGCTCCTATCGGCTAACGGAAACGCTGGTGTTAAGAGGTAGCAGCTTCCTCTGCAAGCTTTCCAGGTAGCCATGCGAAGCGCGTATAAGCCGCCTACACTCTTTATGCCGCAGTCAAGAAAAGCGTCGGAAAAGGCCTCAACGCTGTTACTGAATGCCAAACGGCCACTGTTATTGCCTCATTGCCGCTTGATATAACGACGAATAAGAGGCCGCAACAGCGGTCGACGCATAGTGCTCGCGGAAGCGGGCGAGGGCATTCTGCCGTGCGCGCGCATATAATGCGGGATCAGTAAGGAAACGCTCAATAGCGGTTGTCAACGCATTGACATCTTGCGGCTCAACTAGAATGCCAGTCTCGTTGTCCGCAACAATGTCCGGAATGCCGAACCAGCGTGTACCGATTGCTGGAAGTCCCAGCGCCATGCCTTCGAGTAAACACACCGGAAAAGTTTCGCCAAGCATATGGCTCGGCAGCGCGATTATGTGACAACGCCGCAGCTGCCCAGGCATCTCACTATGATCGACATGTCCTTGAAATTCGACGGCTCGGGATAATCCAAGACGTTCAACTTCGGCTTCCAGTTCGGAGCGCATCGGTCCGTCGCCGATGATCAGGAGTTGCAGGCCCGGATGGCGCGGCCTGAGTTGCGCGACTGCAGAGAGTAGCGCTGTGTGACCCTTTCCGCCGACTAACCGGGCCGCGATGGCAAGCTTCAGGGCCCCAGGCCTGGGCTCGGCCGCTATCCCAGTGAAGAGCTGTTCATCAACGCAAAATGGCACAACACAGGTGCGGGATTCATGTATGCCAGCGTCGATGAATTCATCCACCAAGTCTCGGTAAGGTAGGACGACCCGCGATGCCCATCGCTTTTCGAGCCAGAAGCTGAACTTGTGTATCGGCCTCCAATACGTCCTGTGAAAGGTCAAGCTGCCGTGGTGAGTGACGATGATCGCTTTGATGCCGGCAATTCGCGCTGCAACAAATGCGTCAACCGCATTAATTCCCTCGTGGACGTGTAATATATCTGATTTACGGAGGAGATGGACCAACTGTCTCACCCTGCGAAGACGCAAGAGCGAGGCGCCTAGCTTCCTCGGGAGACGCAATTCGCTACCCTGACGAACTGGAAATGTATGAATTGGGATGCCGCGACCGGCAGCATGTGCCTCCCGCCCGTCTCCGTCCAAAACGATTGCAGGAAGGAGCCCGGCGCGCTTTTGCGCAGCACAGAGCTGCAAAACGAACGTGTCAACTCCACTCCATGTGGTAATACCGATATAATGAAGGACGCGCATAAGTTTATCCGCCTCGGGCTTGTTGAACAATAATACTTCCCAAAAGGGGAGGAGGCCTCCTCTGGGGTGCCTTCGTATAGCTCGCTAACTTGCATGGAGCCTTTGTGAAGCGACGGTTCGCCGGTGTGCAGTTGCTCGTGCCTTCCGATCGCAAGCCGCGCCAGCCCCCTCTAGCTGGCGGAACTCTTTCGTCGATATTTCGGCTAAATGCTAGTCTTTTCCAGTATCTGTCTCAGGTAGCAGTTCGCGTCAACTCATGCGCGAAGGCAAAGTTATGTAAAGCGGGCAGTCACGCCCTCGGGTTTTGAAGGCAAGTGCATGGCTGGATGCGAATGGCACCGCGCTGATTCGGCCCGAGGTCGGGGGTACCGCCTAGGTTCAATGGATTAACGCCTGCTGCCAAAGCTGTTGATCGAGATGACAGAGGCAGCGCCGACCGCGGAGACCGACAGGCTCGTCACTGTTCCGTTGACATTCGCAGCACTGATGCTGCCGCTGTTGTGGATAGACCCGTGATTGTAGCTTGCCTGCGCTGCGTTTTTGATTGTTGAACCGCTGGCATAGAGGCCGGCATTCACGGCCGAGACCGAGATCTGCGACAGTGCGCCGGTCGCAGAGACCGAAGCGGAGGCGCCGGTGCCGTTGATGGAGCCCGCGCTGACGGATCCTTTGTTGATGATGGTTCCACCATTGATAGAGGTCTGGGATGCCTCGTTGACGGTTCCTCCAAAAGCCAGGCTGTTTCCAGAAATCAAGGCAGCAAGAGTTCGCGCCCGCAAGAAGCCGGTTATTCATGTGAGACTCTCTTTTTTGAGATCGTTAAGCTTAGGCGCCTGTCAGCCTCAAACGGTAAGACCAACACCGCACAGCCAGAATATGGCACAGGCCACGTTCTCGATGTATAGAATTGCGAAACTATAATTAAGGCGAATAACGGAATTTACTCAATTTTTTCTTTCGTCTTAAGCTTTTTGCAAGAGATCTATGACGAGAGGACGGCATTTCACCCTTGCCCGCGGAAACTCTTTCATGAGCACATCGGCAACGCCGAGCGCGATTGGCCCGTTGATGGCTTCAAGCTGCAGGCGTTCCTGATTCTGAAAGGCAACATTGCCGGTAACAAGCGTGCCGCCAAAATCGCGACCTGCGCCAGCACCGAGCTGCGTATAGCGCACCGGGCGCTGGATCATGCTCATCTGGCGGTTCAGCCTGCTGTTGGAGAAATCGAGCTGAATAGACAGGCTGAGCTGTGCCCAGCCCGCCGCTGCCGTCGGTCCAATCCCCGCGACGCGGACGTCGGCGGCAACGGGCTCACCAAAGTCGAGACTGTTGAATATGCCGTTGATGGCATAGCGCGCTTCGACCTGTTGCGCGGGCTGCCCAAAATAGGTCGAGACCGCTTGGCCGCCCGCCTTTCGGATCGCATCGGTGATGTAGGCTGCGCTGCCGCCTTGGGGCACAAAGGCGCCCGTGGAGCCGGCTGCCACGGCATTGATCTTGCCGGTGCTATCCGCGAAGGAGCCCACGACGAAGATCTGGCCGCGAAGGGCTCCGGTGCTCGCGATACATTGCAACGTCTCCTCGATGCGGAGTATGGCTGGACCGCGCTCGGAAGCTCAGACTTTGTCACCGGCACCTTGAAATCGATCCCGTCCGCGCCCCCCGTTAAGGATGCACATCCTCCCTCGATGCAGGCGAGCGCTGCGGCTATGACAGCGTTGAAGCGCCAGCGTTGGCCCCATCTCATGACGCGCTCCCTCAGTTCTGGTTCCCAGTGATGGTCTTCCCCATCTGACCAGAATTGGTCACAGAGCCAGAGTTGCTCGAAGTCTGGCTCGCGGAGATATTTGCCACAGAGCTGTTGCCGATGATGCTCGTGCTGACAATGGTCTGCGATCCGATGGCCTCGATGGTGCCACCCTGCCCGTTGCCATAGAGCGCCCCGATTTTAGCCGCGTTCACTTGCGCTGCCCCAGCCCCGTTCTGATAATGGGCGAGCGCCAAATCGAGTGCGCCTGGCACGCTGACGCCTCCGGGGACCGTGCCCCACATATTAATCGACGCGTTCGAGGTCGTGGTCTGGGCCAATGCCTGCCCGGCGGTTCCGGCAACAAGGGCAGCAGATATCGCTAGGGATAACAACGTTCTCACCCAAACAACTCCGTTCAATCAAAAACATCCTACTGGTGTAATGGATGCAATAGCAACCACCTCACGTTGTAGGCAGGTAAATCAAATTCTTCCGAGAGTTTGTTGCCAAAAATCTATAATCAGAAATCAGATAGGACCATACACATCACATCCACAGGAAAACTTGCAGCTGGAATGATTTAGGGGCCGGAGGCGTGGGGCTCGCATGGTAGCCGCGGTTCGTGGTGGACTTCTTAGCCTGATCCATGCGTGAGGGTGCTGCAAATAGGCTGGCTGATATCGAAGATCCAACGATCAAGGCCGCAGCCACCATCAAAGATGCCATGAGCGAGCCGTGGCGCACCCACCTGTTGTATAAAATCAGTGTCCCGACTCTCAATTGCCGTAAAATAACTCACGCGGCCTCCAACCTATCGAGAGCGGCGCGGGCGCGCTTGATTTTATCGAGGATCACAGCGCTTTCCGCCTTCCATTTATAGGGGCGCGGATTGCGCACGAGTTCTTTCACCGAGGCGAAACTTCCGGTTCGGATGACGTCTTGTGTCAAATCGGCGAAGAAGCGCTCGACAAGGTTCATCCAGGACGATGAAGTGGGCGTGAAGTGGGATTTGAAGCGCCGATGGCGCTTCAGCCAAGCCTTGACCTTTGGATGTTTGTGGGTGGCGTAGTTATCCTGGATCAGATGGATGTCGAGGTTCTTGGGCGTCTCGCGATCGATCTGCTTCAAGAACCGCAGCCGTTCGACATGGGTGTGCCGCGCCTCGGTGCGCGCAATCAGTTTGCCCTCCATGGCGTTGAGGGCGGCGAACAGCGTCACTTTAGATTATGAGCCGCTCAAAGCGGCTGCTGGGGACGCTGACGCGGCCCCAATTCGATGAGCCGCCTCAAGGCGGATTTTCAGTTCCACAAACGCAATTGATCCAAGCGCTTGTCTTCAGCCTCCTGGTTCTGGATGCATTGCCTTATCGCCTCTTCATCACGGCCCACCGTGGATACAAAATACCCGCGAGCCCAGAAGTGATGCCCTACAAAGTTCCGCTTCTTCTCACCGTAGACCCGGGCCAAATGAATTGCGCTTTTGCCTTTGATATAGCCAATCACCTGCGACACCGAATATTTCGGCGGGATCGAAATCAACATATGCACGTGATCCCTCATCAAATGCCCCTCCTCGATCCGGCTCTCCTTCTGCCTGGCCAGATTGCGAAACACCTCGCCAAGATACTTGCGCAGTTCCGCGTACAGCGTCTTTCTCCGGCACTGCGGGATGAACACAACGTGGTATTTGCAGTCCCATTTCGTGTGGCTTAAGCTCTCTTGATCGTCCATCGATCTTCCCTTTCGTGTGCTTGGCGGCTCACGAAAGGGAGCGTCGGGGAGAGACCTCCGGAAATGTCAAACTGCTACTGTCACCCCGGCAAAGCCGGGGGACTTCCGGTTTGTGTTAACGTGACGCTTGAGGGCTTTTCCAACGGCATCGGCAAGCCGCACGCCGCAAAGGATGGGTGAATGCCGCGCAAGCGATCAGATCTTCCTGACAATTACGCCGCGCTGCTTGGCGACTTGAAAAGCCGCATTGCCGCGGCGCGATTGAAGGCAGCGCTTGCGGTTAATAGCGAACTGACCCTGCTTTATTGGCAGATCGGGCGCGATATTCTTGAGCGGCAGCGCGATGAGGGGTGGGGGGGCGAAGGTTGTCGAGCGTTTGGGCGCCGACTTGCGCCAACATTTTGACCGGCCTTTCCTCTCGCAATCTTAAATATATGCGCGCCTTCGCGGAGGCTTATCCTGAACCATGAATTTGTGCAGCAGGTTGCTGCACAATTGCCGTGGGTCCACGCAATGGTGCTTCTCGACCAAGTCAAGAAGCACGACGAACGCGAATGGTACATGCAGCAGGCGATTGAGAACGGCTGGAGCCGCAATGTCCTCGTTCATCAAATCGAGAGCGAACTATACAGGCGTCAAGGCAAAGCCCTAACAAATTTCACGCGCACGCTGCCGGCGTCGCAATCGGAGCTCGCCCAGCAGATCGTCAAGGACCCATATAATTTTGAGTTTTTGTCTCTTGGTACAGAGATGCAGGAACGAGAGCTTGAGCGCGGGCTTTTGGACGCTCATTCTAGAGCTCGGAAAGGGATTTGCATTCGTTGGCAGCCAATATCCATTGCAGGTGGGCGGCCAAGACTATTACCTTGATCTTCTCTTCTATCATTTGCGTCTGCGCTGTTTTGTCGTTTTTGAGCTCAAGATCGAGGAGTTCAAACCTGAGTTTGCGGGGAAAATGAACTTCTACCTCTCGGCGGTTGACGATCAACTGAAGCACGACAGCGATCAGCCTTCCATCGGCATCATTCTTTGCAAGGGCCGCAATGCCATTGTTGTTGAGTACGCCTTGCGCGATACAAGCAAGCCCGTGGGCGTTGCACATTACCGGCTCACCCCAGCGCCAGCGTTGCCACCCAACCTGCGGCGCGAATTGCCCACCTCCGATGAGCTTGCGGGTGAATTTGCCCTACTCTCCGTCGTGGGCTTACGCATTGAAATCGAGCGCACTCTCCGGGAGTTAATGGAGCGCCGCGGCCTTGCCCTTCCACCTCGTCCGGCAATCGCTTCGATGACGCAGGCGCTAGAGGATTTAAATCTGATGACGATCACAGAAGAGTTCGCGCTCGCGGTTCGCGTCATGAATTCCGCCGCGCATGGCTATGATGTCGATGCGACCGCTGCCGAAAAGGCGTTCAGCGTTGGAAAGCGATTTCTAGCCGAGGTGCGCAAGTTGACCGGTGAATTGTGACGCCGCATCGGACTTGCCGCCGACCAGCCGTTCCACATGCTCGCCCCAACGCAACATCGCGTCCCTTCGAGGTCCCCGGAGTTGCTGCAGTTGATATGGGCCACGCATGTTGGCCTTCAGCTTGGACGTGTGATTTTGGATACGATCGATGACAGCCGGATCGATGCCGAGATCATCGCCCATTAGCGTCGACACCGTTCGGCGCAGGTCGTGAACATGCCATGGCCGGGGCGCGCGGCCGCGCTCTTTAGTCATGAGCGCATCAAGCCGGACCTTGACTTTTGAGAAGCCGCTGATCGGTGTCCTTCCGGTCGTGGTGAACACAACCCTGCGCGCGCTCCTGGCAGCGCATCGAGTATCGTGACCGCTTGCGGGCTCAAGTCCACAAAATGCTCCTCGCCATTCTTCGTCCGCTGCGGCTGATACTCTTCTTTCGAGGGCAAACGCCAGATCCCTTTCTCAAGGGTGATCTCCTCCCAGCGCATGCCCGCATCCTCTTCTCGCCGCTGCCCGGTGAGCAGCAGTAACCGGTAGAAGGGCGCGAAGGGCCAATCGAGCGCCGCTGTGGAAATCCAGAATACTCTTATCTCGTCATGGTCGAGGACGTGCTTTCGGGCGGGGGCGGGGGCGGCCCTTTCATGTCAGCGATGGGGTTATTCTCGATAATTTCCCTATCACGCGCCCATTTGAAGAGAGGGCGTATCGCTGCGAACAATGCGCGCGCTCCGACGGAGGCGCGTTGCGCCGTCTTATCGATCAAGGCTGCGACCTCGCCGCGTCCGATCGCCGCCATGGATTTCTTGCCCAAGGCGGGGATTGCATCGACTTCAAGGAGGGCCGCGTTTCCGGCCAGCTCTTATTATTCTTGCCGTTCATCGTCAAATAACGCTGCGCCACCTCTTCAAACGTGGCCGCAGCCAGTTTGCGCCGCACCTCACGCTTGGCGCGAGCGGGATCTTGACCGGCAGCTATCCTTCCAAGCTCGACTTGGGACAGCTTGCGGGCCTGGTCCACGGTCAGTTTGCCGTGGGGACCAAGCGTGACGCGCTGCGTCTTACCCGCCCGTCCGCCAAGGCGATATTGCACGAGGAAAATCTTCTTTCCGGCGGGCGTAGCTTTGCAGGCGAAGCCTTTAAGCTCAGTGTCCCAAAGATAGCAATCTGCGAGCGAGCCATCAGACCGGTGTTGCGGTTGGAGCGCGTCAACAGTGGTTTTGGTGATTTTAGCCGTGGGCATGATTACAAGAGACCGTGTGCTTACTGGGATAAAAATAGTAAGCACCAAAAAGGAAACATCGTGCAAGAGCAGATAAGGGAGAAAATCTAACTCATTATTTTACAATGCTTTTTCCAACTCAGTACAAGATGAAGCAAGCCGGCACAAGTATTATCTTGTAACTTTTAATCAGAGGGTCGATGGTTCAAATCCATCTGGGCTCACCAAAATAAGCCAGCAAAACCAAGGGTTTAAACCGAAAAAACCCAAGGTCCGCGTTCCGCAAGATAGCCGCAGCGGAACGCCAGCGGAACGAAGCTGAGGCTAGTGCGTCATCCTGCCGCATCCTTGCCCCTCGCCTTTCCGTACTTCGCCAGCCCGTCGTTCAAAAACTCGATGACCAGCGCCCGAATCGGTGTCTTCCGTTCCACGGCCAGTATTTTTATCTGACGGGGAAGCTAAGGATCGAGCCAGACTGAGAAAACCTCTCGTCCCCTTCTATCATGCTCTTTGTGCTCGTTCTTGCTCCTCTATGCCATATCGCTCTTTATCTATCACCAATATACAGCTTTACTAGACAATATGGTCAAGCGTTAATGGTATGACTTGGTGCGGCGGAGACGCAGGGCATGAAGACTTTGCAGGCGATATGGACGAAAGCGGCTGAGGCAGGCTTGCATCTGGCAGGGTGGGTGCCGGTCTATTACGTGGCGAAGGTCAATCTTTCGGCGTCCGCGAGCCAGGGTCCGGATTGGGCGAACACCGCAATCGTTTCAACCATCTTCGCGGCTATCGTGTTCGAGGTCGCAATTCTGTTTTTTAAGCGCGGAGGGCTTGCCGCATGCGGCGTGATGGTTGCGGTATCCATTCCATTCTTAGCCCTTGGCGCGCTCGTCGCGTCCGGGAATGTGGCATCCATTGACAAGCAGGCGAGCGAGGCGCGGACTGCTCAAGGTACCGCCGCAACCATCCTTGCTGGTCAATATACCGACGCCGTGAAGCGCCGTGACAAAGCTGAGGCAGCGGCTGATAGAGAGACGGAAGCGAGCGCCGCTGAGGCCATCGAAAAGCTTCAAGTGGAGCAGGCGAGATGGTGGAGAAGCAGCCAGAAATGCACGCCTGTACACACGACGCTCCCTGACGAGGTTGCGCTTTGCAACACATATAGAGCCTTGAAGGTCAAGGCGGATGCCGCCAAGGAGTACCGCGAAGCTCGGGAAGATATCAAAGGGATCGAGGGCAAGTGGAACACGAAAACCGCCCCTATGCAATCCACGGGCGAGGGCGCATCCGAGAACCTTGTCGCGTTCGCGGTGATGACCGGACACGATCTCAGAAAGGATAATGCCGCGCGCATTTTCGAATGGTGGCGCGGCGGTTGCCTTGAGCTGGTGGGTGCAATGAGCCCCGGCTTGATGAACCTCTTTGCGTGGCTGCTCTTTGGGGCAGGCGAGGCCAAGGCGGCCGAAGCGCCGAAGCGGCGCGCGTCCGCCCCGATGTCCGAGCCGAAGCCGGAAAGGGCGGGCTCCGCTGGCGTCGCTTGTGTCCAGAATTACGGCCGGGCGCAAAGAGGCGGAGGTGATCGCTTTCCCTGCCGGGTCGGCTGCCGAGTTCCATCGGCGCTTTCTGGAGGATACGGACAATCTTGAAGATAGGATTCCGGCGGGCGAAATTCAGGGGCGCTATGCGGCGGATTGCGAGCGTCACGGCGTAAACAAGCTTGGGTCAAAAACCTTTAGCCAGAACCTTCAGAAGATCGTCCAGCATGGCAAAGTCGGCAGTCGGCCCTATTATTACGGCGTGCGCTGGCGTGACGTTCCGCTCCCGGCAGTGACTTCACAAGGGCCGCGCCTCGCAGTTGACAACACGCTCGGCACGGTATCAGCCGCCGCGGCGGCTTGGGGCTGAGGAGGAGGAGAGGCGATACCGTATGGTATCATCACGGTATCATCCTCACCAAAGGGGTCCGTCGCTCCTCTGGCAGATACTAACGCCCCCCCGCTGACACTCCGATTTTCCCGCAATGATGGGCTTTTCGAGCCCGTTTTTCGCCTCCGAGGTTAGACTGGCAGAAGTCGGGGGGACGTACCTTGAAGGGGGAGACGTGGCCTCTCCTCCTCCACGGTATCGGTATCGGTATCACCAAGGTATCACACGGTCCCGGACGGTATCACCGGGGGCTTCCCGGAGGCCGCGCCAGCGCCGCCGTCGGCGGTCGCGGGTGGTCACGCCTTGGCCCTCGTTTCGGGCTTCAGCGGGGCCGCCTGATGTTTCCGGATCTGCCGGGCGACTTCGCGCATGATCTCGCCCGGTGTCGGCTTACGGCCAAGCTTGCGCTTGAGCTGGTCGCGGATTGTTTGGCTCCGGCTTCCGCCGTTTTGCTCGCGGCTCGCCATGTGTCAAGGCTTCGGTTGTGCCGCCGCGATGGCCCTGTCGAGGGCGGCGATCTCGTCGCTGATCAGGAGCCCGGCATCGTTCAGAAGGCGAGCCCCCGCCAGATAGCCTGCGGTTAAATAGATCACGCGGACGGCCTCGACCAAGTTTCCGGAAACCTTAAGCCTGTCGCGCGCGTCGGTCATCTCGGCAAGCGTAAGCATTGACGCATTCCTTTCGGCAAAGCTCCGCGCGCGCCGGAAACTGTGGATTTCGAGCGCTTTGGCTTGTGCTAAATTGGTGCGACGACGCTATTTAGCGTCAATTAACTAAATACGGCCCGGCCCTCATTTGCGTCAAGCGCGAAATGGCGTTAATGAGTTCATATGATTACAGCGGCGCAATGCAGGGCGGCTCGTGCCATCTTGGGTTGGAACGTGAAAACCTTGGCCGCCAAGGCCCACGTGAGCCCGAACACGGTCGTCCGATTTGAAAACGAAATCGGCTCCTCCAACGCGACCACACACTTCATGCTGAGGCAGGTTTTCGAGGCGGCGGGCGTGCGGTTCACCGATGACGGCGGGGTGGTGCCGCCGGGGAAGAAAGAGGGTTGATGGAATGAGCGGCGGTGCAAAGATCAAGGCTGTAGCCGCGCTTGCGGCCTTCCTATCCATGCCGGAGTGCGGCACATGCTGGCGATGCGCCATTCCAGAAGCCAACGGCGTTAGAACTATTTCAGCTTAAAGTTTATCCGGGATCATCATGTTTTCCTGCAAAGCTTTCGCAACATGAGCCGGATGGAGGCCCAGCGAAGAAAGGCAAGGCCGCTGCGATTGAAGCGCTCCCAATCTTTGGCCAGGCGCCGGCAGCGGTTGAGCCATGCGATCGTTCTTTCGACAATCCAGCGTTTTGGAAGGACAACGAATTTACCCGCGTCCGAGCGCTTAACGATTTCGACGTTGATCTGCCCGCAGACCCGTCTCAGCCCTTTTTGAAACTTTTCTCCTTGGTAGCCGCTGTCCGCGTAGAGTTTGAGCAGAAACGGAAACAGTCCGAACAGGGCGCCCATCAGCAGGACGCCGCCGTCGCGGTCCTGGATATCGGCGGCATGAACGATGGCGCACAACAGCAAGCCTTGCGTATCTACAAGGATGTGGCGCTTCTTTCCCTTGATCTTTTTGCCGGCGTCAAAGCCCGGCGGATCGATGAAAAGCCCCCTTTTTCCGCGCTCTTCACGCTCTGGCTGTCGATGATCGCCGCCGTTGGGCTGGCCTCGCGCCCGGCAAGTTCGCGGCATTTGACATAAAGCGCATGATGGATGCGGTCCAGCGTGCCGTCATAGTCCCAGAGGCGGAAGTAATCGTTGACGGTGCTGCGGGGCGGCAGGTCCCTGGGCAGCGCTGCCCATTGGCATCCGGTGCTGAGGATGTACATCAGCCCGTTCACCACCTCGCGTTCGCTGACCGTGCGTTTGTTGCCGCCTCGCTTTGCGGGCGGGATCATAGGGCCGATCACCGCCCATTCCTCGTCCGTCAGATCGCTCGGATAGCGAAGCTTGCTCCTGTCATACCGAGCGCGGTTATCGTTCGTCCACATTGGCGGCTCCCCCGAATCAGCCGCCGAAAGGGAATCACAAGTGATTAAACGGACTCAAGCTGTTTCCGGATGGACACTTAGAGGCATGTGCCAAAAGCTAGGCGAGGCATACGAATATCTTGGAAAGGGCGCTACGCCTGAAGTCAAATGGATGGCTGGCGGTATGCGAAATAACGGCCAAGACATCCACTACAATACAAAAGACGGGCACTGCTACCTACTTGCTAGATTCTCAGAAGATGATGCCATAGGCTGCGCACATTCGATGCTATACGATGTTCAGAGCGGCGAATATATCGCTGGCGCGTTCATGGATTATGGTTGCAAAAAACGCAAGGCATCAAAAGACTGGGGACAAGTCCCGAGCGAGATGGGATGCAATGATTACGATTGCGCCTCAGATTTCATCGCCTCCAAGATGAGGGAATAGGATTGCCCGGAGAGCGTTTAAACTGTCCCAAATATAAAAGGCGTCTCCCTTTCGGAAGACGCCTTTTCCATCTAACGAGCCCTATGGGCGCGATCGATGCCTTAGCAAATCTAAGGTACGCAGATAAAGCAGATAGTCAATGCCCCACACAAATGATTTCCTGACTGAATAGTCAGTCCGATGACGGCGGGAAGGATGTTTTCGTCGATATCAGCGCGCTTGAGCCTGCGGCATTGGCGACGAAAAGGTTGTGGTTTTAAGCAAAAGCCGATGCTTTTTCCGCCTAAAGCATCTCCTCCAGGGTGACGCGCTCGTAACTTGAGCTCTCGAAAAGGTTGTGCTTTTCAAGCAAGACGCCGATGCTTATCATTTGAGTGTTGGGGGCGATGCGCATGTTTCGGCATCGGGTTTGCCTAGGAACGTAAAGTTCCAGATTGGCAACGGGTTTAAGAATTGGATCGAACTTCAAATCAGACGCTTAATTTTCATCCAAGCTAATGGACCCCTTTTCCATTGGTCATCCAACGAACGACATAAAACTAAGGCACTCTTCTATATGACATCATATCGATGGAGTGTTTACCAAGCGCACTAACCGCTTGTAAGCAGTCTGGCCTCACGGGCGAAGGCAAACACCTCACCCCGTGAGTATCAGAATTTGGCCGGGGCGCGATCGATGCCTTAGCAACGCTGAGCGCGTCCTGGCCGCCGTTTCAGTTGTTTCAGATCTTCGCCAGGAGACAAGCATAATGCTTGAAGTCTTCGTGTATGTGTTCATCCTCGGCAAATATGTCTTCGTCGTTATTCCCCATCTCGTCTTCGAAGTGGTGATCGAGGCGCTCGCCTTTCTCATCGTGAAAGTCTTCGAGCACCTGTTCGTCGGCGTCATCGATTATGTCGTGCACCTTGTGTTGAAGTGGTGGCAACCCCGCTGAAGGGGGCTTCCGCTGCTTCAGCGCAAGAAGGCGTTCCCGAAAGGGGCGCCTTTTTTGTTATCCTAGCGCCATGCTAACACCGGCCGCTGTTGAGCCGCCAACGCCTGAAAACGTCCATTTCTATCGGGCCGCGGCGCTCGCATGGCGCAATGCTCGGCGCGAAGAGCTGCGCCGCAACGATGGCAACCATAAAATGGTAAACTGGCACGTTCCCTTGGATGCCGCCGCGCTCGCAGTTCAAAAGCTTGCGCCCGAGATGACATTCGAGCAAGCCTGGACCTTCGCACAGCGCGCCGTGGCATGCGCGGGTCAGGCGCATAACTCTTGGTTGTCCGATGGAACGTGAGCCGCTAATCGCGCGCAAGGCCGCGATAAGCCTCGTTTAGGCCGAGAAGAGACATCGAGTTAATTTCCGAGACTGCCCGCTATTAGCGGATGAACCGCCGTTCGCCGTCGTCCGGGCAATAAAGCTTTTAGGCTGCGTGAGTACCGCAGACATACCGGCCTCTAGCGCCAGCCACCTGTCCGCGCTAAACCTCGCCAGTTTGCTTACAAAGATGGTTCGAGGGCTGCCATGACACGGGACGAGACTATTGCGCTGTTCAGGGAGTGTGAATTGAAGCGTTCCGACACTCGGGCTGAAGCTCTTTCCAAGGGCAAATCTGCGAAAGATGCAGACGAATGTGCGCACGAGGCGGCAAGAAGTTCTTGGAATGCCTGGGCCAAAGCCCTAATCGATGAGCGCACGGGGATGGAAAAATCGGGTTCCTGGGTAGATCAACAGCAAGGTTGGTATGCTCGCGCTCGGGTTGATTTTCGCTCTTGTATCTTCAAGATCGACGGAGAGAAAGGGGCTGGCACTAGAATTGCAATAGACACGACAGCAGCCAAGGCCGAACGCGATCTCAAGTCTATTGCTGCCGAGGGCTTTATCACACGATTTGATGGTTACATATTTCCGGGAGACGCAACATTCCTGCACGCAACTTTTGTGGGAGAGGCTTGGTTCGAAAAGGCCGCCTTCATGAGAGAATGCAACTTTGCATGCTGTGTCTTCAAGGGGAGGACTACATTCACAAACTGCCGTTTCTTAACCGGAGCCGATTTTGACTTTGCTTCTTTCGCCGGAATAGCCTCATTTTGGAAAGCCACTTTCGGCGGTCGTTGCACATTCGAGAGCGCCTCTTTCGGGGGGCAAACACAATTCACGGACGTCAAATTCAATGATTGTGCGACATTCGACGTCGCCAGCTTTACCGAAGCCGCTTCGTTTTCAGACGCCTGTTTTGCCGCTGATGCGTCGTTTGATAGCGTAACCTTTTCCAGCGCTGCAGGGTTTGAGAAAGTCAACTTCCTTGCCGATGCAGAGTTTTGTTATGCCGCTGTTACTGGCTCCGCATTTTTCGACGACGTCAAATTCAGCAAAACGTCCGGCTTCGTTGGCGCTAGTTTTGTTGGTGAGGCTTGGTTCAGAGGCACAATATTCGAGGGTCGCAGCTCATTTGATGGCGCTACGTTTAGCAGTAGCACAACCACCTCCAGGGAGCGGATCACGGCGTTCTGATGCAATCGGCTCGTCATGAACGCTTCCTCGGTCAGACCGCTCAGAAAAGATCGAGCATCGCGCGCGGCAAGAAGCATGTCGAGCAAGAGCGATGCATCGCGGTCCGCCTGGGCGTCATCGATAGACAGCCTCGGCTTCGGCCAGGATGCGGCGGCGCCGGATGTAGTTTCGGCTTGCTTCCACGGCTGCACGCTCGACAAGATCGACGGGGCGGCCCAGGAGGGCCTCGAGCTCATCCTTGAAATCGGCAAAGGCGGCAAGGTCGTTGCGCGCAGCGGGAGTGAAGGTCACCAGAAAGTCCGCATCGCTGCGGGCCGGATCAAAATCGTCGCTACGCGCTGCAGAACCAAAGACTTCCAGCCGGATTGCGCCATAGCGTTGGCAAAGCTCGGCCAGTTTCAATCGGCGTTCAGCGATGTCCCGGTGCATGACAATCCCTTCAGATCATTTCGCGGCGCTCTCCGCCAAAATTTTGCAGAGCCGGTGTTCCCAGCGCTCCAGGGCGGACCGATCGGCTTCATAATTATCGGCATGATCATACCATTCGTCCATGTCCGATGTCGCGGCCTTGCTTCTATGACTTTGGATGCGCCGGCGAACCTCCGCTGGAATATCAAGCCGTTTCATTTCGGTCTTGAAAAGATGGCGGATTCCGTGAAGCACCACTTCTTCTCCGGCGTCGGATGCTTCAATGCCCAGGGCCTTGCGCGCCGTCGCGAGTTCGTCGGTGACAGTGTCAGCATGAAGCGGCACCCCCAGTTTCGTTGAGGATGGGAAGACGAAAAGGCTATCGCCCGATGCGGCAATTGCTTCTGCGAACAGCTTCTCGGCAAGCGACGAGAGGGGCACAACGTGCAAATCATCCTTATTCTTATTTCGGGCGTGAGGGATGTGCCAGGCTGGGCGGTCCGTCCCAACTCCAATCAATTCACTTTTTCGAGTGGCTGCGATCTGGTTGCGGCGCTGGCCCAGAAGAATGGCAAGCTTGATCACCCTCCTGGCTTGAATTTGACCTGGGGTCCCATTGCGATCGCACCATTCCCAAAGTGCCTTCAGTTCCTCATGGGTGAACAGCCGCGTCCGCCGCTTGCGCGTTAAACGCTTCCGGATCCGGTCAGCTGGGTTGTGCTGAACAAGATCCTCGTCCTGTCCCCAATTGAAGATCGAGGACAGGAGCGCCTTGGTCCGGTCGGCTTGCACCAAGGCCTCGCGTTCCAGCGCGATGTGATCGACGATTTCGATAATGTCGCGCTTCGTGACGTCGCAGGCCTTTGTCTTCCCGATCCTGGGAAGCACGTATCGGTTTAATTTTGATAGATCATCGCGCCAAGTCCGCTTGCGCGCCTTCGCGTGTCGTTCCATGTAGTCCGCTGCAAGATCCGCAAAGGTGTAAGCCCTTTGCCGGGCGGCTTCTTCTTCAAGGCGCTGTTTTTCTTGTTCGGCGTACCAATCACGGCCGCCATCAATCGCAGATTTGATTTCGCGCCAGCGCGCGTCGATCACGGACAGAGCTGAGCTTGTATCGCCGATTTTGATCTTGCGCCTTATGCGTTGCCCGTTTTGGCGATGATCATAGTGAACGCGCCAAATCCGCCGGAGCTTCGTCGCGCGGCCGCCTGGCGGAAGCAACTCAAGCACAAGATGCTCCATGACGTTTCCACGCGTCGTCTTGAGACGGTATTCGGTACGCTTTCCCTCCCTCAGCTTGGCCGAGTTGATCGACGTCTCAATGAAGCTTACGACTTGCTCGCTGTGTTTCATTTTGATGCCCTTCTGGTGGCCCATCGGTGGCCCAAACTCAGGAGATACGGTGGCACATCAAGAGACTTCCAGCAAGCCAGAAGTCACAAAAATAATCATTATAAACAGTGTCTTAGTGGTATCAAGGCGTACCATCGGATATCATGAAATATCGCAAACAGCCTCACTTTTAATCAGAGGGTCGATGGTTCGAATCCATCTGGGCTCACCACCTCGCCAAACAAGCTAAAGCATTGACGCCACACGGCTTTTGGCTCGGTCGCTCGGCTCGCTTCTCTCCCCTCACATGCTCGAAAAACCGTGTGGTCACACCTTTGGTCACACTTCCGATCACACCACGAGCTTACCAGAGGAGAGTTAACGAATGGCGACGAACAGGAAAGACCGGGGCGTCTACCAAGCGCAAATCCGGCTTGCCAACCACCCTGCTGAAAGCTCCAGCTTTTCCACAAAAAAAGAAGCCCAAGGCGACATCGCGACCGGTTGGTGGGACGCTGGCAGTGGCTTCTGGCGAATGGCGTGATCGATTTAATCATCGCCGCCTTGATCATCTGGGGCTTGCCGGGAACGCTGGTTTGGGCGCTGGGCCTGTTGGTGGAGTTGACCTCCTCGTCGGCGGAAGCGCTCTGATCGCAATCTCCCTCCGCATGCGCGAAGAGTTAACCGGACAGCCGGCGTCGGTAGCCAAGCGTACGGCTTAGCCTCTGTTCGCCTTCCATGAAGCTGAACCAGCAGGAACCTTTGTTCTTGACCACTATTTGCAACTCAGGGAACGGCGTCAATCCACCAGTTGCGCGCTTTCACTTGGCGCCCTGGTTTTCTTGCCTGCCCCCTTCCGACAATGTTGCCAGGAGAACGGCGTTCTATGCCATCTGGCAGGCCAGAAATGGCTCGAACTCCAGCTTATCTTGAAAGCACTCTTCTCTTTCTCGGCCTGCGCCACGTCGACGCCGTCGGCCACATCGCCGAGCTTAACCTTGGCTTCTGACGGGCCTGCTCCGGGCCGTGCTTCCCGATGGAGAGACGCCTGTTCGGCGTTCCCGGCCGCCGATGCGGTATTCAACGACATAGCTGGCTGACACAAGCCCGCAAAGCCTGGAGCACATGCCATGCAATTAGAGGATCGACGCATTGCGATTGGCCGCCCGGTAGACGAAGTGACAACAGTTGCACCGCCTGTCTCCGCAGGCGATATAGGGAACGTGTTATCCGTGGCGCTTCTCCGACGCCTGCCGTCGTGTGCGTGGATGGCCTCACACGCAGGCGTCCGAGAAACCTGCACATGAGCGGAAGTGTGGCCGCTTTCGATTCCCGGCGACAAACAGATAGATAGTGCAAAGAAGTAGCCTATCTTAGCCTAAGGGCGACCCGTCCAAGTGTCAGGAGAATACGGCTCCCCACGTGAAGACTACCGTAGAAGGAACCTGCCACCTTTGAGCGTCCGCCTGCGCGCCGCGCGTAGGGCACTGGGATTTCAGCTATACGCAGGCCTTGCCTCGCCGCCTTCATCTGCATCTCAAGAATGCAGCCATAGGTCATCTCGCGCATGTCGAGCGCGAGAAGAGCGTCTCGCCTTATCGCGCGAAAGGCGCACATATCAGTGTAGCGGAAGCCGCAAAGCACACCGATGGCCGCGCCGATCAGCCAGCCCGAGGCCAGTTGATGCCACGCCATCGACCCTGGCTCGCGAACGCCGCGAACCCGAGAGCCGATGACGAAGTCCGAGGCGCCTGCGAGGATCGGAGCAATAAGGTTAGGAATCTCAGCGGGGGCATCGCTGCCGTCGCCATCCATCGTTACGATGATACTGCACGCCTCGCTGGCGGCGAGCGCTCCTGCCAGACAGGCGCGCCCATAGCCTTTTCCGGCCAGGAGCACGCGGGCTCCCTGCCCGGAGGCGATCTTAACCGTTTTGTCAGTCGAGCCACCGTCGGCGACGATAATCTCGCTCACAACATCGCGCGGGATGCCAGCGATGACGCCGCCGATCAAGTCTTCCTCGTTCAAGACAGGAATGACGACGCAAACGCGGATTGCGCCCCGTCCCCCG
>CAVXRT010000015.1:0-59137 GCA_963764115.1 uncultured Alphaproteobacteria bacterium
CGGTTCCTCTTCGCCCTGTTCGCGGGAAAAGTCATAAGACAAGCGTCGTGCGTCCCGATGATCGTCACCCCGGAATGCGCCTCAGCGCATATCCGGGGCCGTTACAAATCGAAGCGCCTGTTGCGATCCCGGATACGACGCAGGCGTCGTTCCGGGATGACGTGCTCTAGGCGGGCGGCGAGCGCCGTCACGGATGGCATGCGCCAGATTGGCGAAGCATGCCTCAAAGCATCCCGCGTTCAACACAGGCGTCATCGTGATCGTCGCCCGGAACGCGCCTCGGCGCATCCGGCGCCCCGCAACTGGTTCCGATTTTGCGCAGGCCGGGCTAGGCAAAGTATTTCGGACACGTCCGCGGCCGTTGTCATCCCAGTCCAGCAGCTTCTGCCGCCCCTTCCAAGGGTCGGCTCCACGCCTGCTGACGCCAAAGGATAATCTCAGTTGTCGCCTGAGCGCCCCGTTAGGGGCGCGAACTCCAGCGGCACGTACTGGCGGGGCTTCTCGCCGATGTAAAGCTGGCGTGGCCGGCCGATTTTTTGCTCCGGATCAGCGATCATTTCTTTCCATTGGGCAATCCAGCCCGCGGTTCGCGCCATGGCGAACAGCACCGTGAACATGGAGGGCGGGAAGCCCAGCGCTTTCAAGGTGATGCCTGACCAAAAATCGATGTTGGGAAAAAGCTTCTTCTTGATGAAATAGTCGTCCTGGAGCGCTATGCGCTCGAGTTCCTGCGCCACTTCGAAGACCGGGTCATTCTTCACCCCCATAATCTCGAGCACTTCCTTGCAGATCTCCTTCATGATGCGTGCGCGCGGATCGTAGGTCTTGTAAACCCGATGCCCAAAGCCCGTCAGGCGGAACTTATCCTTCTTGTCCTTCGCGCGCTTGATGTAAAGCGGGATGCGGTCGGGCGTGCCGATTTCCATGAGCATCTTGAGCGCCGCTTCGTTGGCCCCGCCATGGGCGGGACCCCAGAGGCAGGCAATGCCCGCTGCGATGCACGCGAAGGGATTGGCCCCGGAGGACCCGGCGAGCCGCACCGTCGAAGCCGAGGCGTTCGGCCCGTGGTCCGCGTGAATGATCAAAATGCGGTCCATCGCGCGGCTCAGAGCCGGGTTCACCTTCCACGTTTCGGTTGGCACCCCGAACATCATGTAAAGAAAGTTCGAAGCGTAATCGAGGTCGTTCCGCGGGACCATGAAGGGCTGGCCAATCGAATATTTATAGGCCATCGCCGCAATCGTCGGCATCTTGCCCATCAGCCGAAGCGAGGCAAGTTCGCGCTGGGCCGGATCGGCGACGTCAGTGGAGTCTTCAAAAAAGGCGGACATCGCGCCGACGGTTCCGATCATCACCGCCATCGGGTGGGCGTCGCGCCGGTACCCGGAGAAGAAGCGGTGCATCTGCTCATGCAGC
The DNA here is from genome assembly GCA_963764115.1 of uncultured Alphaproteobacteria bacterium. Lineage (GTDB taxonomy): Bacteria > Pseudomonadota > Alphaproteobacteria > Rhizobiales > Rhodomicrobiaceae > Rhodomicrobium. The sequence goes on from CAVXRT010000015.1 coordinate 1,417, forward strand.
ATCGTATGGGAGGTGACGCGCTTCACGAAATCGAGGTAGCGCGCTTTGCTCGGCAAATCGCCATAAAGCAGGATGTGGCAGGTTTCCAGGTAGGTGCTGTGCTCGGCGAGTTGCTCGATGGGGTAGCCCCGATAAAAGAGCATGCCATGCGCGCCGTCGGTAAAGGTGATGTCGGATTTGCAACTCGCAGTCGAGGCAAAGCCTGGATCGTAGGTGAAAGCGCCGGTCTGGCCATAGAGTTTCCTGATGTCGACCACATTCAGCCCGCTCGTGCCTGAAATGACCGGAAACTCGTATTGCTTGTCATGCAAAGTGAGCGTCGCTGAACCAGCCTCAGCCGTTGCGTCTGGCTTGTGGGTTGTTTGTGGATCGGAGCTCATGCTCGCCTCCTGCAGGACCGGATGGGAATACCCTTGGCATGAAAGGTGACATGGGTCTGCCGAAATTTCTAGGGCATTTTTGCGGTGCAGCATGACCGGCGCGCCCCGGACCTATACTCGCCACGAAATGAAAGCTGCTTCTTAGCAATCAGGTATGCTCACGCTTGAGATCGCTCCGGCTGTCTGCGCACCGCGAACGCTCGTTTTAGCTTCTTTTAGCTTCAAGAGGGTGGGCGTGAACGGGGCCGAAGAATGCCGGGAGTGCATGGCTGTATTGACATGGCACGTGCTAAGAGCTTTGTAGCTTGCACATTGCTTGCCGGGGCGGCCCCTCATCCTGCGGTGCGACTTGCGGACGAATTGATAATGCATTCGGAATGGTCTTTACAGTAATATCTTGCTTCTGTAGCAGAGCAAAGTTGAAGAAAATTCACCTCTGACAGGCCCTTTCTCAGTGAGGAAGGCTCATCGGAGCGCGCATCCGGGCGGTAAGCCGGAAATTATGGAGCGGAAACATGGATGCTGTCATAGCCAGCCCGACCACCAATGCCAAGCTGCGCGCCTGGGTTGACGAAATGGAGGAACTGTGCAAGCCCGACGAGGTTGCGTGGTGCGACGGAACTCAGGCAGAGTACGATCGGCTTTGCCAGATGATGGTGGACGCCGGAACCTTTATCCGGCTCAACCCGGAGAAACGTCCGAACTCGTTTCTCGCTCGCTCCCATCCTTCCGATGTTGGCCGGGTCGAAGATCGGACGTTTATTTGCTCCAACAGCAAGAACGACGCCGGTCCCACCAACAATTGGGCTCCGCCGGCGGAGATGCGGGATACGCTGCAAGGGCTGTTCGACGGCTGCATGACCGGGCGCACAATGTACGTCATCCCGTTCAGCATGGGACCGATCGGATCGCCAATCGCAAAAATCGGCGTGCAGATCACGGACAGCCCCTATGTGGTCGCCAACATGCGAATTATGACGCGCATGGGCAAGGCCGTGCTGGATTCGCTGGGCGCGGACGGCTCCTTCATTCCGTGCATGCACTCGGTTGGCGCGCCGCTCAAGCCCGGGCAGAAAGACGTGCCGTGGCCGTGTGATGGCGACATCAGCCACAAATACATCGTCCACTTCCCGGAAACGTACGAGATCTGGTCGTATGGCTCGGGCTACGGCGGCAATGCGCTCCTGGGCAAGAAATGCCTGGCGCTGCGCATCGCTTCTGTGATGGCGCGCGACGAAGGCTGGCTCGCCGAGCACATGCTGATTGCGGGCATCCAATCACCGGACGGCGAAAAAACCTATCTCGGCGCCGCTTTCCCGAGCGCCTGCGGCAAGACCAATCTCGCGATGCTGGTGCCACCGGAAGGCTTCGAGGGCTGGAAGGTTTACACTGTCGGGGACGATATCGCCTGGATCAAGAAAGCGCCGGACGGCTCCTTGCGAGCCATTAATCCGGAAGCGGGATTCTTTGGCGTCGCGCCCGGCACGAATACGCAATCGAACCCGAACGCGATGGCGACCATAGCCAAGAACACCATCTTCACAAACTGCGCGCTCACCGACGATGGCGATATCTGGTGGGAGGGGATGACCGACGATACGCCGGCGCATCTCATCGACTGGAAGGGTGAAGACTGGAAACCTGGCTGCGGCCACCCCGCTGCGCATCCTAACGCGCGCTTCACGGCGCCAGCCAGCCAATGTCCGTCTATCGATCCAGATTGGGAGAAGCCGGAAGGGGTTCCGATCAGCGCCTTTGTATTCGGCGGGCGGATGAGTAAGGACTTGCCGCTCGTATTCCAGGCGTTCAATTGGAGCCACGGCGTCTACCTTGCAGCAACAATGGGGTCGGAAGCCACAGCGGCCGCAATCGGCCAAGCGGCGATGCGGCGCGACCCGATGGCGATGCTGCCGTTCTGCGGCTACAACATGGCCGACTATTTTGGCCATTGGCTGAATGTCGGACGCCGCGTGCCGAACCCACCTCGGATTTTCCGGATCAACTGGTTCCGCAAGGACGAAAACGGCAAGTTCATGTGGCCCGGCTTCGGTCAGAATATGCGCGTTCTCAAGTGGATCGTCGACCGGGTGCACGGTCGTGGCTACGGGGTCGAGAGCCCGATTGGCTGGATGCCACGGCACGAAGACATCGAGTGGAAAGGCCTCGATCTCCCGCCTGACGTGTTCTACGAGCTGATGGCCGTGGGGCGGGCGGCAGGCGCTGCCGAGGCGAAGGCTCACGAAGACCAATTCGACAAGTTTTTCGATCGGCTGCCGAAGGAATTCATCTTCGAGCGCGAGCTTCTGCGCTCGCGGTTGTGGCGTTCGCCCGATCGTTGGGAACTTGCTCGCGAGGACTTCGCTCGGCCGGCAGTTTGAGTTCAGGGGGGACAGGTTACGGCCGTCCAGTCGGCTCAAGTCCCCCTACCTTTCGCTTTGGCGCGGCGCAAGGGATGCGTTCTGACAAGCGCCGCTTTCGAACCGTGTGTGCGTCCTGTCGGCGGGGCGAAAGCTGCGAACCGCTTATTCGCGCCAGTCGCCAGCTTCGGTCCATATTCCATAACGCGTGTAATCCAGCACGCCGGAATTAACGTGATCGGCTTCAGCAAGATAGGCGTGCAGTTGATCCGAAACCGTCCAGAACTCGGGATTAGTTTTCAAGATGGCCCAGGTTTCTATGAATGATTGGGCTGAATGCTGGCTGTCGACCTGATTTAACTGCTGCAAGAAATCCGGCAACCGGTCATCGGGCACGACGAAAAACAGATTAGGATAGCTTGTTGCGAGGCCGTCCACAATTGCGAGGCGGTCTTGTTCAGGAACGCGAGCTGACGACTCCAGGACAAATCGTCCTAAAGCGCTGTGCGCCCGGTCACGTATAACAGTTACGACCTTTCTCAACTTGCCGCCCGACTGGATCAAGACCAGCGACGAATCCGGAAACAAGTTCACGAAGGGGGCCGAGTGAGCCGGCTTTTCAGCCATCGGCTCCAGGGGCGGATACTCCGAGTGAGGCGCTCCATTATAGGCGCCTCGCGCAGCTTCGCTCAAATATTCGCCGCCTATCTTCGCAACAAGCTCTTTATCGGTCTGCGATGAGCTCTCGTAGGCGACATGGGTTGGAAAGCGCATATCGTTGGGATCGAGAAATGGGGTTTGTTCCAGTTTTGCGAGCTCTTGACGATACCATTGTCCCCTTAAGCGGACCCGCTCCTGAGGAGGGAGGAACAAGAGAAAGTTATCTTCAGCCTCTCTTCTCAGCATCTCCATGTAGATGCGGGTATGGAGCTGATGGCTTACATTTCCGAAGACGTCAAAGCCCACGACCAGATTGTAAACGAGGCGCTCAAACAGGCCGTAATCCAGAACGAAGTAGCTGCTGGCTTCGCCCCCACGCAATCCTTTCAAGACGTAGGAATGATCGAAATGACGGAACACGGTCAAAACAGCGTTGGGATTGGAGCCGTCGCCGTCCCAGAGATCGGAAAGCCGGTAGCCTTCCTTGAAGTCCGCCATCCGGTGCTTATCCTTCAGAGCGACATAGGCATTACGGGCGGCGATGTATTTGTCGGTGAAGCCCTTGCGGTGGATGAGGGATTCCCAGATTTCATCCAAGGAAGGACTTTCGTAAAGGGGAGCATCGCTCCCGTCCAGGTAAGGCAAAACGAGCAGTTCCTCACTTGCCTTGGCAAAGGCGGGGTCGGAAACCATAAGCTCGGATTCCGGGTTCATGAAGAAAACAAAGAAGTGTTCGTCAATCGAACTCACGGCCCCACGGCCATAGCAGACGGGACCCTTTATAAAAGTGGCCACGTGATACTCCGCATCTTCCAATAAGAAGCGATACCGCGCCTTTACCGGAATGTCTTGATAGAGAACAAATGGATTTGTTGCCTCCATGGATTGGTAGTCAGGCCAATGAGACGCTCTCCACGGCTCGCGACTGTCGAAAAAGAGGCTCTTAATTCTGTTTAGTTTAGCCTGATCGAACAGATAAGGCAGGAGCGTTTTTTCGACGACAGTTTCCTCGTACGGCTTAAGGCAATAGTGGAAGTTTTCTTTTGGATCGTCCGATGGACGGCGAGTTGCAATTTCATCAAGCGGCTCGTTGCAGGGGGTGCGGCTTCGTATGATCCGATGAAACTGCGTTGACCCCGCGTTGAAATGCAGGCTCGCCAGAAACAAATGCTCGTAAAGATATCGAGCCACCAATCTGTGCTCGAGATCCTGCTGGTTTAAAAACTCCTCCCATTTGTTTTTTGCCAGAGCGAGCTGGGTGGGAAGGTGTCCGGCGGCCTTTTTCAGTGGAGGTCTTTGACCGCCGTCGACCCAATTGACTAGGACTTCGCGCTCTGGCTCAGTCAAAGGCGGCAGCCCATAAGGCATCAGCTTTTCGGGATGAGACGAACGCAAGGCATTGACGTCCTTCATGTTCGCCGGGCAGCTGCGCAAGTCAGCGACTGTGTCGGCGGGTGTGCCTGGCCGCCCCTGGTTGATCATCGGCGCAAGCAAATTGGTTTTGTCATCGGCAACAGGATAGAAGCCTTTCTCGTGCCATTGGGCGGCCGAGCGGGCGTCGATGCCGAGCCTGGTCGGAGGGATGCTCTGCAGGCGCGTCGGATGGATGGCTTCGACCCTGCTGCCTCCTCGCTGGAGGCCCTCGAAAGAGGTTAATTTCAGCTGGCAAGGGGCGTTGTTGCAGCTATGGCATAAAATGCAGCGAGCATTGAAAAGCTTCTGCACCGCTTCGTACGAGCCGACCTTTTCAGCGTGCGTTTGGCTTGCCTTTGACGTCAACAACACAGGCGCCGCTGTCGCATGGTCGGGCCGGTGACGGAGCCCAGTCGCCGCATAGACAGCCAGCGCCAGCAAAAAGACGCAACCGGCCCAGATCGAAATTTTTATATATTTTTTCATACCCATGACCTTTTCCAAGCCGTCAGCCGCCAAAGCGCGATAGAGTTCGAAGCGCTCCTCTGGTGCGCCCAGGAGCTTCGTAACACCAGCCGATTATTGAGCCGCCATGGCGCACTTGAGGCAGGCGCGTCAAAACCCCGCGCTACGGCGCTCCTTCTCCGCTCACAGAAGAAGGACAGGATGAGGGCGCCGAAACTGTTCCAGCCCTGGATCGCCAGACGATGAATGCAATTATGTTATCCGCGCCTTTGTCTGCGTTGGCAGCTGAACCAGGACCTCAAGCCCTCCTTCTGGACGGTTTCTGAGAGTGATCTCGCCGCCGTGAGCACGGATAATGTCGCGGGCTATGGGCAGGCCAAGGCCGACGCCGCCACTTTCGCGGTTCCGTGATGGCTCCAGCCGGCGGAAGGGGCGGAACGCCAGTTCGACCTTCTCCGGAGGGATTCCAGGGCCGGAATCACTGACTGAAACAAGCAACAACCCGTCACAATGCTTCAACGTAACGCTTGCACGGGAGCCATATTTGATGGCGTTTCCGATGAGATTGTCGAAGGCTCTCTTCATCGCCACGGGCTGGCATAGGAGATGCGCGTGGTTGGGGCCGCCATACTCGGCTTCCTGACCACGATCGGAGAAACCATCGCAAAGGCTGATGAGAAGCGCAGCGAGGTCGACGCGCTGTTGCGGCTCCTTCTTGAGATCATCGCCCGCGAAGGTCAGGGTTGCGGAAATCATGCGCTCCATCTCGTGCATGTCAGAGAGGAGCCTGTCTTTTGTCTCGCTTTCAGGAAGGTCCTCGGCTTCGAGGCGCAGGCGCGTGAGCGACGTCCTCAAATCATGCGAGATGGCGGCGAGCATTTGGGTGCGTTCGTCGATGAACTGCTTGATCCGCGATTGCATGTCGTTCAGGGCATCCGCGATGATCCCGAATTCGTTCAAGCCTGCGGCGTCGATAGGCGTCGCTTCGCGGGTGCGCCCCAGTTTCTCGGCGGCTTCCACGAGACGATCGAGGGGCCGGAGGGAGCGCGTGGCCGTAAAGGTCGACAAAGCCCAGACGAGGATGACAGCACCGATGAGAGTCACAAACCATGGGTGCAAGAAACTCAAAAACCTTGGGCGCCATTGCGGCTCGATGGAGACTGAGCTTCCATCCAGCCCCTGGATGAGAATTTCGAAATGACCGAAGAGGAGGGTGTCGTTTGCCTCGATCGGTCCCGGTGGCAGTTGCTTCCTGAGTTCTGGCGGCAGATGCCGGTCGTCGAGGTGATCCGGACCAAGGGGAAAGCCATGTTCCTTCACAATCACAGCGCGCACTTTTTCTCCCAGTCCCTTTTCCAATGAGGCCCGGACGCGATCAAGGACGAGGGAAGAATATGCCGGCGGCTCCGGCTGGATTTGGTTCGACGGTCGCCAGCGGATCCGCAGGTTGTCTTGCGTCTCCGCCTGCTCGGCTAAATGGGGACGATCAGCCTCCTGGGCAGCGAAAATGGCCGGGACTGTTTCCTCGATTTTTTCGATGAGCCAACGCGCGCTGTAGACGGGCATCTGAGGAGGCGGCAGCAGGAGAAAAATGGCTGCATTCATGGCTTGGACCGCGAGAAGGGCGATCAGCGTCATAGCGGCGATGCGCGTTCCAAGCCTGACAGGCGGCCTCAGAGCGAAGAAGCCCATGTGAGTTACAGCGCCTCTTTTTCGGCTCCCTCCGCAACCGGGGCACAAAAAATGTAACCTCCGGCGCGGACTGTTTTTATGAGTTCCGGCTGTTGGGGATCCGCTTCGATCTTGCGCCGCAGGCGGCTGACCTGAACGTCGATGCTGCGATCGAAAGGACCGCTGACACGGCCGCGCGTCAGGTCGAGAAGTTGGTCGCGCGTCAGGACATGCTGCGGATGCTCGGCAAACGCTATAAGCAAATCATATTCGCCGGCCGTGAGTTCGACGAGAGACCCTTGCGAGTCGCGCAGTGTTCGCCGGATTCTATCGAGCTGCCAGCCCTCAAAGACGAGCGATGATGCGGCCGGGCGCTCGTCTGGCTCAGCCCCCGCGCGCCGCAGGATGGCGCGGATGCGGGCCAGGAGTTCGCGCGGACTGAAGGGCTTGCAAACGTAGTCGTCCGCCCCGAGTTCAAGCCCGACGATCCGGTCTGTCTCGTCGGACATGGCAGTGAGCAGCACGATAGGAATATTGCTTGTCCCGCGCAACCGCCGGCAAGCCGACAGGCCATCTTCGCCCGGCATCATGACATCGAGAACGATAAGATCGAAGCGGCCCCTTTCGAGCGTAGAAAACATAGCCGCAGTGTCAGTCGCCTGGGTAACGCGAAGCCCGTTCGCCGTGAGGAAGCGGCCGATGCTGGTCCTGATCTGCCGGTCGTCATCAACGACAAGAATATGGGGGGTAGCTGTCACCGGATCGCCCTCCAGAGATTCAGCCGCACCATAGAGGCTCGAACGCTTAGCTGCCAGCCCGGCTCTGTAACGGAGCGTTACACTTCGTGGGTGTGTCGTCCGTACAGCCACAGGCATTCGGCAGGCTGTCACGACTTTTTGGCAACGAAAATGGCTAAGGCTTGGCGCGTTTGCGAATCGGGCCGCTTTCGCTCTGGCGTCTGTTCGCGCTGCACCGCCCGCGCGATTGCCGGGCTTGTATTTCGCGGCCAATTGCCCGGCGGTGACGTGCGTCTGCATATTATCCAAAAAGCGCTGAAGGAGGATGCGCGGCGGCGGCGCAAGAATTATGGCCGAGCTTAAGTATCAGTTGTGCTCGCTGTGAGATCCGCGCCGGTTTAAGCCCCTCTCGCTCTAGCACCGGCAATTTTTGCGTGCCCTGTTTTTGCTTGCTCGCAGTTCGCGCTCGTTAGCTCGATCAGTGCCTTTTCGATTTCCGAGAATACGGCCTTCCAATCGCCCCTTGCTGGCTGGCGAAACAGACGCATCGCCGGGTACCAGGGGCTGTCAACGCGATCCAGCTGCCAGCGCCAATCGGGCACATGCTTGAGCGCCACCCAGACGGGGCGGCCTAGCGCCCCAGCGAGATGCGCCGTCGAGGTATCGGTGGAGATGATGAGATCCATATTCTCCATGACCGCCGCAGTATCGAGAAACGCGCCCTCGGTGTCAAAATCCTCCCCAAGGCTTTCGACTTTCATTCCATGCGGCAGATCATGCAATTGTTCGCCGCCGCGGCCCTTCTGCAGCGAGATCAGCCGCACCTCCGGAACCTGAGAGACGCCCAAAAATTCCGTGAGCGCAAAGGATCTACCGGAATGCGCTTTGGTGTTGCTGCCTTGCCAGGCGATGCCGATCTTAAAGCCCTCGTCGCCTAGCTTATACCGCCATTTGCGAACGCGATCAGGCTCCGCTCGCAAATATGGCGCATCGCCAAGAACGCCATCCAACTTTGTTTTAAAAGCGAGCGGTAAGCTTAAAAGCGGGGAGTAATAATCGAATTGGACCGGAGCTTGTTTTTCGCCGATCAACTTGATCGTAGGGCTGAGGGTTTGCAACAATCGGTGTAGACGGTTTTGCGCCGAGAAGATTACTTTTGCCCCATGCTGTTCCAGAAACTTCGCGAAACGGCAAAACTGTATCGTATCGCCAAGTCCTTGCTCCCAATAAAGGAACAGGGTTTTGCCGTTGAGCGATTTCTCCCCGCTCCACAGTGGCTGCGGAAAGGAGCGGGGCGAGAAATGAGCTGCGTATTCGGCAAGCTTTTTGCGGCTTTCGTAAAAGAGCCAACCCTCTTTGAAGCGGCCGCCGAGCAACATGCAAAGACTTTTGCTGAAAGCAGCCTCAGCGTGGTCCGGCTTAATTGCCAGCGCCATGTCGTAGCTCGCCAGAGCATCTTCGAGGCGGTTCAGGTCCTGCAGCACCCTGCCTCGGTTGCAGGCAGCGTCGGCGTAGTCCGGTTTGATCGCCAGCGCTCTGTCATAGCTGATCAGAGCCGCCTCCGGACGCCCAAGGTCCCTCTCCACATTGCCGCGGCCGAGGAGCGCTTCAATGTGTGCCGGCCTGATCGCGAGCGCCTTGCCGAAGCTGGCTTGAGCTTCTTCCAGGCGGCCGAGCTTGCACAGAACATTCCCCATGTTCGTCAAGGCTGGAACAGCTGCCGGGTGCGTAGCCAAGGCAGCGCCGATGAGCGCAGCCGCTTCATCGTACCTGCCTTGTTGATGCCGCAGGACGCCGAGCAGATGTTTAGCATCGGCATGATCGGGCTGCGCAGCAAGAATTTCTTCGTAATATTGTTCTGCCTGATCAAGCATATCTCGCCGATGCAGATTTATGGCTTTTAGCAGAGTCTCGGAACTATTGGGCATGGCAACGGTGTCCTTAAGAGAGCTAGCTTAACGGACAATCCTTGCGGCAAGCGTGACCGAGGTGAGGAATTTAGACGTGTTCCACGCAGAGAGATTCTGGTAGTTCTCCGGCGTCATGTAGAGAGTGATCGCGTTCGGCCGCCTTGACGGTCCTATCGGTGAGGGATTCCTGCTCGCACTCTCTGGCATCAAGCTGGCATACAAACTAGCCCGTCTCGACTGGTTGCCTCGTGTCCCATTATACGGGTATGAAAGCCGCTAACATCAAGTTTCCAAGCGCTTTTTCACGCTTCCGACGTCTTGTTGCGTGGCGATGCTTGTCACGCCGTTGTTTACAATACGTTACACTTCGTAGCGTTCCACTCATCCCCGAGGCGACCGCCGGCGCTAATTTCCCCACGGAGCAAGTTCATCCGGGGAAATGGGCATGTATTCCCAAAAACGTCAGAGTGAGACCGCCAGGTCGATGTGGAGTGTGGCCGATACGGAACCGGCCGACGACTCCGGTTTGAGGGCGAAGGATAGAGCCGCGCACGACATCGAGAAGGAAGAGCCACTTTACCGAATTCAGAGCATGGCGCGCGAAGAAGCCGCGGGCCGGGCTTTTGTTAATCTGTTCCGTCGCCTTTTCGGCTTGCAGGTCAAGAAAACGAGCCAGGATGCCGAGTTCAAAGTGTTGGACCGCTATCGCGTGCCGCGGAAATACGCAACTTGGACAGGAGAAGACCGCTGATCCCCAGGACGGGCCGGCCGCGCCCTCGCATGGCCCCCGTCCAAGAACCCTCGGGAAGATTGGGAGTTGAGATGCGGTTAGTATGGCAAGGCTTTGTGATGTTCTTAGCTTCTCTTGGAATGATATTTTTTACGATCTGGCTCGCAATGTCAGAAGATGCATCAGACGATATTCGCAAATGTCAGCAAGTGAATGATGGCCCTAAATTGATGCAATGTGGAAGCTACCATAAACTCAATCCAAAATGACGGGCCTGAGCGTTAATGCCCCTTAAAGCGCCAGGAGTTGATCCGAAACGGCCTTCGCAACAGCCTGGGTGCGATTGCTGACGCCGAGGCGCTTTATGGCCTGATCGCAGTGGAAATTCACGGTGCGCTCGCTGAGGCCCAGGATGATCGCGATTTCCGACGAGGTCTTCCCGCGCCCTACCCAGGTGAGCACCTCGCGTTCACGGTCCGTAAGATGATAGTCCGAGCGCCGACGGGAGCCATTCAACTGGCGGCGGAGCCTGTTCTGGATCACGGTATCGAGCATCTCAAAATCGATGGGCTTTGTGAGATAGTCGTCGGCCCCCAGACGGCGGCCAGTGAGTTCACTGCCGCGGTCGCCGAGCGCGGTGAGGAAGACGAACGGAATCGCCGCGTAGTCAGGCCCGGCAGTCGATACACGCTCCAGGACTTGAAACCCGCTCATTTCCGGCATACGCACGTCACAGATCACAAGATCAGGTTTGTCTGAAAGGATAGCGGCCAGACCTGCCTCGCCGTTGCGCGCTATGATCGTCTGGTATCCAAGCTCGGTCAGGGCCTCAGATAGTAAGCTTGCGGTCTGGCTGTCGTCCTCAATGCACAAGATCTTGCTCAAGGGGCCTTCCTATCGCTATTGCTTCGCTAACTCCGATGGGTAGCGACACGGTAACACGGGTGCCGCGGCCCAGCTCGCTCTCGATGGTCATCCGGCCCCCATGCTGTTCCACGATGTGCTGCACAAGACTTAGCCCGATGCCGGTTCCTGGGATCGACCCTGCATTGCTGCCACGGAAGAAACGCTCGTGGACGCGGCCCAGTTCAGCGGCGGGGACGCCGATGCCGTGATCGGCGATGCAAATTTCCACGGCGCCATCTCCGGTTTTGCCCCAAATCTCCACAAGGCCGCCCTCCGGCGAATATTTCAGGGCGTTCGAGATCAGATTGCTGAAAGCCCGGCGGAGCAGCTTTGGGTCTCCTTGAAGATTTGGAAGTTGATCGAAGTTCTTAACAAAACGGGCCTTCAGGTCGATGGCCTTGTAGGAATTGACCAGACTGCGAAGCATCTCCGCGGGATCGAATAAGCGCTTTTGCGCTTCCGCCGGGACATTCAGCATCTCCATCTCGGCGGTGAGGCTGGCGACAAGGCTCGTCATTTGAAAGACGGCAGACCGGATTTTCTCGGCCCTTTCGGCCACTTGGACCGGCGTTGCCTGATCCCTGGTCTTAACGAGCCGTTGCGCGTGGCCATCGATATAGGTGAGCGGCGTACGAAACTCATGAGACATCGTCGTGAGGAAATTTCGCTGAGTCGCCGTAAGCTCCCGCTCCTTTTCAAGCGTCGCTGCCAGGATGTCCGTCTGCATTGCAAGGTTCTTGCGTGTTTCCAGAAGCTCCACGGTGTTCCTCCGCAGCACCGCGACAGAGCGCGCCATCTCCCCGATTTCGTCGCGTCTCTCCTCAAAGGGAATCGTGAAATGCGTGTCGTTCAGGGCCAGCCGCCGCAGGCTGCCTGCGATCTCAAGAAGCGGCCGGGAAAACGAGCGCCAAAAGTAGAAGGCAAGGCCCGCGAAGAGGAAAAGCATGGCAAGGATGAGATCGGATATGAACCGCTGGGCGGTCGCGATGGTTTGCCTGCCGTGAGCGCGGGCGGCCTGCGCTTTCGAGTGAGTTAGATCCACAAGTTGTCTCAGCTCGTGCGCCGCCTTGCGAAACGTTGCGAAAGCATCGCCATGAAAGAATGCAATTGCCTCGGCTTGTTTGTTGTTTCCCACGAGAGCGGCCAAAAATTTTTCCTGTGCCAGATGCGACTGCCACTCGCTGGCAAAAATATCGAAAGCCTTCATCTCATCGGCATCGTGTTCAATCGCCCGATAGGCCGCGATGTCCTCATCCGCCAACTTCATGTAGCGTTTAACTTCGCTTGATTTATCTTGAGCGCCGCCGAGAAGAAGCTCGGCCTCTTCGGTCCGGACGCGTGCGACGTGATGCCGGAGATTGCCCAGAATCTGGATGGATTCGAGCCAGCGATTCCGGATTTCTGAGGATGCGACATCGACAGTGGCGAGGCTTCCAAGACTGAGGCTGCGCACCACCATGACAGCAGCGACAAATAGAATTGCGACAAAGGCAAGCTTTGCCGGAGCAGAACGGCGAAGAGACAGGACGGTCGACATCTTCAGCTTCTCATATGAGCACAATCGCTCGGTCTCTCATGTAGGTCATGGTTCCATTCCGCCACACTGTCAGAACTTACAGGCTGAAAAGCTTAACGCGAAGACCATCTGCCAGACATTGATTTGGTAACAGGCGGTGCTTTACGCCACGGAGTGGATCGATGGCAAAGGAAGACTCGCGGCGTGGAAAGCGCAGCTTGGGCGTGCGGCTACTCCGCCTTGCGTCTCTTGCGGCCGTGTGTGCGCTCGCCTTCGGCGCTTATTCGATGTGGAGCGGAAGCAGGAAAACGGTCACCGCACAGCAGGCGCAAGCCACGGTTCCCGTCCAGACAACCACGGTTCAGGCCAAATCCATCGAGATAACTCGCATCGGGCTCGGCACCGTCACCCCGTGGCAGATGGTGAATATCACGCCCCAGGTTTCCGGCCGCATCGTTCAGATCCCGTTCCGCGAGGGGCGTGACGTAAAGGAGGGCGAAGTCCTGGTGCGTATCGATCCGCGCCCGTTCCAGGCGGCGCTCGATCAGGCGAAGGCCAAGAAAGATCAGGATGCCGCGAACCTCGCAAACACCGAGAAGAATCTCCAGCGCGATAAAACGCTCCTCACCAAAGGGGGCTTTGCGACGCAACAAACCGTCGACAATGAGACGGCGCAGGTTCAGGTGCTGAAAGCAACGATCGAGGGTGACCAGGCAGCCATCGAAGCAGCACAGCTCAATCTCGATTTCGCAACCGTGACAGCGCCGTTTTCGGGCGTGGTCAGCCTTCGCAATATCGACATCGGCAATCTCGTGACGCCCGCTGCGATCATTGCCACCGTGACGCAGATCGAGCCGATTGCTGTCGACTTCACGCTGCCGCAAGCCGACCTCCAGGACGTTCAATCCGCCGCGAGAACTGGCAGTCCAACCGTCCTCGTCTATGACCAGGACGGTAAAAAGCTGCTCGCGAAAGGCCAACTCGAGGTCATCAACAATCAGGTCGACCAGGCAAGCGGCACGATCAAGCTGAAGGCGCGGTTCGACAACAGGGATCACAAGCTCTGGCCCGGCTCCTTCGTCCAGGTCGCAGTTGTGATCCGAACAGAGCCGAATGCCTTGGCGGTCCCCTCCGAAGCCGTCCAGCGCGGCCCGAACGGCGCCTATGTCTGGCTCGTCTCGCCGAAAGAAGCTGCGAACCGGCAGCCCGTCCAGATCGGCGAAATCCAAAGTGGCGTCACGGTCATCAAAAAGGGCGTCAAGGTTGGCGACCGCATCGTCATGGCCGGGCAATACGGCCTGACGCAAGGCGCGCGCATCACCGAAGCCAATCCAGCGCAACTCGCGCAAACTCAAGGCGAATAATGAATATTTCGGCTCCCTTCATCGCGCGCCCGATCGCGACGTCTCTTTTAATGCTTGCAATTGCCGTCATCGGCATCGCGGCCTATCCGCTGCTGCCCGTGGCGCCGCTTCCCACCGTCGATTTCCCCACCATCCAGGTGACGGCGCAGCTTCCTGGCGCGAGCCCCGACGTGATGGCCTCGGCGGTGGCGACGCCGCTTGAAAAACAGCTCGGCATCATCTCGGGGGTCACACAGATGACGTCTGCGAGCTTCCTTGGCACAACGCAGGTCACCATTCAGTTCGATTTGAACCGCAATATCGACGCTGCGGCTCAGGACGTTCAGACCGCCATCAACGCGGCGGCCGGATATCTCCCGAAAAATCTGCCGAACCCGCCGACCTATCGCAAGGTGAACCCGGCTGATCCGCCTATATTGATCCTTGGCGTCACCTCGGATGACCTGCCGATCACACAGGTCGACGACTACGCCGAGAACATGCTTGCGCTTCAGATGTCGCAAATGCCGGGCGTGGCGCAGGTCGTGATCGGAGGGCAGCAGACGCCAGCGGTCCGCGTTCAGGTCGATCCGGCCAAGCTCAGCGAAATGGGGTTGAGCCTTTCTGACGTGCAATCGGTGATCGCGAACGCCACCGTCGAAGCTCCGAAAGGCACGATCCGGGGCGAGACAGAGAGCTATTCGATCTACGATAACGATCAGCTGACGACGGCTGCGCCCTACAACGATCTCATCATCGCTTATCGGAATGGCGCGCCGATCCGTATCCGGGACATCGGCCGCGCCGTGGAAGGCCCCGCGGACACCACACTTGCGGCCTGGATTGGTAAGCAGCGAGCGATTGCGCTTGTTGTCTTCAAGCAGCCTGGCGCCAACGTCATCGACACCGTGGACCGGATCAAGAACGAGCTGCCGACGCTGCGCGCCAACATTCCGCCCAGCATCAACGTCACGCCGGTCATCGACCGTACAACGACCATTCGCGCTTCGGTCGCGGACGTGCAGTTCACGCTTGTGCTCACCATGGTGCTCGTGGTGGCCGTCGTGTTCGTGTTCCTGCGCAATCTGCGCTCCACGATCATACCAGGGCTGGCCGTTCCGATCTCGATCATCGGCACTTTCGCGGCGATGTACGCGCTGGGCTACAGCCTCGATAATCTTTCGCTCATGGGGCTGACCATCGCCGTCGGCTTCGTGATCGACGACGCCATCGTCGAGGTGGAGAATATTGAGCGGCACATCGAGGAGGGCATGTCGCCGCTTCAGGCAGCCTACAAGGGCTCGGGCGAAATCCGGTTTACCGTTCTCTCCATCAGCCTGTCCCTGATCGCGGTGTTCATCCCGTTCCTTTTCATGGGCGGCATTGTCGGGCGTCTCCTCCATGAGTTCGCCATGACCGTCACCGTTGCAATCGTTGTTTCCGCGCTGGTCTCGCTTTCGCTAACGCCGATGCTTGCAGGCCGCTTCCTGAAGTCGAAGCACAAGGAGCAGCACGGGTGGTTCTACCGGATCACCGAAGCGGGCTTCAACGGCCTTGTGAACGGCTATAAGCACACGCTCGAAGTGGCGCTTCGCCATCCCGGCTGGACTTTCGCCAGCTTTCTCGCCACCGTCGCCGCAACGGGGTGGCTCTTCCTCGTTCTTCCCAAGGGCTTCTTCCCGATCCAGGATACAGGCTATTTGATCGGCCAGTCGCAGGCGGCAGCTTCCGTCTCGCCCGACCAGATGATCAAACTTCAGCAGCAACTGAACGCCGTGGTGGCGAGCGATCCTGCCGTTGCGGGCGTCGTTTCCACGGTCGGCGGCACGCGCGCCCCGAACCAGGGTTTCATTTATGCGGCGCTGAAGCCGCTCGATGAGCGGAAGATCAGCGCCATGGACGTCGTCAACCGGCTTCGTCCCAAGCTGAAACAGGTCGTGGGAGCGAGCCTCATCCTCGCCCCAACGCAGGACATCAATGTTGGCGGGCGGCAATCGCAGGGCTTGTTCCAGTACACGCTGCAAAGCGGGCAATCCGGGGAGTTGAGTTCGTGGTCGGCGAAGCTTTTCGAGCGGCTCCAAAAGATTCCGGAAATCAAGGATCTCTCGACAGACCAGGTGCTCGACGGCCAGACTGTGACCTTGACCATCAACCGCGATGTGGCCGCCCGCTTCGGGATCCAGCCCGCGGCCATCGACAATGTGCTGGCGGCTGCGTTCAGCCAGGAGCAGGTCACGCAGTTCTACACGCAGCTGAACACCTACAAGGTCATTCTGGAAGTGCTTCCGGGCCTGCAAGGCAACCTTGACACGCTGTCAAAACTCTACGTGCGCACCCCTGCTGGTCAGGCCGTGCCGCTGACTTCTCTCGTCACAATCAGCACCAAACCCGTCGCTCCGCTCGTCATCAACCACCAGGCGACTTTTCCATCCGTGACGTTCTCGTTCAACCTCGCGCCGGGCGCTTCGCTCGGACAGGCCGTGAACGCCATCGATGCGGCGCGCCGGGAGATCAA
Source organism: uncultured Alphaproteobacteria bacterium (assembly GCA_963764115.1). Lineage (GTDB taxonomy): Bacteria > Pseudomonadota > Alphaproteobacteria > Rhizobiales > Rhodomicrobiaceae > Rhodomicrobium. The sequence continues at coordinate 18,020 of CAVXRT010000015.1, forward strand.
CTTGCCGGCTGCGATCACGGGGAGTTTCCAGGGGAACGCACAGGCGTTCCAGACGTCGCTCGCAAGCGAGCCCTTCCTGATCGCCGCGGCCGTGTTCGTGATCTATATCATCCTGGGCATGCTCTATGAGAGCTACATCCACCCCATCACGATCCTGTCCACCCTGCCTTCGGCCGGGCTTGGGGCGCTTCTCATGATGTATTTGTTTCATATCGACTTCACGATCATCAGCCTGGTCGGCCTCATCCTCCTGATCGGCATCGTGAAGAAGAACGGCATCATGATGGTGGACTTCGCGATCCAGGCGGAACGCGAGGAGGGGCTGTCGCCACTCGATTCCATCCGAAAAGCCTGTCTCTTGCGCTTCCGGCCAATCCTCATGACGACGGTCTGCGCCATCCTCGGGGGCATCCCTCTCATGCTGGGCACAGGGACGGGGTCGGAACTGCGGCAGCCGCTGGGTTATGCGATCGTTGGGGGGTTGATTGTGAGCCAAGTGCTGACGCTCTACTCGACGCCCGTGATCTATCTCCTGCTGGATAGGTTGCGTCACCGTCTGGGCGGGCGGGAGCATCATGCTGATCGGGCGCACCAAGGGCTGGAGCCTTGGCTGTCACCGGCGGAGTAAGCCGCGCCAAAGTCAAAGCTATGGCGCCATCGGAATGAAGCGCCGGGTCGGCAGGTATCTGCGTCATCAAACTGAAGCGGAGTTTTTTAGCAGTCCAGGAAACGCATTCTACCGCGGCGGGCGCAAAAATCGGAGCGTAGCGATGCGCGCTCAACCACGTGCCCGCCTCCGCTTCTCGCCCATAGCGGCCACTGCCACCTCGGACGGCGCCCGTCGTCCGCCTCGCGGTTAACGCTTCGTTCGCGGCGCTAAGCGTTAATCTGAAACTGGTTAACGGGAGCGCGCCCGATTTATTTCCGGTCCAATTTACGCTTTATTAAGGGTCACTGTGGCGCTAAACGAGGCGGCTCGCGCCTAAGGCCCGCCTAGGGATAAGCGATTCAACTCATTGGAAATGAAAGAGTTTTACCTTCGGCTAAGCCCCATTAAATAGAATTTAATGCCGGAATTTTGGCATTAAATGGGCGCTGAAAAGTCCGTTAAATATAATCCCGGATTCTCTTGTTAACCATGACCGCGCCGAAGTCAGCCCGGCGCGTGAGCCGGGAGCGCTGTCCGTCCTAGGATTTCATCGCAATATCAATGACTTATCCATTAACTTCCCAGCAAGGCGCTTTCTTGTAAAATTCTCACTCAAGACAATCGGTAACGCAAACGCAAGCGGGAAGCCAAGTGAAGTGAGGTCCAATGTGCCTGCAAAAAAGCGTATCGAGGCCCGCGTCCGATCAGGCGCACGACGTTTTACGCTCTGAAGTATGTCCAGATTCCCTTCCCTTCGCCATTTTTCGATCTTAGATCGCGGGTAAGACGCGGCACTCTCGATAAGAGTGGATCGCGTTGGCTTTCCACCAGCAGGCTGCTTCATGACTGTTTTGTACCAGGATATCGCGGAGGACCTTTCCGAGCATCTCGCCGAAGGCGGCAGAAATGCGGTTAAAATCCGGACCGCGCGTAGCGCCGACCTCCAGAACAATCTGTCTGCCTTTGTCTCGCCCTCCCAGGCTGCGTGGCTCGCAGCCACCGGCTGGAAGGGGAAACCCGGCGCTCACGCGCTCCTGCCGGGAGAGAACGGCCTGGCAGGCGTGATCCTGGCCTTAGGCGATGAGGAGCCCTCTGCAGCCGCCGCCCTGCAGCTTGGGGCGCTCGCAGCCTCGCTCCCGGAAGGGACTTATGCGCTCGGCGATTTTCCCGGCTCTGCCGATGACGCCGTCCTCGCATGGCTGATGGGCGCGTATTCCTTCCGCCGCTACATGACGGCCCAGCCGAGGAAAGTGCGCAAGCTCGTCCTGCCGAAGGGCGTTGACCGGGGCGCAGCCGAGGCGAAAGCGCAGGCGATCTGGTTCGCGCGGGAACTCATCAATCTGCCCGCCAACGATCTTGGGCCATCCGACCTTGCCGCCGCTTTGTCGAGCCTCGGCCGCGCATACAAAGCCGAGGTCACCACCATCAAGGGCGATGCGCTTCTCGATAAAAACTTCCCCCTCGTGCATGCCGTGGGCAGGGCAAGCGCGCGGGAGCCTTGCCTCGCAAGCCTCGTTTGGGGCGACAAGAAGCATCCCAAGGTCACGCTCGTCGGAAAGGGCATTTGCTTCGACAGCGGCGGACTCGATATCAAGCCGCCGCAGTCCATGGCGCTGATGAAAAAGGACATGGGGGGCGCCGCTGCCGTTATGGCGCTCGCAGCGATGATCATGGCGGCAAAGCTCCCCGTGCGTTTGCGGGTCATCGTCGCGGCTGCGGACAACGCCATCTCGGGCAACGCCTTCCGGCCGGGCGATATTATCAAGAGCCGCGCAGGGCTGACCGTCGAGATCGGGAATACGGATGCGGAAGGCCGCCTCGTGCTCGCCGACGCGCTCGCATTCGCCGATGAGGAGTCGCCCGACTTTCTCATCGACATCGCCACGCTGACGGGCGCCGCGAGAGTAGCGCTCGGACCAGACCTTTCGCCGTTCTACACCGACGACGACGCGCTTGCGGCGAGCCTCCACGCGGCGGGCTCGCAGGTCGGAGACCCTCTTTGGCGGCTGCCCCTCTGGAAGGCATACGACAAGGACCTCAAAAGCAAGGTCGCCGACGTCAATCACATATCAAACAGTCCGTTTGCAGGCTCGATCACGGCTGCCCTGTTCCTGAAGAGGTTCGTCAAGAAAGCCAGCCGATACGCCCATCTGGATATTTTCGGCTGGGTCAGTCGCGCCGCTCCCGCAAAGCCCGTGGGCGGCGAGCCGCAGGGCGCCAGGGCCTTGTTCGAGATTATTCGCAATGAATTTGGAAGGCCGGCCGCATGACAGATCTCGATCCGCGTATCTTTGCTTTTCGCGAAGACCTTGCCGCCGCCTCGCTCCGGGAGCGGGTGCGGGCGCCGAGATACTCCGAGGGAGAAATCCGGCAGGTTGCCGCGTCCTCCGCGCTGATCCGGGTCGCTCCAAAGTTCGACGCGCCGCTCGCAACGGAGGCGCTGTCGGGCGAACTGGTGACCGTTTACGATATCCGCGACGGATGGGCGTGGGTGCAGCTTCGCGAGGACGGCTATGTCGGCTACACGACGCTCGATTGCCTTTCGGGCGTGGTCGAGGAAAATACCCATCGCGTCAGCGCCCGCCTGACCTATCTCTACCCTGCGCCCGATATCAAGCGGCCGCCGATCACGAAGCTCAGTTTTTCTTGCACGGTTGCTCCGATCAGGAAGCCCGATGGCCGCTTTTTCGAGCTCTCACGCGGCGGCTTCGTTTTCGCCGATCATCTCGTCGGCATCCGGGAGCGCGCCAGGGACTTCGTGCGCGTGGCTGAGCGGCTGGTGGGCGTACCCTATCTGTGGGGCGGGAAAACCGCGCTTGGCATCGATTGCTCCGGACTTGTGCAACTCTCCCTGCAGGCGGCTGGCGTTCCCTTTCCTCGCGACACGGATATGCAGATGGGCGCCCCCGGCGAGCCCATTGATCAATCCAATCTTGACGCCATACAGAGAGGGGATCTCCTTTTCTGGCAAGGCCATGTGGCGATCGCGCAGTCTCCAGACTGGATGATCCACGCCAGCGGCCATCATATGGAGGTGGTGGTAGAGCAGATCCGCCGCGCGGTCGAACGCACCGCCGAAAGCCATGGATCGCTTTTGGCGATTCTCAGGCCTCAGTTGGAGCCGAAAGCTGCGCCTGCTCAAGCGCCAGCCGAGCCGCAAAGCGCTCCGCCCGACAAGAACGCACAGTTGAAGGTCGCGCAAGCGATCCATGCCGCCACAAAGGAGGCTCGGCCAGAGCCTTCAGCACAAGGGGCTGCGCCGGGCAGAAGCGAGCAGGCCGCCCCGGCGCCAAGGCAGCAGGGCAAGCCGCCAGTTCCGCCAAAGCTTGCAGTAGTCCCGAAGCCCGCGAATAGGGAAACCGCGCCTTTGCAACCGGCGACGGAACCTCAGGCAAAGAAAGCTCCGGCAGATGAGGGACGAGCGCAGCCACCGGCGGGTCCGGAGGCGCAGAAAAAATAGAGTTTGCCCGCCTCACTATCGCGGCGGACGATAGCGTTACCGCTGAGTACGCTGTATGGCCATTCGACAGGCTCATCATAAGAATTACGCGCTGAAAACATCCTCACATCGTTCTGAGCTTGTCGAAGAAGCTAAGACATGCTCCTTCCGCAGTCAGCCGCCTTACTGGCTTGGACCTCCTGAAGCGCGGCGTCGATGTGCTTTGTGGCGTTTTCGAGCTCGGCCCAGGCGGCGATCGCACTCAGTTCCCTTAGCATGTCCGCAAGATACTCCAAGGTGTCCTGCCTAGGCATTGAAGAGGCCACGCCCCTATCGGGATTGTGCGCACCGGTGCTTTGTTGCGCGGCCGGTGATAAAACGCTCGTCATGGCGGGGCTCCATCCTTTACCTACGGTGTTGACACTCTCAAGGGCCAGTTTTAAGGGCCAGTTGCATCAACTTAACCAGAAGTTGTTTTTATAAGCAACGCATCTTTAGATTGAGTTTCGTTTTTAAACAGTTTGCGCAATTTGAGAAACAGGCTGATGCAAGCCAGCCGCGCTTGTAGTTTGGTTTGCATCGCGGCATGATGCGGCCCTCGCCAAGATAAGGACAGTGTCCACAATGGAGCAGACCTCTCGGTCTTTGATTCGTCAGCATTGCTTGATCGACGGTCAGTGGGAGGGCAAGCCGGCGTCCGCCGTGACCAATCCGGCAACCGGGGTCACCATCGCCAGCGTTCCCAATTTTGGCGAGGCGGAGACGCGAAAGGCCGTCGACGCCGCGCATCGGGCGTTTCCCGGCTGGAGCCGCCTTCTCGCCAAGGAGCGGGCTGCGATCCTCAGGCGCTGGTACGAACTGCAACTCGCCCATGCCGAGGAGATTGCCCAGATCATGACGGCGGAGCAGGGGAAGCCGCTGGCGGAATTGCGCGGCGAGGTGTCCTACGGGGCGTCCTTTGTGGAGTTCTTCGCTGAGGAAGCCAAACGCATCTACGGCGAGACGATCCCGACCCATAGGAAGGGCGGGCGCATTATCGTCCATAAACAGCCCGTGGGGGTTGTCGGCGCGATCACGCCCTGGAATTTCCCTTTCGCAATGATTACGCGCAAGGTTGCGCCCGCGCTCGCGGTTGGCTGCACGGTGGTCGTGAAGCCTGCTCCCGATACGCCGCTGACGGCGCTGGCCTTGGGCGAGCTTGCGATCCGGGCGGGCTTCCCGGCTGGCGTCCTGAACATTGTCACTGGCGACGCAGAGGCCATCGGGAAGGAGCTTACGTCGAACCCGCTTGTGAGGGCCATCACCTTCACGGGTTCGACGCGTGTCGGCAAGCTCTTGATGCAGCAGAGCGCGGCGACCGTGAAGAAGGTCTCGCTGGAGCTTGGCGGCAACGCGCCATTCATAGTCTTTGACGATGCCGACCTCGATGAGGCCGTCGAAGGCGCGATCGCTTCCAAGTTTCGCAACATGGGCCAGACCTGCGTTTGCGCGAATCGGATCCTGGTGCAGGATGGCGTTTATGAAGCCTTCGCTGAGAAGTTGGCCGACCGCGTTTCCAAGATGAAAGTGGGGCCGGGCGCGGATGAAGGCGTGGTCCAGGGACCTCTCATCAATGAAGCCGGCCTTGCAAAAGTTGAAGCCCATGTTGCGGACGCGCTCTCGAAAGGCGCGAAGGCCGTCATCGGCGGGAAGCGCCACGCGCTTGGCCGCACCTTCTTCGAGCCGACGGTTTTGATCGAGGCCAATGCCGGGATGCGCCTTGCCACGGAGGAGACGTTCGGCCCGGTCGCGCCGCTCTTCCGCTTCGCTCACGAGGACGAAGCCATCCGCTTTGCGAATGCTACCCCTTATGGGCTTGCCGCCTATTTCTATTCGCGCGACGTCGCGCGCGTCTTCCGCGTGACGGAGCGCCTGGAATTTGGCATTGTCGGCGTGAACGACGGAATTATCTCAACAGAGGTTGCGCCTTTCGGCGGTGTGAAGGAATCGGGCCTTGGGCGCGAAGGCTCGCGGCACGGCGTAGAGGAATTTCTCGAAATGAAATACATGTTCCTAGGGGGGCTTTCGGATTGACCCAAGAAACTCAGGCTTATAAGCGGCAGGCTGCGGAGCAGGCGCTTCAACTTGTCGAACCGGACATGGTGCTTGGCCTTGGCTCAGGCTCGACGGCGCTTGCGTTCGTCGAGCTTTTGGCCGAGCGCATCAAGGAGGAAAACATCACCCTTACTTGCATTGCGACGTCGGAACAGACCCGGCAGTTTGCGGAGCAGCGCGGGATCAAGATCGCCGATTTCAACACCATCGCCGATTTGGACCTCACGGTCGATGGCGCGGACGAAATCGATCATCAATTGAATCTGCTCAAAGGCGGCGGCGGCGCTTTGCTGCGCGAAAAAATCGTCGCCATGGCGTCGGACCACGTCTGCGTCATTGCGGACAACTCGAAGCTAGTCCGCCTGCTGGGCGCATTTCCGTTGCCGGTCGAGATCGTGGATTTCGGTCTGGCGGCGACGCTCGCCATGATCGAATCGGCCGGCGATGACGCAGGCTGCCAAGGTGAGATCAAACTGCGCCGCACAAGCTCCGGCGAGTTATATCGCACGGATGGCGGGCATCTGATCGCCGATTGCGCTTTCGGTGCAATCCCCGATGTGGAAACCTTGGCGGAATACCTCGATATCGTTCCGGGAGTGGTAGAACATGGGCTCTTCCTCGGCGTTGCCGATGACGTGTTCCTCGCCGGTCCCGAGGGCGTGAAGCATCTCCAGGCTGAGCGCGACGACGACGACTAATACGCCCGCGGGAAGTGCTGACCCGTTTGCTGAGGGCGCACACAGGGCTTCCCGCGGATAGGGCGTACTAGCGACTTTATGATTCTAGTACAGCTTATCCGAGGCAAGTTCGCTTGAGAGCGTGCAGCGAAGCGAGTGCGAACTTGCCTCGGGCTGTACTAGATTGGGGTCGCTGCCGTTTGAGTGCGACCGAGCCTACGGGAGCAACGGCATGCGATTCAAAATATCGATCTTCCTCCTGGCTGCTCTTACAGCCGGGTTTGCGGGCGTTGGTTCTGCACAAGACAAGGCGCCTCAGGAGCAGGCTGCCGTCGACCCCCAGGCGAAACTGGCCGCGCGGCATCTGATCGAGGAAGCTCTCCAGCTCAGCCACGCCGCTGAGATCTTCGACAGCCTCAGGCGCACTCTTCGCGATGTTTACATCCCGGTCATGCGCGGGATGGTGCAAGGCGACTACCCCGGAGCGCCCGAGGCGGACGTTGCAACCGCTTCGGCGCTGGCGAAGGTGCTCACCTTCATGGATTACATGCGGAAGGCGGGCGACGAGCTTGACGTGGCTCTTTCCGAATACCGGGGCGCCATGATCTCGGATTTCTCCGGGCAAATGGCCAAGGCCGCAAATGCATCCGAACTCGAAGACGCGCGCCGCCTCTTCGATCTGCCCGCTACACGCAAGACGCTGGATGCGGCTTACGCGATGTCGAAGCTCGTGACCGGCTTCTCCTATGAAGACAGCCGGACGTTTTCGGAATTTTCCGCCTGGGCCAACTCTCTTCAGCTCGATATTTCCAAGGTGATGCCCGGCAGCCAGGACGGGACGAAGCCAGTTCCTTCCGCCCGGAAGGTCCTGAAAGCGCAAGCCTTCATGAACGACCTTATGAAGATTTCTCATTTGGATGAAATGGTGGCCGACGCGGAGGGCTTTGCACGAGATGTCTACGCCGAAACCATCCCGGCGTCCCCGGATGATCGAGAAAAACTGCGCCACGACGTCGACCAATACGCGTTCATGTATAATTTGCAGAAGGCGGTCGTGGTCGGGATCGCGCCTTCGGTGATTGCAGCGTCCCTGACCGACGAGCAACTCCAAACGCTGAACGGATACCTGCACTCGCCGGCTTTCGCAAAGGCGTTCGACCTGCTTCGCAGTGCGGTGAAGTCGGCCACGGCGTACACGAAGGAGGATATCCTCGAAGCACAAAAGGCGTTCAAGGATCTCGACGAGAAATCCAAACTGCGAAGCCCGGAGGAGCGTGAAAAAGCCAAGGCGGAATGGTCGGCCCTGATCGACAAGTGGACGGAAACGCTGAAGGAGAAAATCTCTCCCGAAACGCGCCAAGGCCTTGAGCAATCGCTGGACGATTTGCAACTGCGCGACGTCCCGATGTAAGCAGGAGCGGCGGTTCGGGCAGTTTTCTGAGGCGCGAGCGTTTGTGTTGCTGTTTCCGCTGCACGTTTGAGAATCGGCGCGCGCCTGACACCTGGGAAAAACGGGTTCGCGTCGTAGCATGAAAAGACGCCGACTTTTCCGGGCTGCTGGCGATTCCGCCTTCGGTGGTGAGCGGTAGGAAGCGCTCTTGCAACTGGTGAAAGGCTTTCAGACAGCGCCTCGCCGGCGGATCATGAACCATATCCCTATTCCCCCTCCCCGGCATTGCGAATATACCCGGTATGCGATCCCCGGGAGGGGAGTTCTGATCGCGTTCATGACAACCCCCTCTAAAGGGAAACAATGCCGAAATACGATTACGACCTTTTTGTCATTGGCGGAGGCTCAGGCGGCGTTCGTTCAGCCCGGCTCGCTGCGGGGCTTGGTGTGCGCACGGCCATCGCCGAGGAATACCGGTTCGGCGGCACCTGCGTGGTTCGCGGCTGCGTGCCGAAGAAGCTGTTCGTTTATGCGAGCGAGTTCGGCCACGCCATCGACGACGCGCGCGCCTATGGATGGACCGTGGGCGAGAAGCGCTTCGACTGGAGAACGCTGGTCGCCAACAAGGACGCGGAAATCGCGCGCATCAGCAAGGTCTATAGCAATGGGGTCGAGTCCGCGGGCGGGACCGTCATTCAGAGCCGTGCCGAGGTCGTGGGCCCGCACACAATCAAAATCGTCAGCGAAAACCGCACCGTTACCGCCGAGCGCATTCTGATCGCGACAGGCGGCCATCCGTTCATCCCCGAGATCCCTGGCAAGGAACTTGCGATCACGTCCAACGAAGCGTTCCACCTGGAGGAACTGCCGAAGAAGATCGTGATTGTCGGCGCCGGCTACATTGCGATCGAGTTTGCCGGCATCTTCCACGGACTTGGCGCGGATGTGGAACTCCTCTATCGCGGAGGCGAAATCCTGCGCGGCTTCGATCATGATTTGCGTGAGCGGCTGAGGGACATCATGGAGGGGCAGGGGATCGCGATCACGCTCAACACAGAGCCGCTCGCCATCGAGAAAGCGCTAGACGGTCTGATGATGGTGGTCACGAACCGCGGCGCGCGCATTGCCTGCGATGCTGTCATGTTCGCGACCGGCCGCCGCCCGAACACCGTCGGACTCGGCCTGCAGAAGCTTGGCGTGCAATGCGGCTGGAATGGTCGCATCATGGTCAACGACTACTACCAAAGCTCGGTTCCGAGCATCTATGCCGTCGGCGACGTGACCGATCGCGTGAACCTGACGCCGGTCGCCATCCGCGATGGCATCGCTTTCATCGAGGGCGTCTACAAAAACAATCCCAATCCGGTCGATCTGGCCTACCTGCCGACGGCGGTGTTCTCCCAGCCCGAAATCGGCACAGTCGGCTACACCGAGGAAGGCGCTCGCGAGATGTTCCGCAAGGTGGACATCTACAAGACAAGCTTCCGCCCGCTGAAAAACACGCTCACGGGGCGGCCCGAGCGCGTGCTTATGAAGCTTGTCGTCGATGCGGAGACCGACAAGGTGATCGGCGCGCATATTCTGGGACCGGACGCCGCCGAGATCATCCAGGCGCTCGCCATCGCGGTGAAGATGGGCGCTCGCAAAGCCGATTTCGACTCGACCATCGCGCTGCACCCCACGCTCGCCGAGGAGCTTGTCACCATGCGCGAGAAGTGGTCCGCGCCCGTAGATTAGACGCCTCAAGGGAAGGCGGCGCAATGTGGTGCGTGGCTTCAAGGGTTCTCGTAAGCCTCACCGCTCCTGGGGCAGTAAAAGTCGCTGAAGGTTCTCATGACCTGCGCCTTGGCGCGCTTCAGGTTTCCCTCCGCCGGTGGAGCGCGCTCCATGCAGACGCGAAGCTCCGATGCGCTTTGGCCGTGGAACTCGATGGCTGCATGACCTGCCTGCCGGTCACCGCGGCCTCCTTCAAGGACGCAGCTCGATGACGTTATTCGTGCGTTTCTTTTGACTTCGCACCGCCGGTTTGCCATCGAGGATCTCCTCGAGCGCCTCGTATTCCTTTCGAAGGCAGCCGCAGATGCTCAAGTGGCGATTGACATCGTAAAGCCACGAGCCCGTCTGCCCGCGCGCTATTTCGGCGCGCTTGGCCGCCTTGAGTTTCGCGATGATTGCGAGACGTCCCTTGATGCTCATATCGCTCGCATCCGAGTCTCCAATGCCAAGAAGGTTAACCAGAGCTTTGCAGCGCCTCCCGGCCGCCGCTTCCGAAGCTTTATTTTTAGAGCCCACAAGCCGTCTCCTGTTCTCAAACCAACACTGCGCCGCTGATATGAGAAAGCGCCTTAAGCTTTGGTAAATCGAGCCGGCGCTGCTCGGGCCGGTCGGCCTGCTTCCATTGGGCAAATGAGCGCTCAGGGAAATTATGTCTTGCGCCGCCGTGTAAATTTACGAAAATCCGGGCAACCGCCGGAGTACGCATGTTCGAAGCCATCGGTGACACTCTCATCTGGATCATGAGCTGGGTTGTGGACCGGCGCCTTCACAGCGAGCAGGCTCTGCGTCTCCTGTTCCTGATTGGTTTCAGCGTCTTCGCGACAGGGCTGATCATTTATTGGAGGACTCTGGCCTATCGCTCGCTCGCGATCCGGCGAAGGATAAGGTCAGAGGAACGCTATGCCGGGCGCTATCTCCAGGCGCTGTGGCGGCAGGGGGAACTGCGCTACTCCTTTGTCGACATCTCTTACAATCCGAGGCGGCGGCGATATGAAGTCGCTGGACGCGCCTACAGCCCGGCAGGGCAGGAATTGACCGATTTCAGATCGAGCTATGTTCTCTTCCCGTCCGAGAAGGAAGCCAATATCGAATTCATCTGGCAGGCGCGTAATGCCTCGAAAGGCTACACCCGGATGACGCTGGAGGATTCCGACGAGAATTACCTCCAGGGCGATGGTCTCGTCATTACATTTGATGCGTGGCCTCGAGCCTATCCCGTCCGCTTCAAGCATCTGGACGATCATCACGTCCGAGAGGCGCTTGGCGTGCGTTCACCTTCGAATACCAGCGAGGAGCCGGAATTCGTGAGGAAATTCCACGCAGCCTTCGGCGCGCACGTGCTGGAGGGCTTCGGCGGCGCCGCCAAGGCTGAGCCCAAGGCAGACGTTCAACCGCTGCCGAAAGGCTCGCTTGTGACGCAAAGCTAAAGTGCGTCCGGAAAAGCGCGAAGCGGTTTTCCGATAAGACGCACGTTGAACAGAAACTTAGAGCCCGCTTTTGATTCCATCCAAGGCGGATGGCTCTAAAGAGGGGCTCTTGGCCTGGGCTATGCTTGGACCTCGCAGGCCTTCGCGCGGCGTGCGCAAAATTCGGAGCCGGAGCTCAAGCGCGCCCCGTCCGACTAAATGCAGGAGTGCTTCTCGCCCATTTGGCGCCCGCCATCTCCGACGGAGCTCGCCGCGCGCCTCGCGGTTAACGGTTCGTTCGCGGCGCGGAGCGTTAATCTGAAACTGGTTAACGGAAGCGCGGCCGATTTATTTCCGGTCCAATTAACACTTTATTATGCTTAACCATCCATTTATCCGGCGCAGAACCGAGGCCTACGAGGGCGGTAGACAGCGGTTCCAACGCGTTGAAAGTGAACAGCTTTTTTACCGCCGTCGTCCCCATTAAATAGAATTTAATGCGGGAATTTTGGCATTAAATGGGCTCTGAAAAGTCCGTTAAATATAATCCGAGATTCCCTTGTTAACCACGACGCGCCGAAGTCAGCCCGCCGCGTGCGCGGGGAGCGCCGTTTGTTATTGACTTTTCATAGCAATATCAAAAACTTATTCGTTAACTTCCCGGCAAGGCGCTTTCTCATACAATGCTCACTCGAGAAGATCCGTGACAAGCGGGAAGCCAATCCGGGGATAAAAGTGAGGTCCAATGTGCATGAAGAAAAGCGCACCGAGGCCCGCGGTCCGATTAAGCGCGCGGCGCTTTAGGGGCAGATCGTCGACGAGGAAGGGGCAGATCGCAGGCGGATCGGCTATGATCGCGACGGTTTATAGCTTAGGAGGCTAGTCCGCCGCTTTCCCTTCCGGAGTCGCTGATGATATTCCGGCTTGTAGCAGTGTCGCCGAATAAACGCGAAGAGGTTAACTTTCCAGTTGTTGGTTGAGCGCTTCTTGGGCGATCTGGGCCATGATCTTATAGCCAGCCGGTGTGGGATGCAGTCCGTCCTCCGAGAAACTCCGTTTAACAAATCCTTCATCGTCGCTCATAGCGCTAAAATAGTCCAGAAAACCGCAGCCATGAGATGCGCCATACTGTTTCAGCCAGCGGTTGAGTTCGAGGACTTCGTGCGGAGGGTGTTTAAATAAGTTGTACTTTGATGCCACTGTATCCTTATGCGGCAGCGGCAGGAGCGAGCACACTATCACCCGCACGAAGTTTGCCTTGGCGATCTCGGCCATCGACGCATAATTCGCCTCAATGTCGGCAATCAGCGCCTCACCGGTATTGCCGCCGATGTCATTGACGCCTGCATGGATTACAACAGCTTTTGGACTTAGCGCAATAACGTCCTGCCTGAAACGAAGAAGCATCTGCGGAGTTGTCTGAGATCCGATCCCGCGATTTATGTATGGCTTGTTCGGGAAATACTCATCGAGATCCCAGCCTTCAGTAATGGAATCTCCAAAAAATACGACACGGTCCAAATTAACAGGGGTCAGCTTGAGATTTTCATTGGCGGCACGATAGTATGACAGCTCTCCGTAATCATAGATTAACGATTTCATCCGAGACCTGCGCCATGTCTGGAACTCCTTTTCAAAGGTTATGAAGTTCAAATCATGACTCCCGAAGTCATTTTCCTTGTGCATGAGGACCGTACTTCCCCGCTGATCTGTCATCCCGCCGACGCAATTTCAGCTTCTCGCGCCGCCGTGGTCGCCGGGCGATGGTCGGCGCCGATAAAAGTATAGACCATCGGCAAGACGAAGAGGGTGAAGAGCGTCCCGATCGTAAGACCGCAAACAATGACGAGGCCAATGCTAAACCGGCTTGCGGCCCCGGCCCCCGTCGCAACAACCATGGGGATAAGCCCGACCACCATAGCGGCAGTCGTCATCAGGATGGGCCGCAGGCGCACCGACGCCGCCCTGACAATCGCGTGACGGCGGTCCGCGTTGTGATGCCGTTGTTGTTCTTTGGCGAACTCGACCATCAAGATGCCATGCTTCGAGATGAGGCCGATGAGTGTAACAAGGCCAACCTGCGAATAGATATTCACCGTCGCGATCCCAAGAAACAAGGGGATGAGCGCCCCGCAGATCGACATGGGGACACTGACAAGGATCACGATCGGGTCTCGCAAACTCTCAAACTGGGCCGCAAGCACGAGATAGATCACGATCAACGCGAAGATGAAGGTGTAAACGAGTTGATTGCCTTCCTGAACGTATTGACGCGAATCGGAGAGGTAGGAATGGCTGAAATTCTCCGGAAACAGCACACGGGCCTGCTGCTCCAGGAAGTCCACGGCTTGGCCGATCGTTGTCGTCGGGGAAGGCACCGCTTGGAAAGTTGCAGAATTAAGCTGGTTGTACTGGGTCAGCGCGTTCGGCTCGGTCGCGGTTGAGATAGTGACCACAGTCGAAAGCGGAACTTCGGTCCCGGTGGCAGTCGGCACGTAATAATTGCCCAGGCTTTCCGGCGTCAGCCGATCCACACGCGGAACCTGCGGTATGACCTGATAGGAACGTCCCTGCAGGTCGAAGCGATTGACATAGTTGCCGCCGACCATAAGCGCGAGCGTGTTGCCGATGTTTTCCATCGTGACGCCTAGCTCATTCGCCTTGGACCGGTTGACCTCGACCTTGACGTTGGGTGTATTGAAAGCGAGATCGCTGTCCACGGCGAGGAACAGCCCGCTCTTCCGGGCGGCGTCTTTCAGAAGCTCCATCACGTTGTAGATGATGCTGTATCCGTCGGTCGAATAAACGACCATCTGCACGGGGAGACCCCCCACTGAACCCGGCAATGGTGGCGGCGAGAACACGAAAGCTTGCAATCCCGGCACCTGAGCGAGCCGGCCCTGAAGCTCGGGAAGAATTTGCTTGGCTTTTTTGGCGCGTTCATTCCACGGCTTCAAACGGGAGCCCACAAAGCCCTGGTTGACAGCGGGACGTCCGTAAATCAGGAACGTGCCGTCGGCGTCGGGCACGGTCAGCGCTGCCTCAAGCTGCTTCTGATAGGCCTGCATATAGTCGAGGTTGGCGTATTGCGGGCCTTTGAGGGCGCCAAGAATGATGCCTTGGTCTTCCTGGGGCGCCAGCTCTTTGGTTGAGTTCGTGTACAGGAAATAGAGGCTTGCGATGACCCCGAGCGCCACAATCACTGTCGCTGGCCGGTAATCCAGGCTGCTGGCAAGGCGGCGCTCGTACCAGCGTTCGACCGCGGAAAAGCCGTTCGTGATCGCCTGAGCAAACGGGGAGTGCAGGACCGACTGCGATAGGAGCATCGACGACATCATGGGCGAAAGCGTCAATGCGACGACGCCGGACACGATGACGGCGCTGGCGAGCGTAAAGGCGAACTCCCGGAAAAGAGTGCCCGTTACGCCGCCGAGGAATCCAATAGGTGCATAAACTGCGGCGAGCGTGATCGTCATGGCGATAACGGGGCCAGCGATTTCGCGCGCGCCGATCAGCGCCGCCTGGATCGGCGACTTGCCCTCTTCGATATGGCGGAAGACGTTTTCCACGACAACGATGGCGTCATCGACGACCAAGCCGATGGCGAGAACCATGGCGAGCAGCGTGAGAAGGTTGATGCTGAAGCCTAACGCCAGCATGAATATCCCAGCGCCAATGAGCGACAACGGTATAGTCACAATCGGGATCAGGACCGAACGGATCGACCCAAGGAACAGGAAAATCACGACAACGACGACCGCTACCGCCTGCCCAAGCGTCCAGATCACGTCATCGATCGAGGCTTGGATGAACTTGCTGGCGTCGTAGGCCACGTTCATCTGGAGCGTCGGCGGGAGCGTGTTCCTGATGCTTTCGAGTTTTTTGCGAACGCCGGTCACAACAGTCAGGGGATTGCCGCTCGGCGTGGGCTGAACGCCAATAAAGACCGCGTTCTGGCCGTCCATCGAAACGCTGGCGTCGAAAGTTTGCGCATCGAGCGACACCGTGGCGATATCGCGGAGCCTGATGAGGCCGCCCTCACTCACCTTCACGACCATCTCGCGGAAAGCGTCGACGCTTTGGAGGTCCGTGTTGGCAGTGATGTTGGCGATGGTGAAATAACCCTTCTGCTGGCCGGGAGCGGTTTGGTAGTTATTGGCTCGGATTGCGGCCGAGACCTCAGCAGCGCTCACGCCGTGCGAGGCCATGCGAACCGGGTCGAGCCAGATCCGCATTGCGAAGGTTTGCCCGCCGATCACGTCGGCCGAGGCCACGCCCTCGACGGTCGCCAGGATGGGCTGCACAACGCGGTTCAGATAATCGGAAATGGCTGGCAGCGCGAGCGAGGGGCTCGAAAACCCGATATACATGATCGCGGTCGTCTGGCCCGTGCTCTTGTTGATGACAGGATCGTTGGCGCCGGGCGGGATAAGGTAGCGAACCTGCTGAACCTTCGACATGATCTCGGTGACGGCGGCATCAGGATCGAAATTCAATCTGACATAGGCCGTTATCGTGCTCGTGCCCAAGACCGAAGAGGACGTGATGTAATCGATCCCGTCAGCCGTCGCGATTGCTTGTTGCAGGGGTGTTGTAATGAAGCCCTGCATCAGTTCGGCTGTGGCTCCGGGATAGATGGTCGACACCGTGACGACTGTATTGGTGAGAAGCGGGAATTGCCGAACGGGAAGCGTCGTGAGCGACCGCAACCCAAGGAGAAGGATCAGGGCGCTGATCACAAAAGCCAGAACGGGCCTTCGGATAAAGATGTCGGTGAAGCGCATTGTGTCGGGCCTGACTGTTATGGGAGGGCGACCTTCGCGGGCGGTATCAGCGCCGTCGCATCGACCGGAGTTACAAGGGCGCCTGTCTGCAGTTTCGTTTGCCCGGACGCGACCACGGTCTCACCGCCTCTCAGACCTCCGGCGATCTCAACCTGATTGCCAAAGTAAAGGCCGGGTGTGACTGTCTCACGTTTCAGTTTGAAGATTTTTTCGCTCGGGTTTCCTTCGGGCTCAAGGACCAGCACACTCGCCCCATAAAGGGTTGCATCAAGCGCCGTCACGGGAACTGTCACGACATCTTCCTTGGGCGGCAAAACAACCGAAACCTCCGCGAACATGCCGGGCCTGAGCGTTTCTCCCGTGTTTGCGAGCGTGGCCTGAATGCTGAGCATCCGGGACGTTTCGTTCACGCGCGGTTCGACGGCCGTGATCTTGGCTTTGAAATGTTTGCCGGGGACGGCGTCAATGGCAATATCGACATCCTGATTGAGCGTCAGCTTCGAGGCGGATTGCTCAGGAAGTCTGAAGTCGACGTGAAGAATATTGAGGTTGGTCAGGCTGACGATGTTCGTCCCTGGACCGATATATTGTCCCAGATTGATTTGACGAATGCCGAGCACACCATCAAACGGGGCGATGATGAGCTTCTGGTCTATGATCGCCTGCGTCCTTTGCATCTGCGCTTTGGCCTGATCCACGATCGATCGATTTTGATCGGCTGTCTGACGCGCCGCGAAATCGCTCTTAAGGAGCGTCATGGTCCGGTTCAGATTGGCTTCCGCAAGCTCGGCCTGTGCTTGGAAATTCGCCAGGTCCGCGCGTTCCGGCGCGTCATCGAGCTGCGCGAGCTTGTCGCCCTTTTTCACGCGCTGCCCGGATTCGAAATAAATATTTTTCACCTGGCCCGCGATCTGCGTGGTCACGTTGACCTGCTGGTCGGCCGTAAGTGTGCCGATGGCGGCGAGAGATTGGGGGACGTCCGCCCGTTTTGCGACGGCGACTTCCACAGGCGCCGGCGGCGGCCTGTGGGCTGCAAAATAGCTTTTGATCGCGGCGTTCTTGAAGCCCACGAAGAAAAAGAGGGCATATCCGACGCCGCCGACGAACAGCAAAGCAAGCAAGACTTTCCAACGCATGCTTTCACCCCAAGCGATGTTTGTGGGAAGCCGGGACAATAGCCCCGAGCCAGACCCGAAGCGAGTCTTAGTTCGGCTGACGTTAAGATGACAATCTAGGCCCTATAGCGGCAGCGCCCGCGGAATTGGCGCAGCGACAGCAGCATCATATCCAAAATCGACGGCGACTATCGCGATCACCTCAGAGCGCTTCCCTCACCGGCCACTCGAAGCCAGGCTGACACTGACGCTCGCCAATAAAGTCATCGTCCCGGGAATAAACCTCGCCGCTGTTGAGTCCTTCCCATTGCAGTCAACTTTGAGAGGATGCCATGGCGATCGAGGACGACACCGAAGAGCAGCGCAGGGTCCGCATGGACCGGCGTGAAGCCTTGACCTGCATGACCTGGGCCGGAACTGGTCTTTTGTGGACGCTCAGCGCGGGCATCCCCCTTACGACCGGTCTCGTGGGCGCGGCGCGCGCCGCCTCGGCGGGACACGCGTCCTTCAGCTTTGTTCAGATCAGCGACAGTCACATCGGCTTCAACAAGCCGGCCAATCCCGATGCGCTGGGAACGCTGCGCGAAGCCATCGCCAAGATCAAGGCGCTGCCCGCAAAGCCGGTTTTCATGATCCACACTGGCGATATTACGCATCTTTCCAAGGATGAAGAGTTCGATCATGCTGACGCGATCATCAAGGAGGCTGGACTCCCGGTGCTCTACGTTCCGGGTGAGCACGACGTACTCGATGAAGAGCGCGGGAAAGCCTATCTCGGGCGCTACGGCAATAAGAATACGAGGGGCGCGGGCTGGCAGAGCTTCGATTTCAACGGCGTCCACTATATCGGCCTTGTCAACGTGCTCGATCTCAAGGCAGGCGGCTTAGGCAACCTCGGGGCGGAGCAGGTCGAATGGCTTCAAAAGGACCTTCGGGGTCTTTCGCCAAGCACGCCCATCGTGATGTTCGCCCATATTCCGCTGTGGACGGTCTATCCAGATTGGGGCTGGGGCACCGACGACGGCGCCAAGGCGCTGTCCCTGTTGAAAGGTTTTGGTTCGGTAACCGTACTCAATGGCCATATCCACCAGGTCATGCAAAAAGTTGAAGGCAACGTCGCCTTTCACACTGCGCGTTCGACAGCTTTTCCGCAGCCGGCGCCTGGCGCCGCGCCGTCGCCCGGCCCCATGAAAGTGCCTGCAGGCGAGCTGCGCAATTATCTCGGCATCGCGAGCGTGACCTATCTCGAAGGCAAACAGCCGCTCGCAATCGTCGATTCGCCGCTCGCGAGCTGATCAGAGCCTAACCTCAGACTTCACAAAACTTGCTGCGGAGTAAGTCAATGAGAACGCATGCGCGCTTGAAGCTGTTGATCGGTTCCGTCGCGGTGGTTTGTCTGACGGCGAACCTCATCGCGGCTCCTCAAGCTGAAGAAAGACTGACCGGAAACGGCCGAGCCCCTTCGGTCTTGGTGCGGATCGACAACTTCAGCTTCACCCCTGCCGAGATCACCATTCGTGCCGGCACAACGGTGACCTGGACCAATGGCGACGACATCCCTCACGCCGTCGCCGCCGCCAACAAGGCTTTCCGCTCCAAAGTCATGGACACCGATGAGCGTTATTCTTTCACCTTCACGGCGCCGGGCGCATATGGCTATTTCTGTTCCTTGCATCCGCATATGCAGGGAACGGTCATCGTGCGGTGAGACCACGGGCGCAGGATCGGAACCGCAGAACGCACAACAGAGATGGCGCAAGTGGCAAGAAGGCCGCTAACCACGCAAAGGCGGCAAAACGCCGTTTCGGACTGCGATGCGAGGCCCCCGGCGGCCTTCGAGGCGGCGGTCCTTTTGCACCTCGATGCCGCCTATACGCTCGCAAGATATCTGACGCGACGCGCCGACGCCGCCGAAGACATCGTTCAAGAGGCTCTCTTGCGAGCGTATCGCGGCTTCGACAGCCAGCGCGGCGGCAATGGTCGCGCATGGCTTCTCGCTATCGTTCGCAACTGCTTTCTGACCTGGATCGCGCGCGATGACGCTCGTTACAGGGATTGGAATGACGATGCCGGGGACCTGGCTTCAAAGGCCGGTGAGGATGGGCATGTCAACGAGACCCCGGAGTTGATCTTGATTCACCATGAAGAGAACAGAGCGATCCGTTCGCTCGTCGAGGGGCTTCCCCATCTCTTCCGGGAGGTACTCGTGCTGCGGGATATCGAGGATATGTCCTATCGGGAGATCGCGGACATCACGGGCGTTCCCATCGGCACGGTCATGTCACGCCTTGCCCGTGCGCGCAAAATGTTCGCCGCGGCGTGGAAGGGCGGGGAGACGAAGACGCCGAAGGAAGTGCTGCCATGAACGCTGTGTCCTGTCCCTGCCCGGAACGCGAACTGCTTCTGCATGGCCTTGCCGATGGCGAGCTCGACGCAGCCAATGCGCTCGTGGTTGAGGATCACCTGCGAAGTTGCGATGCCTGCGGCGCAGCCTATGGCGAAATCCTGCGGCAAAAGGAGCTTCTCAAGCGTGACGGCCTCCGCTTTCGTGCGCCGGCGTCTCTGAGAGGGCGGATCACGGCGGCGATCGCTGCCGAGGATGGCAGCGAGGCGGCCCCTGTGAAACCTGCCGCCGCTTCGGAAGGCGCCAGGCGCGCTGGCCGCCCGCGCTTTGGCTTCGGACGGGCCGGGGCCGCGTTTTCGGCGATGGCG
The DNA here is from genome assembly GCA_963764115.1 of uncultured Alphaproteobacteria bacterium. Taxonomy (GTDB): domain Bacteria; phylum Pseudomonadota; class Alphaproteobacteria; order Rhizobiales; family Rhodomicrobiaceae; genus Rhodomicrobium. Next base: position 38,062 of record CAVXRT010000015.1, read on the forward strand.
CTTGCCGCAAGTCTTGTTCTGTTCGTGAGCAGCTGGAACCAGACATCTGACCTCGACAACCAACTTGTCGCCGCCCATGTCCGATCCATGCTTGTCACGCACCTGACCGACGTCGCCTCCTCCGATCAGCACACGGTCAAGCCTTGGTTCCTGGGCAAGCTCGACTTCGCTCCGCCGGTTACCGACCTTGCGCAAAAGGACTTCCCACTCGTCGGCGGCCGCCTGGACTATGCCGGAGGCCGGGTGCTCCCAGCGCTCGTATATAAGCGCCGTGGCCATGTCATAAATCTATTTGTGTGGCCCGCTGCCAAAATGGCGGCATCCACCGAAAACCTGGACGGCTATCACATCATAAGCTGGACGCAAGGCGGCTTTACTTTCGCCGCGGTCTCCGACCTCAACCGCGCGGAGTTGCTGGAGTTTCAGCGCGCCTTGGAGGATGCGCGCTCTGCGGCCGGACCTTCGTAGTCCCGCCCCCGCCTTCCTTCGAACCTCGCGGCTCTTCAAACCCGGATCGCTTTCATTCCCGGCCTGGCGCAGCGTGCGGAAATCGGAACCGTAGCAACGCAAGCTCAGCCGCGCGCCCGCCTCCGATCGAACGCAGGAGCGCTTCTCGCCCATCCGGCGGCTACCCTCTCCGATGGAGCCCGCCTTACGCCTCGCGGTTAACGCTTCGTTCGCAGCGCTGAGTGTTAATCTGAATCTGGTTAATGGGAGCGCCGCCGATTTATTTCCGGTCCAATTTACGCTTGATTAGGCTTAACAATGCATTTATCCGGCGCAGAACGGGCCTACGCGGGCTGTAGGCAGGCGGTTCCAACGTATTGAAATTGAATAGCTTTTTGATGCAGGCCGACCCCATTAAATAGAATTTAATGCCGGAATTTTGGCATTAAATGGGCTCTGAAAAGTCCGTTAAATATAATCTCGGTTTCCCCTGTTAACCATGACCCCGCCAAAGCCCGCGTGCCGCTGCGCCGGGAGCGCCGTTCGTTCCGAAATTTTCTTAGTAATATCAATAGCTTATCTATTAACTTCTTGGCAAGGCGCTTTTTCGTACAATCCTGACTCAAAGAAAATCCCGTGATGGCAAACGCAGGCGGCGAGCCAATCCCGGGACGAAGTGAGGTCCAATGTGCATGCAGGAAAGCCTATCGAGGCCCGGGAGAAGGGCAGAAGCAATGAGTGAAAGGGCGCGGCCCTTTGCGTCCGGGCCGCCTGTCGAGCGGCGCGCCACGGCCATCAGGCGCGCATCGCCCACCCTAATAAAAGCGCGGGATAGGCCCGTCTTGCGGAGTGGTGTTCGTCCCGAGATCGATGAACACTTCGTCGCGATAGCACCAGCCCCAGTCTTCGGGAGGGTCGTAGCCTTCGATGATCGGATGGCTGCTTTCATGAAAATGAGCGGTCGCATGGCGGTTCGGCGAGGAATCGCAACAGCCGACGTGCCCGCAGGTGCGGCAGATCCTCAAATGGACCCACGGGCTGCCGATCTTGAGGCATTCCTCGCAACCGCGCGCGCTTGGCTTCACTGTCTTTATGGTGTCGAGGTGCGAGCAGTTTTTGCTCATGGCGATCTCCCTTTCGAAGGATGACTACACCCGTACAGCGCTATGCAGCTGCAAGCATGCTGTGGATTTGAGCAACCACGGCGGCGCCCTCTCCCACAGCTGCGGCGACGCGCTTTGTTGAACCCGCCCGGACATCACCGATGGCGAACACGCCGGGCCGGCTTGTCTCGAGCGGCAAAGCGGAGTGGGAACCTGCATCTGCACAGTCATCGCCCCCCGTAATGACGAACCCTTTGCCGTCAACCGCAACGCAGCCGCGAAGCCATGAGGCGTTCGGGTCCGCGCCAATGAACAGGAACAGATGACGGAGCGGACAGGTGCGGGTCGCGCCCGTCGCGCGCTCGCGAAACGTCGCTGCATTGAGACCTTGAACTTCGTCCCCCTTCAGGGCGACGACCTCGGTTCCCGTGTGCAGCACCACATTCGGCAACGCGGCGATCCGCTCGACGAGATAGCGGGACATCGAAGCCTCCAAGCCAGCGCCGCGCACGACGAGATGCAGGCGCTTCACCTTCGGCGCGAGAAATACGACCGCCTGACCGGCCGAATTTCCGCCACCGACCAGCGCGACTTCCTCGCCCTCGCAGAGCTTTGCCTCGACCGGGGACGCCCAGTAGGAAATCCCCCGGCCTTCGAAAACCGAAAGGTTCTCGATGGGCGGCTGGCGATAGCGCGCGCCTGATGCGACCACGATGGTTCGCGACTGCACCGAACCGCCATTGCTGAACTCAAGGCGCAGGGGCCTGGCTGGCGTCGCGCCGCAGTCCAGCCGCGTCACCTTGAGAGGAATGGCGATCTCGGCGCCGAACTTGAGGGCTTGATTGAACGCGCGCCCGGCAAGCGCCATGCCGGAAATGCCGCTCGGAAATCCGAGATAGTTCTCAATGCGCGCCGATGCTCCAGCCTGCCCTCCGAAGGCGCGCTCGTCGAGCACGAGAACGGAGAGCCCCTCCGATGCGGCATAGACCGCGGCGGCAAGCCCTGCCGGTCCTGCGCCGACGATCGCTACATCGTAGACGCGCTCAGGGTCGAGTTCGGGCGTCATGCCAAGACAAACGCCGGCTTCGGCGAGGCTGGGACGCTTCAGAACGCTTCCATTGGGACAGACCATCAGCGGAAGCTCTTCGGCAAGCACGCCTAGCCGTTCGATAAGGGCGCTGCCTTCCGCATCACTCGCGTCGAGCACGGTATAGGGATAGCCATTGCGCCCGAGGAACCCTTGCAGGCTCACCAGCTCAGGACTGCCCTGATGGCCGACAAGGACCGACCCGACGCCGCCATCCTCGATGAGCCCCACACGCCGCAGGATGAAGGCGCGCATGACGATCTCGCCCAACTCGGCCGAGCCGATCATGAGCGCCCGCACATGCCCCGCATCGAACGGAAGAGCCGTGCAGCCTTCTTTCCCGGCTTGGGCGGCGGCGAGCGTCTCCCGTCCGGCAAGCTGGCTGATTTCGCCCGAGAACTGGCCCACGCCTTGAGTGACGATCGGCGCCTCATGATGGAGACCGTCACGGCGCACCACATCCACCGATCCTTCCAAGACGAGCCACATCGGGACGTTGCGCTGCCCGACATCGAACACGATCTCGCCCGGCGCGAACTTCCTCGCGGGGCCGCTCGCGAACCGTTTGACCTTCTCGATTTGGGCTGCGTCGAGTATGGGAAAGAGCTGATGGCTGCGGGTCCCGATGAGGCTCATCGAGTTTCTCCTTCACAATGATGTGGCGTCGGCCCTAGCGCTGGCCATCGGTAAGACTTCGAGGGGTGGCCGGCGCCCGCTGCCTAACCTTCCCGGTTAGATCATCTATCGCGGTCCACCTGGTAGAGTAGTCGGAAATCATTCGATGAATTTGCCTCGCAAGCAGCGCCCCGGCTCGTGCACAAGTCAAGGTTCTTTCAAACGGCCCGGGCCCCTCAACGCGCTGCTTCAGGACCGCGCGTTAACAACTCAAAACCAGGGCCAAGCTTTTTTCTTTAATACCAAGACCCAGCCTTGGGTTTGCTTAACCTTGTCCGAAATAGTGGTGTATTCCTAATTCATTATAGACTTGTTGAGGCAATTCTGTACCCAGAAACAATTATGATACATTAGTGTTAAGTTAACTGATAATAAATATGTATATTATCTTTTGAGCTAAAGCCGTTACTTCCGTGGTCGGAAGCGTCTGTCTCTGGAGAACCGGGGGGGTTCATTCGAAATAAGCCAAAGCGCGGTCGAAGAGCTCTTTCCTGGCCATCATCCAATTCCCGAAACATTAGGTATATGTGCTCCAGAGATCGGCCCTCGCTCGAGTCTTTTGCCGGACGGGGGGGTAGGGAAAATGCCGGGGGACGACGCGCGACGAGTTCAATTGTGCGAGCTGCCTCGGTCTCGGCGAGAGCAAGTCCCAGGTTAGTCTGTGCAAGCTCACATTATCCGGAACGAAGAGTTGAACGTCGACACTTGTACGTTACCCGAGGAACGAAGGAAACAGTTTGAAGATTTCCTGATCAGTTCCGCAGGAATATCTGGTTGCGTGCTGTACGCCGAGATGAAGAGGCGAGCCCAAAAATCCAGATGCGGTTAGCCCCGGCATAGTGAGGATAGGGTGACTACGTACGTGCTCCCGGTTTTATTCGTTCTCTTCGTTTGGTGGTTTAGCACAGGAGCTGTGCTCTACCTCAATAACCTGCCTAAATACACTTATAAATGGAGTTTTCTCGGCGCAACAGTCGTTCTTGTCGGGTCAATCTACGGGCTCATCGTCACGAGCGAGAGTGACACAATAGCGTCGGCCTATCTTAGTTTCACCTTCGGTCTCCTGGCATGGGCGTGGACGCAATTCACATTCTATACCGGCATGATAACCGGTCCGCGGACAACACCGTGCCCGTCGTCCTGTACAGGATCACGCCATTTTTGGCACGCAGTCGAGACGAGCATGTATCATGAGATTTTTGCGGCTTTGCTCGGGGTGGTGATCTGCTTCTCCACGATGAATGGCCAAAATCATGTCGGCTCCTGGACCTACACGATCATCTGGCTCATGCACACGAGCGCGAAATTAAATGCGGTGCTGGGCGCAAGAAATCTGAATGAACACTTTTTCCCGGAGCATTTGCGCTACCTTTCAAGCTTTATCAAGAAGAGGCCGATGAACCTTCTTTTCCCGGTATCGGTTACCGTCTCTACTGTCGCGCTCGCAGTTCTCGTAAACAAGGCGATGGCGGCTGAGACCGGTTCATTCGAATTGCTTGCCTATACCTTTTACATTGTGATCCTGGCTTTGGGGATTGTGGAACACTGGTTCATGATGCTCCCCCTTCCGTCAGAAGCCCTTTGGAACTGGGCCGTCAAAGCAAAAAAGGCGCTTTCGGGACCTGAACACGAGGGAGAGCTGCCGGCTGCCATTGAAGCACCCCACCAGCCAGCACGCGCCCGTGTTCCTGCAGTGGCTGGACAGGATATATAAAAGATCCGCCGCTCACCGGTATCCAAAAACGATTGGTTAGGTCGGCCTCTAGCGAGGCCGATTCTGCGTTTGCTCCGCAGAACGTCGTGGCCGGGCTGCCGGATATGAAAGTCTCGAAGACGGCTAAAGTGCGTCCGGAAAAGTGCGAAGCGGTTTTCCGATAAAGACGCACGACAAAACAAAAACTTAGAGCCCGCTTTTGATTCCATCAAAAGCGGATGGGCCCTAAGAACCAGGGCAACACAGGGGATTGCGCAGGAACCTCGGCGCCACGGCGCGACTATTGTTCGATTGTCTCTCGCGACGCACTTCCCGAGGCCCAACCCAATGATCCGTCATAAACGTCTCAGTCCACCAATCGGAGATTACCCCGCTGACGAATGGAACGTCATTGAAAAGGAGTTTCGCCCCGATTTCCTGGCCCAATACGAAACGGTGCTGGCGCTTGGCAACGGCTATATCGGCATGCGCGGTTGCCCGGAGGAGGGCGGTCCGAACGCCGAGAACAGCACGCTCATCAATGGCTTCTACGAGACTTGGCCCATCGTCTATGCCGAGGACGCCTACGGCTTCGCGAAGACCGGGCAGACTATTCTCAGCGTGACCGATACCAAAATCATAAAGCTTTTCGTCGACGACGAGCCGTTTTGGCTGCCCCACGCCCGTCTGCTGAAATACGACCGGCGGCTTAACATGAAGTCGGGGACGCTCGACCGGGAGGTCATTTGGGAAACGCCTGCTGGAAAACAGGTTCTTATCACCTCGCGCCGCCTCGTCTCTTTCCCAAATAAGCACGTGGCCGCCATTTCCTATCGGGTGACGCTTCTTAACGCTGCGGCGCACGTTGTAATTTCTTCCGAGATGGCGGCGGAAAGCCCAGGCACATTCACCGGGGGGGGGGGCGATCCGCGACAAGCGAGAGTCTTTGAGGGCCGTACCCTCCATCACAGAGCCGGCCATACGAATGACCGCCGGATTGTGCTGTGCCATGCCACAGAGAAGAGCCGCCTGACCCTGACCTGCGCCATCGACCATAGGCTCAATACCGCATGCGCTTACGCGTACAAGGTTTCGCAAAGCGAGGATTTTGGCCAGGTCGCTTTTACAGTCGAAGCGCAGCCGGACAGTCCCATCGAACTCACCAAATACATGGTCTATCACACGTCCCCGACGGCTTCTCCCGAAGAACTCTGCGGCCGGGCTGAGTGGACCCTGGATCGCGTCGTAGCCGAAGGGTTTCCGAAACTCCTCGCATCCCAAGAGCAGTATATGGACGATTTCTGGCGCCGTAGCGACGTCCGGGTCAGGAATATCTGGGAAGCCCGAGCGAAGCGCAACTCGGTGGAAGTACAGCAAGCGATCCGTTTCAACCTGTTTCACATCCTGCAGGCTTCAGCACGCGCAGAAGATTCCGGGGTGCCTGCGAAAGGTCTCACCGGGCGGGCCTATGAGGGGCATTATTTCTGGGACACCGAAATCTACCTGATGCCCTTTCTCATCTATACCTCTCCCCGGATCGCGAGGAATCTGCTGGCCTTTCGCTACGGCATGCTGGATCAGGCGCGAGCTCGGGCCAGAGGACTGTGCCACCGGGGAGCCATGTTTCCGTGGCGCACGATCAATGGAGAAGAGGCATCAGCATACTATGCCGCAGGAACCGCGCAGTATCACATCAACGCAGACATCATGCATGCCTTGCGCAAATATGTGCAGGCGACGGGAGACGAGGCTTTCTTGCGAGATTTTGGCGCCGAAATGTTGGTCGAAACGGCGCGCCTCTGGCTGGACCTGGGCTTTTTCTCGGAGGCAAAAGAGGGAAAGTTCTGCATCAACTCTGTGACCGGCCCCGATGAATACAATACGGTCGTAAACAACAATGCCTATACCAACCTTATGGCCCGGGAGAACCTGAGGTACGCGGCCCAGACGGTTGAGGGCTTGAAGACGGAACACCCCGAGGCCTACAACGCCCTTGCAAGAAAAACGGCGCTCGAGCCGTCTGAGGCCGAGGCGTGGCTACGGGCGGCCACCCGAATGTATGTTCCCTATGATGAAAAACGCAAGATCATCCCGCAGGACGACAGTTTTCTTGACCGGGAACCCTGGGATTTTGAGAACACGCCTCGCAGCCATTACCCGCTGCTGCTTTTTTACCACCCGCTCGACATCTATCGAAAACAGGTCATCAAGCAGGCGGACGTGGTGCTGGCCATGTTCCTTCTGGGCGATGCGTTCTCTCTAGAGGCGAAGAAACACAATTTCCAATTCTACGAGCGCTTGACCACCGGCGACTCCTCCTTGTCGACCTGCGTGGAGGCGATCATCGCCGCGCAAATCGGGGATATGAAGAAAGCGATTCACTATGGGATGGCGGCGTTGCTCATGGATCTGGCGGATGTGGGCGGCAACGTGAAGGACGGCTGTCATATCGCCTCAATGGGTGGCGCCTGGATGATGCTGACCTACGGGTTTGCCGGGATGCGGGACGATAACGGGACGTTGTCGTTCTGGCCGCGCCGGGCGCCTGAGGACAACGCGATCCTTCGGGTTCCTTTGACTTATCGGGGCCAGACCCTGGATATCGAGATCGGCATGGAGCATGTGGAGTACACCCTGCGCGAGGGGGATTCCATTGTGATCCGCCATGAACGAGAAGAAATCCAGCTGACGAAAGACCAACCTGTGGCTGTCCGGCCAGTTACTCGAAGAATTTCCTGAAATGCCGCATTCCTCTTCGGCCACATCCTGCGGGAGCGCTATGCGCGGGACCAAGCAAGCTTGGGCTAGCAATCTGCCTTGACGAGCACCAGGCTCGCCAGGGGGATGACCATCGGCTGGGGTTTTTCTGCCAACCGGGCTGCATTTGCAGCCTCCAGCTTGTCCATGAAGGCGCAGGCGCGCCGGTCGTTCAATCCGCCGTCGAGGGCTTCGGCAAGCGTTGGAAAAACCGAGGCCCGGGAAAAGGCGGACCAGCGCGCTCCGAACCTGTGAGCATCGCGATCGCGCTGAAAGTCTTTCCAGATGCGGTCCTCGCCTTCGAAGATATCAAGATGTTCTATCGAGAGGCCGGCGAAGCGCGCATTCCCGGAAAAGGGAGCCATGAGATCGGTCCGGCTTCGGGCAACGGTTGGAATTGCCATGCGGCCCATCTCCTCCGAACTGATCAGCCCATCACCGACAAGGTCGAGGAGAGCCTCATAAAGCGTTTCGACTGCGGCTCGATATCCGAAATCGCCGTCATCACACTTGCGGGTGGTCTCGTTTGATGCAAGTAAACCGTACCGCGGCAACGGTGTGCATGGAGGGCGCTAAGGGCAGGGCTACGGAAACTGCCGCAGAAATCCTTGAACCTATCTCAGCCGCACAGCTCCTGGAAAAACCGGCGCCAAAAAGGGCATGGTTCGTTGATCCCTACATCCCGCACAAAGAGGTCACTTTACTCGCCGGCGATGGCGGCATAGGCAAAAGCCTGATCGGGTTACAACTCTGGGCCGCCGCAGCGTCTGGGCGCGAATGGATGGGATCGCGACACGTTCTTGTACCGCTGTTTTCGTGAGCTGCGAAGACGATAAAGACGAGCTGCATTACCGCATCGAGAAACTGCAGGCTCACGAACCTACAGCCAAATTAGATCGACTTTACATCATTGATCGGGCCGGGAAGAATAAGGTGTTGGCCGCTCCTGAGCGAGACGGTGTTTTGCGGCCGAAGCTCACAGAGGGGCGTAAGGCCGGGCGTTACACCTGCCACATGGTTCCTTCCGTCCGCGTTGAGTGTGTTCCAACACAGCGAAAGACGCGAGATCATCAGAGGGGCTGCGGTCATGGCCGAACCCCTGCTTCCCTCATGATTTGCCGGTTGCGTGGCGTTTCTTCGCTGCATACCTCTGCACGGCGCTATTTTTTGGCGCCTCGCTCTTGATGACGCCCTCGGCCTCTGAAGTCTTGGCTGCCACTGCTATTGGCTTTGTCGGCACCCGCGCCGCTCCCTTCGCCATTGGTGGGCTTCGGCCTTTTATCTTGAGCGCGGCATTGGGCGCCGCCATTCGAACGGCGCCGGCCGGCGACAGCGGCTTAACCGCGGGGGTGGAATCGGTCGGCGGAGACTTGGCTGACTTGGCACTCGAGCTGCGACTCGACGCAGGCGCAGCCAAAGCCGCCTTCCCTGGCGTTTTTGCGCGGGCTTTTCCTTTTCCCTGCCTCTTCTTCGCGGGTGCTTTTGTCGAAGCGTCTGTGCTGCCGCCGGTTTCCGCCATCTCTACGCCGAAGAGTGCGCCCAGGTCGCCCCCTGCCATAACACGCTTGCTGCTTATCGGCTTCTTTGCCGCCGGCAATCCTTCGCCCGCTTTCGCCACCAGTTCCGCATGATCTACGCCCCGCAGGATGAACAGCAGCTCAGGACTGGCGTCGAGGCGCGCGCCAACCCCATACAGCACAGCCGCCACATGCTTACACATGTCAGCCCAGTCGGGGCAGCTGCAAGACAGCGTGATCTCTTTGGGAGTCGGAAAAAGCCCCTTGCCGGGAAGGCAGACGCGCTCCATCACGCCCTTGGAAAAGCGCCCCTGGAGCAGTTCGACGAGCGAGTCGATGCTGCCGGCGCAGTCCTCGCATAATGCCTTCCAAACGGACGGCGAGGCGGCCTTTATGGCGATTCGCACCGTGTAGACTTCCGATCCGCTGACCATGGCCGCGATTTCGCCCTCGACGATCTTGAGGTCGACGACCGAGCCGTTACGCACATAGGTGCGGCCTCGGGGCAACCGGCTCTCATAATCGCTGTAGCTTTCGAGATTTTCGCACCAGGACTTGCCCCAGAAAGTTCTGGCAATTATCCGGCCTTCCACGATCACGGGCTCAACCGCCAAGCCCTTTTTCGCAAGCTTTTTGACACGAAGCGCCGCCTGCTGGCGTCGCTTTGCGACAGGCACATAAGGTTTCCCCGCAAAGAAGGCCATGGATTTATCCCTCCCTCGCGGCTGCGGCCAAATCGAGAGCCACTATTCTCAGCAGCTCTTTGTCGTCCATTTCCGTCAACCGCACATCGGCGCCTCCTTCCAGAAAATCTCCGGCAAGACGGCTCTTCGACTCGATCATTTGATCTATTTTATCCTCGACCGTGCCCCGGCAGACGAATTTGTGCACAAGAACGTTGCGCGTCTGGCCGATGCGGAAGGCGCGGTCGGTGGCCTGGTTTTCGATGGCCGGGTTCCACCAGCGGTCGAAATGGATCACGTGCGAGGCGGCAGTCAGATTGAGGCCGGTCCCGCCAGCCTTCAGCGACAAGATGAAGAACGGAACGCTCTCGTCTTCCTGAAACAGCTTCACGAGTTCCTTGCGCTTTTTCACCTCGACGCCGCCGTGAAGGACGAGGCCGGAGCGTCCGAACACACCGCCAAGAAAAGCCTCCAGCGGCCCCGTGGTCTCTCTGAATTGGGTAAAAATCAGCGCTTTTTCCTGGCGCGAGGCGATAATTTCGGCGATATCGCGCAGACGCGCCAGTTTGCCGCTGTCCTCCTCGGCCCAGTCGCCGTCGCCAAGCCATTGCGAGGGGTGGTTGCAAATCTGCTTGAAGCGCATCAGCGCGGCCAGGATAACGCCCCTGCGCTCGATGTTGTCGGCGGTTTCGAGCCTTTCGGCGAGGTCATCCACCGCCTGCTGATACAGCGCCGCCTGTTTCCGGCTGAGCGGGCAGTAAGCTTTCACTTCAGTCTTGGGGGGAAGGTCGGCAATGATGCTCTTGTCGGTCTTCAGCCGGCGCAGAATATAGGGCCGCACCAGGTCTCGCAGCGGGCCGTGGGGGTTATGAGGCCGGTCCTCCAACCGCTTGACGAATTGGGCGAATTGCCTGGCCGTGCCGAGCAGGGAAGGGTTGATGAAGTCGAACAGCGACCACAGCTCGGCCAGCCGGTTTTCGATTGGCGTCCCGGTTAGAGCGATCCGCGAGCGCGCCTTGAGGCGTTTGACGGCCTTGGTCTGTTTGGCCTCCGGGTTCTTGATCGCCTGCGCCTCGTCCAGGATCAAGAGGCGCCAGACGATCTCGCTTAGCCATGGCAGGCGGAGGGCCGAACCGTAGGTGGTGATGACCAGATCCACGCCCGGCAAACTGCTGCCGGAAAGCCTTTTGAGATCGCCGCCGGGCATGGCGGAAGGGTGGGCCACAAGAGCTTTCACTCCGGGCGCAAATTTAGCGATCTCGGCCGCCCAGTTCGCCAAGAGCGAGGCGGGCGCTATCAGCAGGCTCGGTCTGGGCGCCCCACGCTCAGCATTTGATTTTTTGCCTTTCGTAGATTTTTGCGCCTGGTGCTTGAGCACCAGCAGCAGCGACAAGACCTGGATCGTCTTTCCCAGTCCCATATCGTCGGCGAGGCACGCTCCAAGCCCCAATTGCGTCAGCAGATGAAGCCACTCCACGCCTGCGCGCTGGTACGGACGCAGTGTTCCGCGGAGCGCATCGCCAGGGTCGGCGCCGGTCCGGCCGCACGGCTGACGCATCGCCTTGAGCGTCTCGGCGAGCCACGGTCCGGCAGCGACTTCGCCCCAGCCGCCGCGAGCATCGTCACCGGCGCCGTCCGAGCCGCTGGCGCCTGCAAGCAAGCGCATGGCCTCGGCGAACGTCAAGCCCTCCGCCTCAGCGCGGCGTTCTATCGCTTCGAAGTGCGCCAGCGTCTTTTGCAGGCGTTCGCGGTCGATCTCCACCCATTTGCCGCGCACGAGCGCCAGCCCCTCGGAGCTTCGCAGGATCTCGCGGATCTCTTTTTCGCTCAGCGTTTCGTCATCGAGCGTCACCTGAACGCGGAAATCCAAGAGCGCTTCGGCTCCAACGAAGGATGGCTCCGCGCCGCCAACCGACGCGCTGACTTTGGGACGCGGCGGGCGGTTCATGCACCAGTTCGCGGGCATGCGGACAACCACCCCAGCGCTTTCCAGGGCTGGAACGTCATTCAAAAACTGCAACGCTTCCGCTGCCGTCCAGCGCAGGGGATAGTAAATTTCGCCGTCGTCCACCATCGCCTTCAGCCATGGGCAAAAGGCTGCGGCGGTTTGGACAGGGGTCAGGAGCGATAAGAGCCTGTCTTTGTTCGCAGCGCCCGCATACTCCCTGAGAGCCTCCCCCAAGGGCAGATGCTGAGCCTTGGCCTGGGCTGACAGGCGCGGCGTATAGGTGGCGAGGAAGGCAAATGGCGCTTCCGGATCCTGGCGGTTCTCCGCCAGGTTGAAATGCACCCGGCCTACCAAATTCCAGACCGGATTGCGGCGCTTCAGGAATTCCTGCAAGGGACAGTTGGTTTCAGCAAGCTCTGTATTGAAGGCTTGGCCCATACAGCGCCACAGCGATCCAAGAACCTCGGCGGAGAGATATTCTGCGCCTGTCATAATTGGCGGCGTGTTTGCCAGCCGGGCCAGTTCCGCGGGATCGTGCGCAGGCTGCCGAACCGTCGCGCCGTTCTCGTCACGGCCCTGGGAAGCGCAGAGGGCGGTGACAAACCGGGCTCCGAAATCCCGCCACCAGGAAAATACAGGCGGAAGGATTGCCCCTGCGTCGTCCACGCCAAGCGAGAGCAGGCCGTGTCCGCTTCCCCGTCCGAATGCGCGCTGAAGGCGTTCGAACCGGTCTGCATCCAGAACGCCGCCGTCATCGGCTCTCGTCAGCACCAGTGCGCCCTGCGGCGTCAAATTCAGGGTGAGCTGGATCATGGATCGCGTTTTATACGCCGCCATGTCGCCGCAGAAGACAATCGTTGTGAACAGGACAGGTTTTGCACGGCATTGCGCCCAGGAGCGCACAGCGCGATAGCCCCGCCCGCGCGGCGCGCGTCTGCATCTTGCCTTGTATCGACAGCCCTTTTACTGGTTCATCGAGTTGACCAGCTTCCCGTACCGCCCTTCTCGTTCAGACGCGTTTCGAGCGAGGCGATGCTGTCGAGCACGGCCTCGAAATCCGGCGGGTCGCCAAAGATCATGCCCCGCATGGCCCTATAGTCCACGCGAAGCTGCTCGATCATCGCGTCATGCGGGGCGAGCGCGAACGACCCGGGCGCAGCACTCGCGAGATCGAAGTCCGGTCGATTGAAGAACATCCGGGCATGCGCGACACAGTCCTCGCCGAGCGCCGTCTCAGCGATGGCGGCGGCACCGACCGGCCTCGCGGCGAGCTGGTGGAGGTCATAATAGTGACGGGACACGCGTTGGCCGCCCCCACGCAGCTCGCCTCGCTTGTCGAACCAGCGTCGCAACCCATGGAGGATGACGACCTTGTCCCAGAACGTGCGTTCGGGATCGACCGTACGCACGGTCGGCACGGTCAAGTCGAGCACTGGCAGATCATCGTCGACGTAGGGTTTGATAGGTACTTCGCTGTTCGGATCGAGCGCGGATTTCGCGCCCAACTCGATTTTGATCGCTGCCCGCACATAATCGGATCGCGGTGTCGCCGCGGGATACCAGATCAGCAGCGTCTGCCCGTCGGGATCGGCGTCGTCGGCTTCCACTCGTGCCGCGCCGGCATAAAGGCCGGCCGCCTGAAGCCGGTCCTGTAGGATGAGTGTCAACTCAGCGCGCAGTGGGCCGTCGATGTAGGCTTGGGAGGCGTTCTTGATTGCATCAAGGCGCGCCCGGCGTTTCTTGCCGCTTAGCGCTTCGAGCTCCTTAATGGTCGCCGGTTCGCCGATGTCGTCCCGAAACACCGTGACATCGATGTCTTCGGAGAAGCGGTTGATCAGCCCGAATCCCTTGGACAGGGACGTCCCACCCTTGAAAAGGAGGCGGGGTCCTCCCTCTTTTAGGCCATTGAATAAAGCATCCAGCGTCCAGCATACCCAGAAGTCCTTCTCGATATTCTGGGATGCCGTGCCGAGGCGCAGCGCCGTCGTATCAAAAGCGCTCAACATCGCGTCCAACCCGGCCGCAAGAACCTCATCGAAAGCCGGGTTCATGCCTTCGCCCTCCGGGTTACGCCGCGATTGGTGGTTGGTTTCTTTCGACTGAAGAGCGGTTTCGGCTTCGGACGTGCTACTGCGGCGTGACGCTGATCATCATCACCTTCACCCCTTCTTTGTCGATGACGATCATGATCTGCGCCAACATGATTAGCATGATCATGATCATGGTCGTTGTGCCGGCGACCAATGCCGGCATCGGCTTCGATGAGCGGCTTGAGAAACTCCCGCAACCATGTCGGGAGAGCCGATAGGCCGGCAGTGAGATCGGCTTTGAGCGGCGGCCCCGCCGTGGGATCCTCGAAAAGCTTGGCGAGCTTGCGCTTGACCTGATCGCTCTCGCCTTCACGAGCTAAGAGATCGCGCAGCCAATGGAGCGCTTGGACGACGCGCATTGCCGGTCGCCCGGCCCAGAACAGCTTGCTGGCTGCGGTCGAACGAAAGGTAATCGTTACGTTACCGAGCTTGATCGCGCGCCGACGGGCGTCGGTGTGCACCACGATTTTGGCCGGGACGGCGTCAGTCAGGCCCAGATCGTTCGCCGCGGTCATGCCGTCGACAAGCATCCGCGTTTGATCGCGTCGTCCAACGGCGTCGATAACGGAGCGCAGATCGGGCGGGTTAGGTTTCTGGGTGAGCCTGTTGAAGCCAGGCTGATCGTAGAGCCCGCGATTGATCCGCCTGAGGTTTTCGGCCTTCGTTAGCCGCTGCAGCGTCTTGTCGACCGCGTCCCGCGAGGCGAGATCTACGAAATCACTGGGCGTCCAGACCTTGCGCGGCGCGTCCGCACGGATGCGGTTGAGGATGGCCGACTTGAGATCGGGCGAGTTGCTGTTCATGTCCGAAGATTATAGTCTTTTTTCGGACAAGGCAAGATTGTCCGATATTAATATACAAATTCCGGACAACTCTTAGCGGCGACTACTCAGTCCATGAATCGTCGTGCGATCCGCATTCCGCATGATGCGGATCGTTGCCGCCCTGGAGGCCGGGACGGGCGTGCACATCATGACCTTGCCCAACTTGCCGGCGTCTTCTGGTGGGCGGTTTTACGAGGACGGCGCCTTCGCAAGATCTCATTGTTGCGACTGACATTGCGTCGGGCGATCGCACGCATTCATTGCGAGAGCTGAGGTAGCAAGAGCGTTCCGAGAAAAACGTTCGCCCGCAATCTTCAAAGTGAGAACAAAAGCAAACGAAGTTTCCCGAATGCATTTGACGTTCAAGCCACGTGAAAACCTAAGCCATTGAGAGATATGCGAGAGCGGAGGAGGGACTCGAACCCCGACACGCGGATTATGATGCCTTGCTTTCTCTCGCTAAAACAATAGCTTAGGTCCCGAATGGTCGTTTTTTGAGCTAAGAGAAATCAATCGGTTACGCAAGTTTTCCCGAACAAATCCAAGCAAAATTCGGGCATATTTCACACGCGAGCCGGTTCACCCGATCTGCAATCTCAATTGGGAGTGCTGAAACAGCTGCGATGCTGATCATTATCGTATTAAAGCCATGGGAACAAACTAACGAGCGGCCCCGTTTCGCCGAAGCCCACGGGGGAGGCGTCTGGGCCACGAAATGATTATGTGGCGATGCCGTGTTGGTGAGTGGACCAAGAATAGGCACCCATGCAATCGGACAACGGAAAATCGCAAATATCTGTAGTAGAGAACGAAATTCGCGCCGCTTTATCCCGGCATTGGGCAGCTTCCGATTCGAACGATTTCACAACTGAGCACGAAATTTATCGGGAGGATGCGATCCTCGACTATCCCCAATCTGGGGAGCGCATTCGAGGACGAGCCAACATTCAAACCACGCGCTCCATTCAGCCAAATTTGAAGCGCTTCAAAGGTCCGGCGCATTCTAGGGTTCGGTAACGTATGGATTACCGAGTTTATCCTCTATTATGATGAAAAGCCGTTCCCCACCGTCAGCATCATGGAATTCATCGACGGCAAGGTTGCACACGAAACCCAGTATTTCAGCGAGCCCTTTGAACCAAGCGCCGCCCGATCCCGTTTCGTAGAGCGAATGAACACGTAGCCCAGGGCTGGGCCTTAGTCTTCCGCGCAGCCTATTGTCTTGACGACTTGATACTCCATTCGAGGTCTTCGGACGACCAAACATCTTGACCGGAACTTCAAAAGACGGCTGACATTCAATCGGCGCTACCGATTTTGCGGGCGGACCTGCTTCATTTCACCGAGGAGGGTCGGGATGAGCTCCGACACAGTCGGGTGAATGGGTACTGCCCATTTCAACTGCGTGTAGGGGGTCCGCGCGTTCATAGCGTCGAGGATGCCATGGATCGCCTCGTCGCCGCCGGTTCCAAGAATCGCAGCCCCAAGAATTTGCTGAGTCCCGGCATCGGCGATCGCCATCATGAACCCAAGCGTTTCGCCTTTTTCGATGGCGCGACCCACGCGGGTCATCGGACGCCGGCCCACAAGAAGCGGCCGCCCGCTGGCGCGTGCTTGCGCCTCGGTCATGCCCACGCGGCCGAGCGGCGGATCGATGTAGAGCGCGTAGCCCAAAATGCGGTCGCTCACCCGCCGCCGCTCGCCGTCCAGGAGGTTCGCAGCGACGATCTCGAAGTCGTTGTAGGAGGTGTGGGTGAAGGCGCCGCGGCCATTGCAGTCGCCAAGCGCCCAGATACCGGGCGCGCTGGTGCGGAGTTCGTCATCGACGATGATGTAGCCGCGCGGGTCGACTTCAACGCCGGCAATGTCAAGCCCTAAGTCATCGGTGTTGGGTCTGCGCCCGGTCGCGAGCAGCACGTGGGAACCGGTGACCTCCGGCGGGCCAGACGCGCACTCTACCCCGACGGCGATCTCAGCGCCCCGGGGCTCGAAGTGGATGCATTCCGCCTTGAGGTGCACAGCGATGCCTTCGGCTTCGAGAATCTCCTTAATCGCAGCCGAGACATCCTCATCCTCACGCGCGATCAGCCGCGGCGCCATCTCCACGACGGTCACCTCAGCGCCGAAGCGGCGGTACATCTGTGCGAACTCGAGGCCGATATAGCTGCCTCCCACCACGACCAGATGCCTCGGCAGCGTGTCGAGCTCGAGAATCGACGTGTTGGTCAGGGTGGCGACACGGTCGATTCCAGGCAGGTCCGGAATGCGCGCGCGGCCGCCCACATTGATGAAGATGTGCTTCGCAGTGAGGCGGTCCGCGCCCGCCTGCACTTCGCGCGGCGAGACAAAGTGCGCATGGTCGCGGTAAACCGTGCAACGCTCCATGGCCTCAAGCCAGGATTCGACGCCCTCGCGCGCTCGCATGGAGATGGCGTCTTTGCGCGCCTTCACGGCCTTCATGTCGACCGCGACCTCTCCGGTGCTGGCGCCATAGTCCTTGGCGCGGCGCGCCAGATGCGCGGCGTAGGCGCTGGCGACGAGCGTTTTGGTCGGAATGCAGCCCGTGTTGACGCAAGTGCCGCCGAAAAACTTGCGCTCGATCAGCGCGACCGACATGCCAACCGCGGTAAGCCGTCCCGCCAAAGGCGGACCGGCCTGGCCAGCGCCGATGATGAGTGCGTCGTAGGTGTTTGTCACGCAAGAGCTCCATGAAACGTTAGAGATCGATAACGGCGTCGCCCTGTGGCCGGGAGCAGCAGATCAGCACATTGCCTTCCGCTGGTGGGTCGATTGGGTCGGGCGCGTAGGCAACTGACCCAGCCACAAGCCCGGTTTCACAACTGTGGCAGACCCCTGTGCGGCACGACCACCGCGTGGGGACATCGCAGGCTTCGGCAAGCTCAAGCAGGCTATGAAATGCCGGATCCCAATGGACATTCAAGCCACTGCGGGCGAACGAAATCAGCGGCCCCGCGCCGGGAGGCCCGGCCGGCAGGTGCGGCGGCCCGTGCGGGGAGGCGGCGACGCCTGGAGTATTGGACGGACCGGGACCGAACAGCTCAGTGTGGATTCGGCCTTTGGCGACGCCCCAGGCGGCAAGGCCCGCCGTCAGGTCACTGATAAAGGCCGCAGGCCCGCAGATATAAAAGCCGGCATTGCGCGGAACACCCAGTTCCTGGAGCACGCCCATATCGATCCGTCCACGAGCGTCGAAATCCACGCCCGGCCGATCCTCGGGATCGGGCGCGCTGTAGCATATGTGACTGTGCCCGTGGGCCAAGGCTTTGAGGAGTGTGCGGACTTCCTGAGCAAAAGGATGCTCGCTTCCGCGCCGGGCCCCGTAGAGCCACCAGACTTCCCGCGGCGACGCTTCGGCCGCCAGCGCGTGGAGCATCGCGATGACAGGGGTCGCCCCGATGCCAGCGCTCAGGAAGACGGCGGGAGCATCGCCCGGCCCTAGAGTGAAGTTGCCTCGTGGCGCACTCACGTCCAGCACGTCGCCAATCTGCACCCTCTCGTCGATATAGGCGCCCGCGATGCCGTGCGGTTCGCGCTTCAGGCTTATGCGATAGCGGCCAGAACTGGGTTCGCCCGACAGCGAATAGCTGCGCATCAGTGGCGGCGCGCCAGGGGCGGCCCTCAGGCGAAGCACGACGAACTGGCCAGGAACGGCAGCGGTCAGGGAATACCCATCCACGGGCTCAAGCATGAGCGACACGACGTTGCTGCTTTCGCGAACCTTGCGCGACACCCGCAGGGGGCGGAATCCCGCCCACGCCGGAGGCGGCCCGGAAACCCGCGTGAGTCCGGCATTTCCCGACGTCGTGCCGCCACTCTGCTCTTGCGCGATGAGCGCCTCGAAGGAGCTGCGCCAGCCTTGGCTCAGCGCCGGGATGCGCAGCGCACGCTCGAGCTGGCTGCGGGGGTGGCCGGGCCGGTAGAGCAACGCGTTGACCTCGAAGACGGTCATGCGTTCAGGCCCCGCCGCGACTTGCACGATCTCATTTCCGGCTTCGACTTCGCCTTCCTCAAGAACACGAAAATAGAAACCGGGCCTGCCGTGCGAGACCAGCAATGCAGCCATTCGCGGCTCATTCATGCGAATGCCGACCCGGTAACAGGTGACGCGGGGCTGCGTCACTTCGAACAAAGCGCCGCCGATCCGGTAACGGTCGCCAATGCACACCTCGCGGTCCGGCAGGCCGTCGACCGTGAAGTTCTCTCCGAACTGTCCGTAGGTGAAGTCGTTCCGGCCGAGCTCGCTTTGCCAATGGCGGTAGGAGTCGATCTGATAAACAAAAACGGCGCGGTGCTCGCCGCCGTGCCCAGCCAAGTCTCCCTGCCCATCGCCATCGATATTAAGCCGGCGGACCGTGCGCGGGCCGTTGACCTGGTGTTTCCACACGCCGGTGTAGACGGTTCTGCCTTGCCAGGCCACATTCTGCGGCGTGCCGACATTCACCGATAGCAGGGATGGCATCGAGCTTCCTTCTACAGCCCCCAAGCGCTATCTTTACTTCGCCGGCGGAAGCGCAATGCATGCGAACGCCGCGCAACCTCCTCCTGCCATTTTCATCTGCCTTGGGGAATGAACCCAGGCACGCCGGTCTCCACAACGACATTGAACCGGACCCTCTCCGCGATTTTATCCCGAATGTCCTGCATGGCGTCTTCGGGCAAGGTTGAGAGCTCAAAGTTCTCCTGGATTTGGCGGGGCTTGGTCGATGTCGTGAGGAGGGCCGTGCCGCGCTGGATCGCCCAGGCCAGCACAACCTGGGCCGTCGATTTGTGAACACGCTCAGCGATCGCGGTTATCACCGGGTTCTCCAGCAATTTGGGCTCCATCCCATGGCCCAACGCGGCGAACGCGAGCAGCACAATCCCATTCTGCCGGCAAAACTCCAAGAGGTCCCACTGGGGCAGATAGGGATGGGATTCGACTTGCACGACCGCTGGCTTGATGCGGGCGGCATCAAAAATTTCTCGAACTTTGTCCAAGTTTACATCCGATACGCCGATCGACTTGCAGCGACCGTCGTCGACCAGATGCTCCAAGGCGCGCCAGGTCTCTATCAGCGTCACCCCCGGATCGTAGATCACCTGGCCGTGCTCGTCCCGCGGGTCTTGGTCGTCGCCCGGCTGGAAGGCGAAGGGGGTGTGGATGAGATAGCAATCGACATAGTCGAGCTGAAGCCGCTGGCGGCTTGCCTCAAATGCGGGTTTGACCCGCTCAGGACGATGATTGTTGTTCCACAGCTTCGTGGTAACGAAGACATCCTCCCTCTTGATTTTACCACTTGCGAACAACTCTTTCATGGCGTTCCCTACCGCGTGTCCATTGCGGTAGCGCTCCGCACAGTCGAAGTGGCGAAACCCCACCTCCAATGCGGTCTTGGTTGCCTCAGTGGTTGCGAGGGGATCGGGAATGAGCGTGCCAAACCCGAGGGCAGGCATCGCGCCAGATCCATGGGTGAGGGGGATTTTCGTGTAGCGAAGGGGATCAGAGGTCGCCATGCTTAGGTTCCTCGACCGCTCGCCGCGCTGCCAATAACGGCGACGGCGCGCGCATCCGCAAATATGAGTACGCCGCCCGCTCGCGTGTATCTCTAAGCGTTAAGCTTCCTTGGGAAGCAAGATCTCCGTCTTTTGTTCCATAGGCGACGAGATGCACCCCGTCCCGTCCCAGGTCGGTCACGACGTTGCCCTGAAGAGGCAAAGGAAGGTGGCGCTCAAATTGTCCCGGAGCTGCGGCGCTTTCATTTACTTGCCCCGATGCTCAAACCGGGGTTGCGTCAATCTCTGTATAACTGCGAAGATCATGGCCGTGGAGATGCCGAACATCAGCAACCCATCGGCGGCTTCAAGCAGCCCGAAGTTTCCAGGAAGCAGACATGACGACATCGCCATAGCCCAAAGATGTGTAGTTCATTGCCGAGTGGTAAAAGGCAGCCGCAAAATCATCGAATTCGCCGCAAAGTTCCCAGCACCTGCCCAAAGTGTCACCTCAATGCCATGCGCTACCAGCGCAAGCTGCGTGGCTGCTGCGACGATGGCCAGGTCTCTCCAAAACCGGATGCCTGCGCGTCCAAGAAGGTATTCGCGGCGTACGAAATTAATGACAGCGATCAGAGCAACTCCGTGAATAGCGATGGTAGCAGATGCCCACCAGCGACACCAGCAACGGAAGCAGGATTTCAACTTCCTCGGGGCGAGGAAGAGGGCATCATAAGATATTGAGCATCGCGGGAATAA
>CAVXRT010000016.1:0-32829 GCA_963764115.1 uncultured Alphaproteobacteria bacterium
TAGCGCGAACGACATGTTCTGCCAACGTCAGCGGGCGGTAGTCTTGCCCAATCTCCAAAGCCCTCTCGCGCTGTTGGGACCGAGGGTCGGTGAAGTCCTTCAAAGTCTTTGCCCAAGTCAGCCCATCGATCGGATCTATGAATGTTGTCCATCGGCCGCCAACTTCCCGGTGAGCTGGAATGTCCGACGCGATCACGGGGACGCCGAGGGAAAGGGCCTCGGCCACCGGAAGCCCAAAGCCCTCGACGGTTGACGGCGCGACGACCGCGGTCGCGCCTCGGACGAGTGAAGCCAAACCAGCGTCGCTCAAGCCAGAGACCTCGACCAAAAACGGGGCAAGCCCCCGTGATCGATCGAGGACATCGATAACATTTTCGTTCTCCCAGCCCCGATGGCCGACGAGTACGAGCCGCGGGGTAGCCGGCCCCAGGATTTCCGTCAGTCGACGCCATACAGCGAATAGAAACAGCATGTTCTTTCGTGGCTCGATCGTGCTGACGTTCACGAAATAAGGCGTCGTCGCCTGCGGCGGCCGAAGTTTGCTTTTGTTTAAAAACCAATCCGTTACCCCAAGCGGGATGACTTCAATGGGAGGCGCCGCAACTTTGTGTGTATCCAAATAGGCTGCAACCGTTCGCGCGGTGTAGTCCGAGTTGACAATGATGCCCGCCGCGAGACGAGAAACGGTATTGAGGCGGCCTTCATGCCGCGCCGGAGAACGCGGAGATACGAACTCCGGGTAATCGATCGGGATAAGATCGTGAATGAAGAAAACGCTCTTTATTGAGGTGGCTTCCGTCCACTGAAAGCGCTCAACCTTTTCAAGCTGAGTGTGCGAACTGTTGAGGTAAATGCCCGGCTGCACAGCCCCGCGCTGGATCCAGCGTTTCAACCGCGTAGAGGCGCGCGCAAGGGACCGGACCGGGAAAATCGCATGTTCGCGCGTACGCTGGAGAATCGGAAGATCAGCGACTCGAAAGCATTTCGTTCGATCCAACTGCACCGGCGTCTCAAGAGACTTCTTGAGCTTGAGATACAGAGCGTCTTCCTCTGGTGAACTCCCGATCTTCCAGGCGAGCGCCACCCGTCCGAGTATCTCCCGGATCAGCGGTTTTCTCAACGCGCCGGTGAACAGCGGCGTGGTTATGACAGCTACGGAGTCAACGCCGCTGGGCTTGCATAATATTTCGGTTGCATAGGCGTACTCAACCCGGTCGATGCCGGTCGGCGCCGAACCGATCATGCGTGTTGCGACCCGAGTGACGTCGAGAAAAAGTTTCATCGCAACTTACCGTGTCGCATAGAGGCCTACTAATGCCAAGTGCCGGGAGTCGGTTGCTTGAATTGCAAGGCCTCAGCCACAGATAATCGTCCAAGGGCATCCCCTCTTTCGCAAACTGCAATCCAGCACAAGCCAATCCCAATAGTCCGATTGTCACTGCCGCTCGCATTTCGACCTAGATCAACAGGATGCCCGGTCGACAATAGGATGTTGATGGCTTCGAGCTGCTTGGGAATATCCCCGATAGGAAGCATAACCCCGACCTCGGAAGATACCGGAAGGTCAAATGCTGCGTCTTTGTCGAGTTCTGGACAGCTTACACTTAATCTCATTTCCCGTACGGGGTTACCCCGTACATATAGATATAACAAACAATCATGGAGGGACCGACCGGGCAACCGACCCATCAAGCGAGCCTCCTGTCCGGAACTCCAGACACCCCACGGTTCGCAGCGGTGCCATCCTTGACCGACACGCAAGTTTTGTCCCCCGGCGTAAATGCGAGCTAATGGCAGATTGCTTTGAGACACCATATGATGGATCACGCCCGGGGTGAGCTGAGTCAAACCTGAAATGTCAGGGATGTGCCCTTCGTGTCTTACGGTACCGACAGCGTTAACGACATCTCTCGCGACCTCGGCCCATAGCCTTGGCTTGAATTGCTCTGCTACCTCGCTCTCGCGCGCTGCTCTGTAATCATGATCATCAATAAGACGCTCTATCTTTGCTTTTGCTTCACGGATGGAGCCAGGTTCGAAGTAATCTACAAAATCGCACCCCGCTTCTGGAAGTGATGAGTTTCGTGCAACGACAGCCGTTTTGCCATAGCAAAGGGATTCTGTAACTGGAAGTCCCCAGCCCTCGTAATGGCTGGGATAGATGGTAAACAAGCAACGAGAATAAAGTTCAGCCAAGACGGCGTCACTGAGATTTGAGATGAAGCGCACCCTACCTTTGAGGCGTTGATGCGCTAAAAGATACTCGCCAACAGTCTCAAACCGCCACCCTGGCTTTCCAACGCATATGAGATAGGGAGTTTTATCCTCCCCCCGTGTTGTGCAAAGCTGGCTCCAAACGTTAAGCGCGAGTATATGATTCTTCCGAGCTTCGAGTGTTGAGACCATGAGCACGAACGGAGAGTTCGCAGGAACACGTTCGGAAAGCAGAATGCCGGAAAGGTCTCTGCTGCTTTCAACGCTATCTGAGAACTGGCCAGCTGTTCTTGTGTCGCCGTCAAGACGGATCACAGTAGGGTCAGGAATCTGGAACCCAAATTCATCGGCAGTTCTAACTAGGTCTCGCGCCGTAGAACTCGAATTCGCGAGATAACTGTCAGAGTGCTGGAATACATTAGTGATCCAGTCCCTGAACTCTATCACAAGACCCTCGGCACAATATTCAGGAGTGATCAGTGGGATGCAATCATGAATGAAGGGTATGTAGTGGATTTTATAGGTTTGCTTTAGGTTTCTTATCATCAAGAAATAGTCTGGTATCCACCAAGACGTTCCAAGGTTGATCAGCTTATCATTCAGCTGGAATAGGAAGGTGGGCGCCGAGCGACCGCAAATTTGATTACGGATCGACTGCCAAGTAGAATCCGGAACTGTGTCAATTTGCTGGGCAGCGCTGACGAGCCGCTGGAAATCAAGCTGCGATATCTCCAGCCATTGTCTCCCCTCCAGATCATAGAATGCAACCGCAACGCCACTGCTAAAGTGTTCAGATGTTATCAAGCTGCGAATTATGTTTATCTGAACTCGCTGGATACCGGTCGGAAGCCGGTTATCCCTAAGGTAATGAATCAAGTCGCTGCAATCAAACACGTTTCGAGGCTTTTTAGGCGACGGCCCTGACAAATCATCCCCGGAAATCGCTAAATGGATTGTCTCCACTGCTAGCCCCGCAATAGCATCGACTTCGCGTTGGGCGTCGAGGTCTGATGGGGCTAGTTTCAGCGCTTGATCGTATGCATCTCGGGCGCGGTCGATCTTCCCTTGGAGTTTCAAAGCGTGTCCGAGTTGCAAGTAAGAATCTGCAACATCTGGCGCCAAGGCCAAGCTCCGATTATAAGCACTTTCAGCGGTTCTGATATCACCCGATTCTTTACAAGCATGCCCGTACTGAACCCAAATTGCTGCGTCCGAAGGGATTCGATTTAGATACTCGCCATAAAGTATTTGCGCAAGTCTCCAATCTTTTGCATCGCGTGCGCGATCTGCCCTTGTCAAAATTCCGGTTGATGTATCGGAGGATGCATTACTATTACCTGCCAACTTGCGCAAATGAACCACTGCCGCCTCTCCATCTCAATATCGAATGTCCCTTCAGCTCGTTTCCAAACACAAAACGATGCGAAATACACCACCGATGGGACAGAAGATAAATGGACACCAGCTAATGCGCAAACCTGTTCCGCTAAGCTTCCACACCTTCACCACAATAATTTATTTTTTTACTGACGCTTCACCGTACAAGAATTAATTATGTTGCCCATAAACAACTCGATGCTTCGATAGACACGTTACGCCTTTTGAGCATCGCGGCGCCATCGCCGTCTCGCGCAAATCAACCGGCCTACCAATCCTCAGCCAAAAACGCCTATGTCTTTGGAAGCGTCGTGTATAGATCTGAGAGAAACGATGGCCGGCATGAAACCATTTACAAAATCCCCTTGCGCCGCAGGTGCTCGATAGCTTCCTCTACGATGTCAGCCGGGGGCGTCTCGCCGCATCTCATGTGGATTTCTGCGCTTTCGGGAACCTCATAAGGCGAGGAGATTCCGGTAAAATTAGGGATCAAGCCACTGCGTGCCTTTTTATAGAGTCCCTTAGGATCGCGCTTTTCACAGACATCAAGCGGTGTATCAATGAAAACCTCGATGAACTCCCCTTCGTCGAAGAGTTCCCGAGCCATGCGACGTTCCGCTTTGAAGGGAGAGATGAAGGCCGTGAGCACAATCAGCCCGGCATCGACCATCAACCGGGCAGCGTGAGCGGCCCTTCGGATGTTCTCGAACTCGGTCCGCATCGGAAAAGCTCAAATCGCGGTTTAGACCGTGCCGAACA
This sequence comes from uncultured Alphaproteobacteria bacterium, assembly GCA_963764115.1. Classification (GTDB taxonomy): domain Bacteria; phylum Pseudomonadota; class Alphaproteobacteria; order Rhizobiales; family Rhodomicrobiaceae; genus Rhodomicrobium. The sequence goes on from CAVXRT010000016.1 coordinate 4,351, forward strand.
TTGTCGCCATCGAGGATGTAGGTGTGATGGCCCATTGCGAAGAGCCGGCGCTCAAGCAAATTGGCGACCGTGGATTTACCGGAACCGGATAACCCCGTAAACCACAGGCAGCACGGTTTTTGCCGCATAAGCCGGCTACGCTCTGTCTTGGTGACATCGGTCTCATGCCAAACGACATTCGTTGCGCGCCGCAGCCCAAACATGATCATTCCAGCAGCCGCGGTCTGATTTGTCAGCCTGTTTACAAGTATGAAGCTGCCTGTTTTATGATTTTGAGTATAGGGATCGAAAATCAGCGGACGATTCGTCGAGATATTGCAGGCGGCCAACTCATTGAGCGCGATAGTGTCACCTGCAATGTGTTCGAGCGTATCGATGCTAAGCTTATGTTTGATCGACGAAATCTCAGCCGTCACCCATTGCGTGCCACAACGGAGTAAGTACGGCCGATGTGGCATCAGCTTCTCGTCGTCCATCCAGATCAAATGAGCGGCGAACTGGTCCGCCATCTCGGGGGCGCTCGACGGCGCGACGAGCATGTCGCCGCGGCTTAAGTCAATTTCATCCGCAAGAACGACCGTCACCGCGGCGCCAGTGTCAGCCCGATCAAGCTCACCGTCATGAGTGACGATGCGACGAATTTTCGTAAGCTGGCCGGACGGCAGGGCGAGAACCTCGTCCCCGCGATTCGCAAAGCCGCTGGCAACAGTGCCGGAGAAGCCTCGAAAATCTGCGTCTGGCCGATTGACCCATTGCACCGGAAAGCGGAACGGCGCTATTTTGTCTGCCGTGTCAACTTCAACGCTTTCCAGAAACGAGAGAAGCAGCGGCCCATCGTACCAGGGCATGCGTTCGCTCGGCTCTGTAATGTTGTCGCCATCGCGGGCTACGACCGGAATAATGGTGACATTCGGCAAGCCGAGCTTGTTTGCAAACTCTCGGAAGTTGGTTGCTATAGCTTCAAAGGTCGCCTGGGAAAAATTAACAAGGTCCATCTTGTTGACTGCGAGAACGACATGGCTAATGCCGAATTGAAAGACAATGTGGCTGTGCCGCTTCGTCTGCGGCAGGATTCCTTTACGAGCGTCGACAAGCAACACCGCAAGGTTGGATACTGACGCCCCGCTCGCCATGTTGCGCGTGTACTGCTCGTGGCCAGGACTGTCCGCCACGATGAAGCTTCGCCGCGATGTGGCAAAATAGCGGTATGCGACATCGATCGTGATACCTTGCTCGCGCTCTGCCTGCAGCCCGTCAACGAGAAGGGCCAAGTCTACGCCGCCCGTAGTCCCAAAGCGTTGGCTGTCCTTGGTGATGGCCTGCAGCTGATCATCCGGTATAAGGTTGCAATCGTAGAGGAGACGGCCGATTAGAGTGCTCTTGCCATCATCGACGCTGCCACAGGTCAGGAAGCGAAGCACCCCAGCGCCTTCGGTCAAGGCGCAGGGCGTTTGAGTGCGCAGAGCGCCTTCCTGCTTGAGCAGCATCAGAAATACCCCTCCTGCTTTTTCCTCTCCATAGCGCCAGACTCATCGTAATCAATCAGGCGCCCCTGCCGTTCAGAACTTCTGGACTGCTCCAATTCTTCGATGATTGTTTCAACTGAATCAGCCTCGGAGCGGATCGCCCCGGTCAAAGGGTAGCAGCCAAGCGTCCGAAACCTTACTTTGACAGGCTTTGGTGTTTCATTTGGCTTGAGCGGAAGCCTGTCATCATCGGCCATAATGAGCATTCCATCTCGCTCGACCACTGGCCGGGACTTCGCAAAATAAAGTGGGACCACGGGAATGTTCTCGGCGGCGATGTAGCGCCAAACATCGGTTTCCGTCCAATTCGATAACGGGAAGACCCGCATGGTGTCGCCCGTGCGCAGCTTGGTATTGAACAGACGCCAGAGTTCAGGGCGCTGATTGCGCGGATCCCATCTGTACGAGTTTGTTCGATGGGAAAATACTCGCTCCTTTGCGCGAGACTTCTCCTCATCTCTCCGAGCCCCTCCTATGGCGGCGTCAAAGCCATACCGGTCAAGGGCTTGACGCAAGGCCTCCGTCTTCATGACGGTGGTATGAACGGAACTGCCGTGGGAAAAAGGTCCTATACCTTGATTGACCCCATCCTGGTTGATGTGGATGATAAGCTTTAAGCCGAGCCGTGAAGTCGTCTCATCCCTGAAGGTGATCATCTCCTTGAATTTCCACGTCGTATCGACGTGCAGGACTGGAAATGGCAGGGGTGAGGGATAGAACGCCTTTATAGCCAAATGGAGAAGCGCGGAGGAATCCTTGCCAATGGAATAAAGCATAACAGGATTATTAAATTCAGCGACGACTTCGCGAAGAATTTCGATGCTTTCGTTTTCAAGATCTCGCAATTGCATTGAAGGCATAAACTTCCCCCATATTAAGTTAGGTCTACACTTAGCTCCTAACTTGACATCTAAGAGAGCCCGATCCGAAGCAATGCACGAACAGCCTGAGTTACATCCAACCGTGCAGCCAGACTGTCTTTCGACTGCGTAGCCGTGGCAACAAGCGCTTTTGTCTTCACGCCGTGGCGCTTATAGCCGAGGCACCACTCTATCGCGGGTAGTCTGGATAGCAAGGCGCGTCAATTAAATTGACGCTTGTTCGGTGGGGCTGTGGATCGTTTTGGAGAAATCCAAGTGCTTTTCAGTCTCACCAAGAGTTGCTCTTATGATGTTGCACAACCAGTTCGCGGTATTGGGTGAAAAGAGCACCACCTTAAGTGGTGGTGGAAAAGTAAACCAAACTGAGACTGCAAAAAAACAGGAAAAACCAGGCCAATGTAGCGGAACCAGAGCGGGACCACGCTGTTTACCAGCGTAAAGTCTCAGTCAGAGGCTATGGTGAAAACAGCAGCATAGGAGCTTGAATGGCCTCCCAACACCCCAAAAAAACCGGCTCGACATCGACACGCGGTTTCGCCTCTATGGATGCCGAAAAGCAACGTGCCATCGCTTCCAAGGGCGGCCAAAGCGTGCCCAACGAAAAGAGGAGCTTCAGCCAGAACCGCTCATTGGCCGCCGAAGCAGGCCGCAAGGGAGGGCAGAATGTTTCCGACGAGAACCGCAGCTTCTCACGGAACCGCGACCTTGCCGCACAGGCTGGCCGGAAAGGCGGACAAGCGAGCCATGGCGGCAAGTCACGCGAACAGCGCTCCCAGGTCTAGCGAAGTAGCCCCTGTCGGCAAGCATAAAAACAGCCCCCGTCTGGCCGGCGGGGTCTGCTCTTGTCCAGTGGTCTTTAACATCGCGTGCTAATTTCCTCTTTGCGATTCACCAAGCGCCGGGTATGCGTGTAATCAACGTAGAAAACGGACTTGAGCATGGAACGCTTTTTCGGCGGTAGCCCGCTTCTCGTAGTTTTGAAGCTTGTGACAGCCTCGTTGATTATCGGGGTGGTGCTCTCTTTCTTCGGCTACCATCCCAGTAATCTGTATGATGCAATCATCAGGCTCGCAGATTGGATCGAATCTCACGGCTTCGATGCCATCAATAGGGGGGGCCGCTATTTCATTCTCGGCGCTCTTATTGTCATTCCGCTTTGGCTCCTCGTGCGCTTCTTCAGCTTCCTCGGGTCCGGGCGCCGTGTAGGTCGATCTGAGGCCCCGGCTCCGCGCAGGTCTAGAAAATAGCCTCTCGTCGGCGGAGTGACAGGGACTACAGTCTCCCGGAAACGCGATTGAAAAGCAGGGATGTGCTCTCCATAGCGATCCCTATGATCCTGTCCAACGCGACCGTGCCGCTGGTCGGCATGGCCGACACCGCCGTGATGGGCCAACTCGATGACCCGGCGCTCATCGGCGGTGTGGCGCTCGGCTCGACGATCTTCGCGATGCTGTTCTGGGCCTTCGGCTTCTTGCGGATGGGAACCACGGGGCTGACCGCCCAGGCTGTCGGTGCTGGTGATGATGCGGAGGTCGCGGCCAACCTGTATCGCCCGCTTCTCATTGCGGTGGTAGCTGGGACGCTGCTTTTCGCCTTTCATGTGCCGGCGATTCTCTCGATCCTCAGGCTGACCGGCGGCAGCGCCGAGGTTCAGACCGCGACCGCAGATTATTTCGGCGTCCGGATTCTGAGCGCGCCAGCGACCCTTGCAAACTATGCTTTGGTCGGCTGGCTGATCGGTCTGGCACGCGCAAATCTCGCGTTGGTTCTGCAGCTTTTCCTCAATGCCATCAACATCGCGCTCGCTATCCTTCTGGTCCTTGTTGCGGGCAAAGGTGTGAAGGGCGCGGCGATGGCAGCCGTATTTGCCGAATATGCTGCGGTGTTGGCCGGCCTCTTTATCGCGCGCCTGCTTCTTCGCAGACAAAAGGCGCAGTCAGCGGCGCTTTTCGAAGCGCGCGCCTTCCGCAAGCTTCTTGCAGTGAACGCCGACATCATGATCCGCACCATTTGCCTCTTGTTCGCGTTCACCTTCTTCGCCGCGCAAGGAGCAAAGCTTGGCGATGTGGCGCTCGCAGCGAACAGCGTGCTGCGGAGCCTCTCCGACCTTTCAGCTTATGTACTGGACGGGTTCGCTTTCGCCGCCGAAGTGCTGGTCGGACAGGCGGTTGGTGCGGCGAGCTTCGGACGCTTTCGTCAAGCCGTTCATCTCAGTTCGATTTGGGCCGCCGCGCTGGCCGTCATAGTAAGCGTCGCCTTCTGGGCCGCTGGGCTCTTCTTGATCGATCTCATGACAACGACACCGTCGGTGCGGAACTCGGCTCGCGAATTCCTGCCCTGGGCGGCGATGACCCCGATTCTCGGGGTGGCTTGCTTCCAATTGGATGGCATCTTCATTGGCGCGACCCGAACCGCCGACATGCGCAACATGATGATCGTCAGCCTTGCCGTGTTTCTTGCCGCGTGGGCGCTTCTGACCCCGGCTTTCGGCAATCACGGGCTTTGGGCGTCGCTTTCGATTTTCTACATTGTGCGGGCTGCGACCCTTGGCTCGCGCTATCCTGCGCTCGAGCGCAGCATCATCAGCTCCAGCGCGAGGACTGTTGCGCCTGCTTGAACCTCAGCTTTGCGCCCACTTATCCGCGTCCAATCCAACAAGCGAAGCGAGCGGCTTTCCGGCTGCCCGCATTGCCGCCAGAAGCGCGTCTTTGATGTCCGGCAAAAGCGTCGGACCTTCGTAGACGAGCCCGGTGTAAAGCTCGATCAGCGACGCGCCGGCGCGTATCTTAGCCAGAGCAGCCGCGCCCGAGTTGACGCCGCCAACGCCGATCAGCGGCAGCTTTCCCTCTGTTGCAAGGTAGCATTTCGCGAGGAAGCGCGTGGACCGTTTGAACAGCGGCTTGCCCGAAAGCCCCCCAGACTCATTTCGATGCGAGTCGGTTGGGATGCCCTCCCGGGATACGGTCGTGTTGGTGAGGATCGCGCCATCGACCTTGCGGCTCAGCAGGCACTGCATGACCGGCGCAATGTCATCGTCGTGCAGATCGGGGGCGAGTTTGACGAGGACAGGCGCCGCTCGGCCAAGACTCGCTCGCGCAGTCATCACAGCTTCAAGCAGCGCATTCAGCCGGTCCGGCGCTTGCAGGTCGCGCAGGCCCGGCGTGTTCGGCGAGGAGATGTTGATCGCGAGATAGGAGGCCAACGTCCCAAAGGCGTGGACGCCTGCAACATAGTCGGCTATCGGATCGCGACTGTCGCGGTTGGCGCCGATGTTCGCCCCCAGAATGCCCCGCGGCGGCTTGCTCGCGAGCCGGACGAGAGCAGCCGAATGGCCTTCGCTGTTGAAGCCGAGGCGATTGATAATGCCGCGCTCGTGCATCAGCCGTAACACACGCGGGCGCGGATTTCCCGGCTGCGGCTTGGGCGTTATTGTGCCTGCCTCCGCGAAGCCGAAGCCGATGTCGAACAGCGCATTGTAGACGCGCGCATCCTTGTCGAATCCTGCCGCGACGCCCACCGGATTCGGAAAGGTGAGGCCGAACAGGGTTTGCGCGAGGCGCGGGTCATCAGGCTTCGCCTGCCTGGGGTGGACGCCGGCCTCAAGCGCTCGCAACGAAGCGTCATGCGCCGTTTCAGGGTCGAGGAACAGGAGCGTGGCCTGGGCCGCGGACCAGAAGCGGTTCATGACGGCAGGTCGTGCGGAATGATCGGCGTCCCGTCATCGGCTGGCGGGGCCGGTGTCGCGCTTTGCACGGCCGCCGTTGGAAGGAGCGCATAGAGATGAGGGAAAAGATCGCCGCCGCGCGACGGCTCCCAGCGCAGCGGGCCGCCCTCTGCCTGTCCCCCTTCGTTTTGGGGGGCGTGCAGCTTCTCGATCATGTCCGTGTCGATGGCCAGGAGAACGAGATCGGAAGCGCCGGAGAAGTGCTTTCGCGCCGTCTCTGCAATCTGCGCCGCAGTTGACAGGTGAATGAAGCCGTCACGCTGATCCTGCTCCGACCCGCGATACACACCCTCGGCCCAGGCCGCTTCCCATTCGGCAGCCTTGATGAGCTTGTAGATTGTCCTCACCGGCATGGCCGCCTACACAGTCTCGGCCGCTTGATGCAGTCGCTCGGAGATCAGCTTACGCGCGGGCTCGATGCCATACGCCTTGATGAATGAGCCGAAGCGCGGTCCCTGGCTCTCCCCGAACAGCACCTCGTAGAGCGCCTTGAACCAATCGCGCAGGTTCTCGAACGGATGCGCCTTGCCCACCTCGTAGACGATGGATTGCAGTTCCTCCGCGCTGAGCTTGGCATTTGCCTCAAGCAGCCGCTCGTTGAGGTCGAGCATCGCATTGCGCTCCACCGGCGTTGGCGCACGATAAACCTTGAACGGCTTCTCGCGCTCCTCGAAGTAGCGGATGGCGAAACCGATCAGGCGATCTAGTTCCGGAAAATCCGCCGGGTTGGCTTCGGGCGTGTAGTTGCGCACGAACTGCCACAAGATGTCCTTCGTATGCGCGTTCGAGGCGCTGACGAGGTTCAACAGCAGGCTGAAGCTGATGGGCACGCTGTGCTGCGGCGGCCGCGAGTTGTGGATGTGCCAGACGGGATTGTTCAGCCGCTGCTCGGCGGTTTCCCTCTGATAGGCGTCAAGATAGGTAAAATAATCATCGACCGCCTTCGGGATCACGTCGAAATAGAGCCGCTTCGCCGTCTTCGGCTTCTGGAACATATAGAGGCTCAGGCTCTCCGGCGTGGCATAGGCAAGCCACTCCTCCACCGCGATGCCGTTGCCTTTCGACTTCGAGATCTTCTGCGCCTTGTCGTCAAGGAACAACTCGTAATTGAAGCCTTCCGGCGGCCTGCCACCGAGCACGCGACAGATCTTCGACGACAGCATAACGCTATCGATCAAGTCCTTGCCCGCCATCTCATAATCGACGCCCATCGCCGTCCAGCGCATCGCCCAATCCGCCTTCCACTGGCACTTCACATGCCCGCCCGTGACCGGCGTCTCGACCGTCTTGCCGGTATCGGGATCGCTATAGGTTATCGTGCCCGCGGCGAGATCGCGCTTCTCGATGGGCACCTGCAGCACCTTGCCTGTGTCGGGCGAAATCGGCAGGAACGGCGAGTAGGTTGCGCGGCGGTCCGGCCCGAGCGTCGGCAGGATGATGTCCATAACCTTGTCGTAGCATTCGAGCATCTTGAGCAGCGTCTCGTCGAACTGCCCCGAGCGATAGCATTCGGTCGCCGACAGAAACTCATAGTCGAACCCGAAGCTGTCGAGGAAGGCGCGCAGCCGCGCATTGTTGTGCGCGCCGAAGCTTGCATGCGTGCCGAACGGATCGGGCACCACCGTCAGCGGCTTGTCGAGCGCCGCCTGCAACAACTCCTGATTCGGCACATTCGTCGGCACCTTGCGCAGGCCGTCCATGTCGTCCGAGAAACAGACGAGCCGCGTCTTGACGCCCGGCTTCAGCACCTCGAGCGCATGCCGCACCATGGACGTGCGCGCCACTTCGCCGAACGTGCCGATATGCGGCAGCCCCGAAGGCCCGTACCCCGTCTCGAATATCACCTCGCGCGCCGGGTCCGCCTTTTCCAGCCGTTTCAGAACCTTGCGCGCCTCTTCAAAGGGCCAGGCCTTGGAGGTCTGCGCGAGCTCTGCGAGCGATTCGGAGGCGGATGTCATGGTGCTTGGGTTTTTCTGATGTGTTTGAAGGATTGCACGGACTATGGAAAGCTGCGGCGCGCGCGTCAACCGGCTTCGCGGACGCGCGCGCAAGGTACGCCGCGCGGCGAGCCTTCGATCATCACGGCGATGGGCGCGGCGCCAGCTCTACTTCTTGGCTTTGCGCGCGGCGTAGCGGGCATCCCGGGCCGCTTTCTGATCGGCCGCGAGCGCTTCCTGGCGCTCTGCTTTTTTTGCGGCCTCAAGCTCGCCTTCGGCCTTTTTCTTGGCTTGCTCTTCAATCAGGCGGGCCTTTTCCTCAGCCTTTTTTGCCTCACGCTCGGTGGCACGCGCCTTGCGAGCCTCGGCTGCTTCCAACCGCGCCGCCTTCCGTGCAAGCACGGCCGGATCGTCGTCCGCTTTGCGTTCCGTGAATTTCTTTAGCGCCGCTTCCTTGGCCTCCGCCGCGGTCTTGAGGCGCTGGTTAAGATCGACTTTAAAAGTTCTCATACCCTACCGTTTTCTGAATCTTGCCGCCGTCGAGGCGACGCCGCCTTTATCCCAAAAATTGTGCTTTAGCACAACAGCATTGGGCTGTGTTGTCCGACGCGGACCGCTTCGTGAGGCTCGGCCTTGGAGCAACTCGGCCAAAACCAGGCCTTGAGGCGCTGGGCTTTTGCATGCGTATTGCTGAAAGAAGTGATCTTGGTTCATTCGCGGATCGGCGTCTCGCTTGCGTTTACAGCCGGAATGTTTCAGCCGCAGATCTTAGGAAAAAGCGCCTTGCAGAGAGGTTAATGCGCGCAAGTCATTGATTTTTATGGAATAAATACAGAATCGGACGAGGCGCGGCATGCGCGCGCTGCGCTGACCAGACTGCCGCATTGGTTAAACCACGAAATTGTAACATATTTAACGGACTTTTCAGAGCCAACTTAATGCCAAAAATCGGGCATTAAATTCTATTTAATGGGCTGGATTGAAGTCAGAAAAGTTATTCGCTTCAATGAGTTATAGCCGCTCGCCTAAGGCCGGCCGTAGGCGCGGCGCCCCTCTTTTTCACCCTCTATGAAGGATAACAAATCATGAATCAGACCAGAAATAATTCCGGGGCGCTCCTGTTAACCATCCCGTGATTTACCATTACGGCGTGACCCCGGCCGGAAACGGGGCGCTAACCATTGGTCCGGCGGAGCATTCGGGCGCCTGCGTCGCTCTTCGTTGAATACGGGGCTGAAAAAATCAAATAACTTATGATCAGCTTGGCGGCGCGCTGCCTTCTAGAGCCTGTCCGCTTTTGATGGAATCAAAAGCGGGCTCTAATTTTTGTCTTGTCGTGCGTCTTTTCGGAAAACCGCTTCGCACTTTTCCGGACGCACTCTCTAAGGCCGCGTAGTCCCGCCGCCGCTCCCCGATAACACCGCCTTCGCGAGGATGCGCCCGGCGTTCAGCGCCTGCGTCCGAAGCCGCCGCCAGTCGACGCCGCGGTCGAGATCCTGCAGCGTGCGCACAAGCTGCGCGCGCTGGGCGTCCGGCATAAGCTCCATGATCTCGGCCCAGATCGCATCCACGTTATAGACGCCGGCCTTCGCGTCGAGGCAGGCGGGCACGACATCGTCAGCCGAGAAACCGAGATCGCCGCCCGCCGCACCAATGGCGGCGCGGATCGATGCGGCTTTCGGGTTCGCCTCATCGGCGAGATCGTAGGGCGGCTTCCACTCCTGCATGGGGCGGAGCCTGTCCACGTGGCTCAGCACCAGAAGCATGGGCGGCCGGCGGCGGTTGGGACGCTTGGAAAAATACTCGCGGATGGCGTCGAGCGCGCGGGCATCGAGTTCGCGGTCGGCGCGCACGGCGCTCGCGACCCAGAGGATGAGATCGGCCTGGGCCGCCTCCTCGATGAGCTTTTCCAGCGGCTGCTCCAAACTGTCGAGGCCGGGGCTGTCAAGAATCATCGCCTGCGGCACCCCTTCGCGCCTGATTTCATAAGCCGTGAACTGGTTCGTCAGCGGAAGCGCGTCGGAGCCCGCACGGATCTCATTCAGAAGCGCATTGATGAGGCTGGACTTGCCCGCATTCACCTGCCCGCCGACGAGCAGGCGCAAGGGCTCGGCCTGCAGCTTGGGCGCCTTGCGGTCGCGCTCGGTGGCTTCGGTGACATGCGCTTCCAGATCCTCCGGAGCGACGCGCAAGCGCCCGCCATACAGATCGATGGCCGCGCGCCCGACCTCTTTCACGTAGCCGCGCGCCAGCCGCTTCGCCAGTTCCTCCCGGCCCCAGCGATACATCTGATTGGAAAGCCGCTCGCGAAGCTCCTGCGTCACCGCCGTCGCCGGGTTGAGCATGCGGATGATGCGCCAGATATCGTAGCCCTTCTGGGCAACGTCGATAACGCCGCGCATTTGATAAATCTGAATGATCTGCCCGATCGTCAGCTTGTCGCCGAGCGGGATATTCTCGATGACCATCGGCTTCAAATGCAGGCTGACCTGCTCGATCATCGTGAGCGCTTCGGGCGCGGTGAACTGCCAGAGCGGATCTTTCACCTCAGGATGAAGGCTCTTGGCGACGGCGTCGATGGTTTCCTTGCCAAGCCCCAGAAAGGCGGACCAGTTCGAGAAATGGCTTATATCCACGGTGTCGGCCACCGCTAGAACCGCTTTCCAGGCTTCGTTCTCGCGAGGCGTCCAGGTTGAGGCTGCGGCGTCCTCGGGAGGCTCGAACGGCTGCGATTTCGCCGGGGAAATATCGAGCTTTTTGAAGAGGTAAAGCTGATAAAGGAACGCCACGATGACGAACAGGCACGCGCCGATCACCCAATAAAGGACATAGCCATGCTGCCACATCCAGATGCCGCCGAATGGCACGAGCGTCAGCGAAGGCAGGGCGATGCAGATCGCCCAGATCCAAATGCGCAGCCAGAAGGTGGTGTCGCGGGGCTTCTTCATGCGGGTTCGCTCTGCGCCGCTTTACGGAAACGGAAGGCTTGCGCCAAGGCGTCGGCGTAAGCTTTTGAAACGCCTTTCGGATCGCTCCCCCCCGCCCGATGGATTGCGAGGAAGTAGCAGGCCGCTTTGCCGATGGCGAAGGTGGTCGCGAAACTCATCGCGGCGGCGGCGGCGGCTCCCGCCGTCTGACCATAAACCGGAATGAGCTTTGCGAGCTCCCGCAAACCGAACCCCGCTGCGAGCCGCGAAACGGCCCCTACGCCAAGGCAGGCGGCGAATTCGGTCAGCGCCTTCCTGTTCCAGTCCACGCCATAGATGCGGGCGAGGCTATGGAGCATTTTCGACTGGACGACCGGGACGGCGACCGCGCCCGCCACAGGCACCGCGTCAGCTGCGGCGGCGGCGGTGGCATAGCCTACGATATGCGGATGGGCTTCGCTCGCAAGCGTATCACCCGCTTTCGCGTTCGCGTCCTTCAAGGCCGCGATGAGACCAGCGGGCGCTGCTATCTGGAGCGCATGCATAAGCGCGTCGAGCCCGTACTCCTGGGGTTCGTATCCGTCGCCCGGCTGGGTGAAGTCAATCGGCACAAAGAGGCAAAGGCCGTTTCCGGGCAAGCCTTTGAAGAGGGAGCGCTGATGGGCGAGGCTTCTTGCCAGGTCTTCGGGAATCGCCCCGTCTGAAACCCGTTCCTGCCCGAGCGCAGCATAAGGATAAGTCTTCGGATGTTCCCGCCCTGGCGCATAGGCCTCATGCAAAGTCGTTTGCGCCACGATCAACGGCCACTGAGGGTGGCGTTTACGCGCCGCCTTGACGGTCTCTACGACAGCTTCCTGCTGCGGATCGAGCGCCTTCATAACCGCAAGCATGAGATGCGCCTGGGCTTCGTGAACGCTGATGTCTTCCGTGGGATCGTAGCCTTTTTCGCCAAGGCCTCTTGTGTCGAGAAAACGGATGACGGGCGCATCAGAGGGGAAATCGAAAAGCGCGGACGTCCGCGTGCACGGTTTGTAGCCCTGGCCCACTTCGGCGGCAGTGGCTTCGGTCAAGGCCCGGACGATGGACGTTTTGCCGGACTGGACTTTGCCGATTAGCCAAATGACCGGCGCGGCCTCGCTGGCGAGCGCCGCGACTTTTTCGTCGGGCGCCGCTCTGGCTTGCGGCGAAAGGACCGTATCGCGAAGGCCTTGCCAGCTTCGCGCCAGAACGTCCTGCAGGTTTTCGCGCCAATCCATGCGCTCCACGACCGCTCCGATTTGCTTAATTCCGCCCCGCATTCACGATTCCCCAGGGGGAGACCCATACCTTCGGGACTTAATCGCTCTTATATAGGCGTTATACGGCGGAGCGTCTGCATCCGCCCCGCAAACCGTAAGGCGGAAAATTGTGCGACTGCCCGCGAGGTCGCGCGGCAACATTGCAGGCTTGTCATCACTCGGGAATTCTGGCAGGCTTCGAAGTGATGGGCTGAAAAGCCCACGCGGTCGAGCTCGGCCCGGTTACCGTTTGTTTTAGCGAAGCAAATGCGTTTCGGGGCGGGGGTTTGGCGTGCCCGCGTGTCCCAGAGTAATGAAATCAGAAAGGGCGGCCTCCACAGCGTGACTTATAATGGCAAAGCAGCCGACCCCGCCACACGACACATCACCCCTGAGCACCAAGCGCTTCGGCCCCCCCTCGAAGAGGCGCGCGCACGACTACACCAAGATCACCGATCACACAAAGACTTCGCTCGAAATATGCAGCCATGACCGAAACCGCGATGCATCCAGGTAACAGGTTGAACCACGCGACCAGCGTCCCCGAACCTCAGGGGCTTTATCATCCGTCCAATGAACACGATGCCTGCGGCCTCGGCCTGATCGCGAACATCAAGGGCGTGAAAAGCCATCAGATTGTGCAGGATGCATTGAAAATCCTGCTCCATCTGGAGCATCGAGGCGCGGTTGGCGCCGATCCGCTCGCGGGCGACGGGGCTGGCATTCTCGTTCAGATTCCTCACGAATTTTTCGCCGCGGAAGCGGAGCGCCTTGGATTCAAGCTGCCTACCCCCGGCGATTACGCCGTCGGCCAGATTTTCATGCCGCAGGACCCTGCACGGCGCGCGCGGTGCGAGGCGATTGTGGCTGAAACGTTCGCGGAAGAGGGGATGCCCGTGCTCGGCTGGCGCGATGTGCCGGTCAACAACGAGCCGCTGCCTCCGTCGGTTACTTCCACGGAGCCTTTCCATCGGCAAGTTTTTGTGGCCCGGCCTACAAGCATTGCCGACGATACAACCTTCGAACGCGTTCTCTATCTAGCGCGTAGAATTATGGCGAACCGGACGCGCGCCGAGCTTGGCCCTGTCGAAATCCAGAGCTTCTATATTGTCACCTTGTCGTGCCGGACCGTCGTCTATAAGGGCATGTTTCTGTCCTATCAGCTCGGCGAGTATTACCGCGACCTGCATGACCCCCGCTTCTCGTCGGCGCTTGCGCTCGTTCATCAGCGCTTCTCGACCAATACCTTCCCTTCGTGGCGGCTGGCGCACCCCTACCGCATGATCTGCCATAATGGTGAAATCAACACGCTCCGCGGAAACGTGAACTGGATGGCGGCGCGGGAGGCGAGCGTGTCGTCGCCGCTGTTCGGCGACAATATTTCGAAGCTCTGGCCGATCTCCTTCGAGGGGCAATCCGACACGGCCTGCTTTGATAACGCGCTCGAATTCCTGGTGCAGGGCGGTTACAGCCTCGCCCACGCCATGATGCTGCTCATTCCGGAAGCCTGGGCGGGCAACCAGCTGATGGACGAGAAGCGACACGACTTCTATCAATATCACGCCTCGCTGATGGAGCCGTGGGACGGCCCCGCGGGAATCGCGTTCACGGACGGACGGCAGATCGGGGCGACGCTCGACCGCAATGGCCTCCGGCCCGCGCGCTACATCATCACCTCGGATGATCGCGTCATCCTCGCCTCGGAAGCGGGCGTGCTGCCCGTGCCGGAGGAGATGATCGTTCACAAGTGGCGTCTGCAACCCGGCAAGATGCTGCTGATCGACCTTGAAAAAGGACGCATCATCTCGGACGACGAAGTCAAGGCGCAGCTCTCCGATGCGCGGCCCTATAAAGAGTTGCTGAACCGCGGGCAGTTGCGCGTGGAAGCGCTGCCGCATGTCGAGCCGTCACAGCCGAAGACAAACATTCCGCTGCTCGACCGTCAGCAGGCCTTCGGCTACACGCAGGAAAGCTGGAAGTTCCTGCTCGCGCCGATGATCGAGACAGGCCAGGAAGCCATCGGCTCGATGGGCACCGATACGCCCATCTCGGCGCTGTCGTCGAAGCCGAAGCTGCTCCACACCTATTTCAAGCAGAACTTCGCTCAGGTGACGAACCCGCCCATTGATCCGATCCGCGAGGAACTGGTCATGAGCCTCGTCTCCTTTATCGGACCGCGGCCGAACATCCTGGACCTGGAGGGGACATCGAACCTCAAGTGGCTTGAGGCGTCGCAGCCCATCCTGACCAACGACGAGCTGGAGCGCATCCGCCGCATCGCGGAGGTGCCCGACGCTCCCTTCAAGACAAAAGCGCTCGACATCACCTACTCGGCGGACCTCGGCGCGTGGGGCATGGAGCACTCACTCGACGCGCTGTGCACGCAGGCGGAACAGGCGGTGCGCGATGGCTGGAACATCATTATCCTGTCTGATCGCGCCATGGGGCCTGGCCGCATTCCCATTCCGAGCCTTCTCGCCACGAGCGCAATCCACCATCACCTTATCCGCAAGGGCCTGCGCACCTCGGTCGGCCTCGTGGTCGAGACGGGCGAAGCGCACGAAATACATCAGTTCGCCGTTCTGGCAGGGTATGGAGCGGAAGCCATCAATCCGTACCTCGCCTTCGAGACGATCGAAGCGAACCTTGGCGAGTTCGATAAGCCTATCGAAAAGAAAGAAGCCTTCTACCGCTATGTGAAGGCGATCGGCAAAGGCCTTATGAAGGTCATGTCCAAGATGGGCATCTCGACCTACCAGTCCTATTGCGGCGCGCAGATTCTGGACGCCGTCGGTTTGCGCTCCGATTTTGTCGCCAAATACTTTACCGGCACGCGCACGGCTATCGAAGGCGTCGGTCTTGCCGAAATCGCGGCGGAAACCGCCGAGCGCCATCGGCTGGCCTTCTCGAATGCGCCGGTGTTGAAGAATGCGCTCGAAACCGGCGGCGAGTATGCTTTCCGGTTTCGCGGGGAGGAGCATGCCTGGAATCCCGACACGGTTGCGGACCTTCAGCACGCCGTTCGAGGCAACCTTCCGGACAAGTATCGTTCCTTTGCAAAGCGTTTGAACGACCAGTCCGAACGCCTGATGACGATCCGCGGCCTGTTCCGCATCAAGGACGCTCAGGAGATCGGCCGCACACCTATTCCGATCGAGGAAGTCGAGCCGGCGAAAGAGATCGTGAAGCGCTTCGCGACAGGCGCAATGTCTTTCGGCTCGATCAGCCGCGAGGCGCACACGACGCTCGCGATCGCCATGAACCGGATCGGCGGCAAGTCGAACACCGGCGAAGGCGGCGAGGAGGCCGACCGCTTCAGGCCGCTGCCGAATGGCGACAGCATGCGCTCCGCCATCAAGCAGGTGGCTTCCGGCCGCTTCGGAGTGACGACAGAGTACCTCGTCAATTCCGACATGATGCAGATCAAGATGGTGCAGGGAGCCAAGCCCGGCGAGGGCGGCCAGCTTCCGGGCCATAAGGTCGACGAGACCATCGCGCGCGTGCGGCATTCGACGCCGGGGGTTGCCCTCATCTCGCCGCCGCCCCACCACGACATCTACTCCATCGAGGACCTTGCGCAGCTCATCTTTGACCTGAAGAACGTGAACCCGGAGGCCTGGGTCAGCGTGAAGCTCGGCGCGGAAGTTGGTGTCGGCACAGTGGCCGCGGGCGTCGCCAAAGCGCGCGCCGATCACGTGACGATCTGCGGCTTCGAAGGCGGAACGGGCGCGTCCCCGCTGACCTCGATCAAGCATGCGGGCTCTCCATGGGAGATCGGCCTTGCCGAAACCCAGCAGACGCTGGTGCTGAACCGGCTTCGCGGGCGTATCGCCGTGCAGGTCGATGGCGGCGTTCGCACTGGCCGCGACGTTCTTGTCGGCGCTCTTCTCGGCGCGGACGAAGTCGGCTTTGCCACCGCGCCCTTGATCGCGGCTGGGTGCATCATGATGCGCAAGTGTCATCTGAACACCTGTCCGGTCGGCGTCGCGACGCAAGACCCTGTCCTGCGCGCACGTTTCAAAGGCACGCCCGAGCACATCGTCAACTACTTCTTCTTCGTTGCCGAAGAACTGCGCGAGTATATGGCGGCTCTTGGCGTCCGGACTTACAGCGAGCTCGTCGGCCGGACGGATTGGCTCGACAAGCAAAGGGCAATCGAGCACTGGAAAGCGCAGGGGCTGGACTTCACGCGGCTCTTCTACAAGCCCGAGATGCCGGAGTCGGTCGCGATCCACAACTCAGAGAAGCAAAACCATCCGATCGCGCATGTGCTCGACCGCAAGCTGATCGAATGCGCGAAGCCCGCGCTCGATGCGTGCAGGCCCGTAAAACTTGAGCTCCCCATCGCGAACAGCGACCGCGCCACGGGCGCCATGCTTTCGGGCCGGGTGGCGAAAGCTTACGGTCATGCGGGGCTTCCGGAAGATACGATCTGGATCGCGCTCAAAGGCACGGCGGGGCAAAGCTTCGGCGCGTGGCTTGCGCAAGGCGTCACGCTGGATCTGGCCGGGGAAGCCAACGACTATGTCGGCAAAGGCTTGTCTGGAGGCAAGATCATCGTGCGGCCGCCGGAAGGAACGGCCATCGTACCCGAGGAGAGCATCATCGTCGGAAACACCGTGCTTTACGGAGCGATTTCGGGCGAGTGCTATTTCCGCGGCGTGGCCGGCGAGCGGTTCGCGGTCCGCAATTCCGGCGCCATCGCCGTAGTTGAAGGCACCGGCGATCACGGCTGCGAATATATGACAGGCGGCTGCGTCGTGGTGCTCGGCCCAACCGGGCGGAACTTCGCGGCGGGCATGTCGGGCGGCGTGGCTTACGTGCTCGACGAGCGGGGCGATTTCGAGCGCCACTGCAACATGGCCATGGTGGAACTGGAGCCCATCGATCCGGGCGACGTGTCGCCCTTCGATCAGGCGAGCGGCGACACGCTTGAGCGCTTCAACTTCGTGCACCTCCTTCACGACATGACGAAGGATGACGAGTTGCGCCTCTTCCGGCTCATCGACAACCAGCGCCACTACACAGGCTCGGAGCGCGCCAAGGCGATCCTCGACAATTGGAGGGGCTACCTTCCCAAGTTCGTCAAGGTGATGCCGACCGAATACCGCAAGGCGCTCGAAAAGATGAAGCGCCTGCGGGTTGCCCCGCATCCGCCGGAGCACGCGGACATCGCAATTGGAGTGAATGGCCGGTAATCGAAAATCAGGGCGCGAGGCAAGGCGCGCCCACGCGGCGGTTGCCGCATCTGCAGGGACTAGACATGGGGAAGATCACCGGTTTTCTTGAGATCGAGCGCGAGGATCGCGACTACGCGCCGGTCAGCGAACGCACACGGCATTTCCGGGAGTTTGTGCTGCCTCCTTCGGAGGAGGATGTTCGCAGGCAGGCGGCGCGATGTATGGATTGCGGCATCCCTTATTGCCATCGCGGCTGTCCGGTGAACAACCAGATCCCGGACTGGAACGACCTCGCCTATCACGGCGAGTGGCTGACGGCGGCGCGCAACCTTCATTCTACGAACAACTTCCCGGAGGTGACTGGCCGGATCTGCCCGGCTCCTTGCGAGGCGTCCTGCACGCTCAACATCGAGGATGTGCCGGTCACCATCAAAAGCATCGAGTGCGCCATCGCCGACCGGGCCTTCGATCAGGGCTGGATCGTCCCCGAGCCGCCCGAGAAGAAGACGGGCAAGCGGGTAGCCGTCGTGGGCTCGGGCCCATCCGGCCTGGCAGCCGCGCAACAGCTTGCGCGCGCCGGCCATGACGTTCACGTCTACGAAAAGAATGCGATGCCGGGCGGACTGCTTCGCTACGGCATTCCCGATTTCAAGCTCGAAAAGCTCCTCATCGAGCGGCGCGTGGCGCAGATGCAGGCCGAGGGCGTTACGTTTCATTGCAACGTGGTTGTCGGCGTGGCCGTCTCGATCCTCGATCTTGAGAGAGATTATGACGCCGTGCTTCTTGCGGGCGGCGCTGAGAAGGCGCGCGATCTTCCCATTCCAGGGCGAGAGCTCAAAGGCATCGAGCAGGCGATGAGTTTTCTGCCACAGCAGAACCGTCGCGTTTCGGGAGAATCGCTCGGGAATGTCGAGCCGATTCTGGCTACGGACAAGCGCGTTGTCGTGATCGGCGGCGGAGACACCGGTTCCGACTGCATCGGCACGTCGTTCCGGCAAGGAGCAAAGTCTGTCGTGCAGCTGGAAATCATGCCAAAGCCTCCCGAGAAGGAGGAGAAGGCGCTGTCCTGGCCGCACTGGCCCCTGAAGCTTAGGACGTCATCGAGCCAGGCGGAGGGCGCCGAGCGCGATTTTAGCGTCATGACGGCCCGATTCGAGGGCGATGCGAACGGCCAGGTCAAGGCGCTCCACTGCGTACGCGTGGATCCGAAAATGCAGTCCATCCCCGGAAGCGAATTCAAGATTGAAGCCGATCTCGTGCTGCTCGCGATGGGTTTCGTCTCCCCGGTGCATGAAGGTCTTGCCGCCACCCTTGGTCTCGATCTCGATCCGCGCGGCAACGTCAAGGCTAACGACCGCGATTATGCCACTTCGCGCCCGAAAGTATTCGCGGCGGGAGATATGCGGCGCGGGCAATCACTGGTGGTCTGGGCGATCCGCGAAGGCAGGCAAGCCGCCCAAGCCATCGACAAAGCCCTGATGGGGCGGACGCTCCTGCCGAGATAGGGGCGGTTGGCTCATTCGGCGGGCTGGTCTGCCTCCCGGCATATGTCGTTGGCCGCCGCATACCTTCAGGTCCTAAAAAAAGCGGCTGCAAAATAGCCGCTTTTTTCGATCGTAGATGATTTTTATTGCTAGCCTTGATGTTGGGGCTTCTGGCCGGGATGGGGCTGCGCGTGCGCCGCCGGCTTGGGGGCGCCTGGATGAGGGCCAGGACCGGCGGGCTTCTTAGGGGCGCCATTAGCATTGTTTGGTGCGCCGTTGGTATGGTTGGCTCCCAGAGTCCTATGATCGTTGGGACCGGCATTCAGGTTCGCAATGGCGTTGTTAGCCCCATGGTTTGCATTTCCAAGCCCGGCCTGATTTCCAGGGTGAGCATTCTGGCCGTGGCCCGGCGTGAAAGATGCAGGCTTGACTGCGCCGCCTGCCGCCTTCGCTGCGATCGCATTATGCGGGCTGAAATCGCCCGGCTTGCTGACAGCGGCAATAGAAGGTTTGCCGTGGCACACAGATGCCCGCAACTCCCTGTTCTGGCTTGCGAGCTGCTGATGGTTCTGCTGTTCCTGGGTGGGCGCAATGTGCTGCTCGTTCGCGGCCTGAAGTTCGTGCGGGGTGGGTTGAGCCTTTATCCCGCCATTACCGCCGTTAAAGCTTACATTGTTCGTGTTGTTGTTTACAACCTGCTGATTGTAGACGTTATTGATGACGGTCGTGTTGCTGATATTTGTAACGGACCGGTTATACATGAATGACCCGCTGGACCAGTATCCCCCAGCAAAGCCTACGCCCGTGTATCCGAATCCATAAGAAACGCCGCCGTAGAAACCGACATGAGGCCCCCAATAACCGGAATTCCAGACGTAAGCGCCGCCGCTCCAGCCCCAATATCCAGGCGTCCACAGCAGACCTGGACGTGGCGAAAGGACCCACGCCCCCGGGACCCAATAATAGTCCGAAGCATCAGCATTCCACGCCCAATAGCCTGGCGTCCAGAGGTAACCGGGTCCCGGAATGACAGGCTGGGTATAGACGGGCAAGGCTGGAGGAGCGATGCCGATCGAAACAACGAGCTGCGCATTGGCTTTATCGACGGCGCCACCAAAGCCGAGCAGCGCAAGCGAGGCCACGATTAATGTGCTTATCCGCATATCTTTATCTCACGTTGATTGCATAACCACACCAGCACAACTGGCCGGATTTTCAGCATTAACTGCTTTGAATGCCAAGTAGTCCCGAATCGCGGTCCTATTTAGACTTGAACTTAGACTTCGTCAAAAATGAGCCGATGATTCGGCGCCGGAGGGCTATACACGCCTTTTTCGTTTGCTGCGTGGCCGTCTGCTCGGATAGCCCTGATTACATTCAAACAAGGACATACCCACGCTGGCAGAGTGGAGTAGACTACCAGGACTTTGCCTTTTGACTTTTCTAGTGGCAAGATTGGTGATTTTAACAACGCCAGAAATGTATGAGTTTTTATCTGATCTGAATTGTATGTTGAATTAATTTACAAATCTTTCAAACAAGTTAGTTCTGTAATATTAGTTAAATGATATTACTTTCGGCATGAATATGCCTGAAAAAGACGCTTAATTGCCTTTCCATCGCCCAACTCGTTCTGTTGACTGCGTTTCCAGTAGAAAACTGTCCGATAGCAATGCAACACTGTGGCTAATATGTCGGTGTTGCATCCGAAAGAGGGGGATGCTTAGGATGTACATGAGATGTTTTGCGCTCGCGTGGTTGGTTTCACTCGGCGCCGCCGGCGGTGCAAATGCCGCCGATCTTTATCGCGCTCCGCCGGCGCCGCCGCCGGTGAGCTATGCGCCGCCCATCGTTACGAACACCTGGACCGGGTTCTATGCCGGTATCAACGGAGGTTACGGTTGGGGCAGCGGCGGCGATACGATCGCTTTCTCCGATGGCTCGGACCAATGGGCGCGGGCGCTGCCTCAGGGTGGATTTGGCGGCGGCCAGGCTGGCTATAACTACCAGACCGGCTCCTTTGTCTTTGGCGTTGAAACCGACTTCCAGGGCGCCGGCATGAGCAACTCCGTGACCGGCACGAGTGTCAACGGCGCCGACATCACCAGCCAGCAGAACATCGATTGGTTCGGCACGGCGCGCGGGAGGCTCGGCCTAGCTTTCGGCAACACGCTTGTCTACGGCACCGGCGGTTTCGCTTACGGGAACGTCAATCAGCGCACCAATTATAGCGGTGATGTGTTTGCGAGCAATACCACCCAGACGGGTTACGCGGTCGGCGGCGGCATCGAATACAAATTCACCCCGGCTTGGTCGCTGAAGGCCGAATATCAATATATCGATCTTGGCAGCGAAAAGCTTACCGATAGCCTCGGAAACACAACCGGCCCGCTCGACACCAACTTTCAAACGGCCCGCGTCGGCTTGAACTACCGGTTCGGCGGCGGGGGCGGATACGAGCCTCTGAAGTAGACCGTGCCCACACCGGTCTACGGGGCGGCGCCTTCGGGCGCCGTTTCCTTTTCAGGCTGCGGAGGGATGGTGGACACGACAGGGATACGAGAAACAAACACTTAGGACATCCGCAAAAGTAACCGCTACGATTTACCGGTTCGGGGATTGATTGCATAGTTCCATTCGGGATGGAATTCATCGCCGCAAATGTTGAGGGCTTCCATTTCGGCATCGCTGACTTTGATGCCTTTCTCGTAGGTCCTCTGATCGAGAGCGCTTTCAACCCGCAGGCCTGTTTTTGTTGACGTTGCAGCGATCAGTTCGACGACTGCCATTCTGTCAGTCAGCGGGCGGGCGCGCCAGTTCTGCGTGATGTGGCAGAAAAGGCGGCGCTCGATCTTGTTCCACTTCGATGTGCCTGGCGGATAGTGGCAGACATGGATCGTGAGGCCCGTTTCATCGGCAAATTCCTGGAGTTTCACTTTCCAAAGCCGCACGCGAGCGCCATTTGAGCCGCCGCAATCGGCGGTGACGGTCAGTTCTCTTGCATCGGGATAACGCTTGCATCCCATTTTTTCCAGCCAGAGCCGGATCGAGGCTACAGCGAACTCCGCAGTGTCATGGGTGACGCCGACGCTGACCCAGCCATTGTTGGCCGTAATATCGTAGACGCCATAAGGCGCAACCTTGCCAAGCTCCTTGTCCGCGAAATCATGCACATTCACACGCCGCGGATCGCCCTTGGGCCGGGAGTCGCTGCCACCGTTGCGGTAATTGCCAACCAACTCTTTTTTCTTGGTGTCGACGGATATGACGGGCTCTCCAGCGGCTTGCGCCGCCAGAACCTTGGCGTTGATGTGCTGAAATTGCGCATCGCGGTCCACATGATGCGAGCCTTCGTCGGCCTTGCGGTTGGACTGGCGCGAAAAGCCAAGTCCGGTCAAAAGCTTGCGGACGGTGTTGGCGCTCACGGCATGCCCCATCCCATGGAGCGCCGCCGCCAGCTTATCGAGGCTTTTCGAAACCCACAGCAGCGGCCGGACCGGATCGCCAACCGTCGCCGGCTCCACGAGGCTGCGCAGATCGTCTAAAAGCGCCGCATCACGCGCCGCCAGCCGGCAGCGGCCGCCACCCTAACGGCGAACCCTTCCACGCGGCAGTGCAGGCGCCTCAAGGTCCTTGAGCCCTCGCAAAAGGGTGTTGCGCGCCAGCCCGGTAATGCCCGACACAGCCGCCAGCCCCCCGCGCCCCGCTGCACTCACCTCCGCTGCAGCAAACAGCCGCCGCCCGCGTTCATCGAGCTTGGAGCTGACCGCATCCCAGCGCTGTCGAATCGCTTGCCCGTCGATCATGAGAACGCGCATAGCGCGCAAAATCGCAGCCCGGAATCCAACTCGCGCGAGTCACAACGACGCGGCTTGCCTAAAGGCACACCGATTTACTTATTTTTGCGCCTGTCCTTAGGCAAAAAGTGGGACATTTTCCTCTTATAGAACTCCATAGCTTTTTTTGGAATTGTCCCACCATGCCTATTTAGTTACCGACCCCTTTTCTTCGCGGGTGGATGGCTGCTTGCCTCCTCATAGCCGGAGGAACTTCCGCGCAAGCGAGGATGGCGGTCTGGGCCATCGATTCCGAAGCAGGCTTCGTTTCTGAAGCGTACTTCAGAGCATGTCGGCTGACCGATTCTTGAAAGAGCGAGGAGCGACAACTCGCCGCGGTCAAGATCCACACCATGGCATGGTTGAAGAAAGGTGTTATTCCCAACGGCTTGTAAAGAATAAACTAGTTACTCTTTTTCTTTAAAGGAACTGATCACTCGATCGCAAATTGCGGGGACTATGTATTTTTGCTAGATAGATAAAAGCTATCTCTATAAACACAAGTCTACCCATTTGGGTGGTTTTTTTTACGTATTATGCAGCGAAAAGTTTCTCAAGTTCATAGTCGCATCGAAGATGCTGCTCTTAATCCTGACCTTTGGACAAGCGTGTTTCGCGAACTCCTTCCCCGCGAAGGGGAGGGTCCGGCAGAGGTCGTGCTTTTTCGGCAGCCTTCTGTCGAATCGAAAAGGAAGATCGCGGTTCGCGTCCGGCAAGGGGTAGGCGATTCCCTCCCGGAGGCTGAGCTGATCTCTCTCGATGCCAGCCTTACCTGCCCCCCGGTAATCGAATTCATCCTCGACGACGACCTCTACGGCGTGCAGGTGAGGTGCAAAGGACCTGCGGCGGATGTTCTGTGCAATCGCATTCGGGAGGTGAGGGACGAGGTTATTTACTCGGTCAAGGTGAACCGCGCCCTCTTATCATCCAAAACCTGCTTTTGTGGAAAGCGTTCGCTCCTCGGCCGCCTGCAGGACCCGGTCTTCAGGCTGACGCTCGATGGCATCATCGCTTGGCAGAACGAATTGGCCGCCGGCGATAGCTGGCAGCAGGTTTACACCTGCGGTGTGGGGAAGCCATTGACGCTGCTTCAAGCCTCTGAACAGGCGGCCTTGCGGTCCGCGCTGTCAGAACTTGCCGACAGCCTGGACATCTCCGCGCGAATTTTGCCAATCACCGTTCCGGAACAGGCTCAGAGCGCGATCATGGCGCTGAAGGTCGCTCAGGGCTGCTACACTTTTACAAGCCCTTGGGTCGAGTTGTTCAAGCCTGCCCCAGAGGCCCTCGCCGTGCTTCGCCAATGGGACAGCAAACCGAATCTCTCGCCCTCGTCGCTGCGCAAGCTTTATGGACTGACCGCGAAGGAGGCTGAACTGGCCATCGCGCTGGCTCAGGGCATGTCGCTCAAGGACTACGCGGAACGCACAGGCGTCAGCTTCGAAACGACGCGCTGGCACTCGAAGCGGGTCATGCAGAAGATGGACTGCGCCAAGCAGCAGGATGTCATGTACGCGTTGCTCTATCGCAATGCCCTGTTTTCAATCCTCGATTGATTCCATAGCCGCACAGCACTTGTGTTGCCTCGGCAACATAGGAAGATTTTAGGTTAACAATCGGAATAACCCACCCCGATGGGGGGCGTCTTGCGAAACTGGTGTCGGTACCAAGGTTCGCACAAGGATGTGGGGTGGTGATTCTTCCTTGTGGGGTACGGGAAGCTGAAACAACTGTTTCCGCTTTCCATTATGGGCACAGTAATTAGGGAACTTCTTAAATGAAAAAGCTTGTCTCGCGCGCGGCGCTCGCCGCTGGCGTGCTTGTGATTGGTATTGCCGGCACAAACGCTGCCACCTACGACACAAAGACATTGAACGTGCAAGTGAACGTTTCCAGTTCATGCGCGATCACAAACCTGAATAACGTCCAGTTTCCTTCGATCCTTGCGAACCAGACGTCAACTCAAGACCAGACCACAAGCGGCTACATTCAAGTCACCTGCTCGGGGTCATACAATGTGAATGCCGATTCAGGCCAGAACTCAGGCGGCGATATTACGAAGAGGGCGATGAAGTCATCCGTCAGCAGCGATCTGATCGCCTATAACCTGTATACAGATTATTACAACACAATTTGGGGCAATACGCCCGGGACAAATACATTTTCCGGCACCGGCAACAACAGCTGGAATATTTATGCGAAGCTCCCGGCCGGAGCTACGCCAAAGGATTCAGCTTCCTACACTGACCTTGTCACAGTCACCCTCACAAATTAGTCGAGTAAAACTTCGAAGTTAATAGGGGAAGCCGAAACACCGTTTCCGCTTTTCAAATGTAAGCACAAAAACTAGGGAACTTCTTAAATGAAAAAGCTTGTCTCGCGCGCGGCGCTCGCCGCCAGCGTGCTTGTGATTGGTATTGCCGGCACAAACGCTACCACCTACGACACAAAGACACTGAACGTGCAGGTGAACGTCTCCAGTTCATGCGCGATCACAAACCTGGGTAACGTCCAGTTTCCGTCAATTCTTGCGAACCAGACGTCAACTCAAGACCAGACAACAAACAGCTACGTCCAAGTCTCCTGCTCTGGGTCATATAATGTGAATGCCGATGCAGGCCAGAACGCAGGCGGCGATATTACGAAGAGGGCGATGAAGTCGTCCATCAGCAGCGATCTGATCAGCTATAACTTGTACTCAGATTATTTCAGCACAATTTGGGGTAATACCCCAGGAACGAATACAATTTCTGGAACTGGCAACAACAGCTGGACTATTTGGGCGAAACTTCCCGCCGGGGCTACGCCTAAGGATTCAGCTTCTTACACTGACCTTGTCACGGTCACCCTCACAAACTGAACAGGACCAGGAAAATGTGCCGAGTAACACTCGTTGGTATATGTACGTTGCTAACTTTCTCGGCAGCTGATCACGGTTACACACAGTCGTTACGGGCCTCGCCCGTAACGATTGACGTGCCGGTAGCTGCTCAAAGCTCAGCTATCAATGTCAGCAATGACAGCGACAAGCCGATGAAGGTTCAAGCGCGGGTTTTTCGCTGGTCGCAAAAGGACGGCCAGGATGTGTTGGAAAGAACTTCCGACGTCGTCGTCAGCCCGCCCATCCTTTCAGTAGCCAAAGGCTCCGACGGCATCGTAAGGGTTGCGCGCGTCAGCCCCAAGCCAGTCGAAGGGGAAGAAACCTACCAAATCATCCTGGACGAAGTTCCGAGCCGCGAGAAACTCCAGGGAGGTGGATTAGCCGTCGTCGTGCGGCAAAGCCTGCCCGTGTTTTTTGCAGGCCTCGACGCAAAACCAAGTACCTTGAGTTGGAGCGCGGAGCGCACCAAAGACAAGCTCATTCTCAAGGCCGTAAACAATGGCCAGAAACGAGCCAGGCTTTCTAAGATGAAGGTGACCGACGACAAGAAGGAGGTCGCTAAAATCGAAGGCCTGGCTGGGTATGTCCTGGGCGGGCAAAGCCGTTCATGGGAGATTTCAGTCACCCCTGGGCTGTCAAACTCGGGCACTGAGATCAATATCCAGGCAACAGTCGACTCCGGGCCGATCAATGCGACCGCTGTTGTCGGCAAGGGCGGCTAGAGTTGCAGGCAAGGCTGCGCTCATTCTCGCCTGCTGGTGGGGGGGTGGGGGAGATGCGGCGCTTGCCCGGCAGGACGCGGATGGAGCCAATCCCGGTGGCGGCTCCTCCCTTCTGGCCATCATGACGGCAAATGAGGATCTTCTGCTTGCCGTTTTCATCAATGATTACGACACCAAGAAAATTGCGCAGTTTCATCGCTATGGCGATGGGTGCCTGACCATCGCGGCAGAGGATCTCAAGGAGTTCAATATCAAAGTTCCGGAATCGGCCATTCATGCGAGCGGAGGAATCTGCCTGGAACGGATGCCCGGCCTGACCTATCGATATGATGCACCCAGTCAGTCTGTTCATTTGAAAGTTTCTGACGATGCACGCATTCCACAGAACTTCGACGCGCGTAGCCGCCGGCCCGAAGTCTCGAGAGCTGAGAGCGCCAACCTAAGCGCTGTATTCAATTACGCGCTGTTCGCGACCGGCGGCGCTCAAGACTACATGGTCAACTATCAGCCACAGTATCAAGGCGCTTCCGCAACCGTCGACGGACACGTCTTCTCGCAGTATGGCGTCTTCAACCAGTCCTTCACCGCGAACTCGACCGCGACAGATTTAACTCCCTATTTCCTGCGGCTCGATACACGCTGGTTCTACGAAGATCCCGCTACGGCTGTGACCTATTCCGCCGGGGATTTTATTTCCGGCTCGCTGAACTGGAGCACCTCGATTCGCATGGGAGGTTTCCAGATCCGGCGTGATTTCGCGCTGCGGCCCGATCTCGTTACCCAGCCGCTGCCACAATTTTCCGGGAGCGCGGCCGTGCCCTCGACTGTGGAGGTTTTCGCCAATCAGACGCGCCCATTTGCGCAGGATATCACGGGCGGCCCCTTTAACATTAATAACATCCCGCTTACCACAGGGGCGGGCACGATGCGCATCGTGTTGCGCGACCCGACCGGCAAGGAAACAGTCACCGAATATGCCTATTATAATTCAACAAATCTGCTCGCGCCCAATCTCTTCGACTACTCTGTAGAAACCGGGTTTGCACGCCAATACTACGGCCTCTACTCGGATATGTACGACGGCAATCCTATTGGCTCGGCAAGCTTCCGCTACGGTGTAACTCCACGCCTCACGGTCGAAGGTCATGCCGAGGGAGGGGCGGGGCTGGCCAATCTCGGCGCCGGCGTTGATTTCGGCCTCTGGCATTACGGAGTCGCTTCACTCGCATTCTCTGGAAGCGAGTGGAACGGCGACATGGGCGGCCAAGTCTACGGTTCATTTGAGACTAGTCTTTGGGGCGCCCGCCTGATGGCCCGGTCGCTGCGCAGTCTCGGTGACTATGAGAACCTTGCTTCTGTAACTGCGCCTAAATGCGAGCCATTTCTCGTCACATGCACGGCTGGAAATGGCTCGACGTATAAACGGCAGGACCAGGTTTCGGTTTCGGTACCGCTCTATTTTGACGATAGCTCGATCAACCTGAGCTATTCGGATAGCCTCGATTACGACGGGAACGCCTACGAGATCGGAACACTTTCTTATAGTCGGTCTTTGTATTGGGATCGAAGCTCAATTTCGTTAAATGTCTATAACGACTTTGAGCACAAAACAGTTAGGCGCTTACGCCGCTATTACATATTTCTGGGATAAGTATACAGCTTCAGCTA
The DNA here is from genome assembly GCA_963764115.1 of uncultured Alphaproteobacteria bacterium. Classification (GTDB taxonomy): domain Bacteria; phylum Pseudomonadota; class Alphaproteobacteria; order Rhizobiales; family Rhodomicrobiaceae; genus Rhodomicrobium. The sequence goes on from CAVXRT010000016.1 coordinate 32,391, forward strand.
TCGCAGAGGCGAGCAGCAATTCTTACGAGACTGGAGGATCTTTCGCGCGCGCCCTTGGACAAGAGGCCGGCAGCTATGGATACTCGATGAATGCGCTGGAAGGGCCAGTGCCTAGTAACTCCGGTTCCGTCAGCTATCGTGCGTCAGCCTTTCAGGCTTCAGCGGGTGTGGTGGAGGAAGGCAAAAGTGCTCAAGTCATAGCGCAAGTGGATGGAGCGGTCGCCATCATGAATGGCGTGTACTTCGCTAATCCTATCGAGAACTCTTTCGCCGTCGTCGACACCAGCATTCCCAACACTCGAGTGTTAGTAGAGAACCTCCCAGTCGGCGAAACCGGTCCGGATGGAACGCTTCTAATTCCCACCCTAATAGCAAGGCAGGAAAACTCCATTAAGATCGATCCGGCCAGCCTGCCCGTGCAAGCGGACATGCCCGAATT
>CAVXRT010000017.1:0-16024 GCA_963764115.1 uncultured Alphaproteobacteria bacterium
TGATCCCACGGGATCACCAGGCTTTTTCGTGTGATCCCAAGCTGTTCCATTGATATAACAGCTAAATTTCTCTTTTGGGATCTCTGGGATCATTTTTCATAATAAAGAAGATAAAAGCCTTAAGCTTTGGTAGAAAAAACATGGCAGCGCTTCACATGCAGCACCCATTGGCGGCTCCGGTCTTCCCCTAACCTAATCCGCCTGCGGACCTTGAGCCTGGTATTCGCGGGCCCTTGGCGTTCGTGACTTTCGACCAACGCGAAATTCCGCGCTCGTAGAGCCTTTTCTCGAGTGTCGCCTTGCCGAGCCCGAGCGACTGGCCCTCAGCGGATGCAAGCTTCTCGGCGAGCGCATAGGCCGCCGGAGGCTCAAGATACAGATCTTCGCCTTCCAGCCAGCCGATGCGGTCGCCCTGCGGCTGCCAGGTAAACGCAGATTTGCGTCATGCCGCCGCCACCCCAAAGTTCGGGCTCGTCCGGTGCGCTTTGGCTGACGCTGGCGGCATGGGCTTTGCCAGAGAGCAAGGCGCTGCGCAGGAGACGAAAAACCGCAACACAGGATCGCTCACCGCTTGCATCTCGTCTTGATCTTTGGCGGTGGCGACAAACGTGATCGTCCCACGGGCTTTCCAAATCAGCTGACAAGGGTAATAAAACCACTTTCGTGCGCGAAGTCGAGGAAGATGCGCCAGGATGCGAGGAGCGCGCGCACCGTATCGGAGGTGCGCAAATGAGCCGTCGCGGTCGCCGTGTCCGCGCGGAGCGCCTTTACCTCGCGGGCGTATCGATCCAAAACCTCGTCACGGCGCCCCGCGAGCCACTGCACATAGCCCGCCATGGCGGCGGCGAAGACGCCGTCCGCGGCGAGCTTTTGCAGCTCCGTGAGCTTATCGAGGTCCACCTCGCCCTTGACCATGCCGGTAACGAACAGCCGCGCGCGCAACGAATGACCCAGCCGGAACCTCCTCGCCGGTGGAGAGCATCGTGCCCCGGGGCGCTTTCTCCGGCCTGGGCGTTCCGTCGGGATTGCAGCGGCCCCGTCCGGAGTTATTGCCCTGCGCGCGCAGCACGCGGTCGGCCTTCTCGTGCCAGGCGGCGACCTGCGCCGCCGTTCCCCTTGGATTGAAATCGTCGATGACAAAAAGGGCGTCCTTCGCCAGGAAGGCCGTGCTTTCGAGGTTGTTCGCCGTCGAGGTCCAATTCCCGGGCAGGTTCTTCCCATGCCAGGATGCGCCCCAATGGGCCTGCGCCAGCGCCGCCAGCTCACTTTTGAGCGTTCCGGTCAGCCCGGACAGAAACGTGGTGAAGTCGGAAGCGCCAAGCGGCGCCCGGTAAATGGTCGCCAGCAGCGGGAACATCACGCGGCCGGGGGCGAGATCGAGAAGGCTCAACGATCCCCTGACGGCGCCGGTGAGAGCGTCTCCCGCTGGCGGCTCGGGCAAGAGATAGTGGGCGAGCCTGCCATGCAGGCTCACCTCGATATTCTCGATGACGCCGTGCTCTCCGATCGCGCCGCCCGCATGCAAATAGGCCCAAGCGCCATCGATCTTGCGCCATCCGGTATGGGCATAGACATGGCGCTCCGCGATGTCCTCGGAGAGCCGCTGGATCGCAACCCGCACCCGGTCCTTGACCTGAAGGCCGGCCTCGACATAGGCGCCGGCTCCAAGGTTCGAGGCGACCCAGTTGAGGCTCGCGAACTGGGCGGCGGCCACGGAAAAGGTGTGCTTTCTCCCCTGGAGGTGCGCCTCGATCTCGAAAATGTGGTTCGCCTCCACGCCATCGTCGTAGATGGCGTCGGAAACAATCGGGATCACCGGTTTTTTCGAGTGATCCCAGGGCATTTCCATTGATATGATGACTAAATTCCTTTATTGGGATCCTGGGATCACTGGGATCACTTTTCATAAAGCGGATATAAGCCCTAAGCGCCGGAAGAAAAAACACGATGGCGCTTCACATGCAGCAGCCATTGGCGGCTTCGGTCTTCCCCTAACCCAATCCGCCTGCGGACCTTGAGCCTGGTTTTCTCATGTCCCTTGGCGTCCGTGACTTTCTCGACCGAAGCCAACCATCCGCGTTCATACAGCCTTTTCTCGAGTGTCGCCTTGCTGAGCCCGAGCGACTGCCCCTCAGCGGATGCAAGCTTCTCGGCGAGCGCATAGGCCGCCGGAGGCTCAAGATACAGGTCTTCGCCTTCCAGCCAGCCGATGCGGTCGCCTTGCGGTTGCCAGGTGAACGCACTCTGCGCGTCATGCCGCCGCCATCCCCAAAGTTCGGGCTCTTCTGGCGCGCTTTGGCTGACGCTGGCGGCATGGGCTTTGCCAGAGAGCAGGGCGCTGCGCAAAAGCTCGAAAAACCGCAAGACAGGATCGCTGGCCGCTTGCATCTCGTCTTGATCTTCGGCGATGGAGACGAACGCGATCATGGCGCGGGCTTCGAAATCGGCTTTTTCGATAAGGGTGATCGAACCGCTTTCGTGCGCGAAGTCGAGGAAGATGCGCCAGGATGCGAGGAGCGCGCGGACCGTATCGGAGGTGCGCAAATGGGCCGTGACGGTCGCCTTGTCCGCGCGGAGCGCCTTTACCTCGCGGGCGTATCGATCCAAAATCTCATCACGGCGCCCCGCGAGCCACTGCACATAGCCAGCCATGGCGGCGGCGAAGACGCCGTCCGCGGCGAGCTTTTGCAGCTCCGTGAGCTTATCGAGGTCCACCTCGCCCTTGACCATGCCGGTAACGAAGAGCCGCGCGCGCAGTGAATGACCGGCCGGAACCTCTTCGCCGGTGGAGAGTGTCGTGCCTCGGGGCGCTTTCTCCGGCCTTGGCGTTCCGTCGGGATTGCAGCGGCCCCGTCCGGAGTTATTGCCCTGCGCGCGCAGCACGCGGTCGGCCTTCTCGTGCCAGGCGGCGACCTGCGCCGCCGTTCCCCTTGGATTGAAATCGTCGATGACAAAAAGGGCGTCCTTCGCCAGGAAGGCCGTGCTTTCGAGGTTGTTCGCCGTCGAGGTCCAATTCCCGGGCAGGTTCTTCCCATGCCAGGATGCGCCCCAATGGGCCTGCGCCAGCGCCGCCAGCTCACTTTTGAGCGTTCCCGTTAGCCCGGACAGAAATGTGGTGAAGTCGGAAACCCCAAGCGGCGCCCGGTAAATGGTCGCCAGCAGCGGGAACATCACACGGCCGGGGGCGAGATCGAGAAGGCTCAACGATCCCCTGACGGCGCCGGTGAGAGCGTCTCCCGCTGGCGGCGTGGGCAAGAGATAGTGGGCAAGCCTGCCATGCAGGCTCACCTCGATGTTCTCGATGACGCCGTGCTCTCCGATCGCGCCACCGGCATGCAAATAGGCCCAAGCGCCATCGATCTTGCGCCATCCGGTATGGGCATAGACATGGCGCTCCGCGATGTCCTCGGAGAGCCGCTGGATCGCAACCCGTACCCGGTCCTTGACCTGAAGGCCGGCCTCGACATAGGCGCCGGCTCCAAGGTTCGAGGCGACCCAGTTGAGGCTCGCAAACTGGGCGGCGGCCACGGAAAAGGTGCGTTTTCTCCCCTGGAGGTGCGCCTCGATCTCGAAAATGTGGTTCGCCTCCGCGCCATCGTCGTAAATGGCGTCGGAAACAATGCGCGCCTTGAAGTTGGCAAGCCGCGTCATGAGCTTGCCGCCGGAATAGCCGATCTCCGTAACATAGATGCCGGTGTCATCGTCGCTGTAAGGGTTCTCGCTCCCATCGCAGGCAGCGGCGATGCGCACCCGCCGCGCCTCCGTCGCCGCAATCCTCTTCGCGGCTGCGATCTCGCGCCGGCGGTCCGTCACCGCCTTATTCAGATCGGCGGCGCCGACGCCGAGCGCCTCCGCCGCCGCCTTCTTTTCGCGGCCATAACTGACCGCATCGAGTTCAGCGAGCTCTTCGATGCGCTCTGCGATCGTTTTCGGGTTGGAGATCGCAAGCACAGGCCCCAAAAGCGCCTCTTCGATGGCGCGGCGGACCGCCTCCAGACCCTCGGCGCGCGCCAAATCGTTAAAATCGGTTTGCCCTTCCATGCGCGGACCGGAAAACTTTGGGAGAGCGATTTTGCCGCCAACCGCCTCCGCCGCGTCCTTCGCCTGCGCCGCGCCCGGGTTGCCGGCGGTCCAGGCGTCGTCGTCCGCACATAAAATCAGCATTGCCGCGGGATATTTTTTTCGAAGCGTCTCGCCGACGGGCCGCAGGTTCGCGCAATCGCAGGCAACGGTGACGGTCAGGCCCGTTGCCTCATGGAGCGAGGCTGCCGTGGCGTATCCTTCGGCGATGAGGATTTGCCCGCCCGGATCGATCTTGCCGATCATGTGAAAACAGCCGCGTTTTCGGCCACCCGGCAAGTAACGTTTCTGTCCGGTTGCGGCAATCGTTTGCAGGGAATGGAGGGCGCCGTTTTCATCGCAAAGCGGGACGATCAGGCAGCCATCGCTCTGCTGCCTTAAACCATGCGCGCCGACGCCTTTCTTGGCGAGATAGGGATGATCGGACGGCGCGGCGGGGGCGTCGCCCCACAGGCGCGCCGCCATCTTCGCCGCTTCCTTGTGACGGCTCTGGTCCCCGCACGCCTGTACGGCGCGAGAATGCTCGATGCGCTCTGTCTGTGCTTTCGTTTCTGCGCCGGTCAGCCTGCGGCCGATATCGGCGCGCCATGTTTCCGGGCCGTGCCCATCCCGGAAATTTTCGATGTATCCCGCCGGAATGCCGTCGAGATGCAGAAGATAGGCGCCGTCGAGAGCACCGGGCTTCCCGCCGGCGACGAAGCATCGGCGGAGCTTCCCATCGCCCTCCAATCGCGGCGGCAGATTGAGCCCGCGCCTTGCCGCGGCCTCCCGGAACTGGCGCTCGGCGCCTGCGATATCGATCGCGTTATCGGCGCGCCCTTTCGCCTCAGGCTCGCCTCGATCGCGCCCGTTTCCATGGCTCAGCATCCTGACCTTCCCTGGACCGGAAAAGCCTGGAGCTTCTTGAAAAATGCGGCACGCTATGCGATAGAAACTCTGTCAAATCGATCGCAAAGCGGCCCTTCTTTGAGAAGGTCTCCGGCCTGCCCGAGCCAAAGCCCTCGAACGTTGGCGCGTTCTTAAGGGCTATCTTGACTAAGAAAAGGCGCTTTAAGCCCGCTCTTGTGGCGGGCTTTTTTGTTTCCCGCTCCCGGCTTTAGCGGCGGGCTCATACTCAGCGGTGCTTCTCGCCGCTCCCTTCACAAGCCATTCATCGCACCAGTCCTGCCGGTAGAGGATGCTCCGTCCCTGCCGGACATAGCGCGGGCCTCCGCCGTAGCAGCGCAATTTGTTGAGGGTGGCGGCTGACAGACCCGTATAGTGCGCCGCCTCGGGCACGCGCAGCCAAGGTCCTTGACCCGTCTTCGTCATAATGATTCCTCCAAGACGAAACATAGTGATAATATAGGAACGATATATAAAACGGCGGAATCAAGGAAAGAACAAGATATATATCAAGAAAAAAAGAGTGTATTGGCCTAAACTTGCCGAATAGGACAAGAACGATCATCAAGGGATGTTTCTTTGTTCAGGTTTAGAAGCGTTTCTCCGTCCAGGCGCAATTTCCGGGACGCGCCGCGCAGAGCGGCTGTCAACACTGACCGAAGGTCACCGCGGCACGCGGCGCGAAGCGGTGTTGACGGCAGCGAGCACGGAGCGAGGCTTCCACACGCTCGAGCGCCCATACAGCTCGTCTCAACACGCGCTTCTTGTGCTTGCCTAAAATTCCAGCGCGGTCTCAAGGACGCCGTCCGGCGCTTTTATTTTCGTAGGTTCTGGCACTGAAGAGACCAAGGACTCCACGTGCGCGCCCCAGGCAATCAGCGCGGCGCGGCGGGCCTGCCGGTATTTCTGTTGCTGATAAACACCCTTGAGGCCGTCAGAGACGCCGGTAATGTGGTTTTGAATGCGGTCGATGACGCCGGTGTCAATGCCGAGGTCCTCCCCCATGAGGGTCGATGCGGTGCGGCGCAGGTCATGAACGCGCCAGGCAAGCAATGGTCTGTCGAACCTTTGCGAGAGGATCGTTGTCATATGATTATCAAGGCGCGCCTTGGCTTTTGAAAAACCGCTGACTGACGTCTTGCCCGTCGTGGTGAAGACAAGTCCCTTGCGCTCGCCGGGCAGCGCTTCGAGGATGGCAAGAGCCTGAGGGCTCAAGTCGACGATGTGCTCCTCGCCATTCTTGGTCCGTTGTGGCTGGTATTCCTCCTTTGGCGGCAAACGCCAAATCTGCCGGTTTAGATCTATCTCCTCCCAGCGCACACCCGCGACTTCCTCACGCCGTTGTCCACTGAGCAACAAGAGGCGGTAAACCGGAGCGAAGGGCCAGTCGAGGTAACCCGTGGCGATCCAGAACGCCTTCAGCTCGTCGTGATCGAGTGTGCGCTTGCGCTTGGCTACAGGGGCTGGGCCTTTGAAACCGACGATGGGATTGATTTCGATTGCTCCGCGGTCTTGCGCCCATTTGAACAGTGGGCGAAGCTGCGCGAACAGCGCACGCGCTACCGCCGGAGAGCGGGCGGCTGTCTTGTCAACCAAAGCCGCAACATCGCCGCGCGCGATCGACGTTATCGGCCTATTGCCCAGCACCGGAATGGCATCGTGTTCAAGCAAGCGGCGCGTCTCCGGCCAGCTCTTATTGCCTTGGCCGGCCGTGGAAAGATAGCGCTCCATGACATCCTTGAACGTTCCAGCCGCCAGCTTCCGTCGCACGGACTTCTTGGCTTCGACCAGGTCGACGCCGCGTGCGGCCTTGCCAAGCTCCTCTTTGGCGAACGCGCGAGCCTGCTCGGCTGTGAACACGCCATGCTTTCCAATGGTTATCCGCTTGGATGGCGTCTCGCGCCCTCCGGTCCGGTACTGCACGAAGTACGACGCTTTCCCCGCCTTCGTGGCGTAGACCCCGAACCCTGTCAGGTTTTCGTCATAACAGTAGAGTGTGCAGCCTTTGGTCTTTGCTTCCTCCTTCAGCGCATCGACGGTGCGTTTCGATAAAGTCCGTTTCATGGGAGTCCGTTGAGTTGATCAGTGCTGACCTTCACGACAGCCTTAACAATAATATACTCACTGTGGACGCACGATAAATAAAATGCCAGAAAAATAGGGCCATCCCCAGGAAAGAGATCCTTATGAAAAACAGTTGTTTAAGCATCTACGGCTAACGCCGGGTACTTCTGGAAAAGAGTTAGCCACGAACTCTTAATCAGCGGGTCCAAGGTTCAAATCCTTGTGCGCCCACCAAATCTGGTAGACAAATCAATCACTTGGTGTAGCCTTCCCGCCCCTTGAGTGTAGAATAGTTTTCCATGTCAACAGGATGTCAACAAAGTTGACATCGCCGTGTGGCACCTATTGTCGTAAATCGTCACTCTGGATTAGGATTGTCCTTTAGGCGCTACCGTATGTCGCTTCGTTCTCTGCCGCGCTGTCCGACGTATGCATAGTTTGGAGTCTAATCGCCTGTCTGCCGCTATTGACAGAGCCACTCCCGCAACTTCGACCACCTTCTCCGCCCGTTGCGCACGGCAATGGCAGCCGCTTTCTTCTGTCCCACAATCACCACGAGCCGCTTCCCGCGTGTGAGGCCCGTATAGAGCAGATTGCGCTGCAGCATGGCGTAATGCTGGGTCGCGAGCGGCAGAATCACGGCCGGATATTCCGAGCCTTGCGCCTTGTGGATCGTCGTCGCATAGGCCAGCACCAAACTGTCAATTTCGCCGCTGTCATAAGCGACCTCGCGGCCGTCGAAACTCACCAAGACCTGGCCCTTAGCCGGTCAGCCCCGGCCGAACCAGAACTCAATCTCGCGCACGCGTCGTTTGTCATAGGCCCTTCCCTGCGCATCAGCCTTCGGGTCACCGATCTGCCAGTGGTCGTCGTCAGCGAGCCCTTTCCACTTTGGCTCTTGCGCCGTGGAATGCTGGGAGGCGCGCCAGCGATATTGATTGTAGATGTCCATGATCCGTGCGGCGTATTGGGCTGCAAGCCCGGCGTCTCCTTCGATGATCACGAAGTTCTCGTCGTTTACGCCGCTCGCCTTTGGTCCGAGGTTGTGCGAGCCGGTCATCACCACCGGATGGCTGCCGAATGGATCGATCACGACGACCTTGCTATGCACCATAGCGTGGGTCCTTGGGAGCTGCTTGAGTTCCCTTACCCAGAATGTCATCCGCGTGTCGATCGCCGCAGGCAGGACCACATCTTCGTTAGCGTCGATGCGATTTCCGCGGTTGAACAGCGTTACGGGATTTTTCGCCGTGCCGGGATCCTGATTGATGACCCCTTGAATGTAGAGATCGGGGTTGTAATGCGGACTGGCCGGTGAAGCGAGTTCGATGATGTCGTTTAACAGGGTTCCGCGTGGACCCGGATTGAACATCACAAACAGGATGCCCTGCTTGGCGCCCGCAATCAACGCTCCGGCCTGCTCAAGATCGCGCGGCTCGGCCATGGGCGTGAACCACAATGTTGGCCCGTTCTTGCCTGCGGGTCGACGCGGAGCGGCATTCGATTCCTTCAAGGACGGCGGGGTCTCGGCGCCAGCTTCCGACAAGAGCTTCCATTGCTCAAGGTAGGCCTGGGCGAACTTCTTGTCATTGATCAAAAGGCCATTGTTAGCCTGCGTGCAAAGACCGGTCTTCGACCAGTTCGTGCTGCCGGTCCAAACCGCTTTCGCTTCGTCCTGCCCTTTGCAGAGCACAAGAAACTTATTGTGAGCGAGCGCGCGGGGAGCTGACAACCGGTCACGGATATCGCAGACGTCGGCCAAGGCTGCGCGGGCCTTTTCGTTTTCGTCCTCGCCTTTCTTTTTGACGCTGCCGTTGCCCAGAACTATATGCGCCCGTTCGCCGAGCTTGGTGAGCAGCGAAAGGAGCTCCGGATCGTCGAGTTCGAAAAGCGCGGCGTAAATGTGATCGGACTTCTTGCTCGCATCCGCCAGCAACTCCACGAGTTTTGTGCGCAGCGCACCGCTGAGGAAGTTGCGGATTTCGTTGCCCGGCGTTTCGATGCTTTTCGCAAGCTCCCGTCCTTTCGCGGCCTTGTCCTTTTCCGGATCTGGAAGCGAAGGCAACTTGCGAGCCACCCATTGGCTAGCGACAATGCCGCGATTGAAATAGCAGGCGAACTTGCCGTCGAGCGGGCCAATCTCCACGGTATCGCTCCAATCGCGTTGCGCAAGAAGCCGATGGCGCTGCTCAATCTGGTCTATCGCGATCAGTTGTTCCCACGCCCGGCTTATGCGCGTGCGTTCGAGGCTTTGCTGGCGACTGCCGGTGACAGGCGAGCCTGCAAGACCATGGTCGAGTTGCTGGCGCTGGCCCACGACCGGACCTGCGAAGCCGAACTCGCCGAGGCGCTCGAGGCCGACGTCGATGCGGGCCGATTGCCCGATCCGCCTCGTCTCATCCAGATTGACGCGCTATAGGCCGGATCGGTCAGCCCCTGAACAAGCACGTTGGCGAGCAAATTAGGAAGCTCTGGGCTAGGTGATCCGGTAACGTCGATAAATTTGCCCTCTGGGAAGTAATCCCAGGCATACAGAAGCAGGTAGTAGATATTTTTAACAGGAATTGGCTGCATCTCTAAAGGAGGTCTCTTCCCTTCTCAAGCTCCTTCGAATGTGCGACAGCCTTTCCAGGATTATCAAACCAATACTCCTCTAGAAGCGGCTTAATCTCTGTTTTGAGAATTCTGAGATACCATGCTGCATTTACGGGTTCAGCAGGCACAAAGTAGCTGTGTCCGATGCGGTAACCTACCCCAAGGCGTGTCGTATCTTCGGATATTTCCGCATTCAGTGCCTCCATCCTCGAGGTAAGGAAAGAAACAAAGGCCTGGGTTGCCCCTCTCTTTTCGAGATGCTGCCCGAACTTCGCGCTGCTGAAACGCGGTGTGAGGGTATAAAACGCAAAGCGGCGCCGCAGGGCATAATCGAGCATGGCGATTGACCGGTCCGCGGTATTCATCAAGCCTAACAAGAATAGGTTTGGCGGCACAGAGAAGTGGGGCTCCCCAGATTGCCCATACGCCAGGGGAATAGAATACTCTTGGCCTCGTTTATCAGCCTCGATGAGCATCAGGAGTTCGCCGAGGATTTTTGATAAGTTGCCTCTATTGATCTCGTCTATGATCAGGATGTAAGGCTGATCAGGGTCTGCCTCGGCGAGTTTAGCAAAGTCAAAGAACACGCCGTTGCACCGCTTGAAGCCGCCGTTTTCACCAGGCCGATAGCCCTGTACGAAATCCTCGTAAGCATAGTTCTGGTGGAACTGCACCATCTTGACGCGCTGTTGATCGCGATGTCCTGCAAGTAGGAAAGAGAGTCGGCGCGCAAGGTAAGTTTTCCCCACACCAGGCGGCCCCTGCAAGATTAGATTTTTCTTTGCTCGCCAAAGCGTGAGCAACTCCTCTAGCTCCTCTTCTTCCATGAAGAGTTGGCCAGCGCATCGCTTAAGCTGTATGGAGGAGCGGCGATCGGGAGCGCCTCCACGTCTTCATCAGGGGTTCCAGCGTCAGATTGCGAGGCAATATGCTGGTCATACGCTGTAACGAGCGCCTTTAGGTCCTCAGCAATGACCGCATCACTCGGAACCTTGCCCCGTTCATAAAGCTTGTAGGCAATCACTGATGCTTGATAATCGAGCCCGCGCCAGCCCTCAGTATGGAGGTCGATATCCAGGTCAAGCTGAAAACCGTGGGGCGTTAAGTTCTCGCAGGTCGCTCGGATCGCGGCGGCTCTTTCTCGTACGATCTGCAAACCGGCCGCGGCGCCGTGCTCCTTTTTGGGCTCGGTAATCCCCTGCGCAAGAGTTACATAGACCCCCGACATATCCTCCCGAAAAAGGAATACGATGTAGACACCGCTTTCCGTGGTCGTCGTGAGTTGAGAATCTAGAAGCCCGATCCACGGCACCCGCGCCCAATTCCCTTTCCCGACACTCCAAGTTACCCGAATTGTGGGATGCGCTAGCAAGACTGGAAGGGTTTTTAGCCTCTCCTGCAAATCTTGCAGTATGCCCCAGAGCTGGGGATCGATCCCAAAGGCCCGCGTGCGGCTTTCAGGGTACACCTCCATAAAGTGCTCAAGCCCCTGGCCTATCTCATCATCACTCCGGCCAGGCATGCCTGATGTTCGGGATGGATTTGCGGGCTCGATCGCTTTCCGCGGCTCGATAAGCAAGTCGTCGAAGGTTTGCGCGGCCCCGAGAAACTGACTCATCAGATCCGTGTCGCCGGTCAACTCATGAGGAAGCCAGTAGCGCGCGATTGTGCCTCCGGTAGCGCATTTTCCTTGAACCGATTTGAAAAAGCGGAGCCAGTCTGCAAAGTTGGCAAAATCAGGCTGTTGTGGGTCGAGACGCGCTTTTTTTCGAAAAAACCAGCCACCTTGGCGCGTAAGCTTTTCGGCGATGGTCCTCGAAAGGTCGCTATCAGGATCGGGGAGAGCGTCATAGATCGTCGGTGCAGCCAGTTTGACCTTGTTCTTGAAGGCCGGATTAGAGAAATCCTGGTAGTGGATCGCAGCGGCGTACCCGAGTTCGATGCCGCGATGCGAGACGATAAGATAGACTTGCGGCATGTAGACCTCGGACTTCCGAGGAAAAATTGCACACCAGAGGTCTTTGGGTCGGCTGCCACGAACACCGCTTTGAGGGTTGAAGCCCAGCGTAACACATCGGCCGACTCACGTCTCCAAAGCGCTTAATTGCTTCAGCGCTAATTTGGTCCATGCGAGCATGTAATCGGCGGTAAACGTCTTTGTCATTCTCTGGCATGGATGACCAGGCCCCCTGTCCTGCAAACTGGTACCGCGATAAAGCTTCAAAGTCAGAAGCGTGAATTGGCTCAGCCATTCTCCCTCTCCCGCACAAACTGGCAGCCAAAAATAACTAGATAAATATTTGTCGGGAAGCTCCACGACCCTGGCTTCTTTGCGATGCTTAAAGGCGTAAGCATGGCGTAACGCACGAACCAGCCCATCGGAAAGCCGCTCAATTCATCAGACTACGCGAATTTCAAGCTGGAGGTAGTACGCGCGCTGAGCATCCCTTTAAGGGCTATTTTACGAAGAATTTCCAGAAGCGGTATCGCTTTCACGGAGCGAGCAAGTGAGTTAAGTAGATCTAAATCCGAAAACCTCCGTGAGTTAGATAAAAGTGCTGCATAAAAAATAACGAAGAATTGTTATTTTTCCATTCACTAGATTCACTTAACTCACTTTCTCTAATTAAATCAGTGCATTAGTCATTCTTTAAACTCACTTTTAACTCACTTTAAACTCACTCGCTGCAAAGGCCCCATGGCACGGCACCTTCTATGAACTGGATTGACCTTCGCTCTGATACCGTCACGAAGCCCACCGAGGCTATGCGGGCGGCTATGGCTCGTGCCGAGGTTGGAGACGATCAATACGGCGAAGATCCCACCATCAACCTGTTGCAGGAACGGATAGCCGCTCTGCTCGGCAAGGAGGCAGCGCTTTTCGTCCCGAGCGGCACAATGGCCAATCAAATCGCTTTGAGGCTTCACGCCGCCGGGCGACGAGGTCGCGGTTGGCGCAGAGGCACACATCGTTTGGCATGAAGCCGGTGCATCTTGTCTCCAAACGCCGGTGTGCAGTTCGCAGTCGCCGGGCGTGATGGCACGTTCAACGAGAAGGACTTTAGGAACGCCTTCAAGCCTTCGTGCTTCCGCCCACAACGCTTGTCGCCATTGAAAACACGCATAACCGCGGCGGCGGTGTAATTTTTCCGCAAGACGATATCGTCGCCATCTGTGCGGCAGCCCGCGAACTTGGAGTTGCCAGCTATTTGGACGGGGCTCGTCTCTTCAATGCAGCGGTAGCCAGCGGTAAGTCGCTTGCCGAGTTGGCAGCCCAATTCGACGTCGTCTCTGTCGCGCTGTCGAAGGGATTGGGTTGTCCAGTGGGAAGTCTCATCGCAGGTTCGGCGGACGTGATGAGCCGAGCGGTGCGGGTCCGACGAATGTTGGGAGGTGCTATGCGCCAAGCGGGCATTCTGGCAGCAGCTGGCCTCCACGCGTTTCGATCAAGGCTTCACACACCTCGCCGACGACCATGCGAATGCACGCACGATCGCGGAATACATTGCTCAGACCGACGCGGAAATCGATATGACAAGCGTGCAGACGAACATCGTAATCTTTCGGTTGCCCGCTCTCCTGCCCGACGCGGAGACAGTAGTGCGGCGAGCCCGAGAACAAGGCATTTTAGTTCTCGCTTTCGGCCCTCACGCACCGTGCGTGCCACCACCCATCTTAACGTCAGCGCCGCCCAATGCCGATCGGCTGCTGGACAATTCTCGCGTCGGTCCTGACCGGCGGCTAAAAACTCGAGGAGCCCCTATGAAGCTTTACGTTCTGCCAGGCAGCTGCGCTCTTGCATGCCACATCGCTCTCGAATGGGCCTTTGCGAACTATGAGGTTGAGGTCCTGACGCGTGATGCGCTGAAAAGCGAACAGTTTTTAGCGGTCAATCCGAAGGCCAAAGTGCCTGCATTGGTGTTGGACGGAAACGAGGTGATCACAAAAGCTCAGGCCATCCTCCTCTATATCGCCGATGCTTTTCCTGATGCGCGCCTTTCGTCACCTTCGTCGGATTTGGTCCATCGGGCGAAACTCAATGAAACTCTGAGCGAGCTTACAAGCGAGGTGCATCCGGCTTTCGGGCCCCTAATTGTGCCTTCCCGGTACACAACCGAACCGGCCTGCGAGGAGTCCGTGAAGAAAGCCGCCTTTGCACGGGTGGATGCTTGTTTTGTCCGGCTCAACGCGGCTTTGGAGGGAAAAGACTGGCTCTTAGGCGAGCGCAGCGTTGCGGATCCATATATTTACGCCATGTCCCGCTGGCTGAAGATGACGCCCAAGCCGGTTGAGAGCTATCCGGCGATTGCACGCCACTATAAGAGAATGGCATCTGATTCAGGCGTACGCCAGGCACTCGAAGCGGAGGGGCTAGACGCGTAGCGTTCGTCACGCTTTATAATCTTACGAACAAGGACTTCCAAGAATATCAGGACGTAACAAGTTGGCCCTACAGAGCCGTACACCAAAACTCTGTGACGCAAACCAGCTTGCAGCTTAAGTCCGCGCTAATAGGGTTAGGTTAGACCCAAATATTTCTTTAGATTGTCTATTGCCTTTACCAAAACGTCTGAATTTAGCTCGTGAGACTTGCTTGAAAACTCAGTAAGCGCTGAAATCCAGGAAGATCGACTTTCCTCCTCGGTTCCAGATTTCATATCCACGCCGCTACCAATAACTACTTTGGCTGCTGACGTAAGCTTCTTCAAATCATCCGCCCATTCATCTGAGTGAGCGTTGATCTTTTTTAGTTCTTCGTCTGTTTTGCCATAATAAGTAGCCATCGCTTTTTGTGTATTAAGCTGTAACAGTCTAGATCTATCTTGTATAACCAGGATCTTACTAAGGACTTTTTCAACTTTTTCCCTAAATTCCTTGAAATCGTACCTCCTGTAGAAGGCCTGTAGAGACATGCTACTCTCCGGGTTTAGTAACAATTCCCTATACTCAACGGCAACATTTATTAACCCGAGTGTGATAGCAACATCTGAACTCTGCAGGAATGCAAGGTGTATCACGGGTATAAAGTACATATGTAGCACTTTACTTCCATCATAATACTCGAATTGCTTAGTAACGATGATACGGTATAGTTCCCCAGTGCGTGGTGCCTTTATGATCTGCTCATCATCGCGCTCAAGCCTCGGCGAAAAAGTGCTGATTGCGCTACGCTCTATCGACGAAATTATAGGTACAGAGTCTGCACCTAACTGGTCCTTAATCAATTTCTTAAACTCATCCCACTTTGTCTCGTCTGCCTGGATATTAAGTTGAAATATGTTAAATGCATTACCATGCTCAATAAGCGTAGACTCAGGAGGGATCCCGCATGAAGCAAGATCTGTCTGGGCATACTCCTTGGGAACGCTAACTTCAATCAGGGACTGCTCAACAGCTTTCCTCTTAACTCTTTTGCCAAATGAGTTGTAAAGAGAAAGCATAAGATTCGGCACTATTTTCTTATTTATGTCATCGTTGCGTTGCTGGATATGATTTTCCCACTCTCCTTCCGTCTCGTAACTCTCTTTTCCTGTGGTTGGAGACAGCTTTGCATCTGCCGCCCTCGCGATTAGTTGAAAGAATTGAATGAGTTCTTTATACTCAAATCCTGTCTTAATGCTATCGGAAACCAACTCCCTAAATCTCTCACGCTCAAGGGATAGCATTGCAGGCGAAATCGCTAGGTTAATACCAAGCTCATTAGCACTGGTTACGGGGGGCTTTCCGAAATAAATTTGATAAACTTTCCGAGTGGTCTCTGTTCCTTCATTTCTTATCAAGCCTCTAAAGAAACCGACCTCTTCTCCGGTGTATGAGTGGCTCGTTTTTAGAACGCCAGAATATATCAAAACAAAAAAGTCCGTTGATAGAAGTTTATTTTGAATATCCTCTAGGACAGGAAGTGGCGAACCAGGCTCCAAAGACACCTTATCAAAGATAACCGTAATATTGCTGCTGGCTCTTAAGCTCAGCTCATTGAGGGAGTCATAGATAGCCTTCGCGATGTCCCCATCTTCATGGGCATAGGATAGAAAGACGCGTATTCTCCTGTAGGGCTGCTTGAATTCTATCACAAGCGCTGCTGGGCTGGTCAACGTCCTTCTCCTTAACGCATTTCAAGAACTTATCGCAACCTAAGGTGGTCGTTGGGTCGGTAAATGAACTTCCCCGCATGCTTGAGCAAGTTCGCATTGAAGGCTTTGAATGCAAAACTGATTATATTTTCGATTGAAGCTTTGGCAAATGTCATCACAAATTTAAGTGAATTCCTGAGAGACATTCCGACCAATAGCTCAAATGTCTCTTCCTGCGCCAAACTGAGATTCAGAGTCAAACTGGCATGGCTTAGGGGCTGCGCTTTGGCTTTTTTGCGGAAGAACGAAGACCCCTAAGCCGCTAG
>CAVXRT010000018.1:0-79075 GCA_963764115.1 uncultured Alphaproteobacteria bacterium
GTGCCTTGAAATTGGCAAGCCGGGTCACAAGCCTGCCGCCAGCATAGCCGATTTCCGTTATGTAGATGCCGGTGTCGTCGTCGCTGTAAGGGTTGTCGCTTCCATCGCAGGCAGCAGCGATCCGCGTTCGCTGCGCCTCCCGCGCCGCAGCCCTCTTCGCGGCCGCGATCTCGCGCCGGCGGTCCGCCACCGCCTTATTCGGATTGGGCGCCGATGCCGAGCGCCTCCGCCGCCGCTTTCTTTTCGCGGCCGTAACTAACCGCATCGAGCTCAGCGAGTTCATCGATGCGCTCTGCGATGGTTTTGGGGGCGGAGATCGCAAGTACGGGTCCCAAAAGCGCCACTTCGATAATGCGGCGGACCGCCTCCAAACCCTCGGCGCACGCCAAATCATTGAAATCGGTTTGCCCTTCCATGCGCGGACCGGAAAACTTTGGGAGAGCGATTTTGCCGCCAACCGCCTGTGCGGCGTCCTTCGCTTTTGCCACGCCAGGGTTGCCCGTCGTCCAAGCGTCGTCGTCGGCGCAGAAAATCAGGATCGCCGCGGGATATTTTTTTTGCAGCGCATCGCCGACGGGTTCCAGGTTCACACAATCGCAGGCCACAACGACGGTCAGGCCCGTCGCCTCATACAGCGAGACCGCCGTGGCGTATCCTTCGGCGATGAGGATTTGGCCGCTTGGATCTATCTCGCCGATAATGTGAAAACAGCCGCGTTTGCGGCCACCAGGCAAGTAACTTTTTTGTCCGGTTGCGGCAATCGTTTGCAGGGAATGGAGGGCGCCGTTTTCATCGCAAAGCGGGACGATCAGGCGGCCATCGCTCTGCTGCTTCAAGCCATATGGGCCAACGCCTTTCTTGGTGAGATAGGGGTGATCGGACGGCGCAGCGGAGGCGTCGCCCCACAGGCGTGCCGCCATGTTCGCCGCTTCCTTGTGACGAATCTGCTCCCCGTACACCTGCATAGCAGGAGGGCGCTGGATGCGCTCTGTTTGTGCTTTCGTTTCTGCGTGGGCCGACCCACGGCCGACATCGGCGCGCCATGTTTCCGGGCCGCGCCCATCCCGGAAATTTTCGATGTATCCCGCCGGAATGCCGTCGAGATGCAGAAGATAGGCGCCGTCGATAGCACCGGGCTTTCCGCCGGCGACGGAGCATCTGCGGAGTTTCCCATCGCCCTCCAGTCGCGGCGGCAGATTGAGAGCGCGCCTTGCGGCGGCTTCGCGAAACTGCCGTTCAGCGTCTGCGATATCGATCGCTTTCCGGGCGCGCCCATTATCCTTAGGCTCGCCTCGATCACGCCCGTTTCGCATCCTGACCTTCCTCGAAGCGGAAAAGCCTAGAGCTTCTTGAAAAAGCGGTGCGCCGTGCGATACGAACTCTGTCACATCAATCGCAAAGCGGCGGCCTTCCTTGACAAGGTTCCCGGCTTGCCGATGCGAAGCCCTTGAACGTCGGCGCGTTCTGAAGGGTTGGCTCGCTAAGAAAATGCGCTTCAAGCCTGCCCTTGGGGCGAGCTCTTCTGTTTCGCGCTCCCGGCTTTAGCGGCGGGCTCATACTCAGCGGTGCTTCTTGCCGCTCCCTTCACAAGCCATTCATCGCACCAATCCTGCCGATAGAGGATGCACCGCCCCTGCCGGACATAGCGCGGGCCTCCCCCGTAGCAGCGCAATTTGTTGAGAGTGGTGGCTGACAGTCCCGTGTAGCGCGCCGCCTCGGGCACGCGCAGCCAAGGTCCTTGACCTGTCTTCGTCATAACAATCCCTCCAAGCCGAAACACAGTGATAGTATAAGAACGATATATAAGAAGGCAGAATCAAGGAAAAAACACGATATATCTCAAGAAAAAGCGTAGAGTTAGCCGACACTTGCCGGATAGGACAAGAGCGATCATCAAGAGATGTTTCTTTGTTCGGATGAGAGGCGTTTCTCCGTCCCGGCGCACTTTCCGGAATGCACTGCGCGGAGCGGCTGTCAACACTGGCCGAAGGTCACCGCGGCACGCGGCGCGAAGCGGTGTTGACAGCAGTGAGCACGGAGCGATCTCTACACAAAGCGGAGGCCGCGCATGGCGTTTAACCTAGAGCTGCAACTCGCGGACTAAATTCATATTGAGATAGCTTACCGCTTCAGAATGAGTCGATAACGGCCGCTAGAGCCTCATCGGCCTTATCAAAGGCGAGTATCATGTTCGATGCTTTTTTCTTGAGCACCTCAACCGGGCACCAGAAGGGGCAGGCAACTTGACCGGGGTGCCTACACGGCGCCTATTTTGTTAAAGGCTCTTAATCGCAAAGTTCGGCTAAGGCATTGATTTTATTGGTGCCGGCTGAGGGATTTGAACCCCCGACCTTCGGTTTACAAAACCGCGTAAGTAGCTATACGTAAGCCCATGAAACACTGACGAATTTGCAGGGGCACGAGGAATTGCGTGTAAAATTAGGCGCATTTCGTTGACGTTGACCGCAGCTCGGTGCAAAATCATGCGGAACAATACAGCTTCCACCACTGACGAAATACTGACGGGGCGCTATGGCTGAAAAACTTACTGAGGCGGCGGTCAAAAGCGCGAAACCTCCAACGACTGGAGCGGTGACACTCTGGGATAACGAGGTCAAAGGTTTCGGCGTGCGTATTTTCGCGCCATCTACCCGACGGCCAAACGGCGCGCGTTCATTTTTCTTGAACTACAGGGTCGACGGCATAGAGCGGCGGTACACGATCGGCGGGTTCCCCGAATACACCGTCAAGGCCGCACGGGAGAAAGCGAAGGAGCTTCGCAACGAAATCGCCGTTGGCGCAAATCCCGCCCAAAATAAGAGGGTACGGCGCGAGGCTGCGACCATGGATGACCTTGTGGATCGCTACTTACGGGATGTTCTGCCGAGAAAGGCAGCGGCAGGCACATCTCGTGAGCCGGATGAAATAAAAATGGTGAACCTCGTGGCGGACCTGATAGGGCGCTCCCGCAAGGTCGACGACGTACATCTCGCAGACATGGAACAATTGCACAGTATTGTGTCCAAGAAATCCGGGCCGGTGCGCGCGAACCGCGTCCTGTCGATCGCTTCGAAGATGTTTGTCACGGCTCTGAAGCCACCCGCTGGAGAGAATAAACCTTGGCGGGACGCCACCCGTGGCAATCCATGTAAAGGCGTGGTGCGAAACGATGAGCCACCGGCGGAACGCTTCTTCTGTGAAGCTGAGATCGAGGCGCTTCTAACCGCTTTTGATGACCTTGAAGCTCTCCCGCGTGGTGAGGTTGACGGCGGGCTGGATTGTCTTCGCCTCATCATGTTCACCGGGTGTCGGCCTTGTGAAGCGCTGCGCGCCCGGTGCGAAGAATTTACTAAAGAGCCGGGACGGTGGGTCAAGCCGTCTGCGCATACTAAGCAGCGGAAGGTTCATCGTGTCCCGCTTGGCGCTCCCGCCCGTGACCTTGCGGAGCGGCTTCTGGCAAAACGGAAACCGGGGCAGGCATTCATGTTTCCCGGTGCGGAGCCTGGAAAGCACCTTCAACAAGTGACGCGCCCATGGCGATCAGCTCGCGCCCGCGCATCTGTCCACCTTTGGGCGCATGACAAGCATTGCGCTCAGCTCATCGACGACTTGAGGGATGCTCTCGGCAGGCTTCCGACATGCAATGAAGCAATCACCCACGCCAAAAAGCTCGGTGTGGATCTACCCGAAGCGCTTACAAAAGCTCGCGCCTACGATTTGCGCCATAGTTTCGCTTCCTTGGCCGCGGGAAGCGGCGAAAGCCTTCCGATCATCGGCGCTTTGCTTGGTCACACTCAGCCCCGAACCACTGCTCGCTATGCCCATCTTGCCGACCGCCCGTTGACGGCGGCCGTCGAAAAAGTCGGCGCTCTTATCTCGGGTGGCAGGAATGGTCACTGAAGCAAAAGTGCGTCAATGGTTTATCGAGGTTGGGTGCAAGGCTGAGAAGCTTAACACTCTCGCCATTGAGATGCTAGCAACGCACTTGTGCGGACTGAGGTTTCAGCTCGATCAAGAAATGAAGGATGGTGCTTTTCGGCGCGACGTCGAACACGTGATCAAACGCCTGAAGGATGCTTCCAAGGCCGCGACAGTGCTGCAAGCGTGGTTGCGTGAATGTCGACATGATCGTCTGGAAAAGCCCGTTGTGCCGGAACTAGCGCAGCTTGCCGATGCTCTCGACAAAGCAATGCCGTGGCTCCTGCCGCCTCATCCGGCTTACGTAAATAAAGAAAAGCGCTGGCACGCTCACGTTCATCTCATTCGCGATCTTGTGCGTCAGATCATGCAAGAGGCTGACAATGAAGTGTCGTTTGGTTCACCCACAGCCCCGGCGATGAAAGTGCTCTGTAATGCTCTTGAGACGATCCACGGCGAAGATCACGCGCCCGATGCCGACGCCGTGCGAAAATACCTTGGTCCCGATCGCAAAGACAGACCCTATGGAGATCCTTGGTGGCTGCACTGGCGACGTGCCAAGTTCCTTCCACGGTAGTTTGGACAAAATAAAGTCAGGCTTGTCCAAAGACACGGGCAGTTCTTTTCCGCATCTTTTGCGCATGAAGCGCAGCGTAAGGAGCGGAAATGATGGAAAGCCTCAGCCAACGGCGTCTTTTGGCAGACTATTTCTCTGAAACAGAGCTTGCTCAAGAGCTTGGCCGCGCACCGCGCACCCTTCAGGAATGGAGAGCAAAGCGCATCGGGCCGCCCTATACCCGGATAGGGCGCGCGTATTATTACGCAAAAGACCAGTTCCACAAGTGGCTCGCCTCGAACACGCATACGCCAGTCCGTGCTCGGAGGCGTGCATAATGAACAAACGCGAACCGCTCGCGGCGTTACGCTTCTAGAGGGGAG
Source organism: uncultured Alphaproteobacteria bacterium (assembly GCA_963764115.1). Lineage (GTDB taxonomy): Bacteria > Pseudomonadota > Alphaproteobacteria > Rhizobiales > Rhodomicrobiaceae > Rhodomicrobium. The sequence goes on from CAVXRT010000018.1 coordinate 4,858, forward strand.
CCTACCGAAAGCGGCCTAACAAAAAAGCCCGGCTCGAAGCCGGGCGATTGAATGCGTTGTCTGCGTCTGGTCACAGCAAAGGCGAAAGCTCTCTTCACGAATGCGCAACCCTCAAATGCACCAAAACAATAGTGGGAACCGCCGCATAGTGCAAGAGCCTTCGCGTCAACGGCGCGAGAAAAGCAATGGCGGCGGAATATGACCGACTAAGCTTCGAACAAGTCAGCGCTCTTGTACAACATCGCACCGGCAAGACTGACATCCCTTGCCCACTGTGCAGCGCCGGGCGTTCGACGGCAGAGAAGAAGAAGCGGAAAGTCTTTCGTGTCTATCGCGATAGCGACAATTTTCTTAGATTTCATTGCATTCACTGCGGTGAAAAAGGTTGGCTTCGCGCGGGAAATGCCATCCCCGTCGATATTGCTCGGTTGACTGAACTTCGACGCGAAGCCGCAAAGCGAGATCAGGAAGAAAGGCTGCGCCGTATCGGAAAAGCGCGCGCCCAATCGCGCGACCGTTTGCCGATCAAGGGGACAATCGCGGAAACCTACCTGAAGAGTAGGGGCATAGATAACGTCCCGGAGACACTCGGCTATCAGCCGCCGCATCATCCCTATCCCTTCCCCGCAATGGTTGGCTTGGCTGGCATCCCAGATGAGCCAGAACCCGGCGTCTATCGCCTGCCAGCCGAGCGTGTAACAGGGGTTCATCTAACCTTTTTGCAGCACGACGGCTCAAGCAAAGCGCCTATTGATCCTCAGAAAAAAATGATTGGACGCATTCTCGGATCGCCGCTGGCGCTCATCCCACCGGGCGATGGTTTGGGGCTGCTCATTGCCGAGGGGATCGAAACCGCTCTTAGCGGCGCTCAAGAGCTTGGATTAGGGACATGGGCAGCGGGCGGTGCGCCTTTTCTGCCAGCGCTCAGTGACGCTGTTCCCCGTTGGATCGAATACGTCACCATCGCCCGCGAAAAAGATGCAGCGGGACAGCGCGGCGCAGATGAACTCGCCCGCCGCCTGGAAGCCCGCAAAACCGAAGTTATCATGATCGAGGTAGACTGATGGCCCGCGACCTCAACGATGTCTTGCGAGAAGAAGGACCGGGCGCAATCAAGGCTAGACTTGATGAGGCAGTGCTAAAACGCCTTGGTTCTAACGGCCACGACCGTGGCGAAGAGATAAAAACTCGCATCGAAAACATCAATCCTCAATCATCGGTAAGTAAGGGCGATAGTAAAGAGCACAGTGAACACGAGGAACAGAAGCGTTCACAAGCCGAGATCCTTATCGAATGCGCCGCGAGTGTTGAGCTTTTTCATGGTGACGATGAGGAAGCCTACGCTCGATTGCAAGTCGATGGTCATTTCGAAAATCATCGTATCGGTGGACGGGCTTTTCGCCGCTGGCTAGAGCACCAGTTCTGGCGGATGACCGAGAAATCGCCCAGCACCAACGCCATGGCTCAAGCGATTTCCAATCTCGAGTCGCGGGCCTTTTACGAGGGCGAGAAATATTTTGTCCATCTCCGTATCGCTGAGGGTAACGGCTGCATATACATCGACTTGTGCGACGACAAATGGAGGGCCGTGGAGGTCACTGCCAACGGCTGGCGCATCGTGGATGCGCCGCCGGTGCGCTTCATCCGCACGAAGGGCATGCTTCCTTTGCCTGACCCGGTGCGCGGCGGGAGCATCCTGGATCTACGCGAGTTCGTAAACCTGAAGAGCAAGGACGACTTCGTGCTCCTCGTGGCTTGGCTGCTCGGAGCATTTCGGGCGCAAGGTCCATACCCAATCCTGGCGCTTTACGGTGAGCAAGGGACCGCTAAGACCACCACGGGAATCCTTTTGCGGTCGCTAGTCGATCCTTCACGCGCTCCGCTTCGCACCCTGCCAAGGGAGGAACGGGATCTGTTCATCGCCGCTCGTAACGGTCGCGTCCTCGCCTTCGATAATGTTTCCCACATCCCGGACTGGCTCTCGGATGCGATGTGCCGTCTCTCCACCGGCGGCGGCTTCAGCACGCGGTCCCTTTATACGAACAGCGAGGAGGAGATTATTGACGCGACCCGGCCAATTTTGCTGACGGCGATAGAGGAGTGCATCTCGCGCGGCGATCTTGCCGACCGGGCTCTTCCTGTGGAGCTTGCCCGGATTTCGGACGAAGAGCGCAAGCCGCTCGCCGATGTGATGGCGAAGTTCGAAGCGGCCCGCCCTAAGTTTTTTGGAAGCCTCTGCGATGCGCTCGCCCACGGGCTCCGGGAGTTGCCAAACGTCCGGCTCAACTCTCTCCCCAGGATGGCTGACTTCGCCCGCTGGGCCGTCGCGTGCGAGCTGGCGCTGTGGCAAGAGCGCCGGTTCCAGAACGCCTACTCCATGAGCCGTGACGATAACAATCAGTCCTTGATCGATGCCGACATTGTGGCGACGGCGGTCAGGGAATGGATGGCATCTCGCCAGTCTCCTTTTGAAGATCCTGCTTCACAACTTCTGAGCGCGCTAAATACATTCGCCCTGCCAGAAGTGAAGAAGGAGAGGAAGTGGCCGAAGACGGCAAAGGATCTCTCCGGCAGGCTCAAACGTGCGTCCCCGGCACTTCGAAAGGCGGGGATCGAGGTGGAGCATGATACCCGAGGAAGAGGGGCCGAAAAGGAGCGCGTCATTCGCCTTGTGCCCCGGTTCAAGGGTAAGGAGCAATGAGCGTCCCCAGCGTCCTCTCGGTCCCCATGGGTCACAAAGCTTTGAAAAGCTTGGATAATCATGGGGACGATGCGGGGACGCTAACCGAGGTTGGGGACGATGATTTTGCGAGACCGTGCGCTTCCGATCAAACAGCGGGGACAGAAGGGCCGAAAACATGGGGACGATGCGGGGACGCATGCGGGGACGATGGCAAGCGCAAACTCTTCGGTCTAAGACACTGATAATGAACAGCTTTTTTTATATGGGGACGATGGGGGCGAAGGGGACGCAAAACGCCTCTTCCCCTTGAACCGGCATAGGGGGACTGGGCTGCGAACGGAACAGGAAAGCAGGGAAGTGGCGAGGTCAAAAGTCAGAAACATAAAACACGCTGAGGTTGAGGACTGAGGGACATGGAGCAGTTACAAAAGCTGGAAGCGCTCCCGCCCAAAGCCGCCCCGCCGCCGGGCGAAGGGGGTAGACACCTCGTTGGGACGATTTGGGCCTCCTGCGACCGGGCACCTATTCCGCGCAAGGCACATCAACGCCATGGTTAAGGCATAATTCTACGGAACTAAGAAGGTGATTTCGTTTCGGCTTAGCGATTGAGGTCGACCTATCAGCCTTGACCGAGCGTGTGCATTTCAGCTCGAAAGCAGCATCGTGATTTCCGAAAGTTGTCGGGTCAATGACGAAAAAATTTGGCTTCTCCTTCCCAGCCAAGCCATCAGAACTAGCGCAGCCCCCTGTGTACTAGGTAACGGGCAAATTTTAATTTCGAAGGTGCAGCATGAAGTTTGTAACATTTGTGATGCTTGGGGCGCTAGCTACTTGTCCCGCGGAAGCCGGACCACAGCCGACAGCGTCGGAGATTTTCCAATTAAGAACAGAGTGTATGAAACTCGGCAAGGAAATGTTGAAGGAATATCAAGACGCAGATATTTCTAGCAGTTTTTTTTCTAAATACGACGAGACCACTAATCGGTGCTATGTATTGATTAAGCTTCACTTCCGAAAAGAGGACACAGACTCTTTGCAATTGCTAGACGGACAGGGGGCTGGGATGATTGCTGCGTGGAGCAAAAACCTTGGCCTCATCAAAGGAAACACAGTATCCCCTCCGATTGCCTTTGATTTTATTCAGAACATGATGAATAGTAATTAGGTGGTGGGTTTGCCCACAGAGTTCGGCCACCTCGCCCCGCCTCCCGCAAGACCTGAATTGCGCCTTCGATAAGACCATAGAGCCCGAAGACGGCGGAAGCTCCATGCGCTTCGAGTTGGAGATTGCCGTCTTTGTCGTAGAGCACGACAGCGACCCTATCGACGCTAAGATGGTTGTCGCTTGGCGCTATGGCCTCCCGTTCCGTGAGACCTCGATCTATTTCGACGCGAGGGAAGGCTGGCGAAAACCGCATTGAGCAAGCGAGCCCTTCGCAAAAAAAAGCCCCGCACCCCCGGGGCCTCTCCATAACCCCTTACACGCAATGGCAGTGGCTCTGTCCCGTGCCGTCATACGTGCAGACCGGATGAGTCCCCGATGGGCAAGCGAACGAGGGACCAACGACAGAAAGGCTTGCTGCTATAATCGAGAAGACGATAAATTTTTTCATGACTTTTCCTTTAGTGCGGGATTCGGCTAACCGGAAATCCACGTCGCCAGTCACTGCCAAAAATCTAATTGAGCAATAAATTTCTATGTAGTTTCCACTTGTTTGTGCGGCCCGGCCCGAAAAGCAAAGGGCTGGCGAAAAAAAAATAGATAGACCGAGCTTCGCGTCAACCATCAACCCCGGCACCTTCGCGAAGCTGGAAAATGCGCCCTTATGCATAAACGCGCGCCGCACCTTTTTTCCGCTCGCGCCGCTGGCTGCTACCCCTACGGGGTAAGGGTAGTAAGAAGCGCTGCGAAAGCCCCCGCTCGACCGTTAAGCCGTAGCATCGGGGTAGACCCTGCGACTACAAATCTATGCAACACAAAAATATGGGTTTTTCTGTTGCATCAGGGTTGACCTAATACGATGCAACAGCTAAAAGGGATAAGTCTAGAGCCTGATGCAACAGATTTGGGGGAAGCGATGGCAGTTTACGGATATGCGAGGGTTTCGAGCGACGATCAGGACTTGACCATCCAGCGCGAGGCCTTGAAGGCGGCGGGCTGTGAGCCGATCCGCGAGGAGAAGGTCTCAGGCGTTAGCCGGGAAGGCAGGAAAGAGCTTGAGACGCTCCTCGCCTTCCTGCGGCCCGGCGACACGTTGATTGTGACCAAGCTTGACCGGCTGGCGCGGTCGACGCTCGACATGCTGACCCTTATCACCGAACTGGGCAAGCGCGGCGTCGGCGTCCGCTCGCTGGCGGAGAAGGACATCGACACGACGACGGCGGCCGGGAAGCTCATGCTGACGGTTTTCGCCGCGGTCGCGCAATTCGAGCGTGAGCGCATCAAAGAGCGCCAAGCTGAGGGCATCGCGAAGGCCAAAGAGAAGGGCGTCTACAAGGGCGGCAAGCCCCGCATCGACCGGGCCGAAGTGGCGCGCCTCAAGGCTGAGGGCCTCAACCCGACGCAGATCGCGGCCAAGCTCGGTATCAATCGGGTGACCGTGTACAGGCTGACCGAGGCGGCGGCATAAGGGTCAAGAAAGTGGCGTAAAGCATTCAGTATCCCGAATATTGTATTTGGTATGCCATAGCCGCCGTGTTAACCTACGGCGGTTTTTTTATGTCTTGCGTCCACCCTGAGCCGAGAGACGCAAGCCCCATGCCCCCCCGGCGGCCGACAGAGCCGACAGCGAAGCCCCGCAAGCCACCGAAAAAAAAGACGGTGCCTTCGAAGACGTTCTCGACCCGGATCGCGAACGGCTCGGCCGCGTTCCTGGCACCATCCGGTGCGGTTGACGGGCGCTCTTTGGCCGCGCGGCGCTTCCGGGAGCTGACGCTCAATCTGGCCAGCGATCTAGGCGGGGCCGACCAACTCAGCACGGTACAGGGCCAATTGATCAAGCGCTTTGCCGGGTCCGCCGTTATTGCGGAGCTGGCGGAGGCCGAGCTTGTGAAGGGCGAGAAGCCCGACATTGCGGCCTACGTGACCCTCATCAACGCGCAAAACCGGCTGGCCGGAACGCTTGGCATCCGGCGCGTTGCCATCGACGCGACGCCAAGCCTTGCGCAGTACATCCTCGAAAAGCGCCGGGAGAAGGCAGCAAGGCCGCCTGAGGGCGAGGAAGACGATGGAGGCGACGATGGCGACGGCTAAGCGAAAGGCCGCCCTGCGCGCTCCTGCGCTGCCTCAGTTCACAATCGTCGACGCCATGACGGACCCGGCGCTGTTCGGCCGCCATTTCGAGGGAAAAAGCTGGGCCGCGTGGCGGGCCTTCCTCAAGGCGATGTTCGCCCTGCCCATGTCCAAGGCGGAGCGCGAGATTTACGCCAGACATACGCAACGCGACTACAGCAACGCCGACGCCGTCGAGATCATGCACGCGGTGCTCATTTGCGGGCGGCGCTCCGGCAAGTCGCGCATCCTTGCGCTGATCGGGGTTTATCTTGCCGTCATGGTGGATTGGTCTTCGCGTCTCTCCGCTGGCGAGACCGGGTGCGTCATGATCTTGGCCGCTTCGAAAGACCAAGCGCGCACGATTTTCAAATACTGCCTTGGCCTGCTTCAGGAGACGCCCATTTTCGAGCGGCTTGTTCGCAAGGTCACGGCGAACACGATCACGCTGACGAGCGGCATTGAGATCCGGGTGACGGCGGCCTCGTTCCGCACAACCCGGGGCGTGACGGCGGTTGCGGTGCTGGCTGACGAAACGGCTTTCTGGTGGACCGATCCGAATAGCGCCGAGTCCGACGTCGAAATTTGGAGGGCCTTGCGACCCTCGATCATGACGGTGCCGGGCGCTCGCACCTTGATCGCGTCTTCGCCCTATCGGCGGGCCGGGCTCTTATGGGGCGAGAAGCAGCGGCTATTCGGGCAGGATAGTCCGCGCGAGTTGTGCTGGATCAGCGAAACCCGGCAGATGAACCCGAGCGTGCCGGAAGCCGAGGTCGCGGCGGAGTTGGCCAAGGATTACGAAGCCGCCAAGTCGGAATATCTGGCTCTCTTTCGCGATGACCTCGAGGCTTTTCTTTCTCGCGAGGCGCTTGATCCCGTCATCCTGCATGGCGTTCGCGAGATCGCGCCCGACCGGGGCGTGACCTATGTTGCAGGCTTTGACGGCGCGGGCGGCGACAAGGGCGGCGACTCGATGACATGCGCCATCGCTCACCTCGACCGGAAGGCCGGTTATGTCGTGCTCGACGCCATTCGCGAGTGGAAGCCGCCTTTCTCGCCGGAAGTGGTCATCGCCGAGATTTCGAAGCTCTTTCGCGAATACCACATCAGCCGCCCCATCGGGGATCGATGGGGGGCGAATCTTATGGTTGAGCTTTTCGCGCGATACGGCATGACGCTGACGCGGACGGAGATGACGTCGAGCGACTACTTTCACGAGGTGTTGCCCGCGATCAACAGCCGCCTTGTCCGCATCCTCGATAGCGAGCGGCTGCACTCGCAATTCCTGCAGCTTGAGCGCCGCACTTCGCGGACCGGCAAAGACCATATCGGGCACCCGATCGGCAGCAAGACCATCCACGATGACGTGGCCGTCGCCGTTGCGATTGCGCTCGTTTCCGCCAAAACCAAGCCCGCGTGGAACATAACCCCGGAAATGATGGCGGCCGCCCGTCGCCCCTGGGGCGGCTTTACCGGCGGCAGCGGCGGCAGCGGCGGCTTCGGATCGGACTGGCCGGGCGCGAACGGCGGCTTCGGCGGGATCATCAAATGATCGGAGAAATCAGAATGTTAATCGCCCTTGATCGCCAATCCGCCCGAAGCAAGTCCGTCGAGGGGCACCTCACCGTCAAGCATTGCCTTTTAAGCCGCGCCATCGTGTCCGAGTACGACGGGAGCGAGATCCCCGACGCTTCGGATCTCGGATGGAAGCCGGGCACCGTGTATCGCCTTTATCGCGACCCCGCGGCGTTGAAAGCGGCGACGCCGGGCCTCGAAGGCAAGCCGCTCTTGCTTGAGCACCGCCCGGTCGACGCGCGGAACCATCCGAAGCAGATCACCATCGGGACCGTGACGAATCCTTCCTACGAAAACGGGAGCGTCTTCGGCGACCTCGTGATCTGGGACCAGAACGCCATCGATGCCATCGAGTCGCGCGAGCTGCCCGCCTTGAGCTGCGGCTACCGCTATCGCTGCGACCCGACGTCGGGCACCGCGCCCGATGGCGAGTCCTATGACGGGCGTATGCTCGACATCGCCATGAACCACGTCGCCCTTGTCGAACTCCGCGGATTTCCGACGCCATCGTGGCCGACGCCGCCCCCCGCCTTTCACTTTCGAACCTGGGAGAACTGAGAATGAAACAGATCAAGCGGGCCTTCGGCCTCGACCGCCGCCGCACCGCCCGCGACGATGGCAACAGCAACCTTCCTGCGGAATCCGGCCCAAAGGCGACCGAGGACGAGGGCGACCCCGCCGATCGGCTTGTGGAGCTTCTCAGCGGCAAGCGCTCGCCCGAAGAGGTGGACGAGATTGTCTCGCTCGTCGCCAAGCTGGCGGGCGAAGGCGAGCGCGCCGACGGCGACCCGCGCGACCTGGGGGACGACTACGAGGAAGACGAGGTCTTGAGCGGAAACGAGCGCGAAGGCCGCCGGGAAGCCGCCGCAGCCGGGCGGGAAGATCAAACCGGCTCGATGCGACCGGACGTCTTGAAGCTCAATCGAAAATCCGGCATCGAGGGCGACGAGTCCGGGGCGCAGGCTGCCGAAATTGGCCGCCGGGACCGCCGCCTCGAGCAGGACGAGCGCCCGGTGCAAGCGACCAGCCTTCGCGAAAATCTTAGGCGGGCCGCTCGCAATCTGAAGGGTGAACCCCTGGGCAGGCGACCGGCGGCCGGGGCCATGGATGCGTCGCCCGTTTCCTTTCATGACCGCTTCAAGAATGCGGGCCGCTTTGCACGGGGCGACGTCGCCTACTGCCAAGACGGCAACGGCAATTCGCAGTTTCAGCCGCGCCCGGCGATGGCTTCGGACTCCGGCGCAGCCTCCAAGCAGCCGTTCCGCGAGCGCTTTCCGGGATCTCGACGGTTCGCCTAATGACGCCAGCCCCAAAAGCGAAGGCGCCTGAAAAGCGCAAGCCCGAGCCCCCGCTTCAGCCGAATGATCCTCGCTGGGAGAGGCTGGCGGCCATGATAGAGAGCTACTTCCCAACGGAGACCCCCGATGCCGAAAGCAGCGACAATGCCGAGGGCGATGGACGACCCGACGCAAGAGCTTCGCGCCGAACTCAAGGAGAACCTCGACAGGGTTCAGGCCTTGCGGGCCGCGCTCGACCTGAATGAACGCGACCAGGACTCGGCCCGCGAAGCCATTCAGGCGCTCGAGAAAAAGCTCGATGACCAGAATAAACAGGTCGCCGCGGCCCCGGCCCTCGAAAAGCGCGAACTGAAAAAGGGCGCGGACGAGCTCGCGGCGCGCATTGGCGACTATCAAAGCCACTTGAACGAGCTGCGCCAGAATCGCGGGCCTTATCCCGGCCTCGCCCCGAAGTTTTCCAGCCTGGAAAATCAGCTCGCAACCGCCGAAGGCCGCATCAAAATCTGCGTCGCGGCGATTGTCCGGGCGCATCCGGCAACGGCGGGCCTGATCGAGCGGCACCGGGCGCTCAAGGCCGAAATGCTGGCCGCCGACCAGACGTTGGCCCGCCTCTATGAAATCGGCTCGATCCCGGCGCGGCCCGGCGGGGATACGACCTATTGGGCGAGGAATGAATCCGCGCCCCGGCCGGACCCGGCTTGGCTGGCGTGGCTTGCGGCGCTGGCGAGCGACGCGACGGCCGAGCTGGCGTGAATGAGTTTTTCCGCGTTTTGCAGTGGCTTGAAAAACGCGGAAAAGCCCGGCGTGCTTGTAGGTTGGGGCCTTCTGAGCGGGCACGTCGGGCAACCTATTCCGCGAGCTGAGGGGCTCGCGTGGCGCGAGGTGCGTTTTTGCTTCGATGCCGGGGCCGCTCCAAATTCACTCTCTTGCTGGGGCGGCCTGATCTATTCGCGCTTGCGGCGATTTAATGGCATCCCTGCCGAGACAAGTGTCTCCCTAGGGTCGATACCGGAATCTCGGTGTCGAAGAGCCCGTGGTAGCTCTGCATTCAACTGCAGAAGTCGTCCGAGAAGCTAAGAGGAGCGCTAATTTCTTGATGTCGCGATAGTCAGTCTCAGCACTGACAAAAGTGGCTCTTGAGTTTTCAAGAATTAAAATGACTGCACGACCACATAGAAATGTCCTTCCAAGTGTTTGACGATACCGGCTGAAAATGCAAACTCCCCGGGATGAAGGAACGAATAAAGACCAGTGCCCCCTTGTTCAGCATTTCGACGCCACTCTGCGGGCCACGAAGAACGTGGTTTTACTATTCCGTCGCTTTCGTCGTATACTAGGACCCAAAAGGTATTAACAACAGCCGCACCACCAGTTTCTCCCCAATCCCAACTTTTAAAGCGCGGTTTCCCTTCCGCTGCCAGAGCCTCTAATTGAGCCAGGTAAGTTTGTTTGCTTATTTCCAAGCGTACAAGATCTGATATATGAGACTGCACAAGAAGAAACAAAAGCAACCACACCAAAGATGGCGCGATAACGAGTGAGAGAGAGCGTCGCCAGCGCCGCCTAAAAACATTTACACCAAAGCTTACGACCCAAATAGTTCCTAGTACGAGCGTTGGTAAGAGAACAATTGGCACAAGCAAGAGATATAAATTAAGAACTCTATCAAGCTCGCCGCATAGCCATAAAAAAAGCGAAAGAATACATGCCCACATCAAATCCCAGGGCTGAAATGCATCATGCTTCAATGTCAGATCAACTGGAGCCATTTTTCCGGCCGGATAGCGACGGCGCGGCGTGAGAGTACCACCGCTGCGGCGAAGTTGGGCACTGAAAGACCTAGGTATCCACAAGCTCGGTAAGCCCCGATCTGTTGCCCTGGGAAGGTCAACGGGGCTCGTAACGTCGAGAGAGAAGCCCGCTGCAAAAGTTTCGACTTCAGCAAGACTTCCGGTAAGAGACCTGCTCTGCGCAGGAACGATGGTCAGCAATCGGCCTAAACGAGGCTTACCGCGGCCTTGCGAGCGATTAGCGGCTCACGTTCCATCGGACAACCAAGAGTTATGCGCCTGACCCACCCATGCCACGGCGCGCTGTGCGAAGGTCCAGGCTTGCTCGAATGTCATCTCGGGCGCAAGCTTTTGAGCTGCGAGCGCGGCGGCATCCAAGGGAACGTGCCAGTTTACCATTTTATGGTTGCCATCGTTGCGGCGCAGCTCTTCGCGCCGAGCATTGCGCCATGCGAGCGCCGCGGCCCGGTATAAGGGGACATTCTCAGGCGTTGGCGGCTCGACGGCACGGGGCGTTGGCATTGTCTCCAGCGACGAGTAAAAACAGGCGAAAAACGGGGAGGACAGCGGTTTCAGGCACTCTGATGCGCCACTTTAAGAATATCGGGCTTGCGATACTCGCAACTCAAAAGGCGTCTCCTTTCGTTTTGCTCTATCGCCTTAAGTTACCTAAGTCAATTTCTCTAAGAACTGACCTCTTCGCGAACTCGCTTTGAGCCTTTGCAACCAATTCATGGGGAATCTCCTGCCAACCAAGCTTTCTATAGTAGTTCTTGATTAAATCATATCCGACAAAAGCGTACACAATATTTGAGATGAATAAAGTTGCCGGACCTAATATGAGAGATATTATCGCGTGTGGCCATATTGATTTATATAGAAAATGTAAGGGACTCCAAAGTAATAAAGACAGCCAAGTCAACGAATTTGTAGCTTCAACTACTACGCCGGTCCAAGGATTTCGAAAATATGTTGCCATAATATATATCCTTCGTTTTGAAATGGTCGTCTTGTAAGGGTTCAATTACAACGCCCCAAAATGCCTCAAGCTCGGCCGCTCGTTTGAGATCCCGTGACAACGCCGTGGGCCAGCCCTTGCCTTCAATTTCCACGGCATGAGCGCGAAGGGCGTCTGATAGCCGAACAAGTTAACGTCTTCGCTCATTCGGAAGCCCTCTTCTCGCGCACACCGACGCCGCCCGTGTCATCCTCGAAAAACAGCACAAGCCCGGCTTTCTGGTAAGCCCTGGCAATGTCGCCAAGCGCCTTTGCGTTGAGCTGGTGCCGACCGGATTCGAAATCCTTGATGGTGCCAAGGCTCACGCCGCTTTCACGGGCGAGCTGGCCTTGATTCCAGCCAAGAAGGGCGCGGGCGGCCCTCGATTGTCGCGGCAAAAGCATGAGGAGCATGTTGCCTTGAATCTCCTGCGTTTTCCACTTTTGGGATGGATTATCAACGTAAACTGCTTGCTTCCATTCTAATGAGATGTTAATCCCGTCTATTGGTAGGGATTCCCCTACGAATAGTCAACACGCATAAGGTAACCGCCGCCGGAAATCCACAGTTCCGGCGACCGGCGGAGCTTTGCCGGAAAGGGGATTTGTAATGCTGAGCCTTGCCGAAATGACCGACGCCCGCGACAGCTTGCACCAAGCCGAAGCCCTCGCGGCCCGCATCCGGGGGCTGTACGTCTCCGCCGGATATTTCCAGGGCGCGCGCATCCTCAACGACGTGATCGGGCTTCTCGCGGACGAGATCGCCGCGCTCGAGAAGGCCATCGGAACGCCGAAGCCGTGACCGGCGACGACCGCAGACGGCGGCGCTGGCGAGGCCTCCGCGACTTAGGAGAGGGTCGATGGTTTTGCGCGATCCCCGTCCGGCATTTTAATCGAGAACTAAGTATCTTGCATGCTATTGGCATCCCGGCTTACAACTCAATAGAGTGCGCCTTTTTCCGAGACTTATGGACTTTTTCATGCGGTTGATAATTGCAATTATATCAGTAGCCGCGATTGCCCTGAAAGCGTCTTGCAGCAACGCTGCGGAGATCCGCGAGCTTGGTGTGGTGGGTACCGATGGCGGCAGAATCATTACGGTGACCGGAGAACTTGTACTCGGCGACGAAAGGCGGTTCTCAAATATTGCGGTTCAGGCAAAAGGTGCAGTAGTTTTGTTCGATAGCCCAGGCGGGTCCGTCCCTGCCGCAATACAAATCGGCAAAGCGATACGCCTTGAGGGATTTGTAACAATCGTTTCCGAAGGCAATACCTGCGCCTCAGCATGTGCACTGGCTTGGCTGGGCGGCGTGGTGCGCTATATGGGAAACTCCGCGAAGGTTGGTTTTCACGCCGCGTACATCAATGCGAGCGGTGAAAAACAGGTTAGCTCGGTAGCGAATGCTTTGATCGGCGGATACCTCAATGGCCTTGGCTATTCCGAAAACGCGATTGCTTATTTTACCTCTGCCCCTCCTGAGGGTGTGCGTTGGCTCACTTTTGGCGAGGCTGCTCGTCTTGGGATCGAAGTGAGGAACCTTGCGGACGTGCAGCAGACGGGAGCCACGGCTGCACCTAAGCTAGCGCCGAAAGTTGACCCAACGCGTCCTCAAAACGTGTGTGGCTGGTACGCGATTCACTATTGTTCGAAAAGTTACGAAGTTGCAGCAAGTGAAGCCCGCAAGTTCGCCGGATGGGTGGTCAATACAAACGAGCCTAGCTATCCTAAATTTGCGCCCGGGTGGTTTTGCAGCGTTCTTGGCCCAATGGCAAAACAAGATGCCGACAATATCGCCGCGAAAGCCAAAGATCGTGGCTTTCCAACAGCATACATCAAGAACCCATGTTAAAACAAATACTACTTATATACGTCTTTGTGGTGTTCGAAAGCCCAATCCGCTACGCCTCAGCTCCACATCCAGGCATTATGCGCCTGTCCAACTCATGCAAGCGCCTTCTGGGCGAAGGTTCGCGCCTCATCAAGGTTATCTCGAGCGCGAGTTCCTGAACCGCAACGGCGGCACCAATGAGCAATGGCGTAAGGGCTTGCTGCTGTCGCCTTCGCAATCGGTCTCCCGGTGGCTCGACATCGGCCTTGGCGTCGTCCTGCTCGGGGCGCTCGCGCTCTGGATTTTGGCTTAGGCCGATGCGCCTTCCTTACTAGGCGTGACAAGCCAAAATGGCCGATGGCCGACAAGCCAAAATGGAACGTTAGGGGTACGCGTTAGCGTGCACGTTAGGGGGGCGGCCCCAACGTCGAAAACCGCCGAATTTCGAGGAGGAGGAGAGGCCCGATGCCCGGAATCCTCGGGAAAGGCCCGGACGCCGTTAGCCCTAACGCCTGGACACTTCTGGGGACGCTTTCTGGCTTATTACGAAGCAGCCAAATTGGAATCCATTTGGCTTGTTTTTGAAGCAGCCACGATTCGGCCAACGGTGCGCAAGCCAATGCCTAGAATGTCGGCCACGTCTTTTTGCGTCTTCCCCGCCGAAAGCAGTGTCAGCACCTCGTTAATTTCGCGGCGCTTAAACGGGAGCACGACCGCGCCGGGGCCGCTGCTCGTCACACCGGGCTTGCGCCTTGCGATGAGCTTGCGAGGCGGCGGCGGAAGCGGAGCGGGCTGGTCCTCGTCCGGCTCCATCAAGGTCGCAATCGGAGCGGCCTCCACATGGGGCACGGCGGCCAAGGGGATCGAGGGAGCCGGGGCGGGCTCACGCTCGACAAGGGCGCGGCCCTCGCCCGATGCCGGGGCGGGAACCGGGGCGAGCAGCATCTCGAAAAACAGCGTCAGCACCATCGGGCCGAAAGCCGCCATCAACTCAAGGCCGATGGCCCGGCCCCAATCCTTGGACGACGAGAGCAGCGCCTTGCCGTCTTCCGAGAATTGAAACCCGAACATGGATAGGAAGCGGGCAAGGCTTTCGGCGTAGGGGTCCGCGGCGCTCGGGCCGCCGAAAAGCGTCTCCTTGTCGACCTCGCCGAGCTGGGCATCGATGCGGACGCGCTCAAGCGCCGCCGCCTTCTTGGTTTCGAGGCGGCCGATTTCGGCGCAAAAGTCCTTGGTTTCGGGCCGCGACGTCTTATCGGGGCTGCAATGCTCGCTGGCCGCGTAGCGCGTCGCGTCGGACGCAATAAGCGTCATGATCTGGCTTTCGAACACGGCGGGGGCGGTTTCACCCGCAATCGCCTTCTGAGCCTTGCGGGCTTCGTTAAGGGCCGCCCGCCGCCCGTTGACGGCTTCCCGGCGCTGAATGATCGAGGCGCGCCCGTCAACCGTGTCCGCGGTCATGTTGGCGACGTTGCCGAGCGCCGTTGCAAGGTTGATTGAGGTAAAGATCGCGCCGAGCGTCCCGAGCCAGAACGACCGCCGTTGCTGGGCAAGCAGAACGCACACCGCGGCGAAAATCACGCTCGCGACCGCGAACGGCGTCCAGGGCATCGGCGTCGCTTCGATGTTGACGTAAACCGCTGGGCCGATGGCAAGCCACGCAATGATGCGCAAGAGTCTCATACTGCGACGCTGAGCACAATCGCAGCCGCCGTCAAGTGTGTCCGACCAGCGGCTTGAACCGCCTTCGTCTTCTTCGGTTAAAAACACTGACTAAGTGCTGACGAATATCTGCGTCTCTTTGGCGGCAGTGCTAAGGTATTGATTTTATTGGTGCCGGCTGAGGGATTTGAACCCCCGACCTTCGGTTTACAAAACCGCTGCACTACCACTGTGCTAAGCCGGCAAAATGCATCCGCGTACTTCTATACACTCCTGTAACAAATCCGTCGCCTCAAGGCAACCATGCGAACCTGACCGGTTCCGGGTCCCGTGCACGCCCGCGGGAGCTTGTCTTGCAGGAACGGCCGCCCGCGCTTAATGTTCGGGACGTTACCGTCTTTATTGGGTTTAGCGGGCGGAGTCGCCGCCACTTTGCGGAAGCGGCTCCCGGAGGCCATCGCCGAATGACAAGCCGTTTGCGCATCGCGTGCGCGCAGTTGAATCCCGTTGTCGGAGACTTGAGCGGCAACGCGGCGTTGGTGCGATCGGCCCGGGAGGAGGCCCGGAAGCAGGATGCGGACCTCGTCGTTTTCTCCGAACTGTTCATGGCGGGTTATCCGCCCGAGGATCTCATCCTGAAGCCGGCTTTCGTGCAGGCCTGCATGGATGCGGTGCGGGATCTGGCCAAGATCACGGCAGGTGGCGGGCCGGCCCTGTTGGTCGGGACGCCGTGGGCCGAAAACGGAAAAGCGTATAACGCCGTCAGCTTGCTGGCCTCCGGGAAGGTCGAAGCACTGCGCTATAAGGTGGATCTGCCGAATTACAGCGTCTTTGACGAAAAGCGCGTTTTTGCGCCGGGGGCGTTGCCGGGGCCGATGAATTTCAATGGCGTGCGGCTGGGCATTCCGATCTGCGAGGACATCTGGACGGATGCCGTGACCGAATGCCTTGCCGAAAGCGGCGCGGAAATCCTGATCGTCCCCAATGGCTCGCCCTTCACGTTGAAAAAGCGCGAGCAGCGAGAGAACGTCGCGGTGGCACGGGTCGCGGAGACAGGCTTGCCGCTGCTCTATGTCAATCAGGTCGGCGGCCAGGACGAGCTTGTTTTTGACGGCGCGTCTTTCGCCCTCAATCGCGGCGGAAAGCTTGCCGTGCAACTCCCCGCCTGGGAAACGGCCGTCGCCATTACGGAATGGCGGCGCGAGGTCGATGGCTGGACCTGCGTGCCGGGGCCGCTCGCGGTTGTCGAAGAAGGCGCCGGGGCGGCCTATCTCGCCTGCGTTGTGGGCCTACGCGATTACGTGGAGAAAAATCGCTTCCCCGGCGTGGTGCTTGGCCTTTCCGGCGGCGTCAATTCAGCCCTTTGCGCCGCCATGGCGGTCGACGCGCTCGGCGCGGCGCGCGTTCACTGCCTGATGCTGCCCTATCGGTTCACCTCCAACGCCTCGCTCTCTGACGCGGCGGCCTGCGCCGAAGCGCTTGGCGTGCGGTATGACATTGTGCCGATTCACCCTGCCGTCGAAGGGTTCGACGCGATGCTGAAGCCGATGTTCGAAGGCACGGAACGAGGCATCGCGGAGGAGAACCTCCAGTCGCGTATTCGCGGCACGACGCTGATGGCCGTCTCGAACAAGTTCGGCGGAATGGTCGTCACGACCGGCAACAAGTCGGAGGTTTCGGCCGGCTACGCCACGCTCTACGGCGACATGAACGGCGGCTTCAATCCCATTAAGGATCTCTACAAAACGCAGGTCTACGCGCTGTCGCGGCTCCGGAATGCGGCGTGCCCGAAAGGCTGCCTCGGGCCTGCCGGTGTAGTCATCCCCGAAAACATAATCACCAAAGCGCCCACCGCCGAACTCCGCGAAAACCAGACCGACCAGGATTCGCTGCCGCCTTACGATGCGCTCGACGACATCCTGGAAAGCCTCGTCGACCGGGAGGAGCCGCTTTCGGCGATCGTAAAACGCGGCCATTCGCCCGAGACTGTCAAAAAAGTGGAGCGGCTTCTGTATCTTTCCGAGTATAAGCGGCGGCAGGCGGCTCCGGGCGTCAAGATCACCGAGCGAAATTTTGGCCGGGACCGTCGCTATCCCATTGTCAATCGCTTCCGCGAGACGCTCTGAGTATGGAAATTGGCCGTTGTCATGGCCGCCCTTGAGGCGGCCATCCAGAAGGGGAACCGATGGTTCGCGCTGGATGCCGGGTCAAGCCCGGCCATGACATTTGCACGTGAGGCGCAGGGGCGCTTTCAGGGATGACGCTCCGGCTTTGGAGGACTGGATGTCCATAAAGGTTCGTTTCGCGCCGAGCCCCACCGGCCGGCTTCACATCGGCAATATCCGGCCTGCCGTTTTCAACTGGCTGTTCGCGCGCCGCGAGCACGGCGTTTTCCTGCTGCGCTTTGATGACACCGACCTGGAACGTTCCAAGGAGGAATATGTCGCCGGCATTAGGGACGACCTCACCTGGCTCGGCTTGACCTGGGATGAGGAGTTCCGCCAGTCCGCGCGCTTCGCTTTCTATAATAAGACGGCCGAGAAGCTGAAGCAGGCCGGACGGCTTTATGCCTGCTATGAGACGCCGGAAGAATTGGAGCGGCGGCGTAAGCGGCAGATGGCGCGTGGTTTCCCGCCCGTCTACGACCGCGCATCGTTGAAAATGACGGACCAGGAGAAGCGCGAGCTTGAAGAGCAGGGCCGCAAGCCGCACTGGCGGTTTCTTCTGGACCAGCGGCCCACGGCGTGGGACGACCTGATCCGCGGCGCGCAGGAAATCGATGCGGCGTCCGTCTCAGATCCGGTTCTGATCCGCGAGGATGGAACCCCGCTCTACACCTTCACCAGCGTGGCCGACGATGCCGACACAGGCATCACGCATATCATTCGCGGTGAGGACCACGTCACCAACACCGCCGTGCAGATCCAGATTTTCGAGGCGCTGGGCACGAAGGCTCCGGTGTTCGCGCATCATAATCTTCTGGTCGGCGCACAGGGCGAGGCGCTGGCGAAGCGGCTGGGCTCGCTGTCTATCCAGGGCCTGCGCGAAGAAGGGTTCGAGCCGCTGGCGGTGATGGCGCACGCCTCGCTCATTGGAACATCGGAGGCGCTTCATCCGCAGGAGAGTCTTGAGGCGCTGGCGAAGCTGTTCGACTTCGCGAAGATCTCCCGCGCGCCCGCCCGTTTCGACCCCGAAGAGTTGAAAGGCCTGAACGCGAAGCTGCTCCACACCACGCCCTACGAGGCAGTTGGCCAGCGCCTTCGCGCGCGCGGCATTGACGGCGGCGAAGCTTTCTGGCTCGCGGTGCGCGCCAACCTCGAAGTCTTCGGCGATGTCGACCAGTGGTGGGCCGTCGTTCGTGGGCCGGTCACGCCCGTCATAGAGGACGCCGCTTTTCTGGACAAAGCACTGGCGCAGCTGCCGCCGGAGCCATGGGATCAGGCGACCTGGCGGACTTGGACGGAGGCCGTGAAACAGGCAAGCGGGGCAAAGGGGCGGGCGCTTTACCATCCTCTGCGTCTGGCGCTGACCGGGTTCGAGCGCGGCCCCGAACTGAAGGAGCTTTTGCCGCTCATCGGGCATGAAAGGGCGACCGCGCGGCTCGGCGGAAAAACTTCTTGAGGATACGCACCTTAAGCGTGCATCAGACAGTTTGACATTTCTCAAAGCATGGGCTTTGATCGCGTGGGTCTGTCCCCGCCTTGAAATGTCGCTTGTCGGGCTTCTTCCATTGCGCCGCTGGCCTGCAGCCGTTTTGTGCAGCGTGGAGTTGTTGCTATGAGCCCGGACCAGCTTGCCGCGTTACGGACTTTCTTCGCAACCGTAGAGCCTCGGCTGCCCGACATTGTCGCCCTCATGTATGACAGGTTCTTCGAAGCGATGCCGGAAACGGCGATCCTCTTCAAAGGCGACATGCAAGAGCAACATAGACAATTCACCCTGATGCTTTGGAGCATTGTCCGGCTTACGCGCTCAAGCGAGCTCTGGCCGGTCAACGCTTGGACGGGCCAAGCTTCCATACCCGCCATAGAGAAGCTCGGAATGCGGCATTCTCACGCCGGGGTGCGGCCTGAACATTTCGAGACAATGAAAAATGTCTTATCCAGGTGCTTCCGGGAAATGTTCCCTAAGGATTTTTCGTCTTCCGTGGAAAAAGCGCTGGCTTTCATCTTTGATGTCATGTCGCACTCCACGCCAAAGTCGAAAGGGACAACCCGGAAAACAGCCGCTGCCGCGAGCGTCACCTACCTCGACGCCAGTTCCTGGGATAGTCATCCTGAAGCGATGACGGACAGGAAGAAATGTGCGGCGAGCCGATTGCTCCGCCCCGTGAAAGTTTCGTGATCTGGTTTGCTATTGCAGGCCCAATTCCAAGCGGGATTCGGCGCGCGGTTGCCGGTTGAAGCGCCTTTTGGCATGTGTCCTTGACGTGGGCCTGAAGATGGTCCGGATGAGGTACAGAATGCCGATCATGGCCCCGCCGGTCAGCAACCAGCCCGGCAAGACAGGCGATCTCAAATCGACAGATTGAAGCGCCTGCGCGTCGAAGCGTCCATGGGCGCCAAAATCGCCTTCGATGGGCTTGAAGAGGTTGTCCGGCGCATCCTTTTGAGCGGGCTCCGGCGACATTTGCGACTCGTAGCCGAAGCGGGCCAGGTAACGGTCGAGGAACCAGGGCGCTATCTTGTTCGCCAGGATCGCCTTGAACGAGGAGCCTCCCACCCAGACTTCCCGCAGTCGCGCGGTCGATGCGAAAACGATCGCGTCCGCCGCCACTTCGGGCTGATAGATCGGCGGGACCGGCTGAGGCCGCATCGGCAGCTTGTTCCGCCCCCAGTTGAACTGCGGAGTATTCAAGGCGGGCATTTGCACCATGGTGATATGGATGCGCGAGCGGTCATGGAGCAGCTCGGATCGAAGCGCGTCCGTGAAGCCGCGGATGGCAAATTTCGCCCCGCAATAAGGGGCCTGCAAAGGAATGGCGCGGTATGAGAGCGCCGAGCCGACCTGCACGATGGCGCCGCGATTTCGCGGGCGCATGCGGCGAAGCGCGGCCATTGTGCCATAAACATAGCCGAGATAGGTGACCTCGGTTGCGCGCTTGTACTCCGCTGGCGTGATTTCGGCTACCGGCGCGTAAACGGTTGTCATCGCGACATTCACCCAGACGTCGATGGGACCAAGCTCGCGCTCGATCTCAACCGCGGCGCGCTCGACTGCGTCCGCGTCGGCGACATCGGCCGGAACAGCGGCAGCGCGCACGCCCTCCCGGCGCACCTCCGCCGCGGCGGCTTCCAGGCCTTCGGCGCCGCGCGCGATTAGACCCACGGAACAGCCGCGCCTCGCGAACGCTCGCACAGTCGCTCGCCCGACGCCCGCGCTCGCTCCGGTGACGACAATGACTTTCGGACCAGAACTGCCGTTTTTCAAATAAGCCTCCCATCGTTGGGCGAGCTCGCCGCGCTTCAAAGGGGCCGAGCCGCCCCTACTACTCGGACAAGTGCGAAAACCTCACGCGGTGTTCCAGTAAATTATAAGTAATGATCCGTTCTGCGCGCATTACCTTCATAATCTTGACCTCAAGCATGTCAGAAAAGCAGGAACATAATATGCGGTCCAAGTTTATACCTCCTGCATGTTTCTGCTGCTTCCCAATCTTCAACTGTGCCCTTGAATGCAAATCTTCCGTCCACGCGCAAATGTTATCACGCGCTCAGTTTTGATTGGCGGGGCGCTTTTTCCATTTCTCGCCATTGGCGTCACCTACGGTTATATGCATTCCTCTTACGTGACGGGTCAGAACGTCATCCTTGAGCAGCCGGTTCCCTTCAGCCATAAGCACCACGCCCGCGAACTCGGCATAGGCTGCCTCTATTGCCATACTGGCGTTGAGAAATCGGCCTTCGCCGGTATCCCGGCCACCCACATCTGCATGACGTGCCATTCGCAGATTTGGACGAATGCTGCGCTGCTTGCGCCGGTGCGGGAAAGCCTAGCGAAACATCAGCCGATCCGCTGGAACCGGGTTAATCGCCTGCCCGCCTATGTCTATTTCGACCACAGCGTTCACATCGCGAAGGGCGTCGGCTGCAGCACCTGTCACGGCCGCGTTGACGAGATGGCTCTGACTGCGCAAGGCAAACCGCTGACCATGGGCTGGTGCCTCAGCTGCCACCGCGATCCCGCGCCAAACCTGCGTCCTCAGAATGAGATCTTCGACATGGAGTGGCGGCCGCCTGCTGATCAGGACCGGAAAGGGGCGGAACTTGTGAAGGTCAATCACATCAACAGCACGCGCTTGATCGAGTGTTCAATATGTCATCGGTGAAGCTAGAGACAGGAGCAAAGGACGGCGACCCGGGTTTGCGGCGCAGGGAGGCGTTGAAGCTGCTCGCTGGCAGCATGGCTCTTGCTGCCGCCGGTTGCGGGAAGCCGCAGGAAGAGATCGTGCCTTATGTCGAGATGCCGGAGCGGCTCATCCCCGGCATCCCGCTGGAATTCGCCACCACGCTCGCGTTAAGCGGATATGGCCGCGGCGCCGTCGTCACGTCCCACGAGGGCAGGCCGACGAAGATCGAAGGCAATCCGCGCCATCCAGCCAGCCTCGGCTCGACCGACGTGTTCGCCGAAGCGGAAATCTTCAATCTCTATAGCCCCGACCGCTCGCAGGCCGTGAAGGAGGGGCGCGAAATCCGGTCCTGGGCGGACTTCGCTACGGCCTGGCAAAAGAGACAGGATATCCACCATACCGATGAAGGCGTAGGGCTGCGGCTCCTAACAGGACGCATCACCTCGCCGACCCTGCTGCGCCAGGTCAAGGCTTTGCAATCCATGTATCCCCGCATGGTCTGGCATGCTCATGAGCCGGTGGACGATTGGCAAGCTGCTGCTACCAGGGCCGTTTTCAGGCGCCCCTTGGACATCATTCCGAGGCTCCAGGATACTGATGTCGTTTTGAGCCTGGATTCACGCTTTCTCGACGCCGGGCCTCGGCAGATTGCCACGGCAAGAGCGTTCGCGGATCGCCGGCGGGTCAGGCGAGAAACGAAGGAGGTGCTTCGACTTTACGCGGTCGAGCCGGTTCCAACGCTGAGTGGCGCGAGTGCGGATCATGTCATGACCGCGACTTCTTCGGACATGGAGCGGATTGCTTGTGAGATCGCAAAGCGCCTCGGCGCTCCGGTTCCGGATCCCATGCTGGCTGGCCCCTTGTCCGCCTTCGCCGACGCCGTTTTCAGGGATTTGAAGTCGCATCCAGGGCGCGGCCTTGTCCTCGGCGGCCCAACGCTTGCGAGAGATATTCAAGCGCTTGTCTGCTGGATCAACTCCAACATCAACGCTCCCCTAACTTATCTCGATCCTGCGGCTGGCAGCGATGATCAACCGGGCCTCGAAGAATTGGTGCAAAGCTTGAGCGCAGGGCAGGTCAAGACGATCATCATGATCGAGTGCAACCCGGCCTACAACGCCCCGGCTGACCTGGATTTCAAAAGCGCGCTGCAAAAAGCCGAATTTCGCGCTCATCTTTCCCAGATCGCGGATGAAACTTCGGCGCTTTGCGAATGGCATCTGCCCGCCTCGCACGCCCTTGAAAGCTGGTCCGATCTGCGCGCCTTCGATGGAACCGCCAGCATCGTCCAGCCACTCATCGAGCCGCTTTACGACACGAGAACGGCGCATGATCTCATCGCAATTCTAAGCGGGCAATCCGGCGTCAAACCCCAAGATGTTGTACAGGACACCTGGCGAGCCTATGCAAGCAAAGCCGGTTTTGATGACTGGTGGCGCGAGGTCTTGGAGAATGGCCTCGTAGCGGATACCGCCTACCCGGCAGCGAACCCCGGAAATCCAGTATTCCCGGAGATTAAGGCCATCCGGCCGACTGAAGGCGCGACGCTTGTCTTTAACCCAGACCCAACGCTCTGGGATGGCCGCTTCGCCCAAAACGCCTGGCTGCAGGAGTGTCCGAAGCCTTTCACGAAACAGGTTTGGGGCAATGCACTCGGCATGAACAAGGCCGACGCCGTGAAGCTGGGCCTGAAGAACGGCGACAAGGTGCTCCTCACCAGACACGGACGGCAGCTCGAAGCGCCCGTCATGGTGCGCGAAGGCCATGCCGAGGGCGTTATGAGTTTTACGCTTGGCGGCGGGCGCACCTCCGCTGGAGACATCGGCACAGGCGTGGGGGTGAATGCCTTCATCCTTCGGGAAACAGCCGCGCCCTGGGTGTTGGATCAGACCACGATCGAGCGCGCGCCTTCGAGCGAGAATTTTGCAATAACGACGGCGGTTACCCAGCTCGATGCAACGACCAAGGACCTCTTCCCGGTTCTGACCCTGGCAGGCTTTACCTCCGCGAACCTGAAAAGGAACCAGGAGAACCAGCCGTCGCTTCTTCCTCCGAGCCCTCGGCCGGAGCCCGCCTGGGCCATGGTCATCGACAACAACGCCTGTATCGGCTGCAACGCCTGCGTGATGGCGTGCCAGGCGGAGAACAACATCCCGGTCGTCGGGCCGGACGAAATCGGGTGGGGCCGCATCATGCACTGGATCCGCGTCGATCCTTACGAAGAGGACAATGGGCCGGGACAGACGCGTGTCGTGGGTTTCGAGCCGGTGCCCTGCATGCATTGCGAGAAAGCGCCATGCGAGCCCGTATGCCCCGTCGCCGCGTCCATTCACGACAGCGAGGGGCTGAATCTTCAGGTTTACAACCGCTGTGTCGGAACGCGCTTCTGCGAGGCGAACTGCCCCTACAAGGTCCGGCGTTTCAACTTTTTCGGCTACGCCAGCGGCCAGGAATACAAGAACCTCGGCGCCGAGCCGCTCCATGCGCAGAAGAACCCGGACGTGACCGTTCGCGCCCGCGGCGTGATGGAAAAATGCACGTATTGCATTCAACGCATCGCCCGCGCGGAGCATACGGCTGCGACGGAGAACAGAGAGCTTCGAACCGGCGAAGTCGTCACCGCCTGCGAAGCGGCTTGCCCAACGCGCGCGATCCGGTTTGGCGATCTCGGCCGGGATTCAGACGTGCGCCGCCTGCGGTCGGAGCCCCAGCATTACGTGCTTCTCGGCCACTTGGGCACGCGGCCCCGGACGACGTATCTCGCGCGCGTTCTCAACCCCAATCCAGCGCTGCAGAAAGGCGAGGGATGACCGTCGCAGACGTAACAGCCGGTGTGGATCGTGCGGAGCCGCCTCGCGGCAAAGAGCTCGTTTCGGTTTCTCTCAAAGACAATGATGTCGCCGACCTGATCGTGCGGCCAATTCTTGGCAATGGGGCTGGGCGTGGATGGCTGATCGCCTTCATCGCGGCATCCCTCGGCATGATCGTAATGGCTGGCGGCGTCGCGTGGCTTCTCCTTGTGGGCGTCGGCATCTGGGGCATCAACACGAGCGTCGTCTGGGGCGTGGCGATTGCGAGCTACGTCTGGTGGATCGGTATCGGCAACGCGGGTACGCTGATCTCGTCGATGCTGCTCATCATGCGGCAGCGATGGCGCGCCTCGATCAACCGCTTTGCGGAGGCGATGACGATCTTCGCGGTGTCGATTGCGGGCATCTTCCCCATCATTCATCTGGGGCGGCCCATGTATTTCTACTGGCTCGCCCCCTACCCGAATACGATGACGCTCTGGCCCCAATGGCGAAGCCCGCTGGTCTGGGACTTCTGGGCGATCCTGAGCTACCTCTTGTTTTCGGTCATCTTCTGGTACACGGGCATGATCCCCGACCTCGCCGCGCTCCGGGACCGGGCGCGGACGCGGACGGCGCAGGTGTTCTATGGCGCGCTGGCGCTCGGCTGGCGCGGCTCGGCGCGCCATTGGTCGGTCTATGACACCTTCACTGTCACGATGGCGGCGCTGGCCATTCCTCTCGTCTGCTCCGTGCATAGCATCGTCGGCCTCGACTTCGCCGCTAGCCTCATGCCCGGCTGGCAGGAAACGATATTCCCACCCTACTTCGTCGTGGGGGCGATGTTCTCCGGTTTCGCGATGGTGATCGTGCTTGCGGCGCTGATCCGCTGGGGCTTCCGGCTGCAATCCATCGTCACCGTTCAACATTTCGACATCATGGGACAGATCCTTGCCGCCTCCGCGCTCATCATGGGCGCGTCTTATGCGACGGAGTGGTTCTCGGCCTGGTATGGCGGGCGGACGGTCGACCGGAACCTCCTCGCCTTCCTGTTCACCGGGCCTTACGCGCTGCTGTACTACGCGATGCTCATCTGCAACGTGGTCCTGCCGCAAATCTTCTGGTTTCCCGCCGCAAGGCGCAGCGTGCTGCTCCTCTGCATCGTCTCGATTCTGATCAATGTCGGCATGTGGCTCGAGCGCATCCTCATCATCTGGATGACCTTGAGCCATGACTACATGCCGAGCATGCACCGGCTGTTCTATATGACCGTCGCGGACTGGTTTTTCCTGTTCGGCCCGCTTGCCGTTTTCGCCTTCCTTTTCATTGTCTTCGTGAGGCTTTTGCCTTCCGTGTCCATTCACGAGGTGCAGGAGCTTCGACGCGAGGAGGCAGCGGCATGAAAACGCTGGTCGCCACTTTCCATACGCCCGCCACCTTGATGCGCGCCGCCGAGCGAGCGAAATCGGAAGGGTTTCCGCCGCAGGATGCGCTCACGCCGTTCCCAATCGATGGCATGGGGGGCGTCCTTGGCCTGAAGCAGACCAATATTCGCAGGTGGATGGGAATTGCAGGCTTCTCGGCGGCGGCCGCGGCTTACGGTTTGGAGTATTACAGCGCCGTTATCGCCTATCCCTATGACTCCGGCGGACGCCCCTTCAACAGCTGGCCCGTCTTTCTGCTCTTTCCGTTTGAACTTGGCGTCCTCGTGGCCGGGATCACAGGCTTCATTCGCTTTCTCATCCATTGCGGCCTTCCCCGTCCCTATCATCCGCTTTTCGACGTGCGCGGCATCGATAGGGCAACGTCGGACCGGTTTTTCCTGGCCGTCGAGACGGTCAAGGAAGAGACTGCAGTAAGCCGGCTTCGCGAGGTTCTGGAAGCGGAAGGGGCTTCCTCGATTTCGGAGGTTGAGCCGTGAGACGCTTCGTGGCGCTGGCAGTGCTTTTTCTCGCGGGCTGCGATCTTTCCATGACACAGCAGCCGAAATACACGGCTTACGCCCCGTCCTCGCTTTGGCCCGATGGCGCGTCCGCGCGCCCGCTTCCGGCAGGAACCGTGGCGCAAGGCGACCTCGCAC
Source organism: uncultured Alphaproteobacteria bacterium (assembly GCA_963764115.1). GTDB lineage: Bacteria > Pseudomonadota > Alphaproteobacteria > Rhizobiales > Rhodomicrobiaceae > Rhodomicrobium. The sequence goes on from CAVXRT010000018.1 coordinate 31,180, forward strand.
GCGAGGCCGAGGAGCAAAAGCCGCCGGAAGTTACGCTTTCGCTTCTGGCGCGCGGACAGGACCGCTTCAACAGCTTCTGCTCGCCGTGCCACGGCCTTTCCGGTAATGGCGACGGCATGATCGTCCAGCGCGGCTTCCCGCCGCCGGTCACCTATCACAATGATGGATTTCGCCAGATCGACGGCCAGTTCTTCTTCAACACGATGACCCAGGGCCTTGGCGCGATGTACCCCTACGCGGATCGCGTCTCGGTTGCGGACCGCTGGGCCATCGCCGCTTACATCCGCGCTTTGCAGCTTTCGCAATATGCGTCGCTCGCGGTCGCGCCCGAAGCACGGGAGAAGCTGCGATGACATCCGCTCCTGCTCATGAAGAGGTACAGGCGCGTTCGGTCATCCTGCCGGGCGTGCTCGCGGCCTTGTTCGTCGCAGCCGGCGCGGCAACGGTAGCCTTCTTCCTTGTCGATCCCGTAGCGGCGGCGCGCGGCTGGCGCGCGGCCTTTGTCATGTTCAGCCAACTCGCGCTTGGGAGCATGGCGCTTCTGCTCATTCATAACCTCGTGCATGTTCGCTGGGGTGGCCATTTCGGCCCTCTGCTCAAGGCGCAAGTCTTGCGCGTGCCATTGCTGGCCCTCTTCTGGATACCCCTCGCGATCCATCTGGGCGCGATCTATCCCTGGGCCTCATCGCCCGCCCAAGCGCCGCCCGATGTGCAAGCGGCTTACCTCAATCCCGCATCCTTCGTGCTTCGATCCATCATCGCGTTCGCGGGCTGGATGCTGTTTGCGGTTCTGCTTTTGATCAATGGAGCGATCGGGCGGCTAACCGCTGCGCTGGCCCTCGTATTCTTTGGCGTATCGAGCTACGTCTTCGCATTCGACTGGATCCTCTCGATTGGCGCGCCTTTCATCTCCAGTTCCTTCAACGCCGAGATCGCCATTCAATGCCTCATGGCGGGCTTGGCGGCTTGTGCGCTTTTCGCTCCCGATGTCGCCGACAGGCGGGCTCGCGGCGATGTGGGCGCCTTCCTGCTCGCCTCCTCTCTCGCCGTCTTCTACTTCGGGCTGATGGCCTACATCGTGAACTGGTACGGCAATCTGCCGGATCAGGCCGAGTGGTATCTCGACCGCGGCGGGCGCTGGCTCTTTGTCCTCGTGGCTGCCGTTGTTTTCGGCGCTGCGGTTCCGATCGTCTCTCTTTTGTTCGGCTCGGTCCGCGATAATGGTCGGCCCCTCCGCCTTGTCGGTGTTTCGGCGCTCCTCGGCATCGGCCTTCATAATCTTTGGCTGTTCGCGCCTCTGATGACGGCGCAGGCGATCCTGGCCACCGTGATTTCCTTCATGGCCATGACGGGAGCGCTTGTGGCCGTTCAACGGCTGGGTCATCGCTTCATACCCGAATGGAGACGCGGCGATGTTTGAGACGCGCCTAACTCGGACAGAGCCGGAAGGCGTGGCAGCGCGCCCAATCCTTTATGCCGCCGTGGGGTTCCTGATTTTCGTGGCGGCCTGCCTTGGCGGACTTTTCGTTTATTACAGCCACGTTATCACCAACCGGAGGCCGCCGAAGCCTGAGCCGTTCCCCGCGCCACAACTTCAGCGTACGCCGCTCTCCGACTTCGAAAAGCTGCGAGAGAAGCAGCAGGCGCAGCTCTCAGGTTACGCCTGGGTCGACAAGAAACAGGGCATCGTCCGCATTCCGATCGAGCGCGCCATGCAAATCGTCGCCGCGAGAGGCGGGACCGCAGCTTTCGGCTCCCTGGACGGTCTCAACAAGCCTCCGCCGCCGAAGGGAAAGAACGAAACGGCCAAGGCAGCCCAGCAGAACCCTGCTCCGAACGGGGTGCAGCGATGAGGTGCATTCCGGCGGCGGTTAGCAGACTTCGCCAGGCAGGCCTGCCAATCTTGGCTGCGGTTCGTCGTCCCGGCCAAGCGAAGCGCGGGCCGGGACCGCAAAAAAAGAAGCGTTTCTGCGTGTTACGATCCCGGATAAGGCTTCGCCTTTCCGGGATGACGGCGCTGGCGATCCCATCCTTGGCGCTCGTTCTCTTCAGCTTGCCTTGCGAAGCGGCGCTGTCGCCGAAGCAGCTGAGCACGGCTGTCCTCAACCCGTCTCCAGACGCTTCCCTGCCGCTTGGCGCGACCTTCGGGAACAGCATAGGTTCGGCGCTCACCCTTGGCGATGCCATCGGCGGCAAGCCAGCAGTGCTTATCCTGGCCGATTACACCTGCCGCTTCATCTGCGGGACGACGCTGGCGATTGCCGCCTATGGCTTGTCCGCCACGGGCCTGCAGCCGGGCAAGGATTTCTCCCTCGTCGTGATGGGGATCGATCCGAAAGACAAGGCTGCGGACGCCAAGGCCATGAAAGACGCCGAACTCGCGCCCTATCCCGCGCTTAAGGCAGCGGCGCATTTTCTGAGCGGCGACGCATCCGCAATCGCGAGCGTGACGCGAGCGCTGAACTACACGCCGGTCTACGACGCCGAAATCGATCAATATGCGCATCCCGTCGGCGCAGTGATTCTGACGCCGGTGGGCCGCGTGTCTCGACTGATTTCGGGGCTGAACCTCAATGCGGACTCGTTCAAGGCTGCGCTGAAAGAAGCGGGGGACGGCGGTTTCCCTGGCCTCGTGGAAGGTATCCGGCTTCTTTGCTACGGGCACAGCCCGCTTCATGGCGCTTATGCATCCACCGTAAGCGCCGCTCTCGCGGCTGGCGGCCTGCTAACGCTCGCCGGGATTGCGGGCGCCGCCGTCCTTTTTGCAAAGCGGGGAGGCAATCCATCATGATCACCGGTCTCAGGCTCTTTCCGGAAGAAGCGTCAACGCAGGCCCCCGCCACAGACACGCTGTTTATTATCCTGGTGCTCGTCTCGGCGGCGATCATTATTCTGGTGGTCGCCCTGGTCATCACCTTCTCGCTACGCTACCGGCGAGGCACGAACGCAAACCGCGGCCCGCTGCACGATATCCTATCGCGCCAATTCGAGATCGGCTGGACTGCCGGAACCTGTTTCCTCGCGCTCTTTCTTTTCTGGTGGTCCGGCAGCGTCGATCTTTCAACGCTTGTGCCGCCGCGCGACGCGATGGAAATTCACGTCGTCGGCAAGCAGTGGATGTGGAAGACCCAGCATTCCAACGGCGCACGCGAAATCAATGCCTTGCATGTGCCGGTGAACGAGCCGGTGAAGGTCATCATGACATCCGAGGATGTCATTCATTCCTTCTACGTGCCGGATTTTCGCATCAAGCGTGACGTGCTTCCCGGCCGCTATACCGAGACCTGGTTCAACGCCACAAAAACGGGCACTTTTCATCTGTTTTGCACGCAGTTCTGCGGCACGGAGCATTCGCGCATGATTGGCGAAATCGTCGTCATGCCAAAGGATGAATTTGCGAAATGGCTGCACGAACAGCCCCAATCGGCCGACATCTCGAAAGAGGGCGCGGCGCTGTTCGCCTCGCTTGGATGCGCGAGCTGCCATGAAGGCAAATCGCGAGTTCACGCCCCGCAGCTCGCAGGGCTGTACGGCCAGGCCCGTTCGCCTCCGCGACGGGCGCGTCCTGACCGCGGACGACGCCTACATTCGCGAAACGATCCTTGAGCCCGATAAGCATGTCGTCGCCGGTTACGAACCCCTGATGCCAAGTTTCGAGGGCCTCGTGGGAGACGACGAGATTCTGCGGCTGACCGCCTATATCCGCTCGCTCAAGGGAAAAGGAGGGACCGGATGACAGACATCACCATTGGTCAAAACCCCCCGAGGCCGTCCTCTGTTCCCGCGCCCGCGCATTCCTATCTGGATACGCCCGAGTCTTTGGTCGTGGCTCGCAACCACAGACCACAAGCGCATCGCGATTCTTTACGCGATCACGGTCACGTTCTTCTTCTTTGATCGGCAGCGGCGCAATGGCCGTCATCCGGCTGGAACTCATGACGCCTGAGGCCGATGTTGTGAGCGATGAGGCCTATAACCGGCTGTTCACGCTGCATGGCGTGGTGATGGTCTGGTTCTTCCTCATCCCATCCATTCCCACGATCTTCGGCAATTTCCTGATCCCGCTCATGATCGGCGCAAAAGACCTCGCTTTTCCGCGCCTGAACCTCGTGAGCTGGTATCTGAACCTGATCGGCGGCCTTTTCGTTATTTACGTTCTCATTTCGGGCGGCGTCGACACGGGCTGGACCTTTTATACGCCCTCTCTCAACCATGTTCGCGAACGGGGCGGTGATAGCGGCGGCGGCGGGCGTCTTTTTCGCGGGCTTCTCTTCCATCGCCACCGGCATCAATTTCATTGCAACCATTCATATGCTGCGCACAAAGGGCATGACCTGGTTCCGGCTGCCGTTGTTCGTCTGGGCCATGTATGCGGTCAGCATCGTCCTGATCCTGGCCACGCCCGTTCTGGCGATCACGCTCATCCTGATTTCGGCGGAGCGTTACTTCGGCCTGCCGATCTTCGATCCGGCGAATGGCGGAGATCCGCTGCTCTTCCAGCATCTCTTTTGGTTCTACAGCCACCCCGCCGTCTACATCATGATCCTGCCAGCCATGGGCGTCATATCGGAGGTCATCACCTGCTTCGCGCGGCGGAAGGTCTTCGGCTACACCTTCATGGTCTACGCTCTGGTGGCGATCGCGGGGATCAGCTTTTTCGTATGGGGCCATCATATGTTCGTATCCGGCATGTCGCCCTATGCCGGGGTCGTCTTCTCGCTCCTATCCTTCGTTGTGGCCGTGCCTTCGGCGATCAAGGTTTTCAACTGGACCGGAACGCTGTTCCGCGGCCAGATCACCTTCGAAGCCCCCATGCTTTATGCACTCGGCTTCCTGGGCCTGTTCACGATCGGCGGCCTGACGGGGCTTTTTCTGGCTTCCATCCCGATCGACGTCCATGTCCACGACACTTACTTCGTGATCGCGCATTTCCATTACATCATGGTGGGGGGGTCTGTTTCGGCGCTCTATGCCGCGCTGCATTTCTGGTGGCCGAAAATCACAGGCAAGATGTACCCGGAATTGTGGGCGCGTTTTGCAGCCATCATGATGTTCTTCGGCTTCAACTTCACCTTCTTCCCGCAGTTCATCCTCGGCTATCTCGGCATGCCGCGGCGCTATCATGTCTATCCGCCAGAGTTCCAGGCGCTTCACGTGATGTCATCCACGGGCGCGAGCGTTTTGGCGGCGGCGTATCTCCTGCCGATCCTTTATCTGACCTGGTCGCTGTTCACGAACCGGAACGCGCCGGACAATCCCTGGAACGCGACGGGGCTCGAGTGGCAAACGACTTCGCCGCCCCCTGCGGAAAACTTCCTGACTCCTCCTGTCGTCGATAAGGAACCCTATGACTACGGGGACGAAGAAGGAAGTCCCGACCGGCGAGAGAAGCCGCAGCTTCGGGGGGCCACATCATGAGCGTCTCATCGATCGACGATGCGGCGCTTCCCGCCGCCGAGCCAGCTGTAGCCGAACAATGGGAGTTCCTAGAGGAGGAGCAGGAAGCCGCCAGCTTCGGCATGTGGCTTTTTCTGGCGACCGAGATGCTTTTCTTCGGCGGCCTGTTTCTCTGTTACACCGTCTACCGCTTTATGCACGCGGACGGTTTTCTGGCGGGCGCGCGTGCGTCCGATCTCAGGCTTGGGACTATCAACACCGTGATCCTCTTGACGAGCAGCCTCACCATGGTGATGGCGGTGCAAGGCGGGCGCGCAGGCTTGCGCGGCCTGGTTTGGCGATGCCTTGCGGCTACCGCGCTGCTCGGGGCGGCGTTCCTTGCCGTCAAGGGTTACGAGTGGAGCGAAGACCTCAGCCGTAACCTCTTTCCGGGCACACATTTCGCAATACCGGAACGCGGCGCGTCGATGTTCTGGGCGCTGTATTGGGTGATGACGGGGATTCACGGCATCCATTTGACGATCGGCGTCGTGATCGTCGCGCGGCTTGCGTGGCTCATGCGCGGGCTGACCTCGCTGAAGACCCCGGACCTCGTGACCGTCGGCCTTTATTGGCACTTCGTCGATACGATCTGGATCTTCCTGTATCCGCTTTTGTATCTCTCGGGACGAGCGTCATGAACGAGGAAACCGCGCTCCTGATCCGCCGGCTGTGGCTTCGCAACGGGACGATCCTTCTCTTCGAGTTCGTTCTTCTCTGCATTTCTTTCGGAGCGGCCTTCGCTCCTCTGGGGGGCCACAACACCGCCGTAAACCTCTTCATCGCGGTGGTCATGGCGCTGACCGGCCTCCTGTTTTTTATGGGGCTTCTCCGGGAAAGCACACTGTTGCGGCTTGCGGCAGCGGGCGGGGCATTCTGGCTGACCATCATGTTCACGCTGACATTCGCCGATTACTTCACGCGCGGCTTTTGACGGCAAAGCCGGCTTACCGGCCACCCTGACGGAACAGCCAAGCCGTTTTTGCATTGAATTTACTCCGAAGGCGTCATTCGTGCGTGAGCTTGAACCTGATGGCGGAAAAAGACAAAGCAAGGAACTCGGCTCGCATTTCTCCGAGCCCGGTCGCATCCGAGCGGTCCGAGACTTTCTCGCTCGAGGACGAAATTGAAAAACAGCGAGGCGTCCCCAAAACACCGGCGGGCTGGTGGACCTTCGGTTTGACAATCATGGCAATCCTGATCGCTGCCGCCTTATGGCTTCGCTATCATTAAGTATCACCGTCACCGTCATCCCGGAAAGGCGAAGCCTTATCCGGGATCGTAAAAATCGAAGCGCCTGCCTTTTTGCGATCCCGGCTCGCGCTTCGCTTGGCCGGGCGACGGAGCGAGGATGATGCAATGCTGAAGCGCATTCTTGTCGGCATTGTTTGGTTCTGCGCGCGCGCCAGATGGTTTGTGCTTGTCATCGCGCTGGCGGCGGCGGCCTACTCCGCCTTTTTCGTTACGCGTCATTTCGCGATCAACACGAACGTCAATGACCTGATTTCCCCGGACCTGCCCTGGCGCCAAAACCAGTTTGCTTATCAAAAGGCGTTTCCCGGCGCGGACTCCCTGATCCTTGCCGTCATCGATGCGCCAACCGCGGAACTTGCACAGAGCGCGGCGGAGCGGCTGACGAAGAGGCTCAAGGAACGCCACGGCTGGATCAGCGGCGCCAATGAGGGGAACGGCTCCCCCTTCTTCCGCCGCAACGGTCTCCTGTACCTTCCCGAGCCAGAACTTACGTCGACTCTCAACCAGCTCTCACGCTCAGGACTCCTCCTCGGCGGGCTGGCGGCCGATCCAAGCCTGAGAGGCGTCATGGACTCGATCGGGCTGATGCTGCGCGGGGTGACTTTCCGGAGGGTTTCACTTGATTCCCTTGCCCCGCAGTTCCGCGCATTGTCTGACACGATCAATGACATTCTCGACGGCAAGCCTGCCTATTTCAGCTGGTCGAGCCAGTTCCAGACCGGCACGTCCAAACCTCCGACCAGGCAGTTCGTGACGATTTCGCCTGTTCTCGATTACAAGGCTCTGGAACCCGGCGAGGAGGCCGCCAATGCCATCCGTCACACGGTATCGGATTCTGAAGCTGCCTCAAGAGGGCGTAAGCGTCAGGCTTACAGGACCCGTTCCCATTGCCGACGACGAATTCAACACGCTGAGGCAGGGGGCCGCCACGAATGCGGCGATCACGATAGCTGCGGTTCTTTTCATCCTCTGGCTCGCCCTTCACTCGTTTCGCATCATCCTCGCCGTATTCATCAGCGTGGCGGTCGGCCTTGCAGCGACAGCCGCGGCCGGGCTTTCCCTCGTGGGAGCGCTCAACCCGATCTCGATTGCGTTCTTTGTCTTGTTCGTGGGCATCGGCGTCGATTTTTGTCTGCAATTCAGCGTGAGCTATCGCGCCGCACGCTACGAGCATCACGGGCTGATGCGCTCGCTCGAGGAAACCGCTGCGAACAATGGCGGCCGTCTCGTGCTCGCGGCCCTCGCCACCGCCGCCGGTTTCCTCTCCTTCCTGCCCACGGCCTTTCTGGGCGTCGCCGAGCTCGGCGAAATTGCCGGGATGGGCATGATCATCGCGCTCATCCTCAGTCTCACCTTGCTTCCGGCGCTTCTGCGCATGCTGGACCCGCCGCCGGAGCCCTCGCCGCTCGGCTATGCGTTTTTGTTGCCGCTCGATCACTTCATGGAACGGCATCGCCTCGTCATCGTCGCCGCTACCGTCGCCGTGGTCTTGGCGGCCAGTCCGCTGCTCTATTGGCTTCAGTTCGATATCAACCCGATGGACCTCCGCAATCCCAAGGTAGAATTGGTTGCGACTTATCTGGAGATCGGCAAGGGCAATCCGGAAATCGCAGGACAGACGGCTGAGCTTCTGGCGCCTTCGCTCGATCAGGCGAACAAAATAGCGAAGACCTTGCAGGCGCTTCCCGAAGTCGCCGACGCGATCACGCTTTCAAGCTTGATTCCGGAAGGGCAGGATCAGAAGCTGGCCGCCATAAAAAAGGCGGCCGATGACCTTGAGGACGACCTGTATCCCGCTGAAGTGAAGCCTCAGCCGACCGACGCCGAAGTTGTGTCGAGCCTCGAGGCGATCGCCACTTCGCTGGGCGCGCTTGCGAACCAAAGGCAAGGCCCAGGATCGCAAGCAGCCAAAGACTTGTCAGACTTCTCTCCAGGCTCGCAAAGGCAAGTCCCGAAATGCGCGGCCGGGCTGCGGACGTGCTCATTCCGCCGCTCGACATCACGCTGGAAAACCTGAAGGTGAGTTTGGACCCCGAACGCATCACGCTGGACGCGATCCCGCTGGAGCTCGCCCGTCAATGGAAGACGCCGGAGGGCAAGGCGCGCGTTTCGGTGACGCCGAAAGGGGATGCGAACAGCTCCACCGTCTTGCAGCGGTTCGTGGACGCGGTTCTGCAGGTCGAGCCTACGGCGACGGGCGCCGCGGTCGGTATCGTGAAGGCGGGAGAAACGGTGGTTCGCGCCTTCATCGAGGCCGGGATCTGGGCGCTCTTTTCCATCGCCATCCTCCTCTGGCTTTTCCTGCGCAGATTGAAGGATGTGGGGCTCACTCTATTTCCGCTCATCCTCGCCGCCACGGTGACGCTCGAGATCTGCGCAGGCATCGGCTTCAAGCTGAATTTTGCGAATATCATCGCGTTGCCGGTCCTCCTGGGCCTCGGCGTGGCGTTCAAAATCTATTACATGGTCGCCTGGCGTCAGGGCCAGACCGATCTTTTGGCCTCGCCCTTGACTTCGCGCCGTCTTCTTCAGCGGCTTGACCACAGCGGTGGCTTTCGGCAGCCTCTGCATGTCGAACCATCCGGGGACCTCGAGCATGGGGCAACTGCTCGCCCTGTCGCTTGCCTGCACGATGGCGTTTGCAATCCTGTTCCAGCCGCTTCTCATGGGGCCGCCGAGAAAGAAGGCAGAAGAGAAACTCTCAGCTCCCGAGAAGGAAGCTTCGCTGCAAGACTGACGCTGACGCTCCACGCTCAAGGTGTCGGCAAAGGCGCAGGTGATTGCAACCCGGCCCGCACTTCCAATTTGTGAGAGGACCGCCTCTCTCCAAAAAGTGTTTGGCTAACTGTTGGTAAACGTGCGGTGAAGGGCCACTGTGGCCCGCCCGCACTTGCGTTCCCCGTGCGCCTTCCGGAATGTCGTTGCACAGAAGTCACTGCGCTAAGCCGTGCGCGCGGGGCTTCTTTTTACGCCGGGAGAGAGAGAGCGATGAGCCCAGAAACGCAGCACGAATTCCATATCGTGCTTATCAAGCCGGCTCATTACGATGACGACGGCTACCCCATCCAGTGGTTCCGCTCGGCCATTCCTTCCAACACGCTGGCTTGCCTGAACGGCCTGGCGACGGATGGGCAACGCCGCAGCATCCTTGGCCCAGACGTCGCAATCCACATCCATACCTTTGACGAAACCAACTGCCGCATGCGCCCTGAGAAGATCATCCGGATGATCTCGGAGCGGGGCGGCAAGGCGCTCATCGGCCTCGTCGGCGTGCAATCCAACCAGTTTCCGCGCGCGGTCGATATTTCCCGGCCCTTTCTGAAGGCGGCCCTTCCCGTCTGCATCGGCGGCTTTCATGTCTCGGGCTGTATCGCCATGCTGCCGGAATGGCCGAAGGACATGCGCGAGGCGCAGGCGCTCGGCATATCTTTCTTCGCAGGCGAGGCTGAAGACGGCCGTTTCGACGAGGTTATTCGCGACGCCTGGGCGGGAAAGCTCGCCCCACTCTATAACTATATGGACCAGCTTCCGACGCTTCAGGGCCAGCCGGTCCCGATCCTCCCGCAGCAGCATTTGCGCCGCACGTCCGGATCGCTGTCCAGCATGGATTTGGGGCGCGGCTGCCCCTATCAATGCTCGTTCTGCACGATCATCAACGTGCAGGGCCGCAAAAGCCGCTTCCGCACGCCGGACGACCTCGAGAAGATCATCCGCGAGAACTATGCGCAGAAGATCTATCGCTTTTTCATCACCGACGACAATTTCGCCCGCAATCACGATTGGGAAATGCTCTTCGACCGCCTGATCGAGCTGCGCGCGAACGGCTTCCCGAAGATCGGGTTCACGATCCAGGTCGATACGCAGTGCCACAAGATCCCGAACTTCATCGAGAAGGCGTCGCAAGCCGGCGTCCGCCGCGTCTTCATCGGGCTGGAGAACATCAATCCGGACAATCTGATCGCCGCCAACAAGCGCCAGAACAAAATAACGGACTATCGCGATCTGCTCCAGAAGTGGCGCAACCACGGCGCGATCACCTGCGCAGGCTATATCACCGGGTTTCCAGGAGACACCAGGGAATTGATCCTGCGGGATATCGAAATCATCAAGAACGAACTGCCGCTCGATATCCTGGAATTGTTTTTCCTCACGCCCTTGCCCGGTTCGGAGGACCACAGGGCGCTTCTGGAAAAAGGGGTGTGGACCGACCCCGACATGAACAAATACGATCTGAACCATCGTGTCACTCATCATAACAAGATGAGCGACGCCGAATGGGAAGATGCGTTGCAGACTGCGTGGGCCAGCTTCTACAGCCCGGACCACATCCGCACGATCCTTCGCCGCGTCGCCGCCAACCCGAGAGGCCGTCCGGGCACGACGCTCTCGACGCTTCTCTGGTTCAAGCTCGTGCATTCTTTCGAAGGCGTTCATCCGCTCGAAGGCGGCGCGTTCCGCCTGAAATTCCGCCGCGACCGCAGGAGCGGTCTGCCCATCGAAAGCCCCTTCGTCTTCTATCCGCGCTATTTTGGCGGAACTGTCCTCAAGGCTTGGCGCTATTGGTCCGAGTACAGGAAATGCAAGGCGATCCTGAAGGAGGTGGTGGCGGCGCCGGATCGATTGACCTATACGGACACCGCAATCGCGCCGCCAAAGGCCGACGAGTTCGAAGCCCTCGACCTTTACCACGCGACGCCCGGCGCCGAGGCCGCGCTCGCGCGCAAACAGTTGCAGGACAATATCCGGTCGAGAACGAGGGCGACGCCTGCGATACGAGCGGCGGAATAGACGCGGCGGCTTGCCCTCGCTGTTGAGCAAATCATTGCATACGCAACGTTTTCCGGCCGCGCGCGTTCATCGACCGCCATCTGAAACCCATTAGGCGAGCGGACTTGCCGTTCCGGTTAAGATATGGGCCGCTTGACCTTCAGATGCAGAAATTTTCGCGTTAGCCTTGCAACTCGATAGGCTTTGTAGTTTCGACGCTCCTGGATGCGAAAGTTGAAGCGCAAGCGTCGACGCGCCGTCGCGGCCCGACGCCATGTGAACACGGGTATTTCCAGCGCCTCGAATTCTTAAGAACGCGGCTGAATTTTATGCGTCAGCTCAACCGTATGCCAATTTAGATAAGGCATAACTCAAGTTAGTCACGGCGGCCTCTCTGCGCTTGAAGAGAGACAAGAATGCCTAGGCCCTATCGCTACGCCGGCTGATCTAAGTCCCACTTCCACCTGCAGGCATGAAATGCAAAAGCTTTCCATTGCGCGGCGCTTATATCTCGGACTGGCGTTGATCATCTTGGTCGGGTTGGCCTCTACGGTTGTCGCCTTCTTCGGGCTCACCCGAATTAGCGGTCAGTGGGAGAATTTCGAGAACAGCAGCTTGCTGCGCCTCGATCTTGTTTCTGAGGCGAACGCCGAACTGGGACAGGGCGTTCAGGCCTTTAAAAACCTTGTATTGCGGAGCACCGATTACGAACCGAAAGCTTTGCAGCATTTGACCAACATTCATCAGATCGTTGCGCGCTATCAAGCTTTGCCGATCCAGGATGAGGAAAGAAAATACCTGGACGCTATCAAGACCAGCACTGACGCTTATGTGCGTGCGGTTCAGGAGGCCGCGAGCTTAAAGCGCGCAGGAACTCCGATACAGGATATCGATAAAGCTATTCAGGGAGCCGACCGGCCAATCGCGGAAGGCATCGATCGTCTGAAGAAGCTCGCGCTCGCAGATGTCGACGCGGCTGGGGGGATCATAAAAAGCACTCTCAACCAGAATGAACAGGCCTCGATAATCAGTCTCTTGATTATCGTCTGTTTCGGAACGCTGCTTGGATACTCCCTTGTACGCTCGATTAAATCCGGCTTGGCTGCGGCGAATGCTTCGATCGATGCCGTGGCTGGAGGCGATTTTTCCAAAGCGATCGATCTGGATCGTCACGATGAGATTGGCCAACTCCTCAGGCGCACGTCCGATATGACGCAGGTGCTGAAAGGTTTCCTGGCCGCGCAATCGAAGCTGGCGCACCAGCACAACCATGATGGCTTAATCAGCGAAACCATCGCCGAAGGGAAGTTCCCCGGCGCCTATGGCGACATGGCCCGGAACCTGAACGCGATGGTGAAAGGCCATATCGACGTACAGATGCGCTTCGTGGACCTGATGGACGAATATGCAGGCGGAAAGTTCGACAACCGCATGCAGCCGCTGCCCGGCGAGCGCAAAGCCATCTCCGATGCCGCCGAGAAGGTTCGAACCGGACTTGAGGCCAGCGCCAAGGCCGCCGAGTTCAACTCCCTTGTCAGAACGGCGCTTGATTATGTGAGCCTTCCCGTGCGCATCGCCAACAACGAAGGACAGATCCTTTATTCGAATAACGCTCTGAAAGAGACATTTCGCAAATACGAGTCTGGGTTCCGCCGGGAGATCCCAGGCTTTGATCCTGAGAAGATTGTCGGCGGCAGCATCGGCATGTTCTACCCGGATTCCGCCCAAGCTATCGCCTGGATGCGCAATCTCGCGCGCCCAACGACATCGCGCATGGTTTGGGCTGGACACACCTTCGACGTAACAACGTGCCCGGTTTTCGGAGAAGACGGGGGCCGGATAGGCTCGTCGGGCCAGTGGACAGACATCACCGATCAACTCGCCGCCGAAAAAGAAGTTGCCACCATCGTCCACGCAGCCGCCGCTGGCGACTTCTCCCAGCGCATCGCCGAAGCCGACAAGTCCGGTTTCATGCTGCAAATGGCGCAAGGGCTGAACGCGGTCCTTGGCACGAGCGAACAGGCTCTCAGCGAGATCAGCCGCATTCTGAAGGCGCTCGCAGAGGGCGACCTCAGCCAGGAAATCAGGGCCGACTTCAAAGGCGTATTCGCGGAGCTGAAAGACAACTCGAATGAGACCATCGCCAAGCTGCGCGACATCATCGCCCAGATACGCGAGGTGTCAGTGTCCATCAACACGGCGGCGCGCGAGATCGCGACCGGCAACAACGACCTGTCGCGGCGCACCGAGGAGCAGGCGTCGAGCCTCGAGGAAACCGCAAGCAGCATGGAGGAGTTCGCCTCCACCGTGAAGCTGAACGCGGAGAATGCGCAACAGGCCAACAGGCTTGCGGCCGAGGCGTCGGAGAGCGCGGCGCGCGGCGGCGAGGTGGTGGCGCAGGTTGTCTCCACCATGAACGGCATCACCGAAAGTAACCGCGAGATCGCCGACATCACGACGCTGATCGATGGCATCGCCTTCCAGACGAACCTTCTCGCGCTCAACGCCGCCGTGGAGGCGGCGCGCGCGGGAGAACAGGGCCGCGGCTTCGCCGTGGTGGCGTCGGAGGTGCGTAACCTCGCACAACGCGCAGCGGAGGCAGCCAAGAGCATCAAGACGGTGATCGCGAACTCGGTCGGCAGGGTGGAGGACGGGGCCAGGCTTGTTGAAAGCGCGGGCCAGTCCATGGAGGAGATCGTGGCCCAGGTGAAGCGCGTGAGCGCCATTATCGGCGAGATCGCAGCCGCCAGCAACGAGCAGAGCGGCGGCATCGAGCAGGTGAACCAGGCCATCACCAGTATCGATCAGATTACCCAGCAGAACGCCGCGCTGGTCGAGGAAGCTACGGCGGCGGCCAAAAGCCTCGAGGACCAGTCGGACGCGCTCGTGCAGTCGGTGGCGATCTTCAAGACGCCCGAGGAGTGTGCGAAAAGGGCGCAGGTCGCACCCCGAGGAGCACATCAACGGCTCGACAGTACGGCACAACGGCAAAGCGCTGCATTGAGATGTGATGATGCCCGCCTCAATGATGCTTTCCAGCTGTGACGCGGCGCGGCCAGCAGAAGATTCCGCTGCTGGCCCCAGTCAGAGAATGACTCGCCCAGCTTAACCGCGAGCCTGCGATTCCCGCTTGACCCAAGGAAGAGACGTGGCGCAGGCCCGAGAGGCTGAGACGATCCGAGAACCGAAGGAATTTTCCAGTGCAAGGCACGGAACCCACACGGTAAACGGTTGGTTGCCACGCCCATGATGGTAAGTCATCCGCGCTTCGTGGGCAGCGTTAACCAGATATGGTTAATTTTGACCGGCCGGATTTATTTCCCGTCTTCGTGTGCGTTAAAAAATCTCTAAGAATTGTAGCAGCGCGTGTCCGGCTGGACGTAGGCCGGCTGGTCAACCTATTGAAAATAAACAGCTTTCTTAGGCTAACCTGCAGGGTTAACGGATTGTATTTTTGGACGAAAGTGGACGCGCAAAAGCCGGTTAAATATAATGTGTTAACGAGCGTCACCCCTTTTTGTCAGCGCGGCGGCGCAGCGTCTTAGTAATTTTGTAAGGTATATCAATTACTTATATATATTAACCTCTCGGCAAGGCGCTTTTTTCTAAGATCCTACCTCAAGCATTCGGACGCAAAAGCAAATGGTCCAAGGGGTTAGCGAGATGCAGCTTTTCGCAACAAGCCTACAAAAGCCGGTTGGCCTGACTCAGCGCCCCGCCTCTGCTTCACATCGCGACAAGGCAAGATTTGTGAGGCAGTCCATCATGCGGTCGATGTCGGCGCGCGTGGTGCGGTGGTTCACGATGGCGCAGCGAATGACGGGTTCGCCCCCTATGGTCGTCCATGACGGCACGGCGACGCCGGTTTCGTGCATGTCCAGAACAAGTTCGCGGTTGACGGCCCGGTCATGCGCCCCCCGAACGCCGAAGCACACGATATTGAGAGCCACGGGCGCCTTCAGCTCGAACAGCAGGCTCTGCCGCACTTTCTGGGCCAGATGTTGAGCGAGTTCGCAATTCGCGAGCATCGCGTCGCCGATCCGGTCCGCGCCGAGCGTCTCGATGGTCATCCAGGTTTTCAAGGCGCGGAAGCCGCGCGACAGGTCGGGACCGAGGTCGCAGGGCCACGTATCGCCTGCGGCGAGGCCGCGCTCGGACCGTTGCAGATAGGCGGCAGGCATTGCGAACGCTTGCTTGTGGGCATCGCCATCGCGAACCAGGAGGAACCCGGCATCGTAAGGCACGTGCCCCCATTTGTGGAAATCGAGCGCGACCGAATCCGACTTTTCGATCCCCTTGAGCAACGGGCGAAGCTGAGGCGAAAAGGCCGCGAGCGCCCCGATCGCGCCATCGACATGGAACCAGATGCCTTCCCGCGAAGCCACCTGCGCTATGCGCTCAAGCGGATCGATAGCGCCTGTGTTCACGGCGCCTGCTGTCGCTGCAATGAGGAAAGGCGTGGCCCCGGCGGCCCGGTCTTCCGCGATCGCGGCCTTGAGCTTTGCGACATCCATGCGGCGGTATTGATCGACTTCGATGGTGCGCAAATTGGCGGAGCCAAGCCCCGCGAGTTCCATTCCCCTGGCGATGCAAGTGTGGGCTTCCACTGATGTATATGCGACGAGCCGGGAAGCTGTCTTCGCCAGCCCTTCGTGACGAGACTCATACCCCGCCGCCTTCGTCCTCGCCACGATCAAGGCGGCGAAATTCGCCATCGACGATCCCGTGACGAAAATGCCGGACGCGCTGCTCGGAAACCTGAGCGCCTCCGCCATCCACCGCGCAATCTGCTTTTCGACGTCGAGGCCAATGTGGTTGCGTCCGCCGCAGTTCATGTTCAAGCCTGCGGCAACCATCTCGGCCACCATGCCCACCGGCGTGCCAGCGCCATGCACCCAGCCCATGAAGCCGGGATGCGGGTTGCCCGTGGCGTACGGGATGACATGCGTCCTCAGATCCCCGAGAACATCGCCGAGATCGCGTCCGTCGCGAGGCAAGGGCTGCCGGAACCGTTCGCACGTCGCTGCGGGCGCCGGTCGCCAAACGGGCCGCTCCCGAATGGTTTCGATATGCGTGATCATGTCGTCGAGCATGGCGTGCGCAAGGCGGCGGAATTCGCTCCAGTCAGCCGGGTCGAGATCGCGCCTCTTGTCCGCAGCCTCTGGGCCGCCGGCCGGAAAAGGTTCGGCGATGGCATCGCAGTCTTTTGGCAAGATGGGTCGTGACATCGCTCGCTCTGGGCCTGGATGGATATCATGTCTCGAATTGCCGTCGAGATCGGAGCGCCGCGGCCAAGCGGAGCGCAAGCACTATGCGAGCGCATCCCTTCAGGGAGGATGTTCCTTCCGCCAGCCGATGCGGCGGCTAGCACCACTACCCCACCGGGAGCTTGCCCGCCAGTAAACTTTCGAATCCGCAGCCGGCGATAGTGCTGCTATCAAGATCGTTCTTGCCCGGTGTCAAGCTCACAGGCCGGGGCCGCTTGCAATATATCACCGCTACACGGCCACGTAGTGTTTCTCTTCAATAATGACCGACCCGAAAAGCAGGTTGATGTCTCGCTTGAGGGCGGCCCGCCTGTCGTTTTCCTGATAGACGCGGCGTGCGAGGGCGACAAAATCCGGGCCGAAATCGCCCATCCGTTCGCATTGACGGATCGCCTCTTCGATCTCCCAGAGGGCGCAGTTTGTGCGTTTCAGCTCCGCCGTCAGGCTGTCCACGCGAGAGCCCGAGATGCTGCGTCTCCTTTTCATGTCGCACAGCAGGGCGAGTTCACGCCTGACGTTGGCCAGCTTGCGCGGGTCCGGGATGCGCTCCGTCTTGATTTCCAGAATGGTGAGCTTGTCGATCAGTTCTCCGACCGCTGTGGGAACAAGAAGCGGACCGGCCAAACCCTTGTCTTTTTCCGCTATGAGCGTTTTCAGAGCTTCCGCCATGTCCGCGAAAACGCCTTCCCAGTCGCCTATCGCCCGCTGCCGGAAAAGGCGCATGGTCGGATACCACGGCGAGTCGTCGCGGCCGAGCATCCAGCGCCACTCGGGAATATGCTTCAGGGCGACCCATACGGGCCGCGCAAGGGCCCCCGCCAGATGAGCGATAGACGTGTCCACCGTGACGATCAGATCGAGATTGGCCATGACGGCGGCGGTATCGAAGAAGGCGTCCGGCCCCGCGTCGAAGTCATCGCCGAGCGTCTCCACGCGCACGCCGGAGCCTGTGATCTGCTCGACTCCATAACCTTTCTGAAGACTGATCAGACGGCAGTCCGGAAGAGCTGCGAGGGGGGCGAAATTCGCAAGAGGCGCCGCGCGGGCAATGTCGATCTTCGGATCGGGATTGCCCTGCCACGCGATGCCGATCTTGAGGCCGCCGCGTCCAAGACGGTCGCTCCACCTTGCCGCCAGCGCCGGGTCAGCGAAGAGATAGGGAACGGCGGCGGGGACATTATCGAGCCTCGTCTTGAACGCGCGCGGCAGACTGAAAAGATGAACCTGGTAATCGAACTGCTCCGCCGGATCGATTTTCGTAACGAGGCGGACTCCCGGCGCATGCTTGAGAAGCGCAAGCATGGTAGGGCGGCATTCGACGGTTGCATCGACGCCGAGATCCGCCAGCATCGGAAAATAGCGGGCGAGCATGATGGCGTCGCCGTTGGCGGCCTCACTGAGAACGAGAAGCTTCTTCCCGGCGATGGCCTCTCCGTTCCATACAGGCCAGCGCCTTGGAATTTCCGTCTTGCAAAGTTCGCCCCCAAGCCTGCGATGTTCATAGCCCTCCCAGCCCCGCTCGAAATCGCCGAGAAGGAGTTGCAGAGCGCCGAGATTGGAGTGGCCCTCCGGCAGATCGGGCTCTAGAGCAAGCGCGTGTTCGAAGTCTCGCCTTGCCTCTTCGATGCGGCCCATGTGTTGCAGCGCCAGACCGCGCCCGCAAAAGGCGGTTGCAGACGCAGGATCGGCTTTAAGAGCGCTCTCGAAAAACGTGAGCGCCGGCTCGATCCTCGAACTTTTGAACTCGACGATGCCCCGCCCGAGCAACGCATCGACGCAGCCTGGTTTTTGAGCGAGCGCCGCGTCGAACATGGCTGCGGCCTCCGAAAGCCGTCCCAGTTCGCGAAGGGTGCTTCCTCGATTGCAAAGTGCGCCCAGATGCCTGGGATTGCGAGCCAGGGCTTCATCGAAGGCGGCCAACGCGTCGGCGAGGCGGCGCTGGTCGTAGAGAATATTGCCGCGCAGAAAGAGGGCCTCGAAATTTGCCTCATGCTTCAGCAGCGTCTCGCAAGCCGCGAGCGCTTCGCCAAAGCGGCCAAGCTTCTGCAGCGACGTGGCGCCCCCGTAGAGCGCTTCGCCATAGGCTGGGACAAGCCGGAGGGCGGCTTGGAAGCATTCGCAAGCCTCGGCGTGCTCACCGACAGAGGTGAGTATCGCTCCGCAATTGTACCATGCTTTTTCATTGGAAGGGTCGGCGGCAAGCGCTGCCCGCAGCGTATCCAGGGCCTCGTCAACGTGGCCTTCGTCATAGAGGAGAAGCGCCTTCGCCGCCAGCGTGGGGGCGTGACCGGGCGACATCTCAAGCGACCGATCGTAACAAGCGAGCGCTTCGCGCCGCTGGCCGGCGCCTTCGTAGGCGCCGCCAAGATTGTAGAGGGTTTCCGCGTTTGCGGGCCGGATTCGAAGGAGAGCTTTATAGTCGGCAATCGCTTCCTTGAAGCGCTCCAGCCGTTGCATGACCCGGGCGCGGCCCTCCAGCGCGTCTGCGTAGCGAGGATCGAGCGACAGCGCCCGATCGTAGAAGGGGAGCGCTGTATTATCCTTTCCCCCGTTGACATAGATGAGGGCGGCGAGATAGCAGGCGAAGGGATGGCCACGGGTCAAGTCCGGGTGGTCTATGAGACACGCCAGCGCGTGGTCGGGCTCGCCCGCGCGGAGAAAGCTGAGCGCCCTTTGCAAAAGTTCCTGAATGCCCGGCGTAGGGGCACTCTTGGGTGAAGCGCGATCCATCGAGGCTCCGGGTTATGCTTTTGCCGGAACTAAACGACGGGAAGCTTCTCCGAAGCTGATCCCGAGCGGGGCGCGCGGCCCTGTGCGATTGCGGAGCGTCGATCGATCGGAGAAGGCTCTTGCGGCGCCGTCCGTGATTCGGGCGGCGGTTTATCTCCTGAAGCTAATTCGTTGGAGCCTTGGGACCGGGCTCGCGGTGCTCGGCGTTCTCATCGCGGTCAATTGCTTCCATCCGATCCGGGTCTGAGCGGGCGCGCATGCGGATCGCCGCCGACGTCATCCTGGGACTTGGCTCTTCCGGCGGGTCGGCCCGGAACAGAACGCGGCTTACGGGCCAGCTGGCTTTTTGTATGAACGTTGCGAAAGGCGGCATCTCGCTTAGTCTCCGAATCAGGTTGGCTTGCGTCCGCATTACCTGAGCTGAGATGTTAGGGAAAAGCTCCTTACCGAGACGTTAATGGCAGCAAGACATTGATTTGTAATGGAAAAATACAGGTGAGCGCTTCTGCTGCCTCGGCTTGGAAGGCGCGAGTATGGTTAACAGCGGAGGCATGAAACATATTTAACGGACTTTTCAGCGTCCAATTCCGGCTAAAAATATAATCCATTAACCTTACCGATTGAAGCCGAAAAGATGATCGTTTTCAATGGGTTGCGTGAGCTTGTCTACGCGGTGGGACGAGGGCCGCTGTTGTTTCTTGAGTATTTCTTAAGCAACTTCAGGCCGGAAATAAATCCACTCGCGCCCCTGTTAACCATCAAGGGTTAATATTACTGCGTGGCTAGGAAACGTGGCCTCCACATGACGCCTCTTTCGCCAGCCGGGCGAACAGGCGAAGCGCGAGCAGGGATCTCAAAAATCAGGCGATTCAATCTGTTACGATCCCGGATAACGCGCCCGGCGTTTCCGGGATGACGCAGACGATTTCCGGCGTCATAGATCGAGGCCGTCCCGGCGCAGTTCCTGCGTAAGGCCGGCGGAAGTGCGTTGATGACAGCGCCCGGTGTCGTAGAGGATCTCGGTTCCGATCGCGGCGGTCCTGCCCACTTCCTCGCCGAAGCAGCCCTCGAAGCAAAATCGGATGAAATTGCCATGATGCGAAGAGCAACCTTAGACGACATCGAAATCATCACCGATATTTATAATGAATCCATCGGAGAGGGCGGTTTCACGGGCGATTTGGAACCGCTTTCTGTCGAAAACAGGCGCTCGTGGTATTTCGAACATCATGGAAGATATTCTGTATTCGTAAAAGATATATATGGTTCTGTTGTTGGCTACGTTACCTTATCTCCATACCGGAAAGGACGCAGAGCATTTGATAGGACTTGCGAGCTTAGTTACTACCTATACAGGAAATTTAGGGGGCTTGGGTTCGGCGCCGAGATGATTAACTATGCTCTTCAAAGGGCCGAGGAATCAGGTTTTCGGTTGGTGGTTGCAATTATATTGGCCGACAATCAGCGAAGCATTAACATTCTTACCAAGTCAGGTTTTTCAATTTCAGGGATACTTCCGAAAGCCGCAGAAATAAATGGAGACTATATCGACCACACATACCTCCATCGTCTCCTAAGCAAATCGCCGCCAGACGGGCCTCAGAATCTCTGAGGCGCCAGGGTTCTCTTTCACCTCGCAAACAGTCGGCGCTTGGCTTGGGCAAGACTTTCAAGCACATCCGCAAGGTGCGCGGCTCGACATCGTCTGGCTCTCGCCTTCGTCGCGAATGCCGATGGGAAGACGAGTCCTCGCCGGCCCGCGAACTTGGCGGCTCAAGCGGCCCGGCGGACTTGAGGACGCTCAAGCGGCGCGAAGAGGGCCGAGATGTCCGACTCGGTCAAATCGAGTCCCGACTTGGAAACGCCGGCAAAGAGGGCTTCCGCAAGAGCGGCCTTGCGCGTTTTGAGGATTTCGATCGCGGCCTCGATCCCCTCCTCCACCATCAGCTTATAAACGAAAACCGGCTTGTCCTGGCCGATACGGTAAGCGCGATCCGTGGCCTGGCTCTCCACGGCCGGGTTCCACCACGGGTCGTAGTGGATGACCGTATCCGCGGCCGTGAGATTGAGGCCGGTCCCCCCGCCTTCAGGCTCAACAAAAAGAGCGGCGCCTTGCCCGATTGGAAAGCCTTGACGGGAGTTGCGCGATCCTTTGTGTCGCCTGTCAGCGTCACGAAGGGGATATTCATTTTGCGAAGCTCTGCCTCGATCAGCGCGAGCATGCTCGTAAACTGCGAAAAGAGGAGGATGCGGCGTCCTTCGCCGACCATCTCGGGGAGCATCTCCATCAGACGCTCCAACTTGGCCGACTGCTTCACCTTCTGCGCCTGGGGCATCTTCAACAGGCGCGGATCGCAGCAGATCTGGCGCAGCTTCAACAGCGCGTCGAGGAAGATGATGTGGCTTTTGGCGAGGCCTTTCTTGGCGATCTCCTCGCGCACTCTTTGATGCATGAGCGAGCGCACGGTCTCGTAAAGGTCCCGTTGCGCGCCTTCCAGACGGACATGCTCGACAATCTCGGTCTTCGGCGGAAGCTCCTTGGCCACTTCCCCTTTCGTCCGCCTGAGCATGAAGGGCTTCAGACGCGCCGACAGAAAAGCTTGAGCCGCCTTGTCGCCGTGTTTCTCGATCGGCGTCCGGAAGTTGCGCCGGAACGCCGTCTCGTCTCCGAGAAGGCCGGGCGAAAGGAACTGGAACAGCGACCAGACCTCGCCAAGATTGTTCTCGAGCGGCGTGCCGGTGAGCGCAAGCCGGTGACGGGCGTTGATGCGGTGGGCAATGCCCGAGACCGCCGCCTTCGGATTCTTGATCGCCTGCGCCTCGTCGAGGATGGCGGCATGGAATTCGTAATCGAGCAGCACGGCGCAATCGCGCATCAAGAGCGGATAGGTGGTCAAGACCACATCGGCCTTCCCGATAGAGGCAAACGCCTGCTTGCGCTCGCTTCCCCGCAAGGCGAGCACGGAAAGCACCGGCGCAAAGCGTTCCGCCTCCGCCTGCCAATTGGGCAGAACGCTCGTCGGCGCAACGATCAGCGCCGGCTTGTCGAGGCGGCCTTGCGCTTTTTCGAGCGCAAGAAACGCGAGCGCTTGCACCGTCTTGCCGAGGCCCATGTCGTCCGCGAGAACGCCGCCAAATTCCATCTCGCGCAGGAAATCGAGCCAGGCCAGCCCATCGCTTTGATAGGGACGAAGCTCCGCCTTGAAGGAAGGCGGCGGCGCAACGGGCTTTGGGCCGCGTCCCTCGCGCAGATGGCGCCCGAGCGCGACAAGCCGTTCGGCGCTCGCCGCCCACGCCACTTCGTCGCCTATGCCATCCACAAAAGCGGCAAATCCCGCCACCGCGGCGCGATGCAGCTTTATCTTCCCGTCGGACGGCCCGGCGGCTCGCGGGCCGATCAGTTGCATGAGCGATTTCAGGATGGGCGCAAGCCGCTCGCCGGGCAATGGCAAAAGCCGGCCGTCCGGCAGCGGGTGATACAGATTGACCGCCCCGCATCGCTCGATGAAGGCGGCGTCCGCGCTCGGCTCGCGGGAAAGCGCGAGGACGGCGAGTTCTGCCGGGAGCTCGGCCAGAAGGTTCGTCAGATGGGGGATAAGATTGACGCGATGCCCCTCGAATTCGACGCCGAGTTCGAACGAGAACCAATCGATTCCCGAGCCTTCGCCAATGTCCGCCCACCAGGCGGCTTCGCCTTCGGCGATCCGGTAGGGATAGTCTTCCGAATAGTCGATCTGCCAGCCTGCGGAGACCAGTTCAGGAAGGCGCTCCGCCGAGAAGGCCAGGAAGCGGTCTCGATCATCGAATTTCGCTAGAAATTCATAGGGGTTCAGCCCGCAGCCAGGAGAAATGAACAAACTCCCCTCATGCTCCTTGGGCACATCAAGGGGCGTGCTCTTCACGTCTCGCAGATCGAGCTTTTCCAGGCGCTTGAACGCAGCGTCCTCGGCTTTGCGGTCACGTGGGATCAGAACAAGCTCGCCGTCGGCAAGGCGCTGCACCATGTCGTCGGGAGCGCCGGTGGGAACGATTTCGCCCTCATAATCGAAGGAGAGGCGCGCCAAAGGCAAAGGGAAACGGCCCTGATGCCGCTCATCGCGACCATACCAGGAATAGTTGAGTTTGACGCGCGCATCCGCCAAAAACAGATGAAGGCGGGGCGCCGGCTTGACGTGTCGCGTCTCCGTTTTCAGCGGAGCCGAGGGAAGCGGCAGTCGCTTGCCGAGACCGGCGGCGGCGAGGCGATGCTCAAGAACGCCTGCGAACGCAGCCGCTTCCACTGGAGCAATTTCGGGCGCGGCGGCGAGGCGCTGAGCCATTCTGTCGGGAAGATCGCACGCGATTGGCCCGACAAGGCCCGCTTCCAGATCGACGTAATAAGGCGGCGCGATGGGCAGCACGATCTCAAGCGGACTCGCCGCGCTATCCTCCTCCGCCGCTTCGAAAATCAGGCGTTGTTTGCCATTGCGTTGAAGCAGCCAGCGGGCGCTCGCGGGCCGCGCCGGCCCTTCCTGCAAAACAGGGCCATGGACATCGCCATGCCGGCACCGTCCGGTGTCGAGGATCTTGCAAAGCAACTTAGCCGACGATGCTTTGCCGGTCAGCGCAATGCAGTGTCCGAGCGACCCGGCGTTCTGACGCGTCAGCCAAGCGAGTTCACGCAGGATCTCCATATCGACGGACCGCAAATATTTGGCCGGCTGATAATTGTAAATATTATTGGGGTTGTAGAACTTTGGGCTGGCGCCGAAGCCGCCGGCCTTCAACAGGGTCGCAGTCACCGGGCTGATGGTTGCGCGCGCCACGCCGCCCGTGGAGGGCTTCTCTATGCCGAGAACATAGATCAAGCGGTTTTTGACCTCGGCGGGATAATCGTCTTCGTCCTCGCCGGTCGCGTCTGCCTCCAAATCTTCAAGCCAGCGCATGAGGCCGGGCGACAGCAGGGAGCGCCGCTTGTCGTCTTGTTCCAGCGCGCCGCACTTCGTGGCGCTTTCTCCAAGGCGCGTGCTCCGAAGAGCTTCGATTAATACAGCCGCGATGTGTTTGCAGTTGATGGTCATCGGACAACTGCAGACGCCATGAATGGAGGTTCCGCGCGCCCCCGCCTTTAGCGTGATCACTTGCCGGTAAGGTTTCGGCTCGCCGCCGCGCACCCGTCCGGTGATGACAGTCTCTCCGCAGTTGACGTCGACGTCGATCACGAGACCCCTGGCATGCACTTGGGCGCCGCGCGCAAGGCTGCCGGCGTCGATCGATCGCCTAATATCGGCCTCGTTGAATGCGACCATCTTTGAGCCTCCGCCGATCCTCGAATCATCACTCAGGCTCCAATCCTAGCTGGCGACTCTGTGAAGGTCGCCGTCTCCGGCGCCCCGCAATCGCTCAAAATTGTGGATCACGTAAACCGGCTCAGGGCTCACGGACAGCGAATCTCGCCCGGATTTGTCCGGGAAAACTAGCGGAGCCGATTGATTTTTCTTAGCTCAGAAGACAAGCCGTTCGGGAGCCAAGCCATTGTTTTGGAGAAAGAAAGTCCTGGGTGAAATCCGCGTGTCGCTGGTTCGATTCCGGATACCGTTACGCCATCTTAGCCGCTCAACTACGCGGCAGCCGCGGTCTCCCTGGGGAGGGGGTCCGCAAGATAATGGCCGGCGGCGCACGATCTCCAGGAGCTCAATAAACCGAAGAGCGGGCAAAAATCCGGCGCGGCGTTTACGACATTGCCCCTGTCGAGCCACCGGAGGCGCCGGCCGCTTTGATTGCAGGACGCATTTGGCGCGGGCTTCCGCATAGGAGTCGCCAGACCTCGCCTGACGACGCTCTGAATGCTTCAATAAGGAAAGAGTTCCATTGCGAGCGCCTGTTTTTACTTCGCTTTTGGCATCCGGCGATCGTGCGCGGGCGCCAGCGCGCAGAACACCATCCGCAGAATGGACCAGCTCACGGCAACGTGATTTTGCAAAAACGCGTCCGGCATTAAGATTGACTTAAATCAAGCTTCAGTTTGATTTAATGCAAGCCATGGCCTGATTGAGATCAAATTACCGGCCAGTCTCGATCTGGCTTGAGTTTCGGCCCCGGACCCTATTTCGGCCGCGGAGCGAACCCTGGCCAAGATCGCGAGACGCACAGGAGGCGCACGTGTTTAAGCACGCTCTTGCGATTCTCACCGTCACCACAGTTCCCGCGTTGGCCACCGACCACGTGGCGGCGAGCCACGAGGTTCGCTTCGATCAGATTACGTTCGAGTGCGGTCACAAGAACGAAGCGGGAGAAACCGCGCGGTACATCCTTACGAACCCCGGAGCAAAATACATCCCGGAACACGAACTTGCGGCCGACCACCCGCTGGCTAAGAGCTGGGACATCACCTATCGCATCATTTGCGAAGGCGGCTGGAAGACTTCAGGCGTCGTCGCGAAATCTGGGCAACGCCATTCGCTAGAAACTCCGCTGCCCTCCCTGGCCGGGCTTCTGTCCGGTAGTTTCTAGCGGCTCGAAGGTGGCGGCCTCCTCCGCCACCTTCGCTTCCCTCTGGCGCTGCTCTCCTCAATCGCTCCCCTCACGGCTCTTGAGAAATCCGGTCCCAGTGGGGAACCGGCCTGAAGCGTTCGGCAAGATAGTCGATGAACGTCCGGACCTTCGGCGGCGGACGGCGGTCAGGCGGGTAAACCGCAAAAATCCCATCCAGCGGGGCCGGGTTGTGATCAAGCCTGATCGGAACGAGCAATCCTGCCGCAATCTCGCGCGCGACCAGAAATGTCGGCTGGCAGACGATCCCCTGCCCCGCAATCGCCGCGGCGACAAGCGCGTCGCCATTGTTGGCCTTCAGGCTCCCGCTCACCGCCGCGCTGATTTTTTTCTCATCGCCAAACTGCCAGCGTCCCACGCCGACGCTTCGCGAAAGCGTGTAGCCGAGACAATTGTGGACCGCGAGTTCGCTTACAGTCCTGGGCGTCCCTTTCTCTTCAAGATAGGCAGGCGCCGCGCAAACCATGGTGCGGCAAGGCGCGAGCTTCCGCGCGACGAGAGATGAGTTCCTCCATGTCGCCGATGCGCACGGCGAGATCCCATCCCTCCTCGATGAGATCGACGCGTCGGTCATTGAGGCCGAGATCGATGGTCATCCCCGGGTGGTTTCGCAGGAACGGAGGGATCAGCGGAGCAATCTCGCGCACGCCAAACGAGACGGGAGCGTTGAGCCGAAGCGTACCCCGCACTTCGATGGCGCCCGCGGCGGCTTCGGCATCGGCATCGTTCACCTCGCCGAGAATGCGTTCGACGGCATCGAGATATATGCGTCCCGCCTCGGTCAGCGTGAGCTTCCGCGTGCTCCGGTGCAGGAGCTTTACGCCGAGACGAGCCTCAAGCGCGGCCATGTGTTTCGTCGCCATGGTCTGCGACATACCGAGCGCGCGCGCGGCGGCAGACAGGCTGCCCAGGACCGCCACGCTCGCGAACACCTGCATTCCCGTCAAACGGTCGAGCATCTGGTCTAATCTCACACTGAGAGTGCGAGATGATAGCACCAGAAAGGGAATTATCCACGCGCTCGTTGAGTGGCATCTAAGCGGCATGCTTATTCAACGGAGGCTCTTATGATCGATACACGAACCGCTCCTTATGCCGCGCTTCTTCTTCGCGTCAGCCTTGGCGCTCTTTTCCTCGCCCACGGGCTTTTGCTCAAAGTCCTCACCTTCACCGTCCCGGGAACGGTCGGCTTTTTTCAAAGCATCGGCTATCCCGGCTGGTTCGCCTATCTCGTGATCGCTGGCGAGATCGGCGCTGGCATCGCTCTCATTCTCGGGACATACACGCGTGCGATTGCGCTTCTTGCGCTTCCCATCCTGATCGGCGCGACGCTGCAGCATATCGGCAATGGCTGGGTTTTCTCAGGCAATGGCGGCGGCTGGGAGTTCCCGGTCTTCTGGATTGCGATGCTTTTCGTCCAGGCGCTGCTTGGCGACGGCGCTTTCGCCTGGCGGCCTTCGTTCGGACTGGCCTCGCCGAAGCGTGTTGAGCACGCACTATGAAGGGATGAGGGAGGGCGCCATGAGCCACACCGCAACACCTCTTCCCGCGATCGAACCACAGCTGACGCCGAGCCCGATCGATCCGAACGTCCGCATCGGCCACGTGCATCTGAAAGTGGCCGACCTCGACCGCGCGCTTGCTTTCTACTGCGGCGTGCTTGGGTTCGAGCTGAAGCAGCGGTTCGGTAAACAGGCGGCCTTTCTTGCCGCTGGCGGCTATCACCACCATCTCGGCCTGAACACCTGGGAAAGCAAAGGCGGTTCTGCGCCGCCTCCCGGAACGACGGGCCTCTACCACGTCGCGATCCTCTATCCCACCCGAGCCGCATTGGCCGATGCCCTGAAGCGCTTGCTCGCCGCGGACGCGCCGCTCGATGGCGCCGCGGACCACGGCGTAAGCGAGGCGATTTACCTGCGCGATCCCGATGGCAATGGCGTCGAGCTTTACCGGGACCGCCCCGAAGCCGAATGGCCGCGCAATCCGGACGGAACCATCGCGATGACAACCGAGCATCTCGATCTTCGTGCGCTTCTGGCCGAAGCGGCATGACCTCTCACTTCGAACAAGGACACAAACCGATGAGCGCCTACAAGATCGCCGTCATCGTCGGCAGCTTGCGCCGCGACTCGCTAAACCATAGTCTCGCCAAGGGCTTGGCAGAGCTGGCGCCAGCCGGTTTCTCGTTCCATAACGTCGAGATCGGGGATTTGTCGCTCTACAATCAGGACGAGGAAGCTTCGCCCGCGCCTTCGGTCAAGCAACTCAAGTCCGACATCGCTACAGCCCAGGGCCTGCTCTTCGTGACACCGGAATATAATCGCTCCATCCCCGGCGTCCTCAAGAATCATATCTAGGCCAAGCCAGCTGGCGTGATCGGCGTCTCGATCGGCGCGCTCGGCACGTCGCTCGCGCAGCAGCATCTGCGGAACATCCTCGCCTATCTCGACGCGCCAACACTCCGTCAACCGGAAGCTTTCATCCAGGCGAAAAACGGCCTGTTCGAAGCTTATGGCAAAATCGGCGGCGGAAGCCGCGATTTCCTTCAAAGCTGGATGGATCGCTACGCGGCGTGGATCTGGCAACACAACAGCTGACCGTCAGGAGAGCTTTTTCATGCTCGTGGATGGAAAATGGACCACCGGTTGGCATCCCGTCCAGGCCACTGATGAAAAGGGCGGCTTCGTCCGGCAAGTGTCCAGTTTCCGCAATTGGGTAACGCCCGATGGCGCGCCGGGACCGACGGGCGAGGGCGGCTTCAAGGCTGAGGCGGGCCGCTATCATCTTTACGCTGCGCTCATCTGCCCTTGGGCCTCGCGCACGCTCATCGCGCGAAATCTGAAGCGGCTCGAAGATGCGGTGAGCGTCACGATTGTCGAGCCGCAGATCACAGAACAAGGCTGGCGCTTCGGCCACTATCCGGGCGCTGGACGCGATATGGTCAATGGCGCAGCCTATCTCCACGAGCTCTACTCACGCGCCGATCCGCACTTCACAGGGCGCGCGACTCTGCCCGTGTTGTGGGACATCGACACAGGCGCCGTCGTCAACAACAAGTCCGCCGACATCATGCGGATGTTCAATTCCGGCTTCGGGGCCCTGGCCGGCAATGCCATAGACCTCTATCCCGAGGCATTCCGGAGCGAGATCGACGCCTGGAACGCCGGCATCTATCCGGCCCTCAACAACGGCGTCTACCGGGCGGGTTTTGCAACCACCCAGGCCGCCTATGAAGAAGCCTACCACGGCGTGTTCGCCATGCTCGACCAGCTCGAGCGGCATCTGGCAAGCCGCAAGTTTCTGGTTGGCGAGCGCCTGACCGAAGCGGACATCCGGCTGTTCGTGACCCTCGTTCGCTTCGATGCGGCCTATTACGGCCTGTTCAAATGCAACGGCAGGCGCATCGCCGATTATCCCGCGCTCGCCGCCTATCTGAGCCGCCTGCTTTCGACGCCCGAAATCCGCGAGACCGTGAACATCGACCACATCAAGCGGGGCTATTACTCGATCCGCGCGCTTAACCCGAGCAGCATCGTCCCAGTCGGGCCGGAGCTGGGAATGGAGGTGTAGCCGCGAAGCCGCCTCAACGGACGACGGGACGATACTCCCGCCGGAGCGCCTTCATCGCGGTGTCATCCAGATTGAGATGACCTTTGACGAGGTCCGGGGGCGTGAGCGCCATCCACTGGTTCAACGAGACGTCTTCATAGACCGGGCTGTTGAATACGTTGATGACGCGAACCGGGGCGGAGCCGGTGTTTTCGATGTAGTGACCAAGCGTGCGCGGGACGAAGCCCACGTCGCCAGCGCGGTAGTTGAAGGTCCGTGCGTTGGAGGTCGCGTCGAACACCGTCATTCGGGCCTCGCCCTCCAGGTAATATTGCCATTCGTCGGCGCGCGGGTGCCAGTGCAGTTCGCGCATGCCGCCCGGTTCGAGTTCGATGATCAGGGCCGAGAGCGAAGTGCGCGGGAACTGGCGCGCGTCGATGACCTTGGTCGAGCCGCCGTCATAGCGGGCGGGCTCGTGCTGGGAGGCATGCCATGTAAAGGGAGTAGACGGCTTTTTATCCGGAAGCTGCTTCAGGATATCGTTGAGAGGCCCAGGGACCGGCAGGGGAAAGATATATTTCTGCGATTTCGGGATGTTTGCGAAGCACGCCTCCGGCACGCCGAAGTTCTTGGCGAGCACCTCGCGCGGCGTGTGCGCGAACCACTCCGTAATCAGCATCGTCTGATCTTCGGAAAAGTTACCGTTGTCGAAAACAAGCAGAAACTCGCATCCCTCCTCGAGCCCCTGAATGGAGTGCGGAATACCGGCCGGGAAAAGCCAGACATCGCCCGCCTGCAGATCATCCACGAAGACGCTTCGATCCACATCGACAACAGTCACGCGAACGCGCCCCTCGGTTACATAGCCCCATTCGGCCTCCTTGTGCCAGTGCAGTTCCCTCACGACGCCCGACCCAAGGCGCATGTTCACGCCTGCCATGGACGTCGCCACCGGAAGCTCGCGCGCCGTCACTTCGCGCGCCCAGCCGCCTTCCTCAAGCCGGTTATGCGCCTGGGAGAAGGAGAACTTCAGGTTTGGAAGCAGGCCATGATCGGTTTCCGGCGGAGTGAGCAGATCGGGATTTTGCCGGTCGAGTTCGAGGTTGCGGGGGCCAGGATCGCTGGCGCCCTTGGCCCCGCGAATGGGCTGCAAAGTGTCGGAGGTGCTCATGGATAAATCCCTATTGCCTCAGCTAACATACGGATCTGGTTATATTTACTGGAAAGCCGAACAACATCCTTACACGAATGAGTGAAGCGCGGCAGGAAGGCGCTTTTTGCCGACTGACCTCCGCGCCGGATGGCTTGGCCTGAAAACTCTGCATTTGCTCTCAATTTTGTCTGCCGCCTCAACGGGATCCCAATTCGGGCAGCGCATACCTCAAGCTTCTAAGGTCGCGCGAGCGAGCCATGCGCATCCGCTTGCGGAATGAGGGATGATCGGACCATGCGCGCATCGATAAAGCTCAAACTCGCTGCGACCTTCACGATCCTCACCGCACTGGCGGCAACGGTCGCCTGGCTCGGCATATCAAGCTTGGGATCGCTCAACACGACCCTCTTGGAACTCTTGAATGGACCAGTTGTCCGCCTGCAACGCGCAGACGACCTGCGGCTGGCCATCATGAATATCGCCCCGGCTGAAAAGAACATGATTATGGCCACAACGCCGGAAGAGGTCGGCCGTATAGCGGCCGAGCTGGCAAAACGCCGTAACGTTTTCCTGAAGAAATTCGAGGCCATGCAGGACATCGCGACCGATGCTGTCAGGGAAAAGCTTGTAGCCGTCACGCCGACCTGGGTGAGATGGATGGGCCTGCAGGATCAGGAGCGCGAGCTCATGGATCAGAACCGCCAGGCGGAAGCGGAGGTCATGTCTGCGCACAACTCAAAGGACGTGAGACAGGAAATCATGCGCCAGCTGGAGGAAATCAACGGCATCGAGAATCAGGCGATGAAGCAGGCCAAGGAGGATGCGGCCAATCAATACAACCGCGCCTGGGATTGGCTTGTCGGATCCGCCGCCGCCGCGCTTCTGATCAGCGTCATCTCCGGCCTCCTTCTTTCGCTCAGCATCAGCCGCGGCCTCGGGCGCGCCGTCTCCCTCGCAGACGCGGTCGCTCACGGCGATCTCAGCCAGAACGTCACAGCAAGCAGCAACGACGAAATCAAGGACCTCATCGACGCCCTGAACCGCATGACGGGGAACCTGCGCGTCACGGCCGAGATGGCCGGCGCGATCGCGCACGGCGATCTCTCCGTCGAGCCGAAACCGCTGTCGGACAAGGATACGCTCGGCCTCGCGCTGAAAGAGATGAGCCAGAAGCTTCGCACCGTCGTCTCCGACGCGCTCTCCGCCGCGGGTAACGTCTCCTCGGGCAGCGAGGAGCTGTCGTCGGCCTGCCAGCAGCTCTCGGCCGGCGCCAACGAGCAGGCGGCGTCAGCCGAGGAGGTGTCCTCGTCCATGGAACAGATGGCCGCCAACATCAAGCAGAACGCCGACAACGCGCGGGAGACCGAGAAGATCGCGCGCCAGTCCTCCGCCGACGCGCAGGCGAGCGGCGACGCGGTGAACCGCGCGGTCGAGGCCATGCAGACCATCGCCGAGAAGATCACCTTCGTGCAGGAGATCGCGCGCCAGACCGACCTTCTCGCGCTGAACGCGGCGGTGGAAGCGGCGCGCGCGGGCGAGCACGGCAAGGGCTTCGCGGTGGTCGCCTCCGAGGTGAGGAAGCTCGCCGAGCGGAGCCAGACGGCGGCGGGCGAAATCAGCGCGCTCTCGGGCCAGACGGTGAGCGCGGCGCGCGAGGCGGGCGCCATGCTTGCGAAGCTCGTGCCGGACATCAAGAAGACGGCCGAACTCGTGGAGGAGATCTCGGCCGCATGCCGCGAGCAGGACATCGGCGCCAATCAGGTGAACCAGGCCATCCAGCAGCTCGACAAGGTGATCCAGCAGAACGCCGGCGCCGCCGAGGAGATGTCGGCGACCTCGGAGGCGCTGTCCGGCCAGGCCGAGACGCTGCAGACGAGCATCGCGTTCTTCCGCATCGGGAGAGAGGGCGGGCATGTCCAGGCCACGCCTGCAGACGCGGCCAAACCCGCCGGCAGGCGTTCGCCCGCAATCGCAAAAGCGAACGCACAGCCAAAGGGGGCGGTCGCGAAAAAACCAGCGCCTGCGGTCAAGGGCCGGCCCGTCCATGCAAGCCGTGAGGGCAGCGGCGTCACCCTCAACCTCAGCAATGGCAGCGCCGACGTTCTCGATGCCGAATTCGAGAGGTACTGAGCGATGGGGATTGACCCAGTCCAGCCATGACCTGCCCCATATAAAATGAATTTGCAGCCTCTCGAGGCGGGGAAGCCGCGATGAGGTTGATAACCGCCCGTTTACTCAAACCGAGCAGGATTACCGCAATTACAGGTTGGGGCAGCTGTCATGTTGGCGCGCTTAAAAATTACAACACGCATTAATCTGACTTTACTTTTGGCCGTGGTTGGAACCTTCGTCGTGATGTCCATCGGCTATTCCGTCATGCGCGCTCAAATGATGGATGAGCGACAAAACCAGCTCCGAAATCTCCTCGACATGGCCATATCAGTCGCCCGCGACACCATGATCGCTGCCGGCGGTCCCGCGACCGAAGCCGGGCGCAAGGCCTTTTTCTCCGTCCTCCAATCATCCCGCTTCGGCGATGAGAAGCAGGCAAACTATATTTTTGGGTTTGATTACGATGGCGTCGCCACCTGTATGAAGGATCGAGCACAAGTTGGCCGAAACATGCTCGAGGCCGCCGACGCGAAAGGGTTCAAATTCGTCCAGGCCTTCATCAAGGCCGCCAAGGGGCCGAATGGAGCGGATTTTGTCCCGTACATGTTTGCAAAAGGAGTCGGCGGCCCCATAACACCGAAGATCTCTTATATAAAGAATGTCCCGGAGATTGGAGGTTTTGTCGGTATCGGCGTTTACCTCGACGACATGGATGCCGCCTTTTTTAACAGAACTCTTCCTTGTGCTTTGGCGTGATGATCGTCTCCTTCTCATTGCTTTTGCTGTTGTCATTCTCGTCAGCGCCCTTATCGGCTTCTCAATCGTCCGCTCCGTAAGAACCGGCCTCGGGCGCGCCGTCTCCCTCGCAGACGCGGTCGCCCACGGCGATCTCAGCCAGAACGTCACAGCGTCGAGCAATGACGAAATCAAGAACCTCATCGACGCCCTGAACCGCATGACGGGGAACCTGCGCGTCACGGCCGAGATGGCCGGCGCGATTGCGCAGGGCGATCTCTCCGTCGAGCCAAAGCCCCTGTCGGACAAGGACGCGCTCGGCCTCGCGCTGAAAGAGATGAGCCAGAAGCTTCGCACCGTCGTCTCGAATGCCCATGCCGCCGCGGATCAGGTTTCGACCGGCAGTCAAGAGCTCTCCGGCGCGGCGCACCATCTGGCGGCTGGCGCCAACGAGCAGGCGGCCTCCGCCGAGGAGGTGTCCTCGTCCATGGAGGAGATGGCCGCCAACATCAAGCAGAACGCCGACAACGCGTCGCAAACCGAGAAGATCGCCCGCCGATCCTCCGTCGACGCCGAGGCGAGCGGCGAGACCGTAAGCCGCGCGGTCCACGCCATGCAGACCATCGCCCAGAAGATCGCATTCGTGCAGGAGATCGCACGCCAGACCGACCTTCTCGCGCTGAACGCGGCCGTCGAGGCGGCGCGCGCGGGCGAACACGGCAAGGGCTTCGCGGTGGTCGCCTCCGAGGTGCGGAAGCTCGCCGAGCGGAGCCAGACGGCGGCTGCAGAGATCAGCACGCTGTCGGGCCAGACAGTGAGCGCTGCGCGGGAGGCGGGCGCCATGTTGGCCACGCTCGTGCCCGATATCAAGAGGACAGCCGCGCTTGTCGAGGAGATCTCGGCGGCCTGCCGCGAGCAGGATATCGGCGCCAATCAAGTGAACCAGGCGATCCAGCGCCTGGACAAGGTGATCCAGCAGAACGCCGGCGCGGCGGAAGAGATGTCGGCGACGTCGGAGGCGCTGTCAGGCCAGGCAGACAGGCTGCAGCAGAGCATCGCGTTTTTCCGGATCGGCGAGGCGCAAAAAGCGCCAACATCACCCAGCCAGCGTGCGGCTGCGATTACAAAGGCCCCGCCCCAGCCAAAGGCGAAGCCAATGCGAGGTTCACCAGTCAGCGTTCATTGAGCGTCCAAAAACTCAATCGTGAGCGCCGATCGATGTGACGCGCCCGCCATTTTTTGTTATGAGGTTCCCGAACTCATCTTTGCCCATCAAAGCGATTAGCCGCGGGATAAAATCTCATGACCGAAGGAACGGTGCTCATCATCGGCGCGGGCGGCGTCGGGAGCGTGACGGCGCATAAATGCGCGATGAACACGACTATTTTCAAGAAAATCCATCTGGCGAGCCGCACCATCGGAAAGCCGGACGCCATCAGGAAGTCGGTCAAGGAGCGCACCGGGGTCGATATCGCCACGCACGCCGTGGACGCCGACGATACGCGGCAGGTCGTCGATCTCATCGAAAAGGTGAAGCCGGAGGTGGTGGTCAACCTTGCCCTTCCGTATCAGGATCTCTCAATCATGGAGGCTTGCCTCGCGACCAAGGCGCCCTATATCGACACCGCCAATTACGAGTCCAAGGACAAAGCGCATTTCGAGTACAAACAACAGTGGGCGTTCCAGGACAGCTACAAGAAGGCGGGCATCATGGCGGTGCTTGGCGCGGGCTTCGATCCGGGCGTGACCAACGCCTATTGCGCCTTTGCGCTGAAGAAATATTTCGACACGATCCGCTTCGTCGACATTGTGGACGCGAATGCGGGGTCGCACGAAAAAGCCTTTGCGACCAACTTCAATCCTGAGATCAACATCCGGGAAGTGACGCAGACCGTCCGGCATTTCGAACACGGCAAGTGGGTGGAGACCCCGGCAATTCTCGACAAAGACGCCCTGCATTTCACCTTCGATTATCCGGTCGCCGGACCGCGCGAGAGCTACCTGCTTTATCATGAGGAGATGGAGTTGCTTGCGAAGAACCTCCCAGGGCTGGAGCGCATGCGCTTCTGGATGACCTTCTCGGAAAACTACCTGACGCATCTGCGCGTCATCCGGAATATCGGCCTCGATAACATCGAGCCGATCGACTTCAAGGGCCAGAAGATCATACCGATGGAGTTCCTGAAGGCGCTTCTGCCCGACCCGTCATCGCTCGCGACGAACTACAGCGGCAAGACCGTCATCGGCTGCATCATCACCGGCCTGAAAAACGGCAAGGAGAGCACCAAGTTCATCTACAACGTCTGCGACCATGCGGAGACGTTCAAGGAAGTCGGATCCCAGGCGATATCGTACACGGCCGGTGTGCCGCCCATGGTCGCGGCCATGATGGTCATGCAGAAGAAATGGACGGGCGCGGGCGTCTATAACGTCGAGCAGCTCGATCCCGAACCCTTCCTCGAGGGCGTGTCCGCGAACGGCCTGCCCTTCGAAGTGATCGACTATAAGCCCCTTCCGGCGAAGATCTAAGGAGGTTTTGCCGGCTACGCCAACGTATCGGCGCCGCCGTCATCCAGGCCTTGCGAAGCGCGAGCCGGGATCGCAAAAAGGAGGGCGTTTCAGCTCGTTACGATCCCGGATAAGGCTTCGCCTTTCCGGGATGACACTCTGTTGGCCAGATAAGCGGAAGTTTACTTAGCGCATGGAAAAGCGGCCCAGGTCTTCGCTCGACGTGACAAAGGTGAGTGCGGCCTCATTCGTGATCGAGGAAGCCACCTTACGGCATAATCTGAGCATCCTGAAGCACGTCAAGGACAGGACGGGCTGCAGGATGTTCCAGGCGTTGAAGACCTGGTCCACCTGGCCCCTTTTCCATATCACGAGGGATTACCTGGACGGAACTGAGGTGAGCTCGCTGAACGAGGCTCGCCTCGGCTACGACGAGTTCAATCACGATGTGCATATGTTTGCGCCGGCATACAGCGAGAGCGAATTTCCCCAAATTCTCGACACTTGCAGCACGATCATCTTCAACACATTCGCGCAGTGGCGGAAGTTCAAGCCGCAGGTGGAGACTTACGTCAAGGAAACCGGCAAGACCATCGAATGCGGCTTGCGCATCAATCCGGAATTCATCGGAAAAGATGAGCACGGCGGCTTATGGTCCCCATGCGCTCCCGGATCGCGCCTCGGCATCCGCATCAGCGAATTCGAAAGGGCGCTCGCCGAAAACCCGCGCGCGCTCGACGGCATCAGCGGGCTTCACTTTCACATCTTCTTCGACAAGGTCTTCGAGGATTTGAAAGAAGCGGTCGAAGTCGTCGAGGCAAAATTCGGCGCATACTTCTCGCGCATGACGTGGATCAACTTCGGCGGCGGCCAGAAGATCACCGATGACGATTACGATGTTGAGGGCCTCATCGAACTCGTCAACGGCTTCCAGAAAAGGCACGGCGTGACCGTTCACATGGAGCCGGGCGCGGCCATCGTGAAAAACGCAGGCGTGCTGGTGGTGAATGTGCTCGACATCGTCGAGCGCGACGACGTGGACTTCAAGATCGCGATCCTGGACATGTCGTTCAATGCGCACATGCCGGATTTTCTCCTGAGCCCCGACCTGGACATGCCGGTGACAGGCGCGGAAATCGTTCGAGATGCGGCGGAGCTGACAAAGCACGCGCATGTCTATCGACTGGCGGGCGGCACGTGCGTCTCAGGCGATCAACTCGCGCAGTGGCACGCGTTCAAAGAGCCGCTTAAGCCGGGCGACAAGGTCATCATGGAAGACGCCATCCAATACAACCTCGTGCAATGCACGATGTTCAACGGCGTCCAGCATCCGGCCATCCTGCTATGGACAACTGGCGAGCTGACAACAATCCGCGAATTCACCTACCAGGATTATCGCGCCCGCATGGGCTGATCCGCGCGTTCATCTCCTCGTTCCTCTGCCGCAACAATGGAGATATACTGAGTGGCTGCCCCGGAGGCACTGCGTACGGAGATGAAGAATGAGTCAGCGGCAAAATTATCTGGCGCAGGGCTTCCAGAACGTCGACAGCCAGAGCGATGTCCAGAAGTTCAAAACCTGTCTGACCTTCATAAACTCTCTTCCAAGCTTCAGAAAATACAAGGAAGAAACCGAGCGACTCCTAAGGCCTGCCGATGGCCGGGTTTTCGTCGACATTGGCTGCGGTCTCGGTTTCGATGTCGAAAGACTAGCCACGAAAACCTACGCGACGATCATCGGACTGGATGCTAGCCAGGAATTTCTGAGGGACGCGCGGCAGAGAGCGCAAGACCTTGGCGTCGCCAATGCCGAATATGTGGTCGCAAATGCCCTGCAGACTTGCTTCGAGGATGGGAAGGCCGACGGAGCCCGCGTGGATCGCACCTTGCAGCATCTGGAGCGTCCCGAGCTGGCTATAGAGGAGATGGCGAGGATCGTTCGCAAGGGAGGAAGAGTCGTTTGCGCCGAGCCGGATTGGGGCAGTTTCTTCATCGATGACGATGACGCCGACTGTTTCGAAGAGGTATACCATCAGTGGACAAAGAGCATCAGAAACCCGTACATCGGACGTGAACTTCCGCGGATGATAAAATCAGCTGGATTAACTGACATCAAGACGAGCGGATACCTGTTGACAACTTATGGGCTGCATGAGGTTGACATGGTTTTCGACCTGAAGAAGACATCCGGGATTCTTTCTGAAAGACGTGATAGCGACCATTTCAACAACTGGTACAGAAAGTTGGTGTTACGGGACGCGCAGTTGCCGGTATTCGCCGCTGTCACGATTGTTATTGCGAGCGGCGTGAAGGAATAATCCAAGGTGACGGGCCGGCCCGGGTTCCGCGGGTGAGGGATGCTGAAAAAGGGATGCTGCCCGTGGCCTCACAGTGAGCCTGCGGAACCGCGACGGGCTCATCATGGGACTAACCCGCTGATAACACTAGACCTCATCCTGAACTTGTCGAAGGATGAAGGCGGATTTCACGGTTATTCAGCAGCCTGTGGGACGCACATCACAACCTTTGGTTGATAAACAAAGTAAATCCCACAAAATTCAGTGTGCAAATAAAGACTGCGTTCACAGAGCCTTCATAGTCCAGCTTTAGCCTGCGGTCTGACGCCGCTCATATCCGCCGGTATTGGGGCGTTGTCGGGTGGACCAGGTATCACCCCTAAGCGTCGCCTGGTCCGCCCAATCCCTCGACTTTTCCACCGTCATCTACGGAACCGGGTACATAGCCAATTGTTGTTCACCATGCTGAGCTCTTATCAGCGTGGAAGCGAAACCCATTTAGGACATCGCAAGATGGGTGCGTTAGCCTCTCACGAGGCGCAAAGGTTGGCGTTTCAGTCTGTCCCGAGTTCGGAGAGTGAGCCGGGGGTATATGGGGCCGCCGGCTTGCTCATTGGGTACTTTACCGTTCTCACATACGGGGTAATCGAGAATTTCTCCGTCGAGACATTCGAAGGGACGATGAACATTGCGGCCATCGCCGGATTCGTTGTTTTTTATGCCGTCTTCCGGCCCTCTGACCGATATTTGGCCGACGCCGAAAATGAGCAACTTCGTCGGGACTTGCGTCATCAGGTGAATCAGCGCCCGAAGAAAGCTGGCGCTTTGGATCGATGGGGTCCGCACCACATCATCGGATTTCTCAACGACTAAATCGTGTGCGCTTAATCGGGACTCGGGCCTCAATACGCTTTGCTGCATGCACATTGGACCTCACTTCGTCCCCGGATTGGCTTCCCGCTTGCCACGGATTTTTCTTGAGTGAGCATTGTATGAGAAAGCGCCTTGCCAAGAAGTTAATGGATAAGCCATTGATATTGCAATGAAATTTTAAGAACGGACGGCGCTCCGGCGCACGCGGCGGACTGATTTGGGCGCGGTCGTGGTTAACAGGGGAATCGGGATTATATTTAACGGACTTTTCAGAGCCCACTTAATGCCAAAATTCCGGCATTAAATTCTATTTAATGGGGTCGGTTGGCGGTAAAAAAGCTATTCACTTTCAAGGCGTTGGAACCGTCTGTCTACCGCCCTCGTAGGCCTCGTTCGGCGCGGAATAAATGCATTGTTAAGCCTAATCAAGCGTAAATTGGACCGGAAATAAATCGGCCGCGCTCCTGTTAACCAGTTTCAGATTAACACTAGGCCGTGTGGACGGATTGATCCAGATTAGGCCAAGCGCCAGGGCCACAAACGAGGCATAATTCTGCGCGGTCTTCTCGCATCTCATAGCGACCCGCTTGAAGCGTTTGAGCTTGCCGAAGGTCTGCTCGATGCGGGCGCGGCCTTTATACAGTATCTTGGCGAAGAAAGCCGGCTTCTTCTTGGTGTTCGACCGGAACGGGATAACCGGGCAGATGCCGCGTTTGCGCGCCGCGCGCGGTTGGCCGCCGCATGTATCCCTTATCGGCCACGGCCGCCCGCGGCGCTATTCCGGGCCGATGTCGAGCAGCGTCTCGAAGGAGCGGCTATCGTGGGCCTCGCCGCCTGTCAGATGAAAGGCGATGGGAAGCCCGTCCTTATCTGTTTTTAAATGGATTTTTGTTGAGAAGCCCCCACGCGATTTGCCGAGCGCCTGGGCGTCCTTCCCTCCTTTGCCCCGCCGCGGACAATGCGCCCGCACGATGGTGGAATCGAACATCTGCACCAGATGGGCGCTTTCGCTTAAGCTCGCCAGCGCCTCGAAAAACGCCTCGAACGTTCCTGTCTGGCTGAGCCGCCAGAACCGCTTCCACACGCTGTTCCAATTGCCGAACTCGGCGGGCAAAGCGCGCCAGGTGATGTTGTGGACAGTAAAATAATGCAGCGCTTCCAGAAACTTGCGATCGTCGTGGCCCGGCTCGCCCCGCTTGCAGCGCACCGCCCGGAACACCTCGATAGCAATGTCCCGATCCCGCGCCGTCATCTGTGTCAGCATGACCGGCCCTCCCGAAGCCGGTCACCCTGAAATCACTGAAAAACTGATTTAAGGAAGTGTGCGGAATAGTTCAACTTGCGGCGATCCGTCCACAGGGCCTGGCGCGCAGAACGAAGCGTTAAAGCGCGTTGCGATTTGCTGGAACCGATGTCATGGCCGGGCTTGGGAGTTTGTTGCCCTGGATGGCCGCCTCGGAGGGCGGCCATGACAATCAGGAATCCGAATAATTTCGACGCGCTCTAACCGCGAGGCGTAGGCGGGCGCCGCCGGAGATGGCGGCGGCAAGGTCGGCGACAAGCGCTCCTGCATTCAATCGGACGCGGGATGCGCGGTTGAGCTTGCGCCGCTGCGGCTCCGAATTTTGCGCACGCCGTGATCGCGCCCGGTTAGCGGCCGCGCGCAGCGACTGCGCCTGAGTGCGCATCTCCGCCCGGCCTCAAGGTTAAAGTCAAGCTTCTGGAAGTAAGATAAGCATACGGGTATGGTTCCGGACCCTGACCCGGCCTTGCCCGCATCTTAAAGAGGATATGCTTGTCGATAGCCGCGCAGAAATCGTCCGTTCCGGTATTTGAACGCACGAAGCCCGGCAGCATCGTCGTGGGCGCGCTCATCGCCGGCCTGTTGGCGGTTGCCTCAATAGCGGTCGTCTTTTGCTGCTACCGGGCATCGTTGCCGCTCGAGATCGATCCGAACGAGGCCTGGAACGCATGGCAGAGCAAATCTATCGCACATCTCTATCCAAAAGCCGACGCGCTCACGATCAATAACTATCCTCCGCTTTATTTTTATCTGCTGCATGGCGCGGCGTCAGTCGGCGCAGAAGAGATTTACACCGGCCGGGTCATATCTATCCTTGCCTCGCTCGCCTTGTCGCTTCTTGTGTACCGCACAATCGTCATCCTGGGCGGCACCCGGCTCGCGGCCACGATCGGGGCGCTCTGGTTCCTCGCCACGCTCGCCGGGGCCTACACCGGATATTTCGGGATGAACGATCCTCGCCTGCTCGGGCTGGCTGTGATGTGTGCGGGCTTCACGTGGTTCATCGCCAGGGCGAAGAACGGGCAGGCGGCGGAATCGGCGGTTCTGTTGATGGTGCTGGCGGGCTTCATCAAGCACAGCCTCATCGCCATGCCGGCATCGGCCTTGCTGTGGCTGGCGTTCGACAGGCCGCGTCAGGCCGCGCGGACCGCTGGCTTAGGGGTCCTGGCTTGCGCCGCCGGATTGCTCATCTGCCGCGTGGTCTATGGCGGCGAGTTCCTCGAACAGCTTATGATGCCGAGAGCGGCGGGATTGAAAAATCTGCATTTCGCGCTGAGTTTCGCGAAGCCGCTTGCCGGGGCAGCCGTGATTTGCATCGTTTGGCTCGTCTATGACCGGCGCTGCCGCGCCACGCAGAAGATGGCGGTTTTGCTTCTTCTCACCTTCTCAGCGGCTCGTGCAGTCATTGGGTGACGGGCTCGGCGTCAATGCCTATTTCGAGTTCCTCTTTGCGCTCGCAATCGGCGTGGGCATGGCGTTCAACAAAATCCAAGGCTGGCCCGCTGCCAGCGCGGCGGGAGCGGTGGCATCAGGGTGGCCTTGCCGCTTCGCTCTTGATTGCGCTCGCCTTTTCCTCTCAAGCCGAACCGTACAAATTCGCATTCAGCCATGACTTTCGCCAAGACGTTTCAGAGAACGCCGAAGCGGTTGGAGCCGAGACCAAGCGCCTGAAGAAGATCCAAGGCAGTGTCTCCTGCTCCGTGATGCTGGTTTGTTATTGGGCGGGAAAGCAATTCGTTTGGGACGATTTCGCCATGCGAGAGCGGTCGCCACCGGCCGCTGGACCGAAGCCGAGCTGAAACGGCAGGCGCGCCGGCGCCACATCCGGTTCGAGACCATCGACGACAGAACGGTGTGGTGAAGGACAACGGCTCGAAACGATCAATTGCTATTTAGTTATTTTGATTCCGTTTAGCTTTGATACTATTTTTTCTTCGTCTGTTTTCCGTTTGGTCCAAAACTCGAACGCGAAGGTGAGCGTGCCGCCTTTCCAGGCGCGGCCAAAGGAGACCCAATGAAACGGACCTCCATCACCGTATTGGCAGCCGTGACTATAATTTGCGTCATCGCGTCAACGTCTTTCACACCGGAGGCGCCGATGACGAGAGCTCCCCGTTTTTCGGGATCGAAATTCCGCCCGGATACCGCGACTGGAGGTTGATCTCTGTTGCCCACGAAGCAGGCGACCTCAACGATTTGCGCGCCCTTCTGGGCAACGACGTTGCAATAAGGGCCTACCGGGAAGGGAAGCTTCCATTCCCCGACGGCGCGATCATTGCCCGGCTGGCTTGGGATTATGCTCCGTCGGAGGAGAACAACAAAGTCTTTGGGCGCGCTCAATCGTTC
Organism: uncultured Alphaproteobacteria bacterium; assembly: GCA_963764115.1. Lineage (GTDB taxonomy): Bacteria > Pseudomonadota > Alphaproteobacteria > Rhizobiales > Rhodomicrobiaceae > Rhodomicrobium. Next base: position 74,041 of record CAVXRT010000018.1, read on the forward strand.
GTTTCCGGCTCCGCCACGAATGTTCAATTCATGGTCAAGGATTCGAAAAAGTACGCGGCGACGGGCGGTTGGGGTTTCGCTCAATTCCAGGACGGAAAACCTGCCGGAGAGGCGCTGCTAAAAACGTGCTTCCCTTGCCACGTGCCTGCCAAAGCTCACGATTACGTCTTCACGCGATACGCGCCTTGAGAATCCCTACCGGAGCAAGTGCGCCCCAAGGGCCTTGCGGGACTTGGATGTCCATGCACTGAGCGCTGCCCCCTTCTCGGCCAGATTTACAGTTTAGTTGGAAGCCTGCTCCCGGCAAGTCGGCGCGTGAGCATTGCGCGGGGGACATGCTGTGCGAGGGCCTGGGCGACTATCCGAAATGGCGGTCCGAATGCGTGCGATCGCTTCGAAAACTGTCGTGATAACCGTGCTGGCGCTGGGGGTGCTGGTCCAGGATGCGGCGTCCGTCTCCTCGCAAAGCGGGCAGCCTGACGAGATTGTCCTCCTCTACCGCCAGTTGGGCCAGCTCACCCATGACGGCAAATATGCGGAGGCCGCAGCGCTTGGCGAACATGTGCTGGCCGAGGCGGAGCGCCGGTTTGGACCGGACAGCCCGATCGCGGCGATGGTGCTCGGCAGCCTGGGCTATGCGTATATGAGAGACGGCAAGCTCGCCGCAGCGGAACCGGTCCTGAAACGATGCCTCGCCATCCACGAAAAAGTGGACGGTCCCGAACATCCAAATGTCGCCCAGGCGCTGAGCGATCTCGGGATGCTCTATGGCGATGAGGGCCGTTACGCCGAAGCTGAGCCGCTCTTGCAGCGGAGCGTCGCCATTCGGGTCAAGCAGCTCGGAGACGATCGCCCGGAGGTGGCGCAATCGCTCAACAATCTTGCAGCGGTTTATCAGGACGAGGGGAAGCTCGACGCAGCCTTGCCCTTGTTCCAGAAGAGCCTCGCCATCCAGGAAAAAGCCTTGGAGCCAACCGACCCGCTCCTTGCCATCCCGCTCGGCAATCTCGGTTTTGTCTACAAGACCTTGGGCAAGTTCAGGCTCGCTGAACCGCTCTATGCCCGCGCGCTTTCCATCTCAGAGAAGGCGCTCGGGGCCGAGCATCCGAACGTCACCGCGGCTCTCAACAATCTCGCGGAGTTGTACGAGGCCGAAGGCCAGTTCCCCGTCGCCGAGCCCCTTCTCCAACGCGCTCTGTCGATCCGGGAGAAGGTGCTCGGGCCGGAGCACACCGATGTTGCTCTCTCGCTCAATAACCTGGCGGAACTCTATCGGGAGGAGGAGCGGTTCGCAGCAGCTGAGCCTCTCTTGTTGCGCAGCGTGGCGATCTTCGAGAAAGCGCTTGGGCCTGAGCATCCTCAGGTGGCGCAAGTCCTCAACAACCTTGCCGAGCTGTATCTGGCCCAAGGCAGGCGCTTGCTGGCCGAGCAGCCCCTGTTGCGCTCCGTGGCGATCTGGGAGAAGGCGCTCGGGCCGCAGCACCCTGACCTTGCGAAGGCGCTCGCAAACCTCGCGGCGTTGCATCAGAAGAATGGCAAGCCGGCGGCTGCAGAGCCGCTCCACAAGCGGAGCCTCGCGATCCTGGAAGCCGCCTTGGGACCTGAGCATCCTGGCGTTGCGTCCGCAATCAACAACCTTGCCGGCTTCTATCAGGCTCAGGGCCAGTTCGCAGCCGCCGAACCCTTGTATCGGCGCAGCCTCGCCATCGTCGAGAAGGCGCTGGGCCCCCCTCATCCCGGCACTGCGCTCGCGCTTAACAACCTTGCTTCACTCTACCAGGCCGAAGGCAAGCCGGAAGAAGCCCGGCCGCTTTACGAGCGCAGCCTGGCTATCTACAAGACAGCACTCGGTGAAGACCACCCGAGCGTTGCGACGGCGCTGGCGAACCTCGCCACACTTTCTTTCGACCGCAAAGACTGGGCGCAGGCCGCCAGCCTGTGGCAGCAAAGCACCGCGTTGATGGAGCATCGGGCGATGCCGGTCAGCGCCTTCGCGGAACCGCCTTCGACGAGCAGGCGAGAAGACGCGCCGGTTCGATTGAGCGCTTATTTCCGGGGGTTGATCAAAGCCGCCTGGCGAAGCGCCGGACCCATGCGCGCGGCGCCGCCGGACCTGATCCGCAGCATGTTCCTGAAGGCGCAATGGTCGACGCAATCCGACGCGGCCGGGGCGATGGCGCAGATGGCGGCAGAGGCGTCACGGGAAGCACTAAGCTCGCAGGCGTCATTCGCGACCGGCAAGACCTGCTTCAGATGGCAAGCCAGGAGCATAATCCAGCTCGCCGCCTTTTCCAGGCCTCCCGAAAAGCGAAACGCCGACGCCGAAGCGGCCGACTCGGCGCGCCTTCAAGACATTGCCGCGCGCGTCCGCGAAATCGACGCCAAGCTCAAGGACGATTTCATCGACTATACTGAACTCGCGAGCCCCGAACCGGTCAGCATCGAGGATCTGCAGGGTGACTTGGACGCGGGCGAGGCGCTCATCCTCTTTCTGGACACCGAAGCGTTACGCCCACGCCCGAGGAAACCTTCGTCTGGGTTGTAACCAAGACCGATGAGCGCTGGTTTCGGAGCAAACTCGGCACGCCTTCGCTCGAACGGGAGGTTGCGGCGCTGCGCTGTGGCCTCGACTACGAAGGAAGCTGGGAGATTGACAACTCGCGTTGCCCGGCGCTGACCCGGTCGGATTACACCGATGCCGACCGCCAGGCCGGCCAGCCCTTGCCATTCGACCTCGCCCGCTCGCACGCCCTCTACAAGGAGTTGCTCGGCCCGGCTGAGGATCTGATCAAGGGGAAGAGCCTCCTCGTCGTGCCGTCAGGGCCGCTGCGAATTTCCTTTCCAGGTGCTGGCGAGCGAGGCGCCCGAGCCATCGGCGACCGGCGCCGAAGCTTTGGGTCGCGCGCATTGGCTCATTCGCGATCACGCACTCTCAGTCCTGCCGTCTGCGTCTTCCCTCAAGACGCTCCGCAGGCGCGCCAAACCAACCGAGGCCAGCCGGCCCATGATCGGCTTCGGCAATCCCCTGCTCGACGGCAGCGCCGAAGATGAGGGCCGCGCAAAAACGGCGATCTCGAATACGACGTGCCCTGTTAAAGTCTCGAGCGTATCGGGATTGAGCCGCGGCATTCCGCCAATCGCGACGGGTAGCAGGCCAGCCGAGATTGCGGCTCAGCTGCGCGGCGCCCCGCCCCTCCCCGAAACCGCGGACGAACTCTGCGCGGTGGCCAAAGAGCTGGGCGCTGCCCCAAGCGACATCTATTCGGGGCGCGCGCGACTATACCGGAGCTGATGCGGTTGAATGAAGAAGGGCTGCTCACGGCATACCGCATCGTCCACTTCGCCACGCACGGCGCGGTGTCGGGAGAGACTAGGAAGGGGGGAGCCTGGGCTGATCATGACGCCCCCCGATAAGGCCACGGCGGACGACGATGGGTATCTCCCGGTCTCGAAGATCGAAGACCTGAAGCTCGATGCAGATTGGGTGATCCTGTCCGCCTGCAACACGGCCGCCGGAGGCTATGAAGGAGCCGAGGCGCTGTCGGGGCTCGCACGCGCGTTTTTCTATGCCGGGGCGCGCGCGCTCCTTGTTTCGCATTGGAGTGTGAACTCGGGCGTCACGGTAAAGCTCATCACTGGCGCGCTGACCCGCCTCGCCGCGGACAAGACGACCGGCCGCGCGGAAGCCATGCGCCAGTCCATGCTCGCGCTTGTCGAACAGGGCACGCCGCAAGAAGCGCATCCGGCGTCCTGGGCGCCCTTCGTCTTGGTTGGCGAGGGCGGAATTCATCGCCCCCGAACCGGGTAAGATGTGGTCGACTTCTACGATCCCGGGAAAAGGGACGCCCGCCCACTGATCGGCGAACTTCCGAATGACGACCCGTTCGAGGCATCCTCGCCGGTACAAACATCGTGAGCGACGGGAGGGTGACCCCGCCTCAATGCCACTGCGACAGCTCCACCGTCACGCCCTCCGGCCCGTCGAGGAACACCAGCTTGCGCGAATGGAAGTCCATGATCTCGTTGCGCGTCTGAAAACCGGCCGCCCGGATGTTCGCGACTTCCGCCTCGATATCGTCCACCCTGAAGCAAATGTGGTTCATGCCGATTTTGTTCAGTTGGCGGATATGCACGTCAGGCAGCGCCTCCGGGTGCAGGTAGCGCAGGAGCTGTATTTCGGCGCGGGGCGACGCATTCTCGAGCACCAGGGTGATGTGTTCCGCTTCGATACCGGGAACACCCATGTAGCGGGCGAATTCCTCGCCCTTGATGATGCATGAGACGGCCTCCTGGAAGCCGAGGACCGCAAAAAACGCGCGGGCGGGCGCGGGATCGCGAACGACGATCGTCAGGTGGTCGAAACTTCGGACCATTGCTGGAACTCCCCTTGCAGGGTAGCGCCCCACATTGAATAGCGTACGCTATTTCAGCAAATTCCCAAACTGCACCGCGATATTCTCACAGAGCCTGAGATGTATGCGGAGAGGCCATTCCGTCAGTGGCCCATCGGGGCGGCTGCACCCAGCTTCACCTTCCGCAGGAGGAGCGCAAGCGGCACCGCGGCAAGCGAAATCAGCATCAGCGTCCAGAACACGTCCGCATAGGCGAGCAGCGAAGCCTGCATCTGCATCTGCTGGCCGATCCACGCGAAGGCCTGCTTCTGGGCCAGGACAAGGGAACTGCCCTGAGAGACGAAATAATGTGTCATCTGCTGGAGCGTGTCCTGATAGGCGATGCCCGACGGGATGGCATGCTCGGCGAGCCGGCTCTGATGAAACTGCTCTCGGTGAGCAAGAACGTTCGAGGCAAGCGACACGCCGATCGATCCGCCCGTGTTCCGCGCGGCATTAAGGAGCGCGGAAGCCTGGTCGGTCTTTTCTCGCGGTACGCCGTCATAAGAAGCCGCGGTGATCGGAATGAAAATCAGCGGCAATCCGATGCCAATGATGATGCGCGACTTCGCAAAGAACCAGAAGCCGAGATCGCTTTCTACATTGGTCAGGATGTACATCGACAGCGCGACGATGATCGCGCC
>CAVXRT010000019.1:0-26423 GCA_963764115.1 uncultured Alphaproteobacteria bacterium
GCCGCTCGCTTCGCTTGTTGGATTGGACGCGGATAAGTGGGCGCAAAGCTGAGGTTCAAGCAGGCGCAGCAGTCCTCGCGCTGGAGCTGATGATGCTGCGCTCGAGCGCAGGATAGCGCGAGCCAAGGGTCGCAGCCCGCACAATGTAGAAAATCGAAAGCGACGCCCAAAGCCCGTGATTGCCGAAAGCCGGGTCAGAAGCGCCCACGCGGCGAGAAACACGGCAAGGCTGACGATCATCATGTTGCGCATGTCGGCGGTTCGGGTCGCGCCAATGAAGATGCCATCCAATTGGAAGCAAGCCACCCCGAGAATCGGGGTCATCGCCGCCCAGGGCAGGAATTCGCGAGCCGAGTTCCGCACCGACGGTGTCGTTGTCATGAGATCGATCAAGAAGAGCCCAGCGGCCCAGAAGGCGACGCTTACTATGACGGCCAGCGCGGCGGCCCAAATCGAACTGAGATGAACGGCTTGACGAAAGCGTCCGAAGCTCGCCGCACCAACCGCCTGTCCGACCAGCACTTCGGCGGCGAAAGCGAACCCGTCCAGTACATAAGCTGAAAGGTCGGAGAGGCTCCGCAGCACGCTGTTCGCTGCGAGCGCCACATCGCCAAGCTTTGCTCCTTGCGCGGCGAAGAAGGTGAACGCGAACAAGAGGCAAATGGTGCGGATCATGATGTCGGCGTTCACTGCAAGAAGCTTGCGGAAGGCGCGCGCTTCGAAAAGCGCCGCTGACTGCGCCTTTTGTCTGCGAAGAAGCAGGCGCGCGATAAAGAGGCCGGCCAACACCGCAGCATATTCGGCAAATACGGCTGCCATCGCCGCGCCCTTCACACCTTTGCCCGCAACAAGGACCAGAAGGATAGCGAGCGCGATGTTGATGGCATTGAGGAAAAGCTGCAGAACCAACGCGAGATTTGCGCGTGCCAGACCGATCAGCCAGCCGACCAAAGCATAGTTTGCAAGGGTCGCTGGCGCGCTCAAAATCCGGACGCCGAAATAATCTGCGGTCGCGGTCTGAACCTCGGCGCTGCCGCCGGTCAGCCTGAGGATCGAGAAAATCGCCGGCACATGAAAGGCGAAAAGCAGCGTCCCAGCTACCACCGCAATGAGAAGCGGGCGATACAGGTTGGCCGCGACCTCCGCATCATCACCAGCACCGACAGCCTGGGCGGTCAGCCCCGTGGTTCCCATCCGCAAGAAGCCGAAGGCCCAGAACAGCATCGCGAAGATCGTCGAGCCGAGCGCCACACCGCCGATGAGCGCGGGGTCATTGAGTTGGCCCATCACGGCGGTGTCGGCCATGCCGACCAGCGGCACGGTCGCGTTGGACAGGATCATAGGGATCGCTATGGAGAGCACATCCCTGCTTTTCAATCGCGTTTCCGGGAGACTGTAGTCCCTGTCACTCCGCCGACGAGAGGCTATTTTCTAGACCTGCGCGGAGCCGGGGCCTCAGATCGACCTACACGGCGCCCGGACCCGAGGAAGCTGAAGAAGCGCACGAGGAGCCAAAGCGGAATGACAATAAGAGCGCCGAGAATGAAATAGCGGCCCCCCCTATTGATGGCATCGAAGCCGTGAGATTCGATCCAATCTGCGAGCCTGATGATTGCATCATACAGATTACTGGGATGGTAGCCGAAGAAAGAGAGCACCACCCCGATAATCAACGAGGCTGTCACAAGCTTCAAAACTACGAGAAGCGGGCTACCGCCGAAAAAGCGTTCCATGCTCAAGTCCGTTTTCTACGTTGATTACACGCATACCCGGCGCTTGGTGAATCGCAAAGAGGAAATTAGCACGCGATGTTAAAGACCACTGGACAAGAGCAGACCCCGCCGGCCAGACGGGGGCTGTTTTTATGCTTGCCGACAGGGGCTACTTCGCTAGACCTGGGAGCGCTGTTCGCGTGACTTGCCGCCATGGCTCGCTTGTCCGCCTTTCCGGCCAGCCTGTGCGGCAAGGTCGCGGTTCCGTGAGAAGCTGCGGTTCTCGTCGGAAACATTCTGCCCTCCCTTGCGGCCTGCTTCGGCGGCCAATGAGCGGTTCTGGCTGAAGCTCCTCTTTTCGTTGGGCACGCTTTGGCCGCCCTTGGAAGCGATGGCACGTTGCTTTTCGGCATCCATAGAGGCGAAACCGCGTGTCGATGTCGAGCCGGTTTTTTTGGGGTGTTGGGAGGCCATTCAAGCTCCTATGCTGCTGTTTTCACCATAGCCTCTGACTGAGACTTTACGCTGGTAAACAGCGTGGTCCCGCTCTGGTTCCGCTACATTGGCCTGGTTTTTCCTGTTTTTTTGCAGTCTCAGTTTGGTTTACTTTTCCACCACCACTTAAGGTGGTGCTCTTTTCACCCAATACCGCGAACTGGTTGTGCAACATCATAAGAGCAACTCTTGGTGAGACTGAAAAGCACTTGGATTTCTCCAAAACGATCCACAGCCCCACCGAACAAGCGTCAATTTAATTGACGCGCCTTGCTATCCAGACTACCCGCGATAGAGCGGTGCCTCGGCTATAAGCGCCACGGCGTGAAGACAAAAGCGCTTGTTGCCACGGCTACGCAGTCGAAAGACAGTCTGGCTGCACGGTTGGATGTAACTCAGGCTGTTCGTGCATTGCTTCGGATCGGGCTCTCTTAGATGTCAAGTTAGGAGCTAAGTGTAGACCTAACTTAATATGGGGGAAGTTTATGCCTTCAATGCAATTGCGAGATCTTGAAAACGAAAGCATCGAAATTCTTCGCGAAGTCGTCGCTGAATTTAATAATCCTGTTATGCTTTATTCCATTGGCAAGGATTCCTCCGCGCTTCTCCATTTGGCCATAAAGGCGTTCTATCCCTCACCCCTGCCATTTCCAGTCCTGCACGTCGATACGACGTGGAAATTCAAGGAGATGATCACCTTCAGGGATGAGACGACTTCACGGCTCGGCTTAAAGCTTATCATCCACATCAACCAGGATGGGGTCAATCAGGGTATAGGACCTTTTTCCCACGGCAGTTCCGTTCATACCACCGTCATGAAGACAGAGGCCTTGCGTCAAGCCCTTGACCGGTATGGCTTTGACGCCGCCATAGGAGGGGCTCGGAGAGATGAGGAGAAGTCTCGCGCAAAGGAGCGAGTATTTTCCCATCGAACAAACTCGTACCGATGGGATCCGCGCAATCAGCGCCCTGAACTCTGGCGTCTGTTCAATACCAAGCTGCGCACGGGCGACACCATGCGGGTCTTCCCGTTATCGAATTGGACGGAAACCAACGTTTGGCGCTACATCGCCGCCGAGAACATTCCCGTGGTCCCGCTTTATTTTGCGAAGTCCCGGCCAGTGGTCGAGCGAGATGGGATGCTCATTATGGCCGATGATGACAGGCTTCCGCTCAAGCCAAATGAAACCCCAAAGCCTGTCAAAGTACGGTTTCGGACGCTTGGCTGCTACCCTTTGACCGGGGCGATCCGCTCCGAGGCCAATTCAGTCGAAACAATTATCGAAGAATTGGAACAGTCCAGAAGTTCCGAACGGCAGGGGCGCCTCATTGATTACGATGAGTCCGGCGCTATGGAGAGGAAAAAGCAGGAGGGGTATTTCTGATGCTGCACAAGCAGGAAGGCGCTCTGCGCACTCAAACGCCCTGCGCCTTGATCGAAGGCCCTGGGGTGCTTCGCTTCCTGACCTGTGGCAGCGTCGATGATGGCAAGAGCACTCTGATCGGCCGTCTCCTCTACGATTGCAACCTTATACCGGATGATCAGCTCCATGCCATCACCAAGGACAGCAAACGCTTTGGGACCACGGGCGGCGTGGACCTTGCCCTCCTTGTTGACGGGCTGCAGGCAGAACGCGAGCAAGGCATCACGATTGATGTCGCATACCGCTATTTCGCCACCCCGCGCCGAGGCTTCATTGTGGCCGACACGCCTGGTCATGAACAATACACACGCAACATGGCGAGCGGAGCGTCAGTGTCCGACCTTGCTGTGTTGCTTGTCGACGCGCGGAAAGGAATCCTGCCGCAGACGAGGCGCCACAGCCATATTGTTTCTCAGTTCGGCATCAGGCATGTCGTTCTTGCGGTCAATAAGATGGACCTTGTTGATTTTTCGCAGGAGCCCTTTGAGGCCGTAGCAGCTGACTACCGCGAGTTTGCAAACAAGCTCGGCTTGCCGAATGTCACCATTATTCCGGTCGTCGCCCGCGATGGCGACAACATTACGGAGCCGAGCGAACGCATGCCCTGGTACGATGGGCCTCTGCTTCTCTCGTTTCTGGAAAGCGTTGAAGTTGACACGGCAGACAAAGCAGCGCCGTTCCGCTTTCCGGTGCAATGGGTCAATCGGCCAGACGCAGATTTTCGAGGCTTCTCCGGCACTGTTGCCAGCGGCTTTGCAAATCGCGGGGACGAGGTTCTCGCCCTGCCGTCCGGCCGGCTTACGAAAATTCGTCGCATCGTCACTCATGACGGTGAGCTTGATCGGGCTGACACTGGCGCCGCGGTGACGGCCGTTCTTGCGGATGAAATTGACTTAAGCCGCGGCGACATGCTCGTCGCGCCGTCGAGCGCCCCCGAGATGGCGGACCAGTTCGCCGCTCATTTGATCTGGATGGACGACGAGAAGCTGATGCCACATCGGCCGTACTTACTCCGTTGTGGCACGCAATGGGTGACGGCTGAGATTTCGTCGATCAAACATAAGCTTAGCATCGATACGCTCGAACACATTGCAGGTGACACTATCGCGCTCAATGAGTTGGCCGCCTGCAATATCTCGACAAATCGTCCGCTGATTTTCGATCCCTATACTCAAAATCATAAAACAGGCAGCTTCATACTTGTAAACAGGCTGACAAATCAGACCGCGGCTGCTGGAATGATCATGTTTGGGCTGCGGCGCGCAACGAATGTCGTTTGGCATGAGACCGATGTCACCAAGACAGAGCGTAGCCGGCTTATGCGGCAAAAACCGTGCTGCCTGTGGTTTACGGGGTTATCCGGTTCCGGTAAATCCACGGTCGCCAATTTGCTTGAGCGCCGGCTCTTCGCAATGGGCCATCACACCTACATCCTCGATGGCGACAATGTTCGGCACGGTCTAAACCGCGATTTGAGCTTTTCCGATGCGGACCGAGTTGAGAACATCCGAAGGGCCGCTCACGCTGCCCGGTTGATGGTCGATGCCGGGCTGATTGTGCTCACGGCCTTCATCTCTCCCTTCAAAGCGGAACGTCGCATGGCTCGGGAACTCTTCGACGAAGGGGAGTTCATCGAGGTTTTCATTGATACACCGCTTGATGTCTGTGAAAAGCGCGATCCTAAGGGACTCTATAAAAAGGCACGCAGTGGCTTGATCCCTAATTTTACCGGAATCTCCTCGCCTTATGAGGTTCCCGAAAGCGCAGAAATCCACATGAGATGCGGCGAGACGCCCCCGGCTGACATCGTAGAGGAAGCTATCGAGCACCTGCGGCGCAAGGGGATTTTGTAAATGGTTTCATTGCCGGCTATCGTTTCTCTCAGATCTATACACGACGCTTCCAAAGACATGGGCGTTTTTGGCTGAGGATTGGCAGGCTGGTTGATTTGCGGGAGGCGGCGATGGCGCCGCGATGCTAAAAAGGAGCAACGTGTCTATCGAAGCATCGAGTTGTTTATGAGCAACACAATTACTTCCTGTACAGTGAATTGTCGGTAAAAAAATTAATTATTGTGGTGAAGGTGTGGAAGCTTAGCGGAACAGGTTTGCGCATTAGCTGGTGTCCATTTATCTTCTGTCCCATGGGTTGTGTATTTCGTATCGTTTTGTGTTTGGAGACGAGCTGAAGGGACATTCGATATTGATATGGAGAAGCGGCGGTGGTTCATTTGCACAAGTTGGTAGTTAATAGTAATACATCCTCCGATACATCAACCGACATTTTGACAAGAGCGGATCGCGCACGGGATGCAAAAGATTGGAGACTTGCGCAAATACTTTATGGTGAGTACCTAAATCGAACCCCTGCGGACGCAGCGATTTGGGTTCAGTATGGGCATGCTTGTAAAGAATCGGGTGATATCAGAACCGCTGAAAGTGCTTATAATCGGAGTTTGACCTTGGCGCCAGATGTTGCAGACACCTACTTGCAACTCGGTCACGCTTTGAAACTTCAAGGGGAGATCGACCGCGCGCGAGATGCATATGATCAAGCGCTGAAACTCGCCCCATCAGACCTCGACGCCCAACGCGAAGTCGATGCTATTGCGCGGCCATCGGTGTTTTCCGGGGATGTTTTGTCAGGGCCGTCGCCTAAAAAGCCTCGAAACGTGTTTGATTGCAGTGACTTGATTCATTACCTTAGAGATAACCGGCTTCCGACCGGTATCCAGCGAGTTCAGATAAATATAATTCGTAGCTTGATAACATCTGAACACTTTAGCAGTGGCGTTGCTGTTGCATTCTATGATCTGGAGGGGAGACAATGGCTGGAGATATCACAGCTTGATTTCCAGCGGCTCATCGCTGCGGCCCAGCAAATTGACACAGTTCCGGATTTTACTTGGCAGTCGATCCGTAATCAAATTTGCGGTCGCTCGGCTCCCACCTTCCTATTCAAGCTGAATGATAAGGTGATCAACCTTGGAACGTCCTGGTGGATACCAGACTATTTCTTGATGATAAGAAACCTAAAGCAAACCTATAAAATTCACTACATACCCTTCATTCATGATTGCATCCCACTGATCACTCCGGAATATTGTGCCGAGGGTCTTGTGATAGAGTTCAGGGACTGGATCACTAATGTATTCCAGCACTCTGACAGTTATCTCGTGAATTCGAGTTCTACGGCGTGTGACCTAGTTAGAACGGCCGATGAATTTGGGTTCCAGATTCCTGATCCTACTGTGATCCGTCTTGACGGCGACACAAGAACGGCTGGCCAGTTCTCAGATAGCGTTGAAAGCAGCAGAGACCTTTCCGACATTCTGCTTTCAGAACGTGTTCCTGCGAACTCTCCGTTCGTGCTTATGGTCTCAACACTCGAAGCTCGGAAGAATCATATACTCGCGCTTAACGTTTGGAGCCAGCTTTGCACAACACGGGGGGAGGATAAAACTCCCTATCTCATATGCGTTGGAAAGCCAGGGTGGCGATTTGAGACTGTTGGCGAGTTTCTTTTAGCGCATCAACGCCTCAAAGGTAGAGTGCGCTTCATCTCAAATCTCAGTGACGCCGTCTTGGCTGAACTTTATTCTCGTTGCTTGTTTACCATCTATCCCAGCCATTACGAGGGCTGGGGACTTCCAGTTACAGAATCCCTTTGCTATGGCAAAACGGGCGTCGTTGCACGAAACTCGTCACTCCCAGAAGCGGGGTGCGATTTTGTAGATTACTTCGAACCTGGCGCCATCCGTGAAGCAAAAGCAAAGATAGAGCGTCTTATTGATGATCATGATTACAGAGCGGCGCGCGAGCGCCAGGTGGCAGAGCAATTCAAGCCAAGACTATGGACCGAGGTCGCGAGAGATGTCGTTGACGCTGTCGGTACCATGAGGCACGAAGGGGACATCCCTGACACTTCAGGTTTGACTCAGCTCACTCCAGGCGTGATCCATCACATGGTGTCTCAAAGCAATCTGCCATTAGCCCGCCTTTACGCCGGGGGACAAAACTTGCGTGTCGGTCAGGGGTGGCACCGCTGCGAACCGTGGGGTGTCTGGAGTTCCGGACAGGAGGCTCGCTTGATGGGTCGGTTGCCCGGTCGATCCCTCAACGATTGTTTGTTATATCTATATGTACGGGGTAACCCCATACGGGAAATGAGATTAAGTGTAAGCTGTCCAGAACTCGACAAAGACGCAGCATTTGACCTACCGGCATCTTCCGAGGTCGGGGTTATGCTTCCTATCGGGGATATTCCCGAGCAGCTCGAAGCCATCAACATCCTATTGTCGACCGGGCATCCTGTTGATCTAGGTCAACATGCGAGCGGCAGTGACAATCGGACTATTGGGATTGGCTTGTGCTGGGTTGCAGTTTGCGAAAGAGGGGATGCCCTCGGACGATTATCTGTCGCTGAGGCCTTGCAATTCAAGCAACCGAGTCCCGGCACTTGGCATTAGTTGGCCTCTATGCGACACGGTAAGGTGCGATGAAACTTTTTCTCGACGTCACTCGGGTCGCAACTCGCATGATCGGTTCGGCGCCGACCGGCATCGACCGGGTTGAATACGCCTATGCAACCGAAATATTTTGCAAGCCCAGCGGCGTTAACTCCGTAGCTGTCATAACCACGCCGCTGTTCACCGGCGCGTTGAGAAAGCCGCTGATCCAGGAGATACTCGAACGGGTGGCGCTCGCCTGGAAGATCGGGAGTTCACCAGAGGAAGACGTTCTGTATCTCAAGCTCAAGAAGGCTCTTGAGTCGCCGGTGCAGTTGGATCGAACGAAAAGCTTTCGAGTCGCCGATCTTCCTATTCTCCAGCGTACGCGCGAACATGCGATTTTCCCAGTCCGGTCCCTTGCGCGGGCCTCTACCCGGTTGAAACGCTGGATCCAGCGCGGGACTGCGCAGCCGGGCATTTACCTCAACAGTTCGCACACTCAGCTTGAAAAGGTTGAGCGCTTTCAGTGGACGGAAGCCACCTCAATAAAGTGCGTTTTCTTCATTCACGATCTTATCCCGATCGATTATCCCGAGTTCGTATCTCCGCGTTCTCCGGCGCGGCACGAAGGCCGCCTCAATACCGTTTCTCGTCTCGCGTCGGGCATCATTGTCAACTCGGACTACACCGCGCGAACGGTTGCAGCCTATTTGGATACACACAAAGTTGCGGCGCCTCCCATTGAAGTCATCCCGCTCGGGGTAACGGATTGGTTTTTGAACAAAAGCAAACTTCACCCGCCGCAGGCGACGACGCCTTATTTCGTGAACGTCAGCACGATCGAGCCACGAAAGAACATGCTGTTTCTTTTTGCTGTATGGCGTCGGCTGGCGGAAATCCTGGGGCCGGCTACCCCGCGTCTCGTACTCGTCGGCCATCGCGGCTGGGAGAACGAAAATGTTATCGATGTCCTCGATCGATCACGGGGGCTTGCCCCGTTTTTGGTCGAGGTCTCTGGCTTGAGCGACGCTGGTTTGGCTTCACTCGTCCGTGGCGCGGCCGCGGTCGTCGCGCCGTCAACCGTCGAGGGCTTTGGGCTTCCGGTGGCCGAGGCCCTTTCCCTCGGCGTCCCCGTGATCGCGTCGGACATTCCAGCTCACCGGGAAGTTGGCGGCCGATGGACAACATTCATCGATCCCATCGATGGGCTTACTTGGGCAAAGACTTTGAAAGACTTCACCGACCCTCGGTCCCAACAGCGCAAAAGGGCTTTGGAGATTGTGCAAGACTACCGCCCGCTAACGCTAGCAGAACATGTCGTTCGCGCTACAGCATTCGTTCGGGACATCTCCGACAGGCAAAGGGCGGCTGCATGAGGTTTTCCCAGGCTCACACCTTTCTAATATGCTGACATCGGTCCTGCCGTGCGCTAAACCCTGGAGCGGCGCATCCGCAAATGGCGTGCGCGGCATGGCCCTGAGCGGGATCTTCCCGCAGACGCATGCGCCGGGCCGGCTTGGGCTTCCGGATTTCACCGATATGTCCGGCCTTGGCCTCTTGATCGCGGACGCGCCGCTCAATCACCGACTCTATGAGAACGGCTTCTCCGGTCGCAATAAAATAATGAGTGAATACTTATGATTGGCAGCCAAATTTAATTTTGCTTCTGCCGAACCTTATACTCCTTGCTGGACATAATACGCGCACGCAAAGCCTCGACAGTCCCTAGTGCGCGATGCTGCTTGACTGCCTTATTGCTTTCAGGTTCGCGACCGAGCAGTTCACGGAAGGTGGAACATACGTCTTCGCGTGTGAGAGGGTAAGAATCGGCGGGCTCAATGTGCGGAGGAATAGTGAAGTTCTCATCAACGGCAAGAGCGTTAGCCTTTTCCTTTTCAGTCAAAAGGCGTCCGGCTAAATTCCGCCACACGTGATAGTCTTTTTGGTAGGTTTTCCGCACATCCAGCTGAAGGTCTTCGGAAACCTCCTCATCGCGCCGCAACTCCTCACTGACATTTTCTCGGGACAATTCCAACAGGCGAATGCCAAGCAGGTCGCAAACTTCCCCAAAGTCGTCGGCAAGCTTTTCGTAGCGCATGATGAAGTCGGCGTCGAAACGATTATGAAAGTCGTGAAGCCGGCTAACTTGGGGCAAACACTGATCTCGGTTTTCGAACCGCCACTTCGTTAGAAACTCCGCCATGGGCATATCAGCTGTGTTCAGCCGAGTTCCCCGGAATTTTGGGTGTTTATGCGACCGATAGAGGCTACCTAACCAATCCATAGGCTCTCGCATCACGGCAAGAACACGGAATTGATGGCGTGCCACCAACTCGAAAAGACGCGCAAAACGAAGCTCCGCGTGGCCTAGCGACGAATGCTTGCCCCACTGCGTATGGCTTATTCGCACATCAGCATACCTTTGCAGCGCTTTCTCAATTGACGTCGATGCGGTCTTGAGATTGGCTATGAAGATGAATTTGTGCGACAGACTGATCAGCATAGATTTGTTCGCTGCCCGTTGATGCGCTTATATCTTACGACTTGTAGCGTCGCACCCACCTAGAGTGCCGCCAGACTTACACACGAAACATTATATCTTATGGATATCAGCACCACGCTGGTGAGCGAGTTTTGCCGAACAATGTGGCGACCTTATGTTTCTTTGCTCCAGCATGGCGCTTCTACCCGCTTTTGCGTGCTCACTTGGCGTGGCGCTACATTTATTGCATGGTCGCGCACGAAGCATTATGTACCATAAAAGCCTAATCAAGGTCATGTCCCATGACGCGGTGCAGCTGACGGCTTGCATTCAACACTTTCGAGACGGTGGCTTGAACGCCTCCGTGCGCGAGCTTGCGCAAAAAGCCGGTCCACTCGGCCTCGGAGGAACCGATATCCAGACCCAAGACTTCGCGTCGGCCTTCCCTGGCGACGCCGACTGCAACAATGACGTCCACGGAGACGATGGGCCGTTCTGACGAACTTTCACGTAAGTCGCGTCGATCCAGAGATGGGCCAGCTGCCCTCGATGGGGCGATCGAGGAAGGTTCTGACGCGTCGATCTCCTCGCAAAGGCGGCCGACCTGGCTCTTGGAGATGCCGCTCATGCCGAGCGCCTTGACGAGATCGTCGACGGAACGAGTGGAGATGCCCTAAATCACCGCCGTCAGCGCCTTCTCGGCCAACCGGGCGCGGTTCGAGAAAGCCGGGAAAGTAGCTGCCCTTGCGAAGCTTCGGAATGCGCCACTCAACGGTGCCGGCACGCATCTCCCAGATACGGCCGCGATAGCCGTTGCGCTGGATAAAACGGTCCGGTGAGCGCTTCCCAAGAGCAGCCCGGCGAGGCCGGACACCTCCATCTCCATCAAGCGTTCGTCGGCAAAGCCGATCATCTCGCGCACAATATCGGCGTCGGGCGTCTTCTCAATCAGCTTTCGAAGGCTCATCATGTCATCGGTCATCGACGGTTCTCCGGTTACGTTGGGTGTCGCAACCCGATCCTGCCGGTGAGCTGCCGACGACCACCGCGAACCGCTCACTCGCTACCGCACCAACGAGGGCGCGCTTCGCGAGCGGCTTACTGCCGTCGAGTTACAGCACTACCGGGGACTGACCCTAATCTCGGAAAGTTCTTCAATCTAAAGAGTCCCCTGTGATTGAGTGCCAGCGCCATTAGTATGCGCCGCTCGCGGAATGGGTTCTAGTCGTGCCTTTGATCCTCGCGGTTGGCCCGCGCTGGATATGCGTGAGGTAATGAACGCGGAGCCGGGTGAGCGTGTTCGACAGGATCTTGGCCGCGCGCACTGCCGAGCTTGGCTTGCCGCGGCAACTCATTATTGATTTGCGGATCCTGAAGTTAAAGATACGCTTTGTTTGCTTCATGGGATCGAATCTGTCTCGTGGAGGCTGTTGCACCGTGGCCGAGAAGGCTTTGTGCAACCTTTCTTTGCGTGTCGTGACATCCCGCCCCATAGACTTGGAGGAAGCAGTGCTGAAGTTTTGCTTTTGCGGTTTTTTCGCACTCCTAATGTTTCTCATCTCAGCCTTGGCGAGCTTGGCAAACGGTCTTCAAGCCGAAGTTCATGCGAATCGGCTGCTTGTTTCTTCCGAGAGCGATTGGGATGATTCCACAGGCCCAAAAGAGGTGACCATTCAGGGACCCGTAGCGGACCGTTCGACAAAAAGCGACTATTACTACGGATACGACAAAAGTCTCCTTCTTACACCGAGTGGGTGCAATTCGGTTGCCTATGCCCAGTTACCGGGAAGTTCATCCTATTTCCTGGGGCGGCAATTCTACAACAGAAGCGGTGTTCCAGTCGTTTCAAGAGGCGGTGTGTCGCTCGCTACGGAGGCGGGATGCGCGGATGACTTGGCGGTTGTCGATGCCTCCAGAAACGCGCGTTGGGGGCTCGTGCTTACAAAGCTTGATTGGGAGAGACAAAGATTTGTTTTAGTCAAGCCGTTGCTTGCGCCGTTCACCGAGATTGCTGCTGGCCCCTTCAGGGGCATGGTCTTGCGCTCAATCTACGATCCCGATATAGTCTCGTATCATGGCCAATATTTGGTTGCATTCGAGTGCGGTTTCGGGCCTGCCGGTCGTGCCCACGGAATCTACGGGGCCTCCGCGTGCCTTGCTGTTTATGATCCGGTTCAGCAGGTTATCAATCCTGCGACAATCACCGTGGTTGTAAGCGGAAAACCCGAGCGAGGGATGTTTTATTCTGCATCAATCCCTCATCTTCTCATTTGGAACGACCGGCTTTTTATTTATTATTCTGTGGTGACCCGCGAGCGCGGCGCATTTGTGCACGTTGCCATTCGTGGCGCGGAAGTAATAAAGGGCGAGACTAGCTTCTTCCAGGTCAAGGATACTGACAGGCTTGCATATTCCATCGCCCCCCCCACAATTGAGGTTTGGGCACCCAATGAAAGTTACTTAAGTGATACCACGGCAGGCATTCGGTCTGTCTGGTCGAAAGGTGATAGGATTGTCATGCTTGCCGGGCTGGGTGGTGAAGGATGTGCGGTGCCTCGCGGACCGCAACCCGGATGTTTTCATATGGCTATGTCATTTGCATCACGCCCTCTTGGACTTCATGTTTTCAATGACTTGTCAACGCAAGCTGAGGCGGTGCTGCCCACAAACGCTCAGATTTACAGTCGACCAATTCGCAGCCCTGAAGGCAAGTGCCTGCTTATCGGAGCGTTCTATCGTCCCTTCCGTAACGGTTTTTCAGAGCTTCGGGCAGCCCCGAGTAACTGGAAGGACATCACAGGTAACGCTGTTCTTTTAGCCTTTCCCTTTGAAGAACAACTTTGTCCGCGAGAATAGCCTGTCAAATCGACACCTTCAGCGCAAGAGGCTGGATGAGAAAGCGGACCCGATCTTCTGGCCATAGCGCCGTTCGAGGAGTTTGATCAGCACCAGCCTCTCAACCGGCAGAGCGAGCGCTGTGTGCACGAGGCGTCAAATCTCCGTTCTCGACGCTTGCTGACCAAGTCGGCGGCTGTACCGCGGCGCTGCAACCGCTGATCAAAACGCATGTCCTGGCGGCCCGAACGGGGGGCGACTTCGTCGGAATTCGCACCTATGTCAGAGAGGATCGTCCCTTTGCCGGGCGCGCCGCCAGCCGCACTTTATTGCGTCTCGTTGGCATACGAGGGCGGCATCTTCGGGGCTTTGCCGGAATTCTGTAGGCCGATTGCCCAAATCATCGAAAGCTGGCGTCTCTACTAAAAATACGGGAAACCCCCAACACGAGCCCTGACGACTCACACCCCCTGAGTTATTCGGGCTTCAGTCGCATCGCTCGGAAACATTCAAGCTGTTGTCCGATCCACATTTGGTCGAAAAAGTGCGAGATATTCTCAAGCCTATCTGTCGGCGCCCGAGCCCGCTATCGTGCTGTGCGTCGATGAAAAGCCAAGTTCAGGCCTCTTGTTCCCATGCGGCCCGGCGAGGTTGGGCGGCGCGCGCTGCATGCGCGACAGCACGACCTCGCTCTTCGCCGCCATCGATGTTTAGGCCTAAGTTCCTGGTCAGTTTGTCGCAGAAACATAAAAATAACTGTGATTTTTCAGTGCGCTACGCGGCAACTCCGGGCCTTGCGCGCAGCACGGTGCATTACCTGCCGCGCCCGGCGTTAGTTCGCCGATCTCCGCGTGCAAGCTCTTCAAATCGACCAAGCTAGTTTTTTAGAGCGCGCTCACCAAGGCGGGATTGCTGAGCGCAAAGCGATGATCGACCGTGGTCATGCATTGAGCGTCACGAAACAAGCCGAGGGCGCAAAGAGGGGGCCCGTAAATTCGGACAGGACGCTCAAAGCCGCCGCTTCGCTCTTGTCCTGGCCGAACACCCCGGCGGCGCCTTCGAAAAGCTGGGCTTTCCATTGGGTGATCTGATTGGGGTGGACGTCAAATTGCTGCGCCAACTCGGCGAGCGTCTTCTCCCCTTCACGGCGGCCAAAGCTACCTTCGCCTTGAAGGCCGGTGTGTGGTTCCGGCGCTGGCCGCCGATAAGTCGACCGCACTTCCAGAACCTAGGTTTAGGCCGGAACCGCCGTCGGGAAATTCATGCCCCCATAGAACGCTGAGTTCCGCAACTTCCTCGATGAGGTGGAACGCAACGAGCCTGTCGGTCGGACGTGCAAGTCATCATCCACAACCACGGCACGCACAAGACCAAGCTCATTCGCGACTGGTTCGTTACACGCCAAGCTCGGCGTCTTCGATTTATCAGATGGAGCGCTTTTTCGCGCTCGTGACCGAACGCGACCTTCGAGGCCGCGTGTTTTCTTCCGTCTCCGATCTCGAAGCGACGATACAACCCTATCAACGCCACAGACACCAATCCGAAGCCGTTCCTCAGTCTTTAGCGGCGTGCTTGCACGATCTTATTGCCGTTCAAACGTGACTCCCTCGGAAACAAAGCACGCCTTCTATTGCGCCTTGCGTGCTCTTTAACCTCACTTCTATGGGTAGATGAGGGTTCATATTAATGAAAGTCATTTCGCAACTGTAAGTACCGGACATCGGCAGTTCAAATTCGCCGCTAGTCAAAAGATCTTTCACCTTCTGAGCTACTTCTAGCCCAACCCTGTTTCGACTGGCATTATCAGCCGTGGAAAAAAAAACGGTCGATTTCCATTTACCTTTTGGCAGTCCGAGATATGGACCAAACACGAGGCCGCGCGAGGGGCCCACCAGATATATTCTTTCCGCGGCTGAAGCAACTTTTTCCTTCGTTGAAAAGATCTGTGCAGGCCAGTGGATCTTAGAAGCCGGGCTTAAGCCAAGAATGCTATCATAGCCCTCGATCGATAATACTAATGGCAAATTCGACGCGGCGACCTCTTTCTGTGGACTGCGACGCGCTAACTGCAGGCCTAGCTCGGACTGATCGTAATGGTACACATTATCGTCGGCTTCGGTCTGAAGAGCTAGGTCCCCGATAATTTGATTAAAGTCTAAACGCGCGCGATTAAGGCCAAGAAAATCTGCCAAACGGCCAAGAAGTCGCTTTATGTCTATGTTTTCCTCATTACCACGAATGACAAACACGTTCGGAGCAAGAATTACTTCTTCCAAAGACGCCATTGATAAAGAAGTATCACGAATAGCTGTGACCGGCCGGATCCCCTGTCTTTCGACGAGCTCTCGGACATTCGCCTCGAAGCTGCGTAAAAAGGCAACAATAGGAGTTTTTTTCTGAATTAAGAAATCTATTAATTCCGGTTCCGGAGCATGAGAAAAAATAATACTGTGTTGGGTGTCGATGTCACACGACGATGTTTCGATACCCGTTAGAGTGGACACACTTGTCATCCGCCATTTTCCGCACGATTGACCAAGAAGCGCTTTAATGAGATGAATGCACAACGTTGTGCTAACGGACGGAACACCAAAGACAGCCACTGCCACTACCGTGTATCCTTAAACAATATGACTTCCTTAGATTCGCTGCTTGTTCATCAGCCCCCTCATTTCGTCGTGAGGGGGGAGTTCCTAACGTCCTCCGAGGGAACCCTGCCGTGTTTTCGATCAGACGTCGCAAAAACACATCTCAATAGATAACTATTTTTCCGGCGCCGTGACACGACGGTAGACCTCCTTAACACGCTCTTTGTAAGCTGCCGCTGAAAATTTTTTCGCCACATTGTTCCCACGCACAACCTTGCTTTCTCGCAGATCTGCCTCTAGCGCAACCGCAATCATTGCGTTCTTGATCTCCCGAGTGTTGTACGGGTCGACTAAAATTCCGGCATCACCAGCTACTTCACGCATCGCCCCAATATTCGAGGTAATTACCGGAGTTCCGCAAATCATCCCTTCTAGTATGGGAAGACCAAACCCTTCGTAAAGCGAGGGAAATACCAATGATAACGCCCCGCGAATAAGGTTCACAAGATGCGGGAGCGTCACGTAATCCAGCTGTACGATTTTCCGACTGGCAAGACTGCTGCGGCCTAGGCTAGCCCACGTCTTTAAAAGCTTTAATTCACCCTCGCTCTTCCAGGAGCGCCCCCCCACAATTACCAAAGGAATGTCGAGATTCGATGCCAAATACGCCTCGATAATGCGACCAACGTTCTTTTTTGGCTCTATTGCTCCATAATATAAAAAGTACTTCTTTAAATCCAACTGAAATGTACCGAGTATCTCGTCCTTAAGTATACCCACAGGACTTATGAGATACTCCTCCGGTATTTCAACACATTGATATGTATTTGTAACTTTCTCCTCATCCGCTCCCAATAAAGTTATGATATCCGCTTTTGACGTCTCAGATACGGTAACAATATGATCAGCATTTTTGATGAGATGACGTACCAGCTTGAAATAGTTAATCTTCCTGTCTAGAGTAGTGTAGGGTAGCCGCAACGGGACGAGGTCGTGGAGAGTATAAATGTTCTTTGCTCCGGTCAACCTCAACGCCAGCGGATATGTCCAGTGCATGATATTGATTGGAGCGGGGATTCCGCACTTGGGTTCTTTTACCGTACAAGCGAAACCGCAAGGGCGCACCTTCGTAAACGTAAGGCGCATTCCATAGATAATCAAAATATGGCAGATTGGGTCGAAAGTGATCATAGACGACTGCGCCCGATAAAGTTATTTGTTTTGCACGATAACCCGCGGGATTAAGGCTCGCGCCGAATTCCGCGTTGAATCCGCCGTCGTCGCTCCCTGATTGAAACCTTGCTCCCCTCTCCGGCGGTATCGTCGCTGCTATCGAAGAATGCGACCTCTTGCATCAGCGCATCTTCGCCTGCGGTAGCTTTCTTACCGTACAGGGCATGCACCTCATGTCCGAGATTGTGAAGGCAGTAAGAGAGATTGCGCCCGTACGTGGCAACACCGGTACCCATTTCGAGAGCTAGATTGAAACCGTCGATAGCAACCTTCATCGAGCCCAGACTCAAGCCGCATTTATCAATGGTAGGGGAACAGGAGCAGTCTTCTCCCATGCCGTCGCTTTTTCCGGAACCCTCAAGTGATGGGGCGAGCAAATATCATATGAAATGACATCGCAAAGTGCCTTGCTGGCGAGAGCCATTCCCTTTGGAGCATAGAGCGCACCGTTTATTTGAGAATATCTCGTAAGATAGGAAATAAAAGCATTTACAGTTGCGGTGTGCGGCGCGGCACCCTCGGTCCAGAAGGTATCTAGGTTGCCCTGGAATGTAAGACCCTCCATATCGAAGATAGCTTTGCCGCAGCACTTAACTGCCAAGCCGCGCTGAACAGCAGCCAAGCCAGCGGTGCTGTTGATAATGACGAAGCCGTCAACATTGTCCAGTACGATATCAATGCTGGTCTTTCTCAGGTAATAAGCTCTACCCTCCAACTTCAACTCTCTGACGAGGCTTGCGAAAAAGCTGGGAGTATTTTCCACACCGTAGTCTAGCGGATGCTGCTTCACGATAAGAACGGCGTTTTTAGGAGCTGATACTGCGAAGGATTCGCAGACCTCACGCAAAAAAGGATTGTTGGCACCGTAGCGAGAGTGAACCCGAAGTTGAGCATCACCGGGCTTTTGCAATATTGCCGCGAACAGCTTTTTGCCGTCTCGTCGGTGAGCGACGATCTCTTCGACCGAGATCTGCTCGTCGTTCAATTTGCGCCAAAGATACTCCGATGCGTACCCAACGGCCTGCTTGAACACTGAATCACCGTAGTAAGTCGTATCAAAGGGCATCCACGGATAGAGCGCCACGCTGGCTCCAAAATGCTTGATCGTGCTCAAAACCTGATCTCGCATGCGGCATGGAAACGCTTCTGCCGTTTCCGGCCCTCTATTGTTGTTGTGATAAAATTGGCAGTCTTTAGGCAGCGTCGAGTGTCCATTAACCCCATCCCGATCAAATGTAATCCAATGCGGCCGCAGGTATCCGTGCTCGACGATGTAGCGGCTGAGGCCCGTTTGTCTCGCAAGTTGTATGGCGGCACGATTGCGCTCACCTGTGTCATTATACGTAACAACCGCCGTTATGCGATGCTTTAAGACCGCTGCCTTGATGAAGCTTTCATAATCCCGGTCGCGACCTCGAAACGCAATTCTGTAGCGTGAGGGGGTCGAAACGTAGTCCCCGCCATCCCAAGCAATTCGCCAAACCCGATGGCCGCCTGCAGTAAGCTCCTCAGCCAATATACCAAAAAAGCTCCCAAACGGGCTCGATACGAAAAGAATTCGCGCCACCCTCCCCCCCTAGAAGTGCACCGCCAAAGACAATTGTTTCGGCTTATGCGCTGATTCCTCACGGGGCAGGCTATCGTTTTATCTAATATCTATAATGTTGAGACAGATGTTGTGCTTCAAATGTCACATTACAGGCTATGGTATACCCAGTACCGTTTACGCCACCTTAGATATAATTAGTGATAGCGAGATCATCCCGGGGCTGCTTTTTGCAAGCCGCTTCCAGTTGAGCGTTCGCAGTAGCATTTATATCAATCTCTAGTTGTGTATTCTAATAACTATTTCGCCACAGACGCGGGATTATTCGGTTTTTTTGTCGAACCAGATTGAACAACGTATCCGACTCAGGTGGACATTCCGCATATTGGGCGCCGTTAGCTGACTGGGTGGGTGATGAAGAAAGTCCGCTTCGCTATTTTGTCTATATTGCTTGTCACTCTTACCGGTTGCGCCTTTCTGCCGGGGGCAGGGCCGGCGGGGATTTCAATCCCTGTTGGAGGAGACGACGGTTCCCTTTCGAGCTACGCCGTGGTCGACCTCAATCCACAGGTTGTTTCCGCATTGAAGGCGCGGCCCGACCCGAGTCTTACGAGTCTAGCGGAATACCAACCGGCCTCGGTGCCTGTGATAGGCATAGGAGACACCATTCGTGTAACGGTCTGGGAGGCCGCGCCCGGCAATCTGTTCACGACTGTAGCCACCTCGGTAGCGAACATCGGGTCTGCCGGTGGCACAACAATTCCTGATCAGGTGGTCCCCAAAACAGGGACCATCAACGTACCATTTGCCGGGGACATAAAGGTTGTGGGCAAGTCAGCTCGAGACGCGGAAAGGTCCATCCAGGCGCAACTTCGCCCGAAAGCCGTTGACCCCCAGGTTTTGGTTAACGTAGTTAGGAGTGAAGACAATTCGGTCACGGTTGCTGGTGATGCCGTAGTCGGTGGGCAGATGCAGTTGGGCCGAACAATGAGCGCCTTTTGGAAGCCATTGCCATTACCGGGGGCATCAAAGCTCCAGTCCACGACACCTTCGTTTCTCTGACGCGGGGCAATCGGGTTATTACTATTCCTTATCTTAAGCTGGCTTCGAATCCCGTGGAAAATATCAGGCTGAGCCCGCGCGACGTCGTGCTGCTTTACGCTCATAAAAGGACTTACACGGTCTTTGGAGCCGCGGGGGTGAATGCGGAAGTGCCGTTTGATGCTCCATCTGTGACCCTCGCCCAAGCCATGGCGCGCGCAGGCGGCTTAAACGACGAAAGAGCCGATGCAGCCAGCGTACTTGTGTTCCGTTTTGAGTCTGCGGATCTTTTGCCGGTTCTTTTCCCTGATAGGTCGCAGGAGCAGATGGGCTCCCGCGCTCCTGTGATATATCGGCTCAATCTAAGAGAGCCTCTGGGCTTATTTCTGGCACAAAGTTTCTATATGCGCGAGGGAGATGCGATCTATGTATCCGACGCTCCGGGCGCGGAACTCGGAAAATTTCTGCGGATTGTGGGGGGGGGGTTGGCACCGGCTGTCAGTGGTGCAACGTTGTATAACGTCGCAAAATAGATGAACTAGCGAAAAACAGGTGAGAGTGGCATGGAGTGCATAATAGACTGAGTTCTGCAGGACTTATTCGTAGCCGAAGGTTGTAAATCAGTGTTACTGAAGACCAAGTTAAGCGGAGTGCGCCTTGTTCAATATTTGTCCTATGCATCAAGGCTCTCACGGGCTTCGCAGTTGTTTCTACTGTTGGTGTTTTTTCCAACAGTAACAGCCGGTTTTTATTATATTTTTATTGCCTCCGATGAATACAAGGTCGAAACAGATTTCGTTGTGCGGAGCATCAAAGGAAGCCAATCGGGAGGGATATCATCCCTGCTTGAAACGTTTGGCATTTCCCGAGCTGAGGACCAGTCCTACGCCGTTATCGACTTCATTCTTTCTCGCGACGCGGTGCAAGCGATCGACAAGACACACCCTTTGCGTCAAATCTTTTCCAAAGCTGGGGCCGATTATTTTGCGAGATATCCGAACTGGTGGGCTTTCTGGAGACCAGCTGATTTCGAGTCCCTTTACGATTATTATTATGAAATGGTTGATGCGCGGTACTCGTCGAATGGAGGCATCATCACACTGAAGGTTATAGCCTTCACTCCTGAGGACGCAAAGACTTTGGCCGAGCTATTACTCCGCCAAAGCGAGCTTTTAATAAACCGTATGAACGAACGTTCTGCTTTTGACGGTGTTTCTTTCGCGAAAAAGGAACTGGATCGCGCCGAAGCGATGGTCCTAGAAGCACAACAGAAAATTACTGACTTTAGATACAAGGAGTTGATTTTTATCCTTCTGTCGGATGCAGCGAAGGCGCTCGATCTTATTGCATCTCTGAGCAGCGAATTAGCTAATACGAAGAGCCAACTAAGTGAAACTCTTCAAAGTTCTCCGTCCAATCCGGCGGTGCAAAGTCTTCGGGGGCGCATAAACGCTTTGATGGATCAAATTGCGGCTGAAAAAAGAAAAATTGTAGGGCAAGATCATTCGCTCGCACCAAAACTTGCGGTCTATGAACGGCTGACACTAGACCGTCAGTTCGCAGACCAGAATCTGAGTGTGGCTTTTAGTAATCTGCAGACGGCTCTCCAAACCGCATGGCAGCAGCAACTCTACATCGAGACGATCGTTAGCCCGAACCTTCCGGATCGAAGTCTACTGAGCCGCAAAGCACGCGAAACTTCGCCGCTGTTTTTGTGATAACCTTTCTCGTTTACGCCTTGATCTGGCTCGCCGTTTCCGCGTCGAAGGAGCATGCAAATTGAGCAATGACATCGGGAGAATGCGGCTATGAAGCGTTTATGGGCTGCCTTTACAGTGCAAGCAAGAAGTCGTTCACGCCCTTATGCTCCGGGAAATGCTGACACATTTTGGACGAAAGCATTTTGGTGTCTTCTGGCTGATGGGAGAACCGCTCGTATTGACCCTCGCGGTGATGGCGATGTGGAGCATGTGGGGGCATGAGAGACAATCTTCCATAGGTGTCGTTCCTTTTGCTTTATCTGCATATACCCTTATCACGATGTGGCGGCATTTGGTGTTCCGTTTAATGTTCGCCGCCCGCCACAACATAGGTCTCATGTTCCATAGAAATGTGCATCATTTAGATACGCTTATAACCCGACTTCTCCTTGAGTGCGGTGGCATAGGTTTATCATTTTGTGTAATTTATACATTTCTATATGTCATTGATGCTATTGATCCTATCTATGATTACTTTAAGCTTGCAACGGGGTTTCTGCTGGCGGCTTGGTTTTCTGCCGGGGTAGGGCTGGCGTTCGCCGGGTTGACCCAAATGTACCCCCTTGTGGAACGGTTCGTGAACCCGTTCATGTACGTATCGCTACCGTTAACCGGATTTATTTATATGCTATCATGGCTACCAGATTACGCAGCTCGAATAGCCGCGTATTCCCCGTTAGTAAATTGCTTCGAGTTGTTTCGGGATGGCTTGTTTGGCCCTCAGGTCGAAGCTCGATGGGACGTTGTCTACACAGCAAAAGTCAACCTTGTCGTGTTGGCAATCGGCCTCATGTTGGTCCGTAAAGCGCAAGGATTTCTTGAAACCGAATCAAAGTCGCAAACCTTGCTCCCCAAGGTGTGGAAAATCC
This sequence comes from uncultured Alphaproteobacteria bacterium, assembly GCA_963764115.1. GTDB lineage: Bacteria > Pseudomonadota > Alphaproteobacteria > Rhizobiales > Rhodomicrobiaceae > Rhodomicrobium. Next base: position 22,436 of record CAVXRT010000019.1, read on the forward strand.
CCGACGAGGTGACCAGCAATGGCAACCCCGATCAGATAGTCCTTCGCTCCGTTGCCAGGATCAGCGAAGCTGTGGTCGCCAGACTTGCGGGCGCAACGCTTGATGCAGATGCAGAATACTTGCGAATACCAGCGCGCTTCAAAGTAGGCAAAGCCGAAAAATCAGCTTCGGATTTTTTTGGGGGGACTTCTTGTCGTTTTTCCTGAGCAATTTTTGATGGCTTATCAAGGCGAAACAAGTCGCCTTCGACTTGGCTTCCAACGTGCAACTACTTATCGCCGCCCTAGGACTACACTCCCTGGGCGGCGTGCCAATATTCGACAATTTCATTTATAGGCGTGAAATATTCCGCGGTGGGCATGGCGTGGTGCAGGGTTCGGAGTGAAGGTTATGCGATCGAACCCTACCATGCGCAACAGTGCCTCGACGCACGCTCGATTCGGACCCCACCAATTGCCCGGATCATTAGCAAGCTCCCTGCCAGGATAGAATATCATCGCGGGCCGGTTGACGTTCTTCCCGTCTAGATCATCTCGATAACAAGTACCTCTTTTACGCAAGGGGCAAGCCGCCGCAATGCTATGATTGGATCAATTAAGTGATATAAAACACCGAGCATAAGCACAACATCCCATTTACCTACTTGCTCTTCGGATATCTCCTGCACATCGAGTATCTGTGATTTTGGCGTTAAAGAAAGTTGAGACATCACAAGGTCGAACGTCTCTTTGCCGCGAAGATCGGGACGCGTCCAGGTTGGACTATCAATGGCAAGAACGTCGCTGGCCCCCCGCCTGAAGAACTCAACAGTATAATAGCCGTTCCAGGCACCGATATCCATGACTGTCTTGCCACGGAGATCCACGCCAGCGAAAATGGCCTCGCTCTCGGGGTTTAGAACCTCGGGCGTCTTTTTTCCGCGAGTGACAACGGAACCGAGATCAATTGAGTGAAACCACTTATATTCATTTACGCGTTGAACCAAATCTGCCGATGACAACACCATTTTTTTACCCTCGGTTTCAGGCCTCCCGGCGGAGCCCCAGTAACACAAGCACAGATGAAAAATCTGGGCAACGACTTATACAATCTCATTTGAACTCGTTTACCACCTAAGCTGTCGATAAGTGAGCCGGTTAGCAAAGGGAGCCCAGGACTTTTTAACACTTCTAATCGTGGCACTAAGGTCTGAGGTGGCCCCGCTTGTTCGGACGGATTTCCCGCTTCGATAAGTGGAACGTCTGCCAAAATTAGGCCGACAAGCGGACTGGCGGCAAGCTCAGTGCTCCGTAGTAGGCTTGATCGGGCGTCATGCCGTCAAGGCTTGAGTGCGGGCGGCGGCGATTGTAAAGATCGAGATACCGACCAATCGAGGCGCGTGCGTCCGGCACGCTGTCGTAGCCGTGCAGATAGGCGAGTGGCGCGAGGCATCGCAGCCTCGCGCTCTCATAGAACCGGACGTGAACCTCTCAATTCATCCGGCTCCCGTCATCCAGCCGTCGATCCCAAAGCCCAGTGAGCGAGGAGGCGTGGGTTGCGCCGCTTGAGCGAACGTAACCACTCCCATGTCGCCAGCGTGTGGCCCGCGAACCGCTTGTATTTGCGAACCGCCCATCGAACGATGTAGGCATCGATCGTGCGCAGTTCTTCCCGAAGCTTCGAGGGGTAGAATTTGCCGTAGTAGCGCACCCAACCGGTGAGCACCGGGCGAACCCAGGCGGCAACGTCTTCCAGAGTAAGATCGCTTCGCCGATGCAGCCGCCACCGGCGCACCCTAAGCCGCATCCGCTTTCCGGCCTTCTTGCTGACTGCCGGAAGGAAAGCGACGAACCGTTCGCCGTGGCGGTTGTTCGCCAGTCTCGGCCGAAAGGTATAGCCGAGGAAGTCGAACGACTGTTCCGGGTAGGTCCCGGGGCGATTTGCATCTTTACAGTAAACGATCTTGGTCTTTTCCGGATGCAAACGAAGCGCGCATTCCGCAAACCTCGCTTCAAGCGCCTGATGTAAGCCACGCGCTTGAGCTCGCCACGACAATGGCAGATGACGTCATCGGCATATCGTTCGAACGGAATGTCCGGATGGTTCCGGCGCATCCACAGATCGAAGACGTAGTGAAGGAAGAGGTTCGCCAGGATCGGGCTGACGACGGCCCCTTGCGGGGTTCCTCTCTCTCGTTCGGCCAAGGTCCCATCCGGCATGCGCACAGGCGCTTCAAGCCACCGTTGCAGGTAGAGAAGCACCCATTTGCAGCCGGTGTGCCGGCGCACAGCCTTCATCAGAAGGCTCCAATCGATTTCATCGAAGAAGCTCTTGATGTCGAGGTCGAGCACCCAGCCGTGGCTCCAACAACGGCGTCGAGCCACAGCCAGCGCGTCGTGCGCGCATTTTCCAGGCCGATACCCGTACGAGTCCGTGTGGAACACGGGTTCCAGGATCGGTTCCAGGTAGCGCTTGACGACCATCTGGGCGATGCGGTCGGAAACCGTCGGTATGCCCAACGGTCTGGTTGCGCCGCTATCGCCTTTCGGAATGTCGACGCGCCGCACCGGCGGCGGAAAGTAGCTGCCGGAACACATCCTGTTCCAGATCCGATAGAGGTTCTTACTCAGATCCCGGTCGAAATCTGCGATGGATTGTCCGTCAACGCCCGCCGCCCCTTGGTTGGCCTTCACTTGCTTGTACGCCTCCCACACATCACGTTTGGCAATACAAAACGGCTTGGCCTTATCCATGCAGGTCATCCCCATTCGGGTTGCCGGCCGCATAAAGCCAGATGACAACGCCCCTTTGGTCCAGCGCCATTACAGCGCCTTCATCCCTACTACGGGCGTTTCCGCCCCTGTGCCCCGCATCGGTACTCTGGTCCTTGCGGCGACTGGCCGCTTGGATTTCTCCCTTGGCATCGGAGCGACAGGTTCCTGTGTTCCTTCTCAAAGCCTGTCCCAAGGTCACGCCGCCTTCATGCCGGACGCCGGTTGGGCAGTCGGCAGGCGCCCCCCAACCCTTGCTCGCGGGATAGAAGTCCAAATCCCGGTTTCGACGCCGATAGGATACGTTACGACACGTCATCAGCGGTTCACTCGCGTTCGTCTCCTTGAGACTTACCTGACGGAATTTCTTCCGCCTTTTCCCCCAACGCTCACCACCAGGGCTCTTTACCCTCGCAGCTTGGGGCGGTTTGAAGTCTGCCCCTGCAGGCCGGCTTCGGAGGGCCGTCCTCCATCTTTGACAAAGCTTTATTGGGCTTCACGAGGAATCCCAACTTCCACAGCACACGACCTCCTCGTACTTCACCGTTCGCCAGAGCCGCTCGACGAACACGTTGTCCCGCCAGGCGCCCTTGCCGTCCATACTGATCATCTATTGTTGATGAGCACGCCGGTGAAGTCTATCCCGGTGAACTGGCTGCCCTGATCGGTGTTGAAGATTTCCGGTCTTCCATGCCGGGCCAAAGCGTCCTGCAATGCCTCGACGCAGAACGAGGCCTCCATCGTGATGGAGATCCGCCACGACAGCACCCGCCGCGAGAACCAGTCGAGCACGGCGGCAAGATAGACAAAGCCTTTCGCCATCGGGATATAGGTGATGTCCATCGCCCAGACCTGGTTCGGCCGCACGATCTCCATGCCGCGCAGCAGATAGGGATAGACCTTGTGCCCCGGCTCCGGCTTGGTCGTGCCGCGGACGGCGGTACAGCGCCTCTATCCCCATCCGCCTCATCAGCGTTTTGATATGACGGCGGCCGGTCTTGCTCCCATTGGCAGCCAAAAGACGGCGCAACATCCGCGCCCCAGCGAAGGGGAACTCCAGATGCAGCCTGTCGATCTGGCGCATGAGTTCGAGATCGGCTGCGCAGACCGGGCGCGGCAGGTAATACACCGTGCTGCGCGCGAGGCCTGCGGCCTCGGCCTGTTTCGTAACGCTTAACGCATGATCACGGTCGATCATCGCTTTGCGCTCAGCAATCCCGCCTTGGTGAGCGCGCCCT
>CAVXRT010000020.1:0-5050 GCA_963764115.1 uncultured Alphaproteobacteria bacterium
TCTGACGTGGTTACGCGGTTTGTTGGCCAAAAAGTCAATTTTCTGGACATATCTATAGCCAGAATTGCTAGACAAGCGATCTTAGCGTATATACTATCCTTTGGCGTTTGACTGCAGGGAGCTTCCCGTCATCGTTCGGCGCTGAGACCTCTGTCGTAGGCATATGCCGTGTGATAGTATATCAACGATCTTAGAAGGATCTATGGTGAAGGAGGGTTGTAGAATTACTTGGTTCGGATTGCGCAAGGACGGGTACAAGCTCGGCCGCTACTACGATCCTGAAGAACCGGGCGCAGCCTTCGAGGTGGAAGTCGCCGTCCCGGGGCTCGCCGCCCATCGCGTCGCCACAATCACGATCAACGGCGCAGAGATCGGCCACCGCAGCAATGTCCAGGCGGCCATGGGCTATGCGGAATGGGTTCTCCAGCACAGACGCCGCGGCGATTTCCGTCGACGCCTCGATAACAGCCCGTGGCCTGCGTATGCTCGGCGATCCGCCATGGCAGCGCTGCGGCGCAGTACAGGTTGTGTATCGGCTCCGCTCAGCGCCAATGATCGCCGTTCCATCGACCGGCGCCGAAAATCCTAGGCGCGACGCCGCCTCCTCTATCGTGATCCCCTGAAAATACAGGCGTTGTGCGCCGAAGGACTCGAACGTCAGTGGCGTCGTTTTTGCGTGCCGATTGCCCCCCCTTTTTAATATTCAAGCAGCGTTTCCGGTCGAACTCGGCAGCCTCACGGGCGAGCGCTCTCTTTTCAACCGAAACTCCTGCGGCGACGCCTTCGAGTGAGAGGGCGGAGGCGCGGCGGGCGAGAGTAATGTGAGATAGAGGCGAGAACGCCATGACCCCGATCGAGATTGAGGATGCCGATATCGAACGGCTCAGACGCATGCGGGCGTTAGGACCGCGAGTGTCTGGAGTGGAGAGACACCGTCAAATCCGCACCGCGAGAAGAGACGCAAAACGGATGGTCCACAAGCCGTAAACCAGAAGCCCAACCAACAGACAAGGATGGTAGCTGGCCGAACCCGAGCCGCGATAGGCTTTGCTCATCGCTGAGAGGTCCAGCTGTTCGACGACATCCACCACAAACCGCGCCAGATGCTCTTCCGGCAGCCAGTCCTCGACGGACGGCGGCAGCAAATAGGCGGTCTGGCGGTCGATCGGGCGGAAATTGCTCATGAAGGCGCAGCCAAGCTTGAGGAATCAATCGCAAGAGGTTGCCCTATTCAAATGGCGAGGTTAAGTCCGACAGGCTGTTAGGGGCTACGCCACGGGCGTGTTTTCCAGCCGCAAGCTGGAGCGGGCGACGTACAACTCGATCGCGTTCCGCTTCGTTGCGGCCAACCAGAATCCCGATCACGACACGATCGCCGCCTTCCGGAGGCGCTTTTTGAAGGAGATCGAGGCGCTGTTCGTGAAGATTTTGCTTTTGGCGCGCGAGATGGGCCTCTTGAAGTTGGGGACGGTAGGCTTGGACGGGACGAAGATCCACGCCAACGCCAGCAAGCACAGCGCGCTCTCTTATGAGCATGCGGCCAAAATCGAGGCGCAGTTGAAGGCCGAGGTTGCGGAGCTTTTGGCGAAGGCCGAAGCCGCCGATCAGGCGGATGTTCCCGATGGGATGTCGATCCTGGAGGAGCTGGCGCGCCGCGAGGAGCGGCTGAAGAAAATCGCCGAAGCCAAAGCCAAGATCGAAGCGCGCGCCAAGGAGCGCACCGAGCGCGAATTGGCCGATCCTCCCCAAAGCATAGCCCCCCAAGCGTCGGCGATTGCGGCATGGCTGCCGCTTCCGGCCGAAACCACCGGACGGCTTCTGCCTCTGTTGCCCTCCACGCTGCTCGAATTCGCCCCCATGGGAGGAATGATGCTCGCGTCGATCCTTTGGGACGTGGGAGGCGCGCAATACGCAAGCGGCGAACGCGGACCCGTACCCACCCCGTACCCACGGAGTCCAGAAACAAACGTGCGTCTCCAAAGAAGCGCGGGATGACCAGAGACGAAACCCTCGAAGCGCTGCGATCGATGGTTCAGACAACGCCCGAGGGCAAGTTCATCATCGCCTCCGGAAACGCTCTCGCGAGGAAGCTTGGCGTTAACCCCACCTTTCGCGGCTGGGAGAAGCACTGGCGGGAGAAAGGCCTTGTCGAAGTCGCCAGGCGCGAAACGAAGCGCAAAATCATGGCTGCGGCGGACGTCGCTTAGGAGGGCTTCGGCCCTCTTTCTTGCCGAGTGGGGCTGAGATGAAATCGGCATCCTGTTCTAAAGGCGACCTGTTTCCGGAGCTGCCGTACTCGAGGTGATTTTGGCGGCGATCGCCGCCCCCAAGAGCGCCAGACCTGATCTATCTTTTGAAACACGAAACCGTTAGAACCGGAAAATCACACCCTCGCGCTTCTTCGCGAAGTGCGGGCCGAAATGCGCGAGGGCTTTGAAGAAATGCGCGAGCGCTTAGAAAAAGTGGATGCCGAAGCGGCGGCCACGAAAGCTGAGATATTGAACCTGCGCGTTGAAGTCGCCGAAGGAACCACGGCGGTCAAAGACGTCGCCGTTCGCCTCACTTTGATCGAGAAGCGCTTGAACGCTATGGAGCGCGTCTGATGTCTCTCGTTGCTCTCGACCCCGTTGAAGAAATTTCGATGGACGAGGCAATGGTCTGGAAGTTCCCGCTCCCAAGCGAACAATCAAAGCGAAGCCTCGCGGCGCAAGCGCGGCTCAAACTCGCTGAGTGGCTGATGGACGCGGCGCGGCGCATCCAGCCGGAAGACGAAAAAGCAAACGCCGCTTCATAGAAGAGCGCTGCGAGAACGCCGGACGCCGCGAGACGCCCGGTTTTTTTCTTGCTCCGGCATCAGGCGCGGCTCGCGTCGTCGATTGCGCGAGCCAGCACGCGGGTCCGTAGAAAACGCCGCCCGAAGGCGGCGAGCAAGCCAAACGCCTCGCTTGGAAAAGCAAGGCGGCGGATCACAGCTCCGCGAGAGCGCCAAACCAGCAAGAAGTCGCCTTCGTCAGCGGAATCGGCGAGGCCGGCACCCGGAAAGGATCGTCGAGCGGATGGCTGGAGGCAGTTCCTCCCTGCATCCGAGCACGGGCGGCGACGCCGACTTCGCTTCCTTGGTAAAGCTGCCGGTGAAGCGCCATCGTCCTTCCCTCATATCCACGATCCCCACCTCGGTGTTGCTTGTCAAGCACGCGAAGCATTGCGCTGTCCGTGCTCTCGGCAGGCGTTCGAATGGCCATAGCCTCCTGCATCGGGGCGATGACGCGCGACCTCGATGAAGCGAATCTGGGCCAAGCCCGGCTGGCGCCTTGATCGCTTTCCGCAATGACGTGGCCCAGTTTTTTCCGCCAGGCTCCTGCGGAGCCCTTTGCATCGCGAAGCAAAAAACAGGCCCCTTGTCATCCTCCGCTGCGCTGCGGGCCTTCGCCGTACCGGCGGGCTGCGGGGCGATCATCCCGGCCAGAAAATCGCTATCGAGGCTGCGATCATCAAAGCCCGATTAACGACAGGAGACTTCACATGGCTAAAATCGGCGCCTTCTCCAAGACGGAACACGGCTACAAAGGGCGCGTGCGCACCCTGACCGTCAACACCGAAGTGGAGATCGTCTCGATTGACCCCAGCGGAGACGGCGCTCCTCAATACCGGCTCTACTCCGCCGGAAGCGAAGTGGGCGCCGGCTGGGAAAAGACCTCAGATGCAGGTAGAGACTACATCTCGCTGAAGTTCGACGATCCGGCCCTGCCTGCTCCGTTCTATGCGTCGCTCTTCGCCGATGACGAAGGCGACAAGTATAGCCTGGTCTGGCAGCGCCCCAAGCGCAGCTAGCCTGACCGCCGGGCGCCTTGCTTTTCCAAGCGAGGCGTTCGGCTTGTTTGGCGGCGTGCCGCACGCAACCAGAAACAACGTTAAGGGTCGATTGCGGCTGTGTCAGCTTCTTCACGATCATGTGCGGGTGAAGGCAGCTTACGGGATCCCAATGCGGTCTTCTCTGAAAAAGGCAACCCAAACAATCCCCTCCAAATGCAGGCGCTCTAGCCCCGCGCGTTGCCGACGAATTTTTTGTCTCGACAAAAGCCGCCTCAGAATTGATGACGCATACTCTGCCGACTGTTCCTCTATGGCCAATTGCCGCTCCGGCGCAATCTGGTCGAAGGTCTGCGCCAGAATATCCAAGTCGTACCTGATGCTTGCCTCGATCCGGCCCAAGCTCAAAAATTGAGCCGCTGCTTTCCTTTGGTTATCTCTTGCATGCTGAGAGCCGTTCTTGCCAAATTGGAGCGAAGGGTGGCCAACACATCGATGTCTTGTTGTCCGAGCAGCAACAATTCTGTGCCGAGACTTTCCGTGAACGGCATTGGCTTGGGGATGTACCTCGTCAGGTCGTCATCTTCCGGCACACTGCCACCCGCATCTAGCGTTCTCAGCCCCGCATCCACATAGCGCTTGGCGTCCATGAGCCGGCCGCACGTTAACGAGTTCCGCAGCGATAAGCGCCTTGATCTTGGCCACACGTTCTTTCGCTTCCCTGCTTGCCTTTGAAACCTGCATGCCACCCGTTGATTGAGCTTCCGAGTAATGAGGCAGCGGCACCGAACAGGGCCCCAACCAGCGGGGCTAGCGCATTCGAAGTTCCCGACGTCGTCATGTCGAATTTTATGGCGATTATGCCGCCCGCCACCATCAGCAGCAGAGCAAGTCCGAAATTTATCAGACCCATAGCTGGCCTCCTTTCGGGCCGCGCAGCTTTCTGGCTGCCTTCGCTGCTGCCCTTTCCCAAAGGCTTCGGATAGGCGCACCGAAGGGACGGGGTAAGGGCAGGCGTAATGGCTGCGGCGCCGTGATCGCTGTCGTTAAATTTCATTGGGAAACACCGTGAAGTCGCCGGCGAAACTCGCGCATGCGTCAGGATGTGCCTCAAAGTTTAATTTAAGTGTAGAATTTCGCGCCTACAATTGCACGTTGCCGGACGGCCATTTCCACAGCTGCTTCGGGCGCAGGTGCCTGAGTCGGTTCGCCGATGGCTTTGGTATCAGGTAATTTTGGA
>CAVXRT010000021.1:0-12924 GCA_963764115.1 uncultured Alphaproteobacteria bacterium
ATCGGTTTGCAGAACACCGGAGACAAGGTATTGGCGAAGGCTGCAGCGGAGAAGGGGAACCGCGCTTGTATGGCGTCTACCACAGCCATAAGACCGTCATGATAACGACCGGCCAAAACAAAAATCCAAATAGGAGAGCCGAGAGCCAGAATCAGCGCCCCTATCCAAGTCGGATAAGGCTCAATATATCCTTGATCGAGATCGAAATGGCGCTCGTGTTTCATGTTCCAAATTAGCCAATGATAAAGGCCGCGAGCCAGGTATCGATGGGGTGAAAGGCTCGCGGCCAGCATCTGCATCGAAACAATCTTATATAAGGTTGAATTGCTATTTATTGCAACCTTAAATGCGCAAAACCCCCAGCAGGGCGCGCGGGATTGCTGGGGGTTCTGTGGAAGGCGTATTCGGGGGTAAGGAAACCCTCTTGCCGTTTGAGGGATCGCAAAAGGGTTCTGGGGCGAGAATTTACCATCCTCACGGGACAGCACCTGTTCCGGAGATCATGAAGTTTGATCTTCGTCAAGCTCCGCCCAAGGCTCCCCTTTGCCATGAGTGCCATGGCGACGCGCTTCGAGCGTGTCTGGAAACCAGGGAGCTGCGTGGTTTTGCGAGACAGGTGTTTTCTGCCTGGACCTCGCGGGCTGCTGCCCTTTACGCCAACTCTCAAAGCGTGGAAGCAGCCCATGGCGAGAAGGCTGCGGAGGCTATCTCAGTGGCTGCGAAATAACGAAAGGGCGGGACCCCGCGCCCGAGGGACTTTTGAAGGCTTGTATTTTATAATTCATAGTACGATAATTCACAGTGCGGGTGGGGCAAATGAGGGTCTTTAAAACGCGGGGCTTCGCGCGCTTTGCGCGGCAAGAAATGATTGGCGACGAGGCTCTCGCAAGGGCGGTCAGGCAAGCTGAGGCCCGGACTTGTCGATGCCGACCTTGGCAGCGGGTTGATAAAGCTCAGGCTTGCCCGTCAGGGCAGCGGCAGTGGTGGCGGGTTACCGGACCCTCATTGCCTACCAGGCAAAAAGCCGCGCCGTGTTTTCGTTCGGGTTCGCCAAGAACGAACGGAGAGACGATTTCTCCCTGACCAGCTGGTCGAACGAAAGCTATTGCGAGTGGCTTTATCCGCCAAAGCGACAGCACATTCACCGAATCCGTTAGAGAAGGCCGATTGCAGGAGGTTGACTATGACGCAGAAAATGAAGGGTAACCCGACGCCTCGACGCCGCTCTCGCGGAGCTGGCGCAGGACTTTCGCGGCCCCACATCAGTCCTTAACGGGCGACAAGATCACCAGGCGGGTATTAAGGAGACAAAGCTCCTGAAAAACCCGCGCCGCTCAGTCCCGAAGAAATCCGAGCGTTGCGCGAGGAGGTTACACACCCAGTTAGTCTGTTTTTGGGTCCCTGGTCAAAACATGACAACTGAGGTCACCCTTCGCAATTGCAGTGCGCTAGCCATGAAGCCTGAGGGGCCAGCCCTTGCCCTGCTCCACGTCGTTCGCCGCAATGGCGTCGAAGCCCTGATTGCCCCACTCACGGTGCAATCACTGTCTCTCTGCTACAGTTCACCGCCTTATTGCAGCGCGCCGCCGTGCCCAAAGCTAGCTTTCACTGCTCATCCCGGCGCGCTGCGCGCTCGAAAGCGCAAGCTTGGCAAAGGCATGAGGCTCTTGTGTGTTCGTGGCGCCGGAGCATGAAGCGATCCGACTTCGTGCTCGCGAAGCCGTACGCAAAGGCACAGTCTTCTCGCAGTACCAACTGGAAGAAGTCTGAGCTGCGGGTACCCACTTTCTCGGCGGCGCTTTTGTTTGGCCTGAGCCGGGAAGCGCGGTGCCAGATCGCCATCCGTTCACGGTGTGATCGGCCATGTCGAGCGCGACAGGCAGCCCGTCACATTCAGACACGTCCTGGCCGTTGTCATTGGCGTTCGCTGACTGAAGGCCGGTCAGTTTCTTGATCATGCCCGGCCTATAAGGCACGCCACGGGATGCGCGAAAAAATGACGATTTGCTATAACTCTATGTGTGTGGGAGTAGCGCGGGTGGTGCTGCGGATGTGGAGGATGACGAGTTCCCGGCCGGAGACAGGCGCAGACACCAGATGGATAGCGAAGGACGGTCGTGACGTTTACGCTAGCAATGTGGGTCTGGATGGCCCATGCCGGGAAGTCCACCAGCGTTGCCATCGGGCTTGTGAATAGATGTTGGCGGCAACGCCAGCCAGGCTTGAGCATTATGCACGGTGAGATGGCCGCGGATTGCGCCCAGTGGAGACGGCGGTAAGGCGAGCCTTTAGGCCCATGCGGGTGGCGTAATGCACCATCAGTTTGTCGTTGTAACTGACCGTTCGCTGGCAGCAGTTTTTCCAGCATGGCCTGACCTGACCTCGGGAATGCGAAATACGCCGCGATCGCCGGTGGCGATCTGTTCGATGACCTCGGCGACGCCTGTTGGTCTTTTGGCAGGGCTTCCAGTTTTCCACTGCGATTTCCAGAAGCTCTTCATTCACGCCGCGATCACACCACAACGGGGCCGATTTGGCATCATCGGGTTCGCCACAGCCGTCCAGCCTTCTTGATTCACTCTGACGAGCTTCAGCTCACGGATAGCGTACTGGCGTAGCTCATCAACCGCTCCAGCACGCTCGTCGAAGTCACCCTCAATCTACATGCTGGCCCGTCGTCACTGGACAGAGCCTGACGAAGGCCGTCGGTTTCTGGATCGTGCCACGGCCGAGCAGCCAACCACATTGACATGATCACCGGTCCAAGCGCCGTTCCAGCCATCGTCGCCGCCGTTAGGCGGGAAAGGCCGGAGGTGAATCCGTGTCCTGGCGCTGGTGCACCAGGTGCACCTCCAGTTGCAGCCAGCGATTCGTCTTCCGAGCCTTATTTCCCATTATGCATGAAAATCCGCTTCCTCTTTCGAATTATAAATATAGTCTCTTTCATCGCGTCCGTTCCTCGGGGTACTTGAAATTTCCGATGAGAATCAATGTCTGATATCGAGCTCTTTCCGTACCGTCTCAAAAAATTTTTCAAAGAAACCCCTGGAGCCGTATTAAGAGCGCAAGATTATTTTCGAAAAAGCAAGAGCAAGCAGCTGAAACAAATCCCTGCGTTCGAAATGGTCCGGCAGCGAGCAGAGGGATTTCGTTTCACTTTGGGCGCTTTTCAAATATCGGACATCTTTCAAAAAACTGCCAAGCATCTCGCAGAAATGGCGCGAGACATAAGGGCTTCCTCTCGCTTTACCACCATCGTTACCTGTACCGCCACCTCCAAATACATTATGGATCAGCTGCACGCTGAGCTCGAAGCCTCTGAAAAACAAAAGATCGATATTCGGTATTTCGGCCCTTATCCCTATCACATCGTCGAAAGCGCCGATCTGCGCGATCTTCACAATCACCGGGTGTTGATTTTCACCGATGTGATCGCGACGGCCAACCTCGGTCTCCCATTTGGCGTCGGTCGTGGAGGCGCTTGGCGGCGCGGTGGCGGCGATATTGGCTGTGGCCGTGACGAACCCGGAGTTCTGTGCGCAGAAAGAATAATTGCGCTCCCAAGCTCGCGTCGCCTTTAGGATGTTTCATAGCCAATCGCTCAACACGCCGCTGCCCGTTTACAATATTGTCGATTTGCCGAGCGAGATCATAAGCGAAGCAGTCAAGCCGCCATACCTCGTCAAAGTCGATCCTGTGTCGATCATGCCGTCGATGGCGGAGCCATGCAGCGCCTTGTCCCATGTTGAGCCCCTTATCGCTTTGCATGAGGCTGTCGGCATGGCCGAGCGCACAAATGCCATCGCCATCGGGTTCTACGGCAGCGAATTCCGGCGGTTCAGCTTTGCGCTGCGCCTGGGTCGTGTTTTAGAAGATCGAGGCGCCGGAGACGTCATCTGGAAAAAAATCCAGAAAATCATTAAAGTACGAAAACGCCCTCTTTTTGTATCGACGTTCGATCTGGAGAATTTGCGGTTTAGCGATTTCATAGCCGAACACCTGGCCCGCGGGCGGCATCCTGCGATCTCATTTATATCCCCCAAACTCAAGACAGCGTATCGATTTCCGGCTTTTTCATCTCGGCCGAGGACCGCCGCCGGATAAGCGGCAGGGACATTTTCGTTGTTCTTGGCACAGCGAACACCTCGGAAAGGCTCCGCAACCTGATTTCCATCGTCGCATGCGAAGGTCCGAATTCGATCACGGCGCTGGTGCTGCTTGACCGGATGGATCTCAGCTCCGCCCATTTCGTCCCGCTCGTGCGGACGCTCTCCTCGCATCGTAAACTTACGTGGCAAGGCTCCCTCTTCAATCCCGGCGGCATACCGTTTTCCTGTCACAGCGTCTTTCGCTTCCGCGACTTTGGAACCAACGATCTTGGCCGGATGCAGGCGATGGTAAACCGGCTCCTCGGCGCGTACCATAAATGGTGCAGGACGAGTTCCTTCCAGCTTCTGACCGAGCACGACCTGAAGTATTTCGCAACCCGGCGCATGAGCGGCTACGATTTCGAGAGGATCAGCCTGGCGAAGGCACGCGAGGAGACGTCTTTATGTGTAGAGGGCTCTAAACTTAAGGCCAGCACCGGCGATGCTCAAATCTTCATCATGATCCTTAAATGCGTTTACGAGAAGGACTATGACCCTCTTATCGACTACTTATACTTTGCTCATGACAAGACACTTATTTATGCAATTGTCGCGCTGTTGCTGACCGATGTCAGCTTTCTGCGCGCATCCGGGGCCTTCGGACGTCTCATCGGCATGCTTCGGCCGCGGATTAAGGAAAGCCGCGCTGAGCGGCAGGGCCTTGAGATCGCCTTTCAAGAAAAATGGCGCGGCCTGGACAAGAAGGATGCCGCGGAAGAGGCGGCGCGCCTGAAGGCCGGCTTTGACCTTGCAGTGCGGACGGAGTCCTATTTGATATTTGCTCTGTCGCTCTTTGGGTTTCTGGATACGACAAACGAGTATCACTCGACGATTTTGGAAGTGCTCGGGGGGCAGGGGTGGACGCCGCCGGGCATAGCCCCGGAAGGATTGCCCCTTAATTTTGTAGCGACCATGCGCGAAACCAGAACGCTGTGGGCTGCATGCATGCTCGCCTTTTTCACGGACAGGCCGTTCAGGGACGCGACGGCTCAGTCCTCCATCAGCCGGGCTATGCTGGATCAGGCTAAGATCAACGACACCGTCCTCTCAAGAATACAGAAAAGCTGCGAACCGGACGAGTTGCCGGATGTATTGGCCGCAATCGCCAACATCGATGGCTTAAGAACGGAATTGCGCGAATACAATCTCAAGCTGCCTGAAGAAGCGATCCGCCTCATGCACAAGCAGCTTATCCTTCAGCCCTCTCGCCATAATCCGATTCAAATCATTCTCGACAGCATCAAGAACGATCTCGACGAGGTGAGGCAGCGGGACGATCAACACTCCTCGAATTTTTCGCTCATCGGCCTGCCGGAACAGAAACCGATTCAGCGCCGCCTCGAAAGCGGTTGGGATCAGGTCAGCATTCTGCAGCGGATCGGTGAGGCAGCGGGGGAGCTTTTTTCAAGCACCGATATCCGCATTTCTGCGGGAGCGCCCAAGCGGGTCATCCGGCTCCAGGACGCCCAAGGCGAGCGGAGTTTATCGAAGAGCCAGCTTGAACATGATATTCGAGAGCTGTCTGACATTTTGCTCAAGATCCGGCAGCACAACAGCTTCACGAAACGTGAGCTGGACCAGTATAACTGGATTTTCCAGCACATCAGAAACGATCTCTGGGGGTTCAGCGAAGACAGTCTTATTCCAAGCCTTTGTCATTTCATCGTCCCCGTTGTTCACACCCTCGAGGCTGCTCTTGCCGATGCGGCCGGAGAGCTCCTGCGCGTTCACAATGCACAGCCTCTGGTCGCTCGGCTTAAGCGAGAGGCGAGCGAATTGTCTGCGAGTCTTGGAGAGCATTATGCCTTGGCTGAGCCCGACCTTTTGTCAGAGGCGTTTCGCAACGTCTTCACAAACATGCGGCATGCTCTCGATGGCGAGGCCGCGGAGTTCAAACTCGATATCGAACTCAAGGAGGTGGCCGATCAGTCGGAACCGGCGAACGGATCAGACCGGGTTCCTGTGTCACGGCAACTCATCCGGCTCGATATCGTAACGCCCGGCGATATTGCGCGCGTGCTTGCAGCCGGTGACGCGCCTACGACGCTGGCGAGGCAGAAGGCGGAACTTCGGGACTTCGGCGTGTTGCTTGGCGTTTCTCGACCGGCGGAAGGAGACGGCGTCAGGTGGCGTTTCACGTTGAGGTCGCGGCGGGACCATGTTCACATGCTTCGCCGCGACCTTGGGCGGATCGGCGATATTTCGAGCTTAAGCGCTGTCCGCCACATTTTTAGAAGTGGAGAACCCAATGATCAGGGGGCTTGCCTGGGACGATCAGCCGGCCGAGGATAATTATATCCAGCGGCTGAAAGATGCCCTGCATCGCAAAGGCGTCGAACTCACGATTTACAAAAACGAGGATCAGTTCATCGAAAAGGCGATTGATGGCAAATGGGATTTTCTTATCACTGACCTTTACAAGAGCACGCGATACGATGCCACCAGAGAAGACGACGTTGCGCATGGAAAGCAGGTCGGCGTGGAGCTTCTGAGCGCCATACAAAATACGAGCATCGACTGCCCCATCTACTGCATTACGCACGCGCCCGAGGAAGCGGCGGCGCATCTGAAGAGCTTCCCCAGGGTTCTCATTCGCCCGAAATCTCTTTATCCCAATTGGGTCGCCGACGACATTGTGCGGGAGCTCACGCGCCTTGGACGCCTTCTCAATCGTTCAAAAGTCTTCCTTATCTACGCCATCGGCTGTGACGCCTACCGGCCAATCGAGTCGTGGTTGACAAACGCGGGGCTTACGGTTGAGAGGGTCGGGCCTGGAAGCCTTACAGAGCATATCTCCAAGGGGCTGGTTTCGACGATGTCGATCTGCGGCGCGATCGTGGCCATTTGCACGCCCGATGATAAGCTGGCGGGCGACGGCCCATATCAGCCAAGGCAGAACGTTCTTCTCGAAATCGGCATGAGCTTGGCACTTTTTAGAGGACACGAGCGCCTTATTATTTTGCAGCAGCGGCGTGCTGCCAATCAAAACGGCTTTGAAGCTGAACTTCCTTCAGACCTCGCTGGGATTCTAACAATCCCATTTGCTGAAACGACAGACGAAGCAATCCCCACACTTGAGCATGCTCTGAAAGCGCGAGGGCTGCTCCTTCGCGCTAAACCGCATGCTTGAGAAAGCCAAGCATGAATTCCGTGGCGGGCTCATGCTTTTCGGGGCAAGGCGAACCTTTAGGCCCATGGGCGGCGTAATGCACCATCGAGTTCTTCGTCGGTGGCAAACTCACCGTTCTCGGCCTGGGCGAGCCCTTCAAGCACGGCCGCTATGTGATCTTCGGGAACGCGAAATACGCCGCTATCGCCGGCGGCGATCTGTTCGATGGCCTCGACGGCGCACGCCTGCTGGTCTTTTGGCAGGGCTTTCAGTTTCTCGATGGCGATTTCCAGAGCTTTCATCATGCCGGGATTATACCACAACGGGGCCGATTGGCATCGGGTTGGCCACAGCCGGTGACAGACAAAGGTGCGCTAAAATCAGTGCGGCGGTGTCTGAGTAAGGCTGGTATCGAGCCATGAACCTGTTACGATACAAAGACTATTTGGCGACGGCTGAGCTTCCAGCGGCGCGCCATCGATGAGCTGAATGCCACATTCGCCAAGACAATCGCTGACGCCAAGACAATCGCTGACACTTGCCCCCAAGACACCCATGTTCGATCCCAGGCTCGATATCCTGCCAGCCGCACAGCGGCGCTTATGGGACGAGCTTGGCGGCACCCCGCCGGAGTTCGTCCTCTATGGGGGCACAGCTCTTGCCTTGCGGCTTGGCCACCGAAAGTCACTGGATTTCGATTTTTTTAGCGGAAGACCGCTTGATCCCGGCGTCCTTCTTGAAACGGTTCCCTATCTCAAAAATGCCAGGATCGTACAGAGCGAAGCCAACACTTTAAGCGTGACCGTGCAGAGGCGCGGCGCTGTGAAGATCTCCTTTTTTGGCGTGCCCCGCCTGCGACGGGTGGGCGAATTCGATAAGGCGCCGGTGACGGGCTTGAAGGTCGCGTCGCTCCTCGACCTCGCAGGAACAAAAGCCGCCGTCGTGCAAAGACGGGCTGAGGCGAAAGACTATATCGATATCGCCGCAATTGTGTCCGAAGGCCGCATCGATTTGCCGCTCGCTTTGGCCAGCGCCCAGGCTATTTACGGGGCGCAGTTTGACCCTCAGAACACGCTGAAGGCGCTGGTTTTCTTTGAAGAAGGCAATTTGAAACGGCTCTCCTGGGCGGTGAAAAAACAGCTTGTCGATGCCGTTCGCAGTGTGGATCTTGACCAATTGCCGCATCTTCTTGGCAAAAAGCTCTATCAGGAACGAAAGCGGTGAGACGGATCCCCCTGACCCCTCAAATTGCGCGGATCGCCAAGCGGATCATCTGGTTCGAACCGCCCGCCGCAGCCCTTTCCGATCCTGTCCGCTTCATGGCCTACGCCATGGCGCGCGCCTCCCACAAGGACATGCAGGCGATCCGCCGCTATGTCTCCTGGGAAGACTTTCTCGAGGCCTTGGACCGGGCCCCTCCGGGGATCATAGACGCGAGGTCCTGGGCTTACTGGAATCTCGTGGCAGGCCGCTATCCCGCGCCGCCTATGCCGCAAAGACAGCTGTAGCGCGCGGGAGGTGTTTCGGTATGATCAGCTGGGTGCATCCCCCAGAAAGGGATTGAGTATTCGAATCCCTTCGATCATCTGGCCGCTGTTTAAGTCCTCGGTATAGAGAATGCCGGCGCCGATTTTTGCGGCGGCAGCAACGATGAGCGCATCCCAGAACGACAAGCGATAGCGTTCTTGGATCTCCGAGGCGCGGAGAATGCTGTGAGGCGTGTTGACCTCGATATGCCAGACGAGATAACGACCGATGATGGCGCGCGCATCCGCTGGGGAGACGGGCTTCGCGATCTTCATCGTTACGGTGACATAGAACTCCTGCAGCACCTGCGTGCTGAGCGCTCCATTTCCGTCGGCCCAAAGCCGGCGCACGATGCTGGACGCGACGTCGCGCTTTAATCCTGCGTCGAGGTCGTAGGCGTGAAGCAAAATGTTGGTGTCGATGAAGACCCTATCGCTCATGAAGGGCATCTCTCGATGCAAAGCGGCCGCCAAGCCGCAGGCCGCGATCGAGGTCGGCAAGTGCTTCCAACTTTGCCCTGTTATACCGGTCCGTTGCGCTGACCAGCCGTTCGAGTTCGTCAGACAGCAACTTGCTGACAGAGGCGCCCCGCTCGGCCGCAAGAACGCGCGCCTTGCGCAAAAGCTCTTGCTCGACCGCAATGGTGATATTCTGCCTCATAAATGACCCCTCTGTATCCACACTCTTTCACGTGTAACACGTGATTTACGTGTTCGTAAGCATCCAACAGGTCGGGACGTGCGCGCATATTCAGCCGGCGTGCGGTTCAAGGAAGGCGGTGTGTTTCCGCAAGACAGGGCGAACGGGCGGAGGCCAAGTGGGGAACGCTATTCCATGGACCTTCGGGAGCGCGTCGTTTCAAGCCGACGATGCTTCGAGGCAACCATGCAGACTGGCTCATTGCCCGTGCCGGGAAAAGAACTCACGGACAGCGCATCCATTCAAAAAGCGTACCCGTCCCCCAAGCAGATGACAGACCAAAGCGCCCGGTTGGGGTGGTGCACCTCCCGAAACCAGGGAAGCTCCGCAGTCTCACACCACCTTAAGCGATCGGGTCGCGTCGCGACCGGATTAACATCCAGAGTTTGCTTAAGAGAGAGGCGACCGTCCTTCCGCGCGCTAAGGTGGCGTGGTCAGCTTCTTGCTTCCTGAGATATTTTAAATAAAGCTCTTCAATTTCGTCGTCGTTCATAATCATTGGCAGACTCTTTTTCTCCCGCGCGCCCGTCGCGTTCCACAAAGCTGCTCTGTGACTCTCTTGGACCGAGTTACCTGCTTGCGAGAGGACGAACCACCAACCAGGAGTTCAATTCACCGTCAATTCGGACTGCAGTAGCTTTTTCGCACCTGGCGCACCGGTGTCAGGACGGGCCGTACTGTTGAACGGATTGTATGAAAGCGGGGAGCTTCAGGGCAGAATTGAAAAATTAATGAAAACTGTAGATTTCTAGCAACAAGGCGATTGCGAAAACTTTGACATCCAATTAAGTGTGGACCGCGAGCGTTGGTGTTTTTTTGCGTTACGGAGTGAAACCCATGTGGGCGTATTATCAGCAGCTGAAGCAGGCCCTGAGCGATTGGTCATGCCGATACATCAGCGATGAAGACCCGGACGAGCGCCGGAGCCGTCTGCGCCAGCAAGCCCTTGAGGAGATTTACGCTCAAGTGCTCCCGGTGATGCAGTTGCGGATGGCGATGCGGGTGGCCTTCGAAGGCGGCCGAAGCCAGCCCCTGGGACTTACGGAAGCAGCGTGATTTTCTGTCATGGCGGTCCTTTTCCGTCGCAAATAATCTTCCATTGAGATAAACAGCGGCTTGTCAGCGCTCGGCATATCGAGCAGCCACAAGCGCGCTGTTCTGACCTCTGTTGCCTCGATCGGCTCTAAAAGGTTGCTCTTCGGTCAATCCGGGCATTGCCGTCTCAGCGCGGGCAACAAAATCAGCGTCCAGGGACTGAGGAACGAGCCCATCAAAGCTATCGGGCACCCCGTATTGGAGCCGGTCGTGCGGCTGGGTGACGATGAAATCATGAACATGTGGAGTGCTGTTCGGCGGTGAGAGCCGAGTGAGGCGGACTGCCATCAGATTAAACTTTAACTGTATGCATTGGCTTCCACCGAATGAATGCGATCTCCGTCACCGCCGCCTTTGTTACCCGGGCGAGCGATCGATCTAGCGATCGATATCGAGACAGACGAATACGTCCGGATGAGGAAGGGGTGCTGTGAGGTGGCGCCGAAGGGGTGCCCTGGTAATAAAAAACAGGCGCAATCTGGTTGAACTGGTCCGTAGTGCAATCTAACATAGTATAAGCACGCCCTCTCACAGGGCATTCTGCATTCTTAAGGCCGGAAATCGCAACATTACTACAGCGACTGCTTCATCATCGCATGGCCCTTCGGCAACACAGTTCATATGAAACATAACGAATAGAGCTTGCCAGTTGCCGGACTTGGCCGCGTTCAGGATAAAAACCAGCGATTACATTTATAATTATGGGCATGCCGCTGAAAGTCGGGCTCCGATCCAAGCGGTATCAGGCATTTCATGGAGGTAAACTATGCGAGTTTTGTATGGGTGGGGCAGTGCTGGCCTCCAGAAAGGGCTGGCATCCGCGCTTCTGGCGCTCTTCGCCTCAATGATCGCAACAAGTGTGGCTGCTCAAAGACCGGCAATTCAGGAGCGTCCCTCCGCGGCCCCAACCGTCGTTATCACGACAAAGTCGCTGCCGGTAGGCGTGGTGGATTCTCGCTCTATCCCACCACCCCGCTTACAGCTTCTGGCGGCAGTGGGAGCTATACCTTTTCGCTCGTCGGCGGCGCGCTTCCGACCGGTATCAGCTTTGCTTCGAACGGGTCCTTGAGTGGAACGCCGACACAAGCTGGCGCCTTTGCGCCTATCTTCACCGCGACGGATACTTCGCGGTCTCCACAGACGTCGAAGCCGGTGACCCTTGCGCTGAAGGTGGACCCTGCCGTCACCGTGACGACGTCGTCGCTGGGAATTTGGAGGTTCGGGGTGGTCCACAGCGTCACGCTTGGCGCTTCGGGCGGCACCGGAGGCTACATCTTTACGTCGACCGCGCTTCCGACTGGTCTCTCGCTCAATGGAAACGTGATCTCTGGCACGCCCGGTGCCGGCTGGCGTGTTCTCCGTTACCATCACGGCGACAGACAAGGGGGGGCACTCGGGAAGCAAGGGCTACACTCTCACGGTGCAAGCTCCGGTCGTCAAGGTGACAACGCCCTCGCTTCCAAACGGGAGTTTTGGGCAGCCCTACGGCGGGGCGACGATTACAGCCTCCGGCGGCAGCGGGTCCTATACGTTTACGCAATCGGCGCTGCCGAATGGGCTCGTGCTCGGTTTGAACTCGGGCGTAATCTCTGGCGCGCCGACACAAGCGGGAACCTTCACCGTCACCATCACCGCGACGGACACCACCCCCTCGCAAGACGGTGGTCCCTTCGCGGTAACGAGGCTCCTTACACTGAAGGTAACGAAGCCGACCATCACCGTGACAACGTCCTCGCTGCCGCCGGGCACGCAAGGGCTGAGCTACAGCAGTGGTCCGCTTACCGCCTCGGGCGGCAGCGGGTCTTACACCTTCGCGGCGGCCCCGCTTCCGAGTGGTCTTTCGGTAACCGGCACCTCGATTACTGGCATACCAACTCAGTACGGAAACTATGCTGTCAAAATCACCGCGACGGATAGTACATCCCCGGCTAATGGCGGGCCTTTCACTTCGGCGCCACAGCCGGTCACACTTGAAAAGATCGCTGAAGAAGAAACCGTGCTTGTCACCACCCTGTGGTAGTTGACGCCTTGTGAGTTGCTCGATTTTCCAGGGAAGCGGGCGGACAGGGTTCTGCCGCTTCCCGCGTCTCTGATTAAGACGGGAGCGGCTTGCGCGCTTCGATCACGCGAAGGGGTCGGCTTTCCTCGGCTGGCTCCGGCTTGCTCGGGCTTCGCGTGCGCCTGTAGGGCAGGGGGCTCAGAGTGAGAGCCGCGGGGAGACGTTGCCGGACAAACGAGCCCAGGCGCTTTTTTTGAACAAATTCGATATTAAGGCTTCTGCCGCAAAACCGTGATACCTCTGCGGCGAGGCCAATTTTAACTTCGGGAAACCCGCAGAAGCCAGGC
>CAVXRT010000022.1:0-10388 GCA_963764115.1 uncultured Alphaproteobacteria bacterium
CCAGCCTTTCAATCACAGCCCGCCAGAGCATCGGGACGGTTTGAAAGCCGCAACCAAGGCCGAGGCCGACGCATCCACAGCGCACTTCGACGGCAAGACGACAGAGGGAGGATCATGGTCGGCTGCCAAAGGGCTGCCGACCATGATCTGCAAGGATACGGTCCAGGGGGCTTGCCGAGCCACCGCATTTGCAGATATTTGCTCTATGTATGCGAAGTTGCTAAGCTACGATATGCAGGCCGGCGTCAACATAGATCTGTCCCCGGTCATGCCTGACGCGCCGCCGCCGACGAGGAAGGCAACAACGCGGCCAACTTCTGCAATATCGACAAGCCGATGCTCAGGGCTGCGTGCGACCGCGGCATCCACAAGTTCGTCGAAGGCGGCGATACCGCTCGATGCGCGCGTCTTCAGCGGACGGGCGACAAAGCGTAGACGCGGATGCCCCTTTCACCGACTTCCGCGGATAGATAACGAACCGTTGCCTCAAGCGCGGCTTTGACCGGCCCCATGATGTTGTAATGATTAACCACCTTGTCGGCGCCATAATAGCTCATGGTCAAGAGCG
This sequence comes from uncultured Alphaproteobacteria bacterium, assembly GCA_963764115.1. Classification (GTDB taxonomy): domain Bacteria; phylum Pseudomonadota; class Alphaproteobacteria; order Rhizobiales; family Rhodomicrobiaceae; genus Rhodomicrobium. The sequence continues at coordinate 569 of CAVXRT010000022.1, forward strand.
CGCCGCCTCCCGTCATCAGCGGCTCGGCGAGACGGGCCATCTCGATGAACGAGTAACAGGATACGCGCATCGCCGTCTGAAATCCCTCGACCGAGCAGTCGATCACTCGGCCGTGCAGATCGTGCCTCGGGGCAAAGGCGATTGAGTGAATGAGAAGTCGAGGCGTCCCCATTCGCTCTTGATGCGATCGAAGACGGCTTCAAGCTCTCCGGGCTTTTCGACGTCAAGCGGTAGAACCAAGCTGGCCTGGATGTGTTCGCCGAGCGGGCGCACATGGGGCTCCGCCTTTTCGTTGAGGTAAGTGATCGCCAGTTCCGCGCCGAAGGCCCTGAGCTTGGCCGCGCAGCCAAAGGCGATGCTGTGTTCGTTGGCGATGCCGACGACAAGACCGCGCTTTCCCTTGAGCATCTCGCTAACGCGGGCGTTCGGATCCCAGACTTTGGGCAGAGGGTCAACCGGATTAAAAATCTCTTGCATTACAGCCTCCGCCATCACGACCCGGCGCCTGTTGTCGCGTGAATATCTTGAGCTATGCTAATTTGGGCGAGTGACACCTTCGTGACGAGTATGGAAGGTTGCCTTCCGGGTGCTATAGACGTTGCTTCTCCTTCGCTTGCCGGTAATTCAATAAAATCAAAGTGTTTCTAAGATAAGATAAACCTCACAAAGTCGAAAGTAACCATATTGAACTTAATTACTCCAACAAAGTGCCTATCCTTAGTCTTCTCGACAAACGAAGATGGATCGAAAAAGCCTTTGGTATTCTTCCTCGTCAACACAAAGTGCGGTTATCCCTCTCGCGTGAGAAGATTGGACATGATGTGCAGGCCCTTCGATGATTGCCGTCGACGAAGAGTTGGCGCGCAACTCGCGTGCACGAGAGTAGGCCTGCAAGGCTTCACGACAAGTCGATCACAGGTTGCAGCCGGCACTACCAACTGAAGCTCGGCGTCATTTTCCTGTAATCTAGCAACTATAGCCTCAGCTTCGAAGCGTCATGGGCTCGTCGAGCTTCCGAAGAACCGGGCGCTTTGCCTGCGCCGAAATACTTGGCGCCATGACTTGTCGAGCCAGCAAGCAGACGCCTGTTCCCTGCGGCCAGCCCAGGGGTGAACGCGGCCTTTGCGCGAGCATCGCTAGCACAATCAGTTGAAGGTACGAGGTCCGCGATGGAGCCGACATTTAGCCCCGAAAAAGCGCAAGCGCGCATGATGCAGGATGCATCCACAAACGCGGAGTTCATCCAGCGCCTGTCCTTTTGCTATTCGCGCCGTGTCGAGAGGGTGAGCCGCGACCACGGACAACGGATGCAAGCACTTCTAAAAAACGGAGCGTCGCTCGGCTCGCTTCTGAGCGAGAGCGCGAAAAACTACAAAATATTCGACGAGGCCAACGCCTATTGGAGGGATGCGGCACGGCGTTATTTTCTTACGCTCGACGTGCTTCGTGAGCGCGGCAATAACGACATCGAGCATGAAGCGGCTGGCACCCCGCCGGCGCTAGACTACCATACCGAAGTCGTTGTGGATGGGCGCACGCTGCCTCATCCGGTCAATTATATGCTTCTCCGGATCATCCCGCCGGAAGGGGTCCAGGTTTACGACTGGAAGCGCCCCTACATGATCATAGACCCGCGCGCGGGTCACGGCGCGGGCATCGGCGGCTTCAAGCAAGACAGTCAGGTTGGCGTCGCGCTGCATGACGGACATCCGGTCTATTTCGTCGTCTTCCGCCCGCATCCGGAGCCGGGACAGACGCTCGCAGACGTCATGCGCGCCGAAGCCGAATTTGTCAGTGAGATCGTCCGCCGTCATCCCAAGGCGGCGAAGCCCATCATCGTCGGCAACTGCCAGGGCGGCTGGGCCACGATGGTCCTCGCTGCAGCCAATCCCGACATTACCGGCCCGCTTGTGATCAACGGCGCGCCGATGGCCTACTGGTCGGGCCGCATCGGTGAGAACGCGATGCGCTACAATGGCGGCCTGCTTGGCGGGATTGTGCCGGCGCTCTATTTCGCCGACCTTGGCCATGGCGAATTTGATGGCGCCCATCTCGTCTCGAACTTCGAGATGCTCAATCCGGGCCGCAATTTCTTCGGCAAATTACGATCTCTTCGCCGATCCGGAGCGCGGCCGGGCAAGGTTTCTTGAATTCGAGCGCTGGTGGGGCGGCTTCCACTTCATGAACGAAGCCGAGATCCACTGGATCATCGAACAGCTCTTCGTGGGAAACCGCCTTTCGCGCGGCGAGGCCCGCATCGAGCACGGCCGTCAACTCGATCTCAAGAAGATTCGCTCCCCGATCATCGTCTTCGCGAGCTGGGGCGACAACATCACGCCTCCGCAGCAGGCGCTCAACTGGATCGCCGATACCTATGCGGACGAGCAGGAGATCAAGATCCGGGGCCAGCGCATCATCTACATGGTGCATGAAAAGGTCGGTCACCTTGGCATTTTCGTATCCTCCTCGATCGCGAAGAAGGAACATTCCGAAGTCACCTCGACCATGAAGACGATCGAGGCTTTATCGCCGGGCCTTTATGAAATGATGATCGAGGAAGAGATCGGCGAAGGGGTCCACGCCCACTTCCGGGTCAACTTCCAGGAACGAAAGGTGTCGGACCTTGTCGTTACGATCGACGATAATGACCGTTCCGAGGAGAAGGATTTCGCTGCTGTCGCACGCCTGTCAGAGTTCGGCGCTAACGCCTATGAAATGGCCTTCAGGCCCTTTGTTCAGGCTACGATCACGCCTCAAGTCGCAAAGGCCCTCCAGGAAAACCACCCCGCGCGCGCCTCGCGCCTCATGTTTTCGGACCGCAATCCCCTGATGCGGTCGGTGTCTGAAACGGCGACGCAACTTCAAAACAAGAGCAAGCCGCTCAACGGCGGAAATCCGTTCCTTGGGATGGAGCGGCTTTGGGCTGATTCCTTGATCCAGGGCTTCGATTTTATGCGCGACATGCGCGATACGATCTACGAAATGACGTTTTTGTCGATCTATGGATCGCCATTCATGCGCTGGCTTGGCGCCCCGTATGCCTTCACACGCACCATGAAGGACCCGAAAGAGCTGCGCTTCCTGCCGGAAGTTCAAGCGATCCTCCTCGGCATCGATCGCGGCGGCTTTGAAGAGGCCGTCATCCGCATGCTGATCCTGCTTGCGGAATCGCGCGGCTCCGTGCGCCGTGATCGGCTCGAACGATCGAGTAAAGTGCTGACCAGGGACGAACCTTTTGCGTCGCTCGGCGCGGAACGGCGCGCCGCTCTTATCCGCGAGCAGTCGATCATTGCCGAATTCGAGCCCGATCGCGCGATCGAGACCTTGCCGAATCTCCTGCCTGGTCTGGAAGAACGCCGCAAGGCGATCGATGTGGTCGAATTTATAGCTGGGTCCATGGAGGAGATGGAGCCGCGCACGCTCAAGATCCTGCAAAGGTTCCATGCCGCCCTCGACCTGGGCCTGATTACGTCGAGCCTGGTGACACACGATCCCCTGGCTGCATCCCGCCAAGTGGCAATGGAGGCAGCGGAGTAGCCGCTGCCATCCGACAGATTTACTGAGGCGTGAGGGTGCATCCCGCAGGAAACGAACCTTTGAAGTCTGAGAGGTTACCTTTCCAGGCCCGAATGGCTATTAATCTTCCCATTGCATCGTTGTGACGTTGGACAGGACCGCGTGAATGAGTAACGAGAATACAAAGTCTTCAGATGCCCTCCAGCGCCGCGTGAACGCCGATATGATCGACAGCTTCGACGAGGAGCTGGAGATGGAGCTCGACGACGACCGCTTGTCCGCGATGCTTGAGCCGACCCAGGACTATCAGAGCCCCGAATCCATGGATCGGCGCCTCTATTTCCGGGAGCTGTTCCGCCTTCAGCGCGAGCTGGTGAAGCTACAGGACTGGGTGCAGCACAAGAAACTGAAGCTTGTGGTCATTTTTGAAGGGCGAGACGCGGCCGGGAAGGGTGGCGTCATCAAACGCATCACGCAAAGGCTCAATCCCCGCGTTTGCCGGGTCGCGGCCTTGCCGGCGCCAAGCCCCCGCGAGCGCACGGAGTGGTACTTCCAGCGCTACGTCCAGCACCTGCCCGCGGGCGGCGAGATCGTGCTCTTCGATCGAAGCTGGTACAATCGTGCGGGCGTAGAGCGGGTCATGGGCTTCTGCACCGAGGAAGAGGTCGAGGAGTTCTTCCACAGCGTGCCCGAATTTGAAAAGATGCTGGTGCGCTCGGGCATCAAGCTTATCAAATATTGGTTCTCCATCACCGACGATGAGCAGCATTTCCGTTTCGAGATGCGCATCAACGACCCCATCAAGCAGTGGAAGCTCTCGCCAATGGACCTCCAGTCACGTGCCCGGTGGGAGCAATACACAAAGGCTAAGGAGGACATGTTCGAGCGCACCCATATCCCCGAAGCGCCCTGGTGGATTGTTGAAGCCGTCGACAAAAAGCGCGCAAGGCTGAATTGCATCCAGCACCTCCTCAGCCAGATTCCCTATAAGGAGGTGCATCGCGATTCCGTGATCCTGCCGGCGCGGGTCCATAATCCCGGCTATTACCGCGACGACCTTCCGGACGAGATGTACGTGCCGGAAATTTATTGAATCGGGGTTCCGGCGCGCACCGCACGCAAATTTCGATAAGTTCAGGACCTTAGCCGCCACTCAAAAGTCGTCGCCCCAACTCCAAAGGCGATTGATCACAATCTCGAGAGCGAACTGTTACATGATTGTCATCTTCATCGCCTAAGTTTCTAATCCAGAACCTTTTTGTTGAAGTGGTGGGAGAGACGAAGTGATGAACGGGCCGAACCATGACGGCAATGGCGTGCTGCATATCGAAGAGGCGAAGCACGTGACTGAAGAGCACGGTCCGGACGAGGCGGACGATGCCGGGATAACCAAGGAAGAGGCCAACGTCCTCGCCACGGTTGCGGCGGTGGGCGTCGTTGGCGTTGGCGTTGCTGTGTTCGAAGCGGCGCTTCTCCCCGGCGTTGTGCTTGGCATTGCCGCGATGGCCGCGCCCAAGCTCCTGCCTCGTGCGGGGTCCGCGCTCAACCCCTTCTTCAGGTCTACTGTGCGCGGCATATACAAGATCGGCCAGAAGACCAAGGAGATGGTCCACGAGACGCACGAGCATGTCCAGGACATCGTTGCAGAAGTGGACGCGGAAGCTAAACGCGAAGCAGCGGCAGGCGTGGCTGAACCGGCGCCGAAAGTTTGATGTCTGATCAGCACCCTTCTGATCCCGGCGCGCCGGCCAACGCTGGCGCGCCACTGAGTGATGATGCGGCTTCACGGAAGGCACGCGGCGAGCCCGCGAAGCCTAACAATTCCGCATCTCAGACAGACACGGCGCCGGCAACGCTCGATGCTGCAGCTGCCTCCGAAAATCAGACTGAGGCGAAGAAGAAAAAGGCGGCAAAGTTCAAGCTTCAGGTCGCCCATCAAACGCCCGGACGCGTCCGGATGAAGGTTCCTTCTGCGAAAGGAAACCTAGATCTCTTGCGCGAAATCGGCGAGGCGTTTGGCGTGATCCCTGGCATCGAGCGCGTGACCGTTAACGAGGTAACGGGCAGCGTCGTTCTGCACTACGACACCGATCGCCACGACACTTTCCAAGACCAGCTCTCTCAAAGATTTCTTTCACAGAATCAACCCTACCGTCCTCCGCTGACTGAAATTGACAGCCTCGCGCAGAAGATCGAGAGCGAAGCCGAGTTTCTGGCCAGCCATTCCGAAAGCGCAAAAGCCATCGTCGATTTTTTCAAGCATCTCGACCGCGAGATCAGGATTGCAAGCGGCAATGTGATCGATTTCAAGATCCTGCTCGCAGCGGGCATTATCGGCGTAACGGTCTTTGAAATCGGGGCGAGCGCGGCGACGCCGATCTGGTTGACGCTCACAATCTTCTCGCTCAATCACTTTATTGAAATGCATCAGCCGCGAGGACAGCAAACGCTTGCCCCTGCGCCCGTGGTCATCAAGACCGCGTGAGTGAAACAAAGGGTGGGCGCTCATGCAATTCGCGATCCGTCACTTTATGCGCGGGCGGGTGCGTCTGTATGTGCCGGCGCTTTGCCGCAAGAAATCATTGGCAGAGTCTGTCCTTACGTGGCTGCGCTCCCAGGGGGGCGTGAGAAGCGCGCGCATCAATTACAATTGCTCGAGCCTCGTCATCGAATTCGACCCGGCGTACGAGAGTATTTTTCGTCTCCTTCTCGGACAATTACGGTTGATGACACTCGACGACCTCGCATCCATGATCAACATGGGCGCGCACGACGTCGGTCGCCACGAAGCGAAAGAACTTGTTGCCAAGGAGGCAGTCACTCCACCCAGCTATCCGCTCGCGCTTCCAACCGTTTCGCTGGCGATTGCATTTGCCGCAAGTCCTTGGCTTCGCGCGGTCAATATTCCTTTGATGCTTTGGAATGCCTATCCGATTGCAGCGCGAGCCCACCGTGTCTGGCGCAAGGAAGGCCGCCTCAACGTCGACTTTCTCGACACGCTCGCGATAGGCGCATCGCTCATTCATGGGACCCACGTCGCCGGCTCCCTGATCACCTGGCTGGTCAGGCTTGGCGACTGGATTCGTGATCTGACCGCGGCGGGTTCGCGGCGTGCTGTTGGCGATCTGCTCGAATTCCGGAACAGGACTGCATGGATTGTTCGGGACGGAAGCGTTGTCTCCATTCCTTCGGAAGAGGTGCAAGTCGGTGACGAGGTTGTGGTTTTCGCCGGAGAGATGATCCCGGTTGACGGGGAGATCATCCAGGGCGAAGCGCTGATCGACCAGAAGACGATCACGGGCGAAGGCCTACCTGTCATGCGTGGCCTAGGTGAGGCGGCCTTCGCCGCGACGGTGCTTCGCGAGGGCCGCATAACCATTCGCGCGGAAAGCGTAGGCGGTCAGACGGCGGCAGGGCAAATCGTCAGCCTCATCGACAGCGCGCCGGTCGGCGACACGCGCATGCAGAACCACGCTGAGCGGCTGGCGGATCGGCTGGTGATGCCAACGCTCGGGATCGCAACCGGCGCTACTATTCTTTCGGGCGACCTCAATCGCTTCCTTTCGCTTGTCATCGTCGATTATGGCACCGGCATTCGGGTCGCGGCCCCGACAGCTGTTTTGTCATCCATGACCCATGCCGCTCGCGATGGGATCATCATCAAGAGCGGACGCCACATGGAGCGGCTCGCTGAAATCGACACCGTGGTCTTCGACAAAACAGGCACGCTAACCAAGGGCGCTCCCGAGGTCATCGACGTCATCGGCTATCAGAAACATATCGCGGGCGATCATTTGATTGGCCTCGCTGCCGCCGCCGAAAGCCGGTTGCAACATCCCGTAGCCGATGCTCTGCGGCGGAAAGCCATCGCATTGAACGTCGACGTTCCGCCCTGCGAAGATCCTCGCTTCGCCGTCGGGCTTGGCGTCGAGGGGCAGGTCAACGGCTATTATGTGCATGTCGGCAATGAGCGCTTTATGCATAGGAACGGTATCCACGTCGACCGTGCCGTCTCGGACCGTGCGAGACTCGAAGAGCAGGGTTACTCCTGCCTCTATGTCGCGACCGATGGCGCTTTGGCCGGACTAGCGCCGTACGCAGACCAGGTGCGCCACGAAAGCCGGGCCATTGTCCGGCAGCTCCACGGGCTGGGCATCAGGAACACCGTCATGATGACCGGCGATAACGGCGTCGTCGCACGCGCCGTAAGCGAGAGGTTGGGGCTTGCGCGCTATTTCTCAGATATGCTGCCCGCCGACAAGGCTGAGGTCGTTCAACTGCTTCAGAAGGAAGGCCATGTCGTCGCGATGGTCGGAGACGGCATCAACGATTCGCCAGCGTTGAGTTTCGCCGATGTCGGCGTCGCGATGAAGCACGGCGCCGAAGTGACACATGAATTGGCGGACATCGTGCTCATGGAGGATTCGCTGGAGAAGCTGGTTGAAGCGATCCAGATCTCGCGGGGCGCCGTCCAGCTCATAAAGCAGAACTACGCCATCGTCGTTGGCATGAACACGCTGGCGCTTGGCCTTGCGCTTCCGGGCGGCTTGATCAGTCCCTCGGTCACGGCGCTGCTCAGCAATGGTTCGGCGATTATCGCGAGCCTCAACGCTATGCGTCCACTCTTGCGCCAGCGATGACCCCCGCCGTCTCCGGCTCCTGGTGGAGCGGGCCCTTCGACTATCGCGGCATTGCCTGCGCGCTCAGCCGGGATGGGAGCCCGAACGGTTATCACATGCTCAGCATCGACGGAGCGGAATACGAGACACGCTTCATTGCGGCAAAGGAACCGCAAGGCCGGAAGACGCGCATCATGCTCGACAGTGTCTTCCACCGCGCGGGACGGGAATTGCAGCGCGATTTCCGCCTGGGGCAGATGCTCGGCTCGCCAATTCCAGTCGATGCTCTCTATGCAACCGAGGTCATTGTGAACGTTTTCGATGGCGGCCCGAAAACAAAAGTGGACCTTAGGATCGGAAAAGCGGTGCCCATCGCGATGATGCGGGACGCGCGTCCGGATCCCCTTGCGAGCGAGCTTTATGCGCGAAACGAGGCGACGAAAAAGCCTTGGGTGAAGGCTGAAAACTCCTCGCACATCTGGACTGCAAGACTTCCAGGAGGCCTTGAGCCCGGATCGCATACGTTGACGGTGACAGTGCAGGATGAGTATGGACGGACCTTCGCAGAGCACGCTGTAGTCGAGGTGGTCCGCGCCTGATCGCTGCCCCGAAGCGGTCGTGCAGGGCGTGATCGTGAAATACAATCCTGAGGCTTCCCCTCACGCGCTCCAGGAAACTGCCCCAGATGCTTGGTTATGCCGTCCCAAGTGGGAGTCAAAAAAGTTTTGGCCGTCCATCGCCAATCTGACCGTCGCCTGAGTTCATCCGAGCCGGCCGTCATAATCAAATGCTATAAGCTCGGCTCAGGAAATTTGGTTGTCTGTGCGTTGTGGCGGGCCCTGCTCAAGAAAGGGGGGTTACGCATTAGTTGCGCTGGGTCTTGTCGTGTGTCTCCAAGTCCCCGCGGCAGCCGATCCCGTGGCCGCAAACAAGAGCGACACCGCATCACCACGATCCGAAGACATATGGAAACGGGATACGCTGACCGGCGATTGGGGAGGCGTAGGGAAGTCTCTCGAAGACAGGGGCCTGACTTTCTCAGTGAACGAGGTGAGCGAAGTGTGGGCCAATCTCGCCGGTGGGGAAAGAACTGGCGCAACTTATGACGGGCTGACGACCGCATCGCTCAAGCTGGATTTGGCCAAGCTCCTGAGCTGGCAAGCGACGGTTTTGGTCAATAACGAGCCCCTGATTGTCGCCTTGAAACACATCGATGTCCCGGGTGAGGCCACGCCACGGCAGCTTGTATCTCAGCTTCTCCACAAGCCTGCTCTCCCGCAAGCCGATTAACACGCCAGCGTCCGCCAGGGGGATTTCATACTCGAACTCAAACTCTTTTGCGATTTGAGACGGGTGATTTGATCGTTGACTTTGCTCGAACCTGTTCGATGATCCTGATCCTCAGGGTCATCATGGATTCATTGCGGGTCAAGTAGCCTTGGCAGATAGACAGTGACGCCCCGGCAAACGCGCGCCAGCTTTCGTCCCGGACCAGGAATTTCCGCTTGATTTCGAAGGGTATCGCTCCCCGTTGGCAGCATAGGCCACCACTTATCAGGATCGGAAGTTGCGAATGTAATGACACGGTCAGGTCGTGCCAACGCCCTTGCATCGGAAGTATCATTCCTGGCGAAGCTTGGCCGGAGTAATGCGGATCGCAAATCAGGAAATGCGGTGCTTGCTGA